>CAYWIT010000016.1:0-63358 GCA_964458415.1 uncultured Rhodospirillaceae bacterium
ACCAAGACACAGGCGAACGCCTTCTTGAAATAGAAGTACGCGGCAAACGCGGCGTAGGCTATTGCAAAAGTACGACAGGGGCAATCTTGCCCTTTCAACGGATGCAAAAACGTCATTCTGACGCAAAACCGACAGATAAAATCTTTGGCAAAACCCGCAACGACCTTATCAATCAGGTCTTGGCGGATTGCAACTTGAAGCACGACCGCGACGGCAACGTGAGGACGGCTTACAGTCTTCGCCACACGTATATCTGCCTTCGCTTGATGGAAGGTGCAGACATCTACCAAATCGCCAAAAACTGCCGAACATCCGTGGAAATGATTGAGCAGTTTTACGCCTCCCACATTAAAAACACGCTGGATGCGGCGGCGATTAACGTCAGAAAACCAAAGAAAAAGAGGGTTAAAGACAAGGATGAAGATTCACCTTGAAAACCTCTGATTCCATGAGTATAAAAGCCTTGACGGACAGGTGGCCGAGTGGTTTAAGGCGTTGCTCTCGAAAAGCAAAGTAGGGGTAACTCTACCGTGAGTTCGAATCTCACCCTGTCCGCCACGACAAAAATCCCCGCGCTTTTTTAAGGCGCGGGGATTTGTTTTTAGAAGAGAGGCTTCAAAGCTTGTTTCCTGCGAATGACTGTTTGGATATTCGCAAGCGTAATCATCGTCAACGGACACTCTTGCGCCGAAAGACCGCGTTCTGCGATGTCGGCGAGGATGTTGGCGTAAAGCGCATGTAGTTGCGCCACGGTCATGTGTTCCAGTTCCTCTCTGCTGATGATAAACATTTTATGCTCCTGTCATTTCCGACCGCGACCATCGCGGCCTTATGCGGCAGACAGGCCAGCGCGTATCGGCTCGGCGCACCGGATGGAATGAAATGGAGAAGCCTTCAGGCTTGCGCCTGTCAAAGACGAACCGCTGGCAGGATGCAAATAAAAGAACGTGTGGTTGTGGGCAGAAAGACCCACGGCAGGAATCCGTATCAATTCAGAACAAGAACTTGGGCAAATGCGTCTATGGCGCACCGCGTTTTATGCGTACCGCACGAGGCCAACAGGTTGTCTTCGCCCATGCAGGTGACAATCGCTTTTGCAATAGATGCGGATGCAAATTTTAGTGGGGGTAAATCCCCGACGACCGGAAAGCACAAAATGAGTCAGGAGAAAATTGCGTTTTTGGGGCTGTGCCCGCAATAACGGCAGATTTTCTTGCTCATTTTCTGCTTGCCTGTCGCATCCCCTGAAACGCTCGCCGCTTGGCGTTCGGGTTTCATGCGAAACCCGCAGAACCAAAGAAAAGCCAAGAAAGGAAAAATGCCATGACAACGATTTATGCAAGACCCTATGATTTCTCCGCAAACGGACTTTATTTTGACAGCGTGGAGGAATATCAGGAGAAGGCCGCCAAGAACCTGAACGATTTTGGCGCCATCGTCGAAGAATACGAACTTGAATTCATCGACGGCGAAGAAATAGACTGCGCCCTGTTCCTCGCCTTGCGCGTGCATCAGGGGAATTTCGGCGCGTATCTCGACGTTTGCGACGATTGGACGGAAGACCAGAAACGCAAGGTCATTCTTGCCGTGGGAGAAGCCGGATATAAATTCGCCCTCGGCACGGACAGCCCCGACTCTCTGGACGTGGACATCTACGAACTCGACAGCCTGAAAGAACTGGCAGAACAGTTTGTGGATGAGGGCTTGTACGGAGAAATCCCGCCGTCACTCGCATATTATATTGATTATGACGCTATCGCCCGTGACCTTGGCATGGATTACAGCGAGGCCGAGATTGCTGGGGTGAAGTTGATTTACAGATGCCTATAAATCAGAGGGCAAAAAATTTGCGCCGCCACCCACGGGTTGCGGCGCAATGATTTGAGAAAATCAAAGACCTGCAAGAAGGGCGTTTCTTACATCTTCTTCCGACCACAAGAGCCGTTCAGGTTCGCCGCGTTGAAGGGTGGAACGCTTTTTGGTGATGGTTGTGCCGACTTTGTACGGTTTCACGACCGAGCCGGCAACCTGTTTATCTTCAACGATTTCTGATTTTAGAACGACAAGTTTCACGAACTCGCCATCTATAGCCGTGATTTGGGCAATCACTTTTTGCTTGCCCAACGGCTTCGGCTTGTATTTCCGGCTACGGCGGCGGTGGAGGTTTGGAGGCCAGATGGTCTCCAACCACTCTACCACATCCGACTCTGCAAAGTCTTCGCTTGTTGTCCATGCCATGCGTTATCTCCCAGTCTTGTCCCATTTACTGTTGAACCGTGTGGACGCCTTGGGTGGTGGCGTCGTTACCTTGACCTTCTGTTTCGGGTCGAAAGCGGATTTTCCTCCATCGGGCTGCAACCCTGCACGGCGGAGGATTTCCTCGACCTCAAGGACACTCGTGCGGAGGTTGACCGTCGCCATCGGCGGGTCGATTTTCGGCCTGATGAAAGGCCTTGTGGCGATAGAAAGCAATTCGCTGTTGCTTCTCTGGCGCAATGTCGCCGTGAACGCCCTTTCGTCAAGGCGCTTTTCCGGCGGCGGCGACATGACGGAAACAGGCCAGAACGGAACGCCGTTGAGGGCGTAGCCCATGTTCATGATGATGAAATAAAATTGTCTATTGGCCTCGATTTTGCGGGCTTCCTCTTCCTGTCTTACCTGCAATTCCGCGTACTGGCGGATATACTGGTTCAACAGGGCTTGCTTCTCGGCAACTTCCTTTTCATGCCGTTTCTCTTGGTATTCTTTTTCTTCTGCCGCCTTGATATGCAGGGTTTCAAGGGTGCGCTCGATCATCCGGCGGATTGCGCCGCGCATATCGTCGCTGACGAGGGTGCTTTCAAGCGCGGATTGCAGCATCGTCAAATCTCCTGACAGCAGGGCGATTTTGCTCTGAACCTCGGCCATTTTCTCGGCAATCGGTATGGTTTCAACGGTCTTGACAGGCTGCGGAGGCTCTGCCGCCGTGGAAACATACCGCGCTATCTCGCGCCGGATGCGCGTAGCCTCGCGCTTGTGCTCTTCCTTGTATCGGTTGACCGTCTTTTGCAGGTCTTGACGCTCAAGAAGATGTGACCGGACAAGCGCGTGCAGCTCTTTCCGGTCTCTGTCGAGCGCGGCGCGGGTTTCGGCTTCGTTCAGGGCGCGGACTTTTTTATACGCGCCAGTGGCCTTGTGCCAGATGCCCTTGAACCCGCGCGGCAGACGCTCCGCCCGCGCACGGGTTTCTTGCACCCAGCGCTTTTCCTGCTGCTCTATCAGCGCGGCGCGTACTGTGCGCTGATGGTGGACTAGAAGGCGGATTTCCCGCACCAGAGGTGCGCGAATGTCTTTGGCTTGCCGCTTGGCGTCGGCGAGATATTTTTGCAAATTCTCGCCTATGCGTTCGGCGAGATACGCCTTTGCCTGATCGACCGTGGGCAGGGCTTCCGGCTTGCCCAAGCGGGCTTTAAGCTCCCGCGTGCCAATATCAATCCACCGCGTGAGAGAATAAACCCCGCCCGCCATATCCAAGGCGACAAATCCGCGCCTGTCGCCCTTGGCGAGCAGGAAGCCGCGTTCCTGCAACGCCGCGACGAAGGTTTTCAGGGTATCGGATTGCTCCCATGCCGACTTGAACAAGGCTTTCATGGCTTGCGGGTCTTCAGAGAGCCGCACGGCCTGACGGTGTTCCTCCCGTGTCAAATGCCAAGGGCTTCGCTGCTGCATCCCGCCGTGCTCCGCACGCATCATACCTTTTGGCAGTTTCCAGCCGTGCCGCAAGTACAGTCCGCGAGAAACGTCCATGAGCTTCTTTTTGAAGTGCGCCATGTTCACGGCGACCAGTTTTGCCGTGTCGATGCGCGACCAGACGACGTGGCAATGCCGCCGCCCGTTCTTTTCGTGGAAGACGATGATGCGTGGTTGCCCCAATAACAGCAGTTTTTTCTCGATTTCTTCGATTGCCGCTTCAAAATCCTCAATCGGCACATCTGCGTCCTCGGGTGGATTTAGGGACAGGGAGAACAGGAATTGCTCGCACCGCGTGCCACGGCTCATGGCATAGGCTTCCTGCAATGCCCCTTCGAGGGTGGCCGAGATAAATCCCTTGATTTCATGCACCGTCACATGGTCGTTGTCGTCGCCATTGAGCAGGTGTTTGGCCAGTTCCGTGGAATTCGCCCTCTGACTGGCCTTGAGGATCATGACACGGCCTCATAGCCCAAGGCTTTGACCACCAGAGCGCGGATTTCCGACACTTCCGCGCAGGCCGTCTGGAGGGCTTTTTCCGTCTCCTTCGTGATGGGCAAAGACCCGCTATGGGCGGCTTTGGCAAGCTGGTTCAGGTTGTTCGACAGCCGCCCTTTGCCGAGCGCCCCCAGCAGTTGCGTCAGGGCTTGCTCGTCCTGCACCGGACGGCGGAACACCCGTTTTTGCGGGGTGGGGTTCTCGAACAGGCAATGCCGGACGTACTGCCCCAAGGTCATAGCGCCTGCGTCCGCGCCCAGCTTGCGTTTTTGCGCGGGCGTTATCCGCAGGGAGAAAAACACCGAGTATTCGTTCTCCGCATTATCAGCTTTTTCTTCCGTTTCATCTGTCATGCGCTCCCCCTTTGGAATGCAGATAGAGATTAACGGATCATAAAATTACCAAGTCTAAGAGCGTCAATTACGCTCTTGGTAACGAGTCATTTTTTGGCTCTGCTTATACTTTCAGGCTATCAAGCGTTCATTAAGCAAAGTTTAAAAAGAGTTACTTGTGCGGCACACAAGCACCCCAAAAACTTGACGCGACGACGACCGCAGGGTATGTCTAACCGCGTGACTCGCAGAGAATTTTCGCCTCTAAACCGCCGTTTTCAGGCGAGCAACAAAGTTGCAAAAATTATTTTCTTGCAGGACGCGCCACTTGCGCGTGTATGGCAAGCTGTGTATTGTACTACACTTCCGGCTCTGTCGAGTCGTCCGTTCCATCCAATACTAAGCTTGGCAAGGGGTGTTCTCCCGCACCCCGTTGCATCCCCCAAGGCAGGAAGGGCTTCGCCCCTCCCGATACCATGCTCACCCGCATGGCATTCCCACCCCGCAAGAGAAAGCAGGGGGCTACTGCCGCCCTCAAAGTGGCATACTCACGTATATCACTTTCCACCCCGTGGTACTCTCGCATCGCACAACGCGGCACCTATGCTTCGGGCATATCCACCGCTGGGGTTGCTTCCGTGGTGGAGGCCATTCCCGTCTCCGGTAGGTGGCCCTACCAACCTTGTGCAGTTTGGATGCGCACCAAGGGAGCCTTCGGAGCTCCCTGTGGAACCCATCGACCAAGGGCATTTCATGTTCCCTTGGAGCCCTCGATCGTCCCATGAATGGTTTGATCCGGCGCGGCTTCTGGCCAAGGTTCGACCTTGGCAATCCTTTTAGACATCCTCAAACTAGGCGTTTTAGGCGGCAAATTCCGGCTTGTGAAATCGGGTATAATCGGGTATAATCGGGTATGAAATCGGATATCATAGGCCCGTTATGCAAGAACCCAAGATTGCCGTTACCCAAGAGCTTTTAAAGCTCATTGCCGAAATTGACGAATTTAAGGGCAAATGGGAAGCCCTTAAAAACATGTCGCCGGAGCGGCTGCGCCAGCTCCGCAAAGTAGCGACCATCGAAAGCATCGGATCATCCACCCGGATCGAGGGCGCGAAGCTCACCGATATGCAGGTGGAAACCCTGCTGTCTAATTTAACGGCAACCTCATTCAAAAGCCGGGACGAGCAGGAAGTGGCGGGCTATGCCGAGGCGATGGATACGATATTCCAAGCCTATGAGGATATGACCATCACCGAAAACCATATTCGCCAGCTTCACCAGACACTCTTGCGGCACAGCAACAAGGATGAGCGCCATCGGGGGGATTACAAGAAGCTTGATAATCACGTTGTCGCCATCGACGAACACGGCAAGGAAATAGGCGTGGTCTTTGAAACTGCCACGCCGTTTGACACCCCCCGCGAAATGGAAGAGTTGGTGCGGTGGGTTAATAAGGCTATTGCCGAAAACAGCCTTCACCCACTTTTGATCGTGGCTGTCTTTATCGTTGTGTTTCTGGCCATACACCCGTTTCAGGATGGAAACGGGCGGCTATCGCGCATCCTCACCACGCTCATGCTGCTCCGCGCCGGATATGTGTATGTGCCCTATGCTTCTCTGGAAAGCGTGGTCGAGGATAACAAGGATTTGTACTACAAAGCGCTGCGCCGCACACAAACCACACTCAAAACCGATGCACCCGATTGGGAGCCTTGGCTTGGATTTTTTCTGCGCTGCTTGAAAAAGCAAAAAGCTAACCTTGCCGCCAAAATCGAAAAAGAGAAGGCTGGCGACGATACGGCCCTGCCTGCGCTGTCAGTGCAGGTCTTGGAACTGCTCAAAAAGCATGAGCGCCTAACCATTGCAGAGATTGCGGAACATACAGGCGCAAACCAGAATACGCTGAAAGTGCGTTTGAGAGAGCTGGTTGCTATGGGGCGCATTCAGCGGCATGGTAAGGCTAGGGCGACTTGGTATAATATTGTCGGACACGAGTAAAATATTGAGTGACAATCAGAATAATTTAAAGGCCGCTGATCTAAAAGAATTAGTTGGATTATTGTAGTTGCTTTCCTCTTTGAGAAGCTTGTTTTTTTCATCGTCGCAAATGGCTGCGAGAAAAAACGTATTCATTTAGCATTCATAATTGTCAGCTGTATTTGGAGTGAAATATTGCCCGTATGAAACTGTTTTTCTCGTATATTAAAAAATATTTTTTGATACGGATGGGCGTTCCAAAAGAAAAAGAAACAAGAGCAAAAGAGCGATATAAATCAAATGATTATATCGCTTATCCTTTTGTAAATCCTCCCGCTCATAAATTGCCATATTCTGAGAACAAAGTGCGACCCTATTAGAAATGATAGGTAGACGCAATGTGCTCTGCTGAATAGGATCGCTGGTTGATTCGATTTAGCCATTTTGAGCAAGGCTGTAGAGAAAGATGTTTGTGAAGAATGCGGCGCTATTTGTTTTCCGGTCTGCTTTCTCTGGGCGCGTAATACCGCGTTCGCAAAGAGGATAAAATTGGTGCGGTTACAGATGTATGTTGCAAATAATAATTGATAATCCTTTGTTCCAAAATGGGTAATTTGATATGGTCTCGGCTGAAATAATTTTGCAGGTGAATTTTGTTTATGTCCTTTTTGAAACCTCTCAAAAAAACAATCGGCAGCAGGGGCGATGACGCGGTCATCACAGGAGCGGCGTGAAGGAAAGTTGAACATGAAAAAAATACTCCTTATTATTATTGTTTTCCTGCCGCTATTGCTTGTGCCTGTTACGGATGCTGTAAAGGCGGAAAACAGCCTCTCTCATTCCACAGCGGCGGAAGGGCAAGGCTTCGATCTTAAGGGGGAGATTCAAAAACAGACTATCTTTGCAGATGAACAAGAAAAGAAAAAGGAAAGTCACATCGCTTTTATGAGGGACTTTATGGGCGTTGCGTTTTCAAACACGTTTTGGAATCAAGACAGGAAGAATGACTATCCTGACTTGTTTGCCGCTATGATCCGTACCTATCAAAGCAGGAAAATTTTAGAGCAGGATACTTTTTATAAGGGGTTACTAAGGAATATTACGTGGCTCAATCCATACGTGCAGGACGTATCCACATTTTCTCGATTTGGAGCTGTCAATAAATGGACAAGGGGAATTGCCATAGGGATTGATTGGCCACGATATGAACAGAATATTCCGCACCCGAAAGATGGCCGTGAATTATATCAAAGCGTATTGTCGGATAGGTTGACGGGCTCCTATCCGGAAATTCAAAATCAGGTTGAGGCTATGCTCCCCGAATTGTCAGCGCTCACTGGGCTCTCTGTCAGGTTTGTTGCGCCGAATGACCCTGTCGAAATAACAGAAGGGTTCGCGAGAGTTCGCATTATTCCTGTAAAAACGAAAGCAGTTGGAAATTTTTTTAAATCATATAGAGATAGTTTTTCAGCTGCAGAAAGGCCGATGCCTGATGACTTTGAATATGCTCTAATTGGAGCGGTTCCCTTTACCTCCGGTTCAAGAGCGCAGGTAGACGGATATTTTATACCAGATAGTTCTAATGCAATTAGTCTGGCAATTTGCAAAATTAACCCTGCTGTAGGTAGTAATCTACTGAAAGCACTGGTTTCTGAATGTTTGGTACGGGCACTTGGACTGCCTGAGCTATCTGAAAATGAAGAGGCATTGCTTGGTGCGTGGAACAAAGCGTTTGAGCGCCCAGATGGGTTGCCACCGCAGCAGGAGAGTGTTGATTTTTATAATATTTTTGACCAGCCCTATATGAAGGCAGCTGGAAAACCGTTTCCTTTGGAGCGTTTGAAGAAAGGCAGCGTAGCTACAGGTCTTAGTGAATATGATCGGAAAATGTTGCGTATGCTGTATTGTCCGCAGATATTGCCGGGCATGGATAAATATCAGGTGTTTACACTGTTGGCAGACGGTAGCTGCGCAGAGGAATAAAATTTTTGAAGGAGATGGAAAATGGTTGATATAAAGAGGGTGGCTGGCGGTATTGAGGTGTCGGCCTCAGATGTGGAGAACTCTGTAACCAATCTTTACTATAATCAGGGAAGCTCATCTCAACCGAGAAATATCTTTACCGATATGGTGGACTTCCTGAATGAAGGGGCGCAAATATTTGGGCGACAATACTTGATTCTTGTCACTGACGCGACTATATCATCAAAAGCTATAACAAGAGAGTACTCGACTGAATGGTCAGCTTTCGCTGCATCCTATCCTGTCTACGCAGCGCAGTACTACGGTGCCATTATCATCTCAACGCAAGATTTTGATGGCGAAAAAGTCACCATAGATACAAATCATGATAGAATCATAAATAGCAGCGATGACGCAAGATTTGTTACCTTTGAAGATATAGTTACACACGAAATATCTCACCTTGCACAAGATTTGTTAACTGGTCGCAAAATGGATTTTGCCAACCAAAGCGCCCGAGAGTATGGGGCAGTAAGTGCGTCCGATAGCATTTTATATGATAATTTTCAGCTTGATCCGAGATTGCAATATAGCAGTTTTGACAGCGCATTATCTGGTCTTACCCCGCCATTTTATAATGCCGCCCCGGCTGCAAATCCTATACCGAATTCTCCAATAGAAACAGCCATCACGCTTGAAAACTTTAACCGGTTAATAAATGTCCTTAATGTTGGTCAAGAGGTTCCTCCAAGCAGTACGTCAGCTACGCCTCATGTCCAATCCCTCCCCGCCTACCTTGTCGGCGGGGTTGAGGTCGAGGGTGCGTTTGGGGACTGGTTCGAGCCTTTGCGCGGGTGGAGCGATCCTCTCGCGGTGGATCTGGATGGGACTGGCGACATCGAGACGCTGCCCGCCGACAGCGTGTATTTCGACATCGATGCCGACGGCATGGCCGAGGCGGTGTCGTGGATTTCGTCGGGTGACGGCTGGCTCGCGATTGACAGTAACGAGAACGGCAAGATCGACGGTGTGGGCGAACTGTTCGGCAGCGACGGAACGGGCGGGTTCGCGGCGCTGGCGGCCCTCGATACAAATGCGGACGGCAAGATCGACGCGCAGGATGCGGCCTATAGCCAACTGGTGGTTTGGCAGGACAAAAACAGTGACGGCGTCAGCCAAGCGGGGGAGCTTCTCTCAATCGCTGACGATCTGTTCATCCGCGAGGTCAGCCTGACGCATGTCAATGGTGTTGGAACTGCGGAAGCGGCGATCGGTCAGCTGCACGTGGAAGACATGGTGCTGGCGGTGGACAACCGCAACGCGGTTTCCACGGGCGAGACCATTCTGGATCTCGACGTGCTGTTCTTGTCTGTAGTGGCCAATGACAACAATATATTCGCAACGCAACCGCGTTATATGACTCGTGCGGCGTGAGCTGCGGAAAGCAAAGGGGATGAAAGGTATGAATCGTCTAGCGATGACGCGTAGAAAAGCATTTTTATTGGGGATGATCTTTTTGGCTGTGGTCGAAATTGCCGCTGTAAAAGCGTTTGATTATTACAGATACATTCCTTACAGGGTTTGGAATTATTATCCGGATGCTGCAAGCCTGCAAGATGACCTTCTTAAAAGGTTTCCTATTGGCAGTCCTGTCACATGGTTGATGATAAAGCTACAAAAATCAGGTATGGATTTAGCTGGCGATCCAGCAGAGGGGGCTTACTATAAGGGGCATAAAAACTCGGAATCATGCTGCGCACTATATTATGTCGAGAGTAGAGATGTATATATACGCAACAAGTATCAGACAGTGAGGATAGATGTTGAGTTCAATGCTGCATACAAAATAACTTCAATAACCGTCCATATGGGAGAAGCTAAACTTGAGTGGGCCCCGTAAGGTCATTATTTATAAAATCAACAGGAGTTTTTAAACATGGCTATAATTGAAATCTTTTCACATGTCGTAAGATCTGATGGCGTTCAAATTTTATGGGACATTGTTTCTGATAGACCTGCAGAACATTTATATCTTGTTTATACGGACGATAGTGGCAAGAAGCGCATTATTCGTGGCGGCCCGGAAGAAAACGGCTTGCTCTCAGACCCGCAGGGGCCATGGTTTGGCAACTTGAATGTAATTGAAGGGGTTTTTGATGAGAGCTCCTCTGATTATTTTAAACCAGACTTGGATGTGGGGTATGAACATGCGACCGCAATTGCACCTATTGCAATTGGTACTGAAGCAGATGTTGAGCAAATCTGGAATTTGATGAAAATTCGGGCGGCGGAGATAACCGAAGAAGAGTATGATTACTCAATATGGTTTGGAGACAACGAAGGCCAGAACAGCAATACAGCATATCATGAACTTGTCGTTTTTGTTAACACGCACGCAGATACTTCTCTGTTAAGCGCGGTAAATTTTAGCGGAGGGATTTTACCCCAAAGGGGTGGGGCAGATGTGGATGCTCCAGGCTATCTTAGTGAGCTAACACACGTCCTTCCTCCTGAAGCAGACGTTGTTACATACAGATTACAAGATATTTGGGTGAATGGTGGAATAGCGCATGTTTTGTCTCTCCCCGCCTATCTTGAGGGCGGGGTTGGGGTTGAGGGGGCGTTTGGGACGTGGTTTGAGCCAGTACGCAATTGGTCAGACCCGCTCGCGGTGGATCTGGACGGGACGGGTGACATCGAGACGCTGCCTGCCGACAGCGTGTATTTCGACATCGATGCCGACGGCATGGCCGAGGCGGTGTCGTGGATTTCGTCGGGTGACGGCTGGCTCGCGATTGACAGTAACGAGAACGGCAAGATCGACGGTGTGGGCGAACTGTTCGGCAGCGACGGAACGGGCGGGTTCGCGGCGCTGGCGGCCCTCGATACAAATGCGGACGGCAAGATCGACGCGCAGGATGCGGCCTATAGCCAACTGGTGGTTTGGCAGGACAAAAACAGTGACGGCGTCAGCCAAGCGGGGGAGCTTCTCTCAATCGCTGACGATCTGTTCATCCGCGAGGTCAGCCTGACGCATGTCAATGGTGTTGGAACTGCGGAAGCGGCGATCGGTCAGCTGCACGTGGAAGACATGGTGCTGGCGGTGGACAACCGCAACGCGGTTTCCACAGGCGAGACCATTCTGGATCTCGACGTGCTGTTCCTGCCCGAGCTGCGCGGCTATGGCCGTGTGCAAAACCTTTCGCTGAAAATGAGCGAAGACGCTGACCTTAAGGCCAGCGTGCAGGCGTTGACGGCGCAGAGCCTGACGCAGCTCTTCAGTGACTTTGTGGATTTCCGGGATGATTTTAATACCGTGCTCTATAAATGGGCGGGTGTGAATAGTATTGCAATCGATAGCCGTGGGCCCAACGTGGATGATGCGCGGAAGCTGGAATTGCTGGAGGAAATGGATGATCGCGAATTCATGCAGTTTCGCAACGTCGCGACTTCTTCCAATCCGCAGACGCTCACGGGCGAAGGCATCATGCAGGCGTATGATGTGTTCGAGCGCGCGGTCTTTGCAAGATTTTTGCTGCAGATGGGCGGCGATGCGCTGTTTGATAACAGCGTTATATTTAACCGCTTTACGGACGAGATCACTGCTGTCGCTGCTCCCGTGCTCAATACTGTAACTCTGAACGATCTGGGAACGGCAGGGGCCGTTGCTGCCGACAAAATGGCGTATTGGAAGAACATTGCTTTTGTGCTCGACAATATGATTACCGGAGGTGTCGAAACTCTTGCGTCGACAGAAATAACAAAGCTGAACTCTGCCATCGCGCTTTCCGATAACACGCTGACATGGGCCGCGGTTGAGGCTTCTTATAATGCGGACTTTCCGCCTGCGCCTATTGCTGGCACGGCGATTGACGATACGTTCTACGGCACAAGCGGCGATGACCAGATTGACGGTTTTGACGGGCATGATGCGATCTATGGCTATGCAGGGGTGGATATCCTTGATGGCGGGAATGGTGATGACGAGATATATGCCGGTGAAGGGGCGGATATTCTGCGCGGCGGTGCCGGGAATGATATTCTTGATGGTGGCGACGGTGCTGGAAATTTGTTTGAAGGCGGCGCAGGTGATGATACCTACATTACTTATCTGGGCAGTAACGATACCTTTGTCGACACGGGCGGGTATGATGTTCTTGAAACCCATATTTCCTTAGAGACAGCTTATCCGGATGCCATTATTCTGGGCCCCTTTAATCGTTACTTTGATGAAGCGGGGACAACTGGGAATGATCTGGTCATTAAAGTCAGGATGAGCAGTGCGCCAAACGATGATCGGGAAATTTATGTCCAAAATTATTTTGATATTTCTCATCCGGAAAACATCATTGATGAAATTAATCTGACCGCGATAGGGACAACGTACAATCAAACAGTTTTCCTATGGTGGAACTACGTCAATGAGCCAAATGTATATAGATCAAATAGAGCCCTCTATACTTATGGCAGTACAAGCGGCGACATTATTTCTTCAACACGTATGGAGGTTTGGAGCCCAAATGATACGACTACCATTGGCGAGGTCATCTATGCCGGAAGTGGGGATGACGTCATCACTGTCGATGGTAATAATGTACGTGATCAAATCCATGCCTACGGGGAGGATGGAAATGATACTTTTATTATGAAGGGAGATAAAGTTGCTAACTATCTCAATGGGAACCCGAATGAAATGTCGGTCGAAGGCGGCGCTGGGAACGATGTTATTATTATGGAGTCAGGGTTAGGGGGTGCGATAGGAGAAGCTGGAAATGATACTTATATTTACCAAGGGGGATTTTTTAATATTAGTGAATTAGCCCCAGCTTCGGGTGGAGGCATGGCAGATAAAATTATTTTGGATCAAGAGGGACTGTCTTTTTCTGATCTGAGTTGGAATATAAGCTATGATAAAACTCAGTTTAACTTTAGGCATGATCCAAATAATAGCCGTTTGTATATTTATAAAATATATATGTTTGATCAGCTCATTATCAATGATGATCTGATAATTACTGATGGATTATATACCATGCATACATGGTATCGTGGCACGACAGGTGCTGACACGGTCACTGATGATGTGGCCCTTGGCTATGAGGGGGATGATATTCTCACTGGCACGGCGGGGAATGATATTCTTGGTGGTGGCGACGGCGACGACACGCTGAATGGCGCGGGTGCCGGATCAGACTGGCTGGACGGCGGGCGTGGTAACGATGCCCTTGTCTACGCTTTGGCGGCAGACTTGGCCACAGATACCAGCAAGACCTATGCAATCGGCGGCTCTGGCGTAGATACACTGCGCCTCTACATGACCGCAGCACAATACGCGATACCGGAAGTCTATAATGAGCTGAAGGCGGCGCAGCACTTCTTCCTTTACAATCAGGACACGACCAAGCTGAACCATAATGAGTATGCCTTTACCCAATTCCATCTGGTGGCACGCGACATCGAAACCCTCGAGGTTTATGTTGATAACGTCTTGACGGATATTGGCGCCGTTATCAATAACACGCCAGTAGCTGGTGATGATTCCTTCAGCGTTTATGAAACGGCGAATCTTACCGGAAATCTTCTTGCTGATAACGGCGGCGGCGTTGACAGTGACCCTGAACGCACGGTTCTTTCCGTGACGGCAGCTACCCTGACAACGGCAAATAATGGGTCTGTCACGATTGCAGCGGACGGAACCTTTACGTACGTAGCAGTGAATGGATATATCGGCACAGACAGCTTCAACTATACGCTGAATGATGCGGATGGTGGAACGGATACGGGAACAGTGACCGTTGACGTACAGGTGCGCCCGAACCGTGCGCCGGAAGCTGTAGATGATGACATCAGCCTGAGTGCGGCAAACAGCTATAGCGGCAACGTCCTGCAGGATAACGGCCATAACGGGTTTGGTGTTGATTTTGACCTTGATCGTGATACGATCTCGGTAACCGCGGACACGATTGCGACGTCAGCCGGTGGTTCCGTAACGATCTTGTCCAACGGCGACTTTACCTATACCACACCAACAACACCTGTTACATCCGACAGCTTCGTTTATGAACTGAACGATGATCGTGGCGGCACGGATGCTGGAACGGTTTATTTGAATATTATCGTGCCTGAATATGAAGACCCGGTGGCAATTGATGATCGTTTTATCAGTGGCAAGAACGAGGTTTTGACGGGCAGTTTATTTGCCGATAATGGTGTTGGGGTTGCTGTTGATTCCTCTCAGGAAGGAACGACCTTTACAGTAGTTGCCGCAAGCTTCACAACGGCAAATGGCGGGGCTGTTGTTGTCAACGCTGATGGCACATTCAGCTACACCCCCATAACAAACTTCACAGGCACAGACACGTTCAATTATACGATTCTTGACTCGAACGGTTTGTACGGTGCCGCAACCGTCAGCCTGATCGTTGCAAATATTTACACAGGCACCAGCGGGGACAACACAATCAACGGCACAAGCGGTTCAGATGTTATTCGTGGATTGGGTGGAAAAGACACCCTGCTCGGCGGTGCAGGAGATGATCTTATCGATGGTGGTATAGGATCTCAGGATATTCTGCGTGGTGCGGAAGGTAATGATATTTTGGTAGGCGGTGTTGGTGATCAGGATAAAGTTATCTATGACACCTCAACAAGCGCAGTGGAGGTAAACTTGCACCTAGGCTACGCCAACGACGGGTTTGGGTATATTGATACGCTCGTCAATATTGAAGCGGCAAATGGCGGTGATTACAACGACAGCATCACGGGAAGTAATTCCGCAGACCGTCTGCATGGTATGTCAGGGAATGATGTTGTTACCGGTCTTGACGGGAATGATTGGATCTGGGGGGACGACGGTGATGATACGCTTGACGGTGGGGCAGGAAATGACACTTACTATTATGATTTTGATGATGGGGATGATCTGATTGTTGAGGCTGATACATCAGGGAGTGATGACTATATATACTCTTCAACAATTGCGTTAAAAGATGTCATTCTGAACAGAAGCGGCGATGATCTGGTTATCACGTTTCAGGGGCACGCATCAGATAGTATTACTATTGTTGATCATTATACGGTCAATTCTATTGAAAATATGAAGTTTGCAGATGGTATAATCCTTGGATTGACGGAGAATGCCCCTGTAGCAGTTGATGATCGTTTTATCAGTGGCAAGAACGAGGTTTTGACGGGCAGTTTATTTGCCGATAATGGTGTTGGGGTTGCTGTTGATTCCTCTCAGGAAGGAACGACCTTTACAGTAGTTGCCGCAAGCTTCACAACGGCAAATGGCGGGGCTGTTGTTGTCAACGCTGATGGCACATTCAGCTACACCCCCATAACAAACTTCACAGGCACAGACACGTTCAATTATACGATTCTTGACTCGAACGGTTTGTACGGTGCCGCAACCGTCAGCCTGATCGTTGCAAATATTTACACAGGCACCAGCGGGGACAACACAATCAACGGCACAAGCGGTTCAGATGTTATTCGTGGATTGGGTGGAAAAGACACCCTGCTCGGCGGTGCAGGAGATGATCTTATCGATGGTGGTATAGGATCTCAGGATATTCTGCGTGGTGCGGAAGGTAATGATATTTTGGTAGGCGGTGTTGGTGATCAGGATAAAGTTATCTATGACACCTCAACAAGCGCAGTGGAGGTAAACTTGCACCTAGGCTACGCCAACGACGGGTTTGGGTATATTGATACGCTCGTCAATATTGAAGCGGCAAATGGCGGTGATTACAACGACAGCATCACGGGAAGTAATTCCGCAGACCGTCTGCATGGTATGTCAGGGAATGATGTTGTTACCGGTCTTGACGGGAATGATTGGATCTGGGGGGACGACGGTGATGATACGCTTTCCGGAGACGCTGGTACGGATACTTTAACTGGTAGCAGTGGTGCCGACACCTTCGTATTTAATGATGCTGGCTACGGCTCATCCGACACGATTGCAGACTTTAATACCGGGGCCGGAGACAAACTTGATCTGCGCGATCTTCTGGAAGAGTACGATCCTCTAACTGATGTTTTGACCGATTTTGTTCAGATCACGACAAGCGGTTCCAATAGCTTCGTCAAAGTTGATCTGGACGGGACGGGTGGTACATATAGCTGGTCGCAAGTAGCATCCATCACAGGCGTGACAGGCTTGACTGATGAAGATGCGCTGGTTACCAGTGGTAATTTGTTGGTAGCTTAGTGGAATAAATATGTAAATTGATAACGGTTTGATTATATCTCGATGGCTTGGCGCGCGGGGATTTGGTAAACAGAACCATGCTCTTTTCTTCTCTTGTTTTTTGGCTCTTTTTTGCCGCAGTTTTTTTCGCGTACTGGCGTGTCACGTCAGAAGACAGGCGTATCTGGCTATTATTGATAGCAAGCTATATTTTTTACGGCTTGTGGGATTGGCGTTTTTTGGCGCTGATTGGCTACGTCACGTTTGTCGCGTATTATGGGGGATATAAAACATTTCTGGCATCCAGCAAGATTGTGCAACGTCGGTGGATGTTATTATCTGTTGTTTCTCATCTAACTGTTTTGTGTATATTCAAATACCTAAATTTTTTTACACAATCGATTGAACAGATGTTGTCGATGGCGGGTATGCAGCCATCGTTTACAGCATTGAATATTATCTTGCCCGTCGGGGTCAGTTTTTATGTTTTTCAGGCAATCAGTTATAATGTTGATATTTATAGACGTGACGTAAAGGGAAGCAAATCTCTGCGCGATGTTGCGTTTTATATTGCCTTCTTCCCACAGCTTGTGGCGGGGCCGATTGTGCGTGCGGCAGGTTTTTTTGCACAGATACCTTTGCGTAAAACGCTGGATACGCATGTTATTTATTCTTCTGTTCGTATTATTCTAATCGGCCTGATATACAAAGTGTTGCTGGCAGATAATATTTCGCCATATGTAGATCAAATCTATGGTGATTTAGACAAGATCAATAGTGCAGAAAAAATAGCAGCGACCATAGGATTTTATGCGCAAATCTATTTTGATTTTGCGGGGTATACATTCATAGCTATAGGACTGGCCCGGTTGTTGGGATACAGGATTCCAAAAAATTTCAATTATCCGTATCTCGCCTCTTCAGTGACAGATTTCTGGCGGCGCTGGCATATATCGCTGTCAACCTGGCTCAGGGATTATCTATACATTCCACTAGGGGGAAATCGTTGCGGCAGGTTGGCGATGTTCAGAAATCTTTTTTTGACCATGGCGCTAGGCGGTCTATGGCATGGCGCTAATGTCAATTTTATTATATGGGGTTCTATTCATGGTGCGGCCTTAATCGTTCACAAGCTTTATGCAGAAAATTTACGTGGTCTTTTCTCGCGCGGTATTGCGTATCGCTTCGCCGGATTTTTATTGACGCAATATATTGTTTTGCTGGCGTGGGTGTTCTTCCGTGCGCAAACTTTTGATGACGCTATGAGTGTGCTGGCAGCATTCTTTGATACCGAGATTTTGAATGGTGCAGCAAGTCCGGCCTTGTTGATGGCTGCGGCCTTCATGATCCCGTTGTTCGCCGACCACCTGATGGGGTTTTATAAGAAGGAATTGACGGACTTGCGACCGTCCATATCTTCCACTGTAATTTTGGCTGTAGTGGCGGGGGTGCTTTTCGGTATCGCATTGATGATGGTTCCGCTTGAAACTCAACCTTTCATTTATTTTCAGTTTTAGGTGGGTGGTATGACATTTACGATCATGACTTTCTGTGCGCTTCTCTTGGTTGTTATAAGATCAGTGCGCTGGACGGGAACAAACCGTGACAAACTTGGGTTCTGCATGTTCGTTGCTACACTGTTTTTCACCATTGCGTTATCGAGTGTTATATTCGAACGCGAAGGATACTTGTATAAAAACGATACGGCGCAGCGGATGAAATATGCCGTGGAAAGAACGGCACAAATTGGCGATAGACCTTTTGTTGTTTTTGTGGGAGGCAGCCACTCTTTTAGGGGCCTGATTGCCGATGAGGTGCAAAAGCAACTAAAAAACGATGGCCTACCCCACCAAGTCGTCGATCTGACCAATGGCGGCATGGGGTTGCTCGAACAAGACTATCATCTTGAAGAGTATCTGAAAAGAATCCAAAGAAAACCGGATGTTGTTTTTATGGAGATTTCCAAACGGTTTGAGGATCCTCTGCGCGAATATTCGAGGGAGAGTATTGATGATCGCATGCTGCCTATTACAGATTGGTCGCGTTATTTCTGGATTGTAAGTCATGCAATGAACATCGGCAATTATACTCTTTTGCCACATATTACAAAAGTAATGTTGTTACGGGTAATGAACATCGGCCTTCTGGTGAAAGGGGAAAAGTGGAAAGATTTACCTACCTTACATCAGGAAATGCACCACGGAGTGGAAATGACGATAAGAAAATGGAAGCAGGTAGACGCAGTAAAGCCTGAGGATGTGCGTGCGTGGGCTTTTTTTGATTTTGAAGAGCTGCAGCCGGAAAAAATTTCTAAAGGAAAGCGTGCGTGGTTGCGCGATTTTAGAGCGTATCAAGCTCGGTATCTTCTCGCTGCGGGGGTAGAAAAGGTGGTTTATTATCCGCCACCTATGATGATTGAAAAATATAATGCCTATGCTCGTGCTATTTGCAATGATTACCGGTGCTTTGGAATGACAGATAAAAATTTGCAACAAAAATTGAACGGTCCTTATTGGTATAATATTACGCATTTGAATGAAGCCGGAGCCCGAATATACTCGGTCTGGTTGGGAAAGCAGCTTGCCTCATATTTGAAGAAGCATTGATTTTTATCAATGGGATAAAAGGGGCGGATGCTGCGCGTGTAACGAATTTTGGCAAGCATCCATCGGAACGAGTGTTTTGTTAGGTGTCAGTTTTTTTCAGGAATATATTTTTAGCAATCCCCTTCAGGGCTCCATCAATATCTTCCGTATTCTGACAATTGCGGGTTTGGCAGGGGGCAGCCCATTCTTTTCTGGGATATTTGGCGCTGATGGCGTCATGGAGCAGCTAATCCTCCTAAATACCTCTTGAGTTCTCACACACTTTGCTGCACACTTTCTCTCAGGTAGAAATATTTCCATTAAAAATCAATAGGATAGATTCCTCATGCTAGTCTCGAAAACTAGTATAGGTTTACGCCTATCGAGGGTTCGAATCCCTCCCTGTCCGCCATATTTTTCAAGGGATTTTTGCACTTATTTTTCAGTAGTTTCTAGTGAATGGAATCCTACAAAACTGGTGACTTAAAATTCTGCTTTTTGTTTCAACAAGATAACGCTTACACACTTCTTACACACAATTGATGCCAAAGAGGCGGGCGAATTTGTGGGTTGTTAAATACATTGACTTTTAACAGATTTCGGCTAATCTAAAATTAAATTAAGGATTGGCCGACATGCCTCAAAACATACCGCGCAGCCTGGGAAAAGCCATTCTGGAAGCCAGCGCCAGCTTTAAGGTCGTGTTGCTGACCGGTCCGCGTCAGGTGGGGAAGACGACGCTTTTGCAGGATATACAAAAGCAGTCACGCAGCTATGTAACGCTGGATGACCTGAACTTGCGCA
This sequence comes from uncultured Rhodospirillaceae bacterium, assembly GCA_964458415.1. Lineage (GTDB taxonomy): Bacteria > Pseudomonadota > Alphaproteobacteria > Micavibrionales > UBA2020 > CAYWIT01. The sequence goes on from CAYWIT010000016.1 coordinate 20,082, forward strand.
TGGCCGCGCAACAAGACCCGGCCAGTTTTCTTGACAGGCTCATACTACCAGTGCTGATTGACGAAGTTCAGTATGCGCCGAACCTGTTTCCCTACATCAAAATGGCGGTTGATAAGGCCAAACAAAACGGCTTGTTCTGGCTGACAGGGTCGCAGCAGTTCGACATGATGAAGAATGTCACGGAGTCTCTTGCTGGGCGCGTGGCGATTTTGCAATTGCAAGGCATATCGCTGGCGGAGGAGCAGGGCCGCCCTGATGATGCGCCCTTTCTGCCTGAACTGTCCTTACTGAAGTCCCGTCAGAAGACGGCCAAGTCCATGACGTTGACGGATACTTATCACAAGATATGGCGCGGCTCTTATCCCGACATCGTGACGCATAAAGATGGCAAGTATTGGGAGCGGTTTTACAGTTCCTATACCTCAACTTATATTCAACGCGATGTGCGGGAGTATCTGAATATCAGCGACACAGCTGCCTTTCATAAATTCATGCAGATCGCCGCTGCCCGGACAGGACAGCTTGTCAATTATGCAGATGTGGCGCGGGACGCAGGTGTCAGCGAACCTACAATCAAGACATGGTTGAACGTGCTCCACGCCTCCGGCATCGTTTACCTGCTCCAGCCTTATTTCAGCAATCGCACAAAGCGGCTTGTGAAAACGCCCAAGCTGTATTTCATGGATACGGGCCTTTGTTCATGGCTGACGGGCTGGCTGAGCCCCGATGTTCTGGAGCGCGGGGCCATGTCCGGGGCAATGCTGGAAACATGGGTGGTCGCAGAAATTATAAAATCTTATCTGCATCATGGCCGGACTCCCCGTGTCTATTTTTACCGTGATAAGGATATGAGGGAAGTCGATCTGCTGATCGAGGAAAATGGTGTGCTTTATCCGCTTGAGATCAAAAAATCGGCTTCTGTCCAGAACATGGCCTTTAAGGGATTTGGCATGCTGGATGCCCTGCATATGCCAATAGGCCATGGCGGGGTAATTTGCCTTACAAAGAGCCTGACGGCAATAGACGATGATGTGGATGCAATACCGGTGGGGTATTTATAACGTCTCTTGCCCCCGGCCTCCTACGTTGCAGTGTCGAAAACTTGAGGAAAATCGAATGCGTTTATGCTAAGCTGACTGCTTAAAAGATATTGGAATAAAAAATGGCTAAAACGCTAAAACCTCAACTTGATATCCTGCCTAACCCCCAAAGAGCGCTTTGGCAGGAGCTTGTCGACACGCCTGAAGAATTTGTTCTGTATGGCGGGACTGCGATCGCTCTCCAGCTAGGTCATCGTGTTTCGGTTGATTTTGACTTCTTTAGCAATAAGAAGATTGAGCCACAGGCGCTACTCAACGATATCCCCTATTTAAAAAAAGCACATATTTTGCAGAGCGAACCGAGTACTTTGACTGTAAGCGTCAATCGTAACGGTCCCGTCAAGATTTCCTTTTTTGGCGTTCCAAAAATCCCTCGTCTTTCTCCGCCCTTGGTCGTGGAAGATATAGGCATTAAAATAGCCCCGCTCCTTGATCTGGCAGGGCTTAAAGTTTCCGTTGTGCAATCTCGCGCAGAGGCGAAAGACTATCTGGATATAGATGCCATTCTGACATCCGGGCGTATTGACTTGCCTACAGCATTGGCGGCTGGAAAAGTTATATATGGTCATACTTTCAGCCCGGAAAGCGCACTAAAAGCGCTTTGTTATTTCGATGATGGGAATGTAAACACGATTCCAGAAGAAGCAAAAAAGCGTCTTGTGAATGCTGCGACGAGCGTCAATCTTGATAACTTGCCGATCATAAAGCAGCAGTCGCCTCTGTCTGTGGAAAGTAAAAAGCCATGATTAAAATTCCAGTCACGGAACAAACAGAAGCTATTGCAGGACGGGTTATATGGTTTGAGCCTCCTCGGGAGGCGTTGAAAGATGTAGTACGCTTCATGGCTTATGCCATGAGATATGCTACGCACGAAGATATGCGCATTTTGCGCCAGTATGTTTCAGACAAGGAGTTTGCTTCCATTCTGGATCAAGTTCCGCCCGGCATCGTTGATAACAGATCATGGGCATACTGGAACGCTGTTTTCGGCAGATATCCCGCGCCCTCTATGCCAGTAAGAACTTTTGAAAAAGGGACTTCTTAGCAAACCAAGTTTTTCAGTTGAAATAGGCTTACAAACTTACACACTTTGTTACACACTCAGGTGGAAATGATTATTTATCATGAAAAATCAACAAGATAGGTTTTATATGCTAGTCTCGAAAAGTGAAGTGGGGGTAACTCCACCGTGAGTTCGAATCTCACCCTGTCCGCCACGATAAAAAATCCCGCACCTTTCGATGCGGGATTTTTTATCGTGGCGGACCGTGCTTGGCTGGGGCGGTTTCGTTGCGGCAGCCGCCGTTGGGTTCGGCCCCGTGGGGGCGACGGCCATTGGGCTGGTCTATGCATTTAGCGGAGACGCGCTGGGCGGTGCGGCTGGAAAATTCCTTGGTGATGACGAAGGCGCGGGAGATGCCGGCCCGCTTCTGTCTGCGGCGCATCATGCAATGCAAAACCTGATGGAGGGATTGCTTGGCGGCGATCGTCAATCGACCGACTTCGCGCAGCACATGGCGGATTTGTTTTTGCCTGCCGGAAATTACTCGTCGCCGATTATTGTTGATCTCGATGGGGACGGCGTGGAGCTGACGGCGGAGAACGGAGCACAGCCGGTGTATTTTGATCTGGGCAATGCCGATGGCTTTGCGGAATCGACGGGCTGGGTGAGCGCGGATGACGGCATTCTCGCACTTGATATCAACGGCGACGGACGCATTTCCAGCGGGGCGGAACTGTTCGGTGACCAGACGGGCCATGAGAACGGGTTCGAGGCGCTGAGGGCCTATGACGTTGATGGCAGTGGCGTCATCGACGCCGGTGATGCCATCTGGAACAAATTGACCATCTGGAGGGACGCGGATCAGGACGCCCAGACCGACGCGGGGGAGCTGCATACGATGGCCGATCTCGGCATTGTTACTTCGAGCGGGATTGCTGGCCTGCAAGCAATGTGATATTCAAGTTTATTAAACAGGAGGAAAAAATGGTTTTTAAGAAAACAAACTTTACTTATGGAGCAGGTGATATGGTCGATTCGGAAAGGAATATAACCTTACTTAATAAACCATGCGCTCCGGAAATGCCGCATGTGCTGGAATTATATGTTGGAGAAAAAAAAATAATTTTTGAAGTGGAAGACCAAACAAAAGGAATAAGGTCTGACAAAAAATTTGATGTTTATTGGAAGATAAATAGAGCGCAAGGCGATGAAAGCCTTATTAAAAGAAAGGGTGAGATCGTTGAAATTATGAATGAAGCTTTAAACGCTCGTGGACTTCATGGACGGGATGATTTGACAGGATCAGTCACAGTTGATTTTAACAATACGATTTGGGGATAAATAATCATGGCAATTTCGGCGCAGGATGCAATCAATAGCATTACGTCGAATATGACAGTTTCAGAATTGAGGGCTTTGGCAAATACTGTTGAGGCAAGCGTGGGTGATTCTACGCTGCTGCTGTATAGCGGCGGCGTGGGTGCATATAATGCAGAAACCGGGCGCTATGAATATAGCGCTGGAAATATTGCCGGAACACTGGCTGATGGGACAAATATAAAAACAATCAGCAATACGCAAATCAACGTTTTTTTTAACGACTATCGTTTTGTTGCTGGCCTGCAAGCAATGTGATGTAATGTAATGTCGAACAGGCTTTACGAGATATATTTTACAGGAGAGAAGAATGACCGACAAATCACAAGCATCCGGCACGGGGGCGGTGCCAACGCCGGAACTCAAGCCCCTGCCGCCGCTCAAAGTCATCCGCGAGACCTATTGCAGTCAGGAGATGACGGATAGCTGTATTGATTATCTTGTTAAAAATTATCCTCAGAGGGTTCTGGCGCTTCTAGACGAAGAAAAGGTGAATCGTGAAGTCCTTTATTACAAAATTGCGAGCAATATAGCTTATATATTGAAGGACGAAGTGGGGAAATCTATTGATGTTCCCCAAACCCATCTGGGCCTGATTGACCTCGTTTATGAACTTAGCCGCCGCTTAAGGAGGGCCTACGATCTTCCTGAAATCCTGCCACAGGGAAAGCCCATCGCGCCAACTCCGGACGGTCCGTTTCCGGAGCTGATCAAGATAGAAATAGGCCCGGTCCAAAAAAAACTGGGAATAACGCAAGAAGTGGCGGACAGGCTTTTGGGCAGGATTTACGAACAAAGGCCGGATTTGTGGTATGCCATGGCCGAGGGGGCGAGGCGCAATCTTCACCTATACATGCTGAGCGATGACTTTTTTGATACCTTAAAACGTGTGGGGGCTGAAGAAAATATCCCCCTTATTGATGTTATGGCTCCAAGTGCAATGAGATCATTAGCATGGGGCTGTATCTACAAAATGTGTGAAATTCCAATAATTTGATAAAGGAGTGTATATAATGACAAAAACAATTCTTATTCTGGACAACGACTTTATCAGTGATCTTTTTGGGCGCGGTTCGTTCAATGCCGAACTTGGCAGGTCAATTCTGGATGCGCTGAATGCCAAATACGACCTGAGGATCACAAGCACTGTTCTTATTGAAGTTAAGGATGTTCCGCTGGAGAGTGTATATGAGGCAAGGGGAAAATGGTTCATCGATAACAATATCACTCCATATGAGACGCCGGGGTTCATTGGAAGCAATAAGGGAGAATTGTCAATCCAGCATGTCCTCGACTCCGCCAACCGGGCTCAATACGAGTACGATGCGGTGCTCTACAAACAGCGCCACAAAATCGAAAACATGTTCGGATGGATCAAGGACTAGCGCAGAATTGCCATGCGCTACGACAGGTGCGCCCACACCTTCTTCTCCGCCGTCTGCATCGCAGCAATCGTTATCTTCTGGCTTATAATCAATGAGTCCTGAGCCTGGTCCGGGAGACGCGCCGAAGTGCCTGTAGTGTGTTTCATTTAATGCTGGAGGATACGCAGGTTTGACTTGGCAAGGTTTGCGTTATAAACCGTCACAAAGTCCCAGAATTTCTCGGCGGGCAGGGGCTTGGTATACTTGAAGCCTTGTACTTCATCGCAGAGCTCTCTTTTCAGGAAGCCTTCGTGTTCCGAGGTTTCCACGCCCTCTGCAATAACCTTGAGTCCCAGACTATGCCCCAGCGAGATGATTGCCTTGGTAATAGTCGCGGCACTTTCATTAATCAGGGCGTTGCGTGTAAAGGACTGGTCGATTTTCAGGCGGTCAATCGGGAATTGCCGCAGGTAATTGAGGCTTGAATAGCCGGTTCCAAAATCGTCTACGGACAACTGGACGCCAAGATCATGCAACTGGCTCAGGATATCAATCGTGGTATCCATATCCTCCATAAAGACGCTCTCTGTGACCTCAAGCTCGAGATATTTCGGGTCAAGCCCCGTTTCCCGGAGCGCGCTATCAACCATATCAACGATGTTGCTGCGGTGGAACTGGACACTTGAAATGTTAACGGCCATGCAGAAAAAGACGCCATGCTTTTCTTGCCACGCTTTATTAACGCGGCAGGCTGTTTTTAAAACCCATTCTCCGATAGGGACAATAAGGCCGGATTGTTCGGCAATAGGTATAAATTCAGACGGTGGCACAAGCGAGCCCCCGGAGGCGCTGTCATCAGGGCGCATCCAGCGCAGGAGGGCTTCTGTGCCGATCAGTTCTCCTGTTGCCAGATTGAACTGGGGATGATAGTGGAGGATTAATTCTCCATTCTCCATGGCTGTACGAAGATCGCGCAACATCTGGAATCTGCGTTGAACGGAAAGATCAAAGTCCTCAGAGTAATAACGAACAGTGTCGCGTCCTTCGATTTTTGCACGATTGAGAGCAATATCGGAATTTTTAATGATCTGGGCGGCATTGGTGCCGTCATCCGGACAATAGGTGACGCCAACGGAAACCCGGATCTCGAAAAGCTCGCGAAGAACGCTGATCGGCATAGCAAGGGCTTTCCTGATATCCTCGATAGTGACAGAGCCATCGCCATCCGAACGGTCCAGCGTCATCATGATCAGGAACTCGTCAACGCTGGAGCGGGAAACGACCGTTCCTTCCGGCACGACGTTTAGAAGGCGCTTGCCAACGGCTTCCAGCAACTTGTCGCCAATCTCATGGCCCATTGTATCATTAATGTCTTTAAAATGGTCGATATCGACTGAAAAAACGACAAGGCGTTTATCTTCCCGCATAACTTTTAGTTTGATGCCTTCTTCCAGTTTTTCAACAAAGAAGGTTCTATTCGGAAGTCCGGTCAGTGTATCGTAGTAGGCAAGGCGATGAATTCTGTCCGCCGTTTGTTTTTCAAGCTGTTTCATATTTCTGGCGTTACGGCGGATCAGGTCATTGGCAACACGCAATGTTGCACCAACTTCATCCCGGCTTTTTCTATGCGGATCGTGGATAATGGGGTCTTTCGGGTTGATGGCCGCATTGAGAAGGTTTTTTCTCAGGATGAACAGTGGCTCCAGCAGCCATTGCCCCATCATCAGCATTAAAATAGCCGTTACCAGGCCTGACATGAGCCCAACGATAATAACGGTCTGTTTAATATGATCCAGCACGGCCGGGGCAACGGCTGATGAATCAAGCACCGCCACTATATTGTAGGGGCTTTCCAGATCGGCAGATGTGAAGAGAATTTCATAACGGGTCTGGTCTGCGCTCCTGTATGGGACGGGTGTTTGGGATATTGATTGTGTCCGAACGATGGAAGGCTCTCCATAAAGAGAGAGGGTCTTGTCGCTGCCAAGGCTGTAAATAGTGAGCCCCTTGACGGGGGTTGTTTTAAAAATGCGTTCTGCCTCTTCTCTGGAGAAGGGGGGCGCAGACAGGTCGATTGATTTATCTTGGATATGCTGCAGTATGGCAGTCTTCGATTTTTCAACGAGCTGGGTCAGCTTTTCGGTTTCAAAATCTTCCGTAGAGCGATAGAGCCAGACAGCCTGCACGAGCATAATAATCAGAAAAGCAGTGAGCGTAATGCGCCAACTGATACGGCTCTTCCAGATTTGTGGTGGAGAATTTTCAACATTTTGTCCGGAGTCTTCTTCTGAACCGGTAGGGGGGGTATCCCTGTGCTTTAATGTTTCAATATCGATCTGTTCCGTTAGCAATTTTCTCTCCGGATTGGAAGAAGCTGAACTGAAATTATAGCCCAGTATAAATTGTATGCAAAACTGTTTAAGAAAAAATAAATTGAGCGGATGAAATATATCAGGACAGTTGGAAATTCTATTTTTTGTAAGGCAAGTAAAGTAAAGATTTATTTACTCAAAACTGCTAGGTTTATGCAGGGCAGAGAAAATTTGCCCCATGTCATTATTATAATACTAATACTCTGAAAACCGGACGGATCCCCACAAATGAACCAAAAAAAGAGCTTTTTCAAGGGGCTTGCAATCCTGAAGACCAGAACCAAGCTCATCGGAATTTTTATACTGATGTTTGGGGGGCTCTTTTATGCCAATATGACAATTTTAGAGCAAAGCAAAATCAACAATATCTACACGGAACGACAAGCAAAAATTATGCTTCAACAGAAAATGCTCTCGGATACCGTGAGTTGTTTTGGCGCCATCAAATATTGGTTTGCAATTCTGGATAATGGCTTGAAGAAAAATCCGGTTGAGCTGCCAGCCGCCGCTGAAAAAGGTGTGCGTTGCGACCTTGATGAATTTGGTAATCATTTGAAAAATCTGGAGGCCTTTTCTTTCGAGGCAGAGGATATCGGACAGAACTACAAAAAAATGCGCGATCTGCCGAAAGAAGCCATGATGTCCTATATCGAAGGAGACGCTGCACGTGGTGAAAAGGCGATGGGGCAGGCCTATTCTCTTATCGCCACGATTGATGAGGGCTTGAGCAGCGTTATCAAGGGGCTGAATAAAGAGTCCGATGATATTGTGGCGTTGGCCTATGCGCGGTCAGAAGAATTCAAAAAATTTCCGTTGATGTTCCTGATCATTGGCACAATGGGAATTGGGTTGGTAAGTTCGGTCATCTTTTTTAATATTTTCAGGCCCATTGAAAATATTACATCAACAATGATTGATGCCAGCAAGGACCCCCATAATACGAAGAATTATGTTGTCTCCCATGAGGACAGGGAAGATGAAGTTGGCGAAGTTATTTCGGCGCTCAACAGTCTTTTGCTGCAGGTGCATGAAGGGTTTATGCGCACGAAAGAAGCGGAGCATGAAATTGCAAAAACGGCGCAACGACTGGATGCCGTTTTCAATAGCGTTGCGGACGGCTTGGTGACGGTAAGTCCAGAAGGGGAAATAGAGTCAATCAATAAAAGCGCTTATGATATTTTTGGCTATGATCAGGAAACGATAATCGGGAAGAAAATTACGGACTTTCTTCCGCCTGAGATGGGTATAAAATACATGCAGTGCCTGCACAATTATATGAGTGTTGGCAGTTGCGAGCTTGTCGGGCGCGGACCTAAAGAAATGTTCGGGCGCAGATTAAACGGCACGGAATTTCCGATTGAACTGGCTGTGACAAGCCTTCCGCTTGATGACGGCTCCTCTGTTTTTGTTAACGTTATTCGTGACATGACATCACGTAAGGAACTGGAGCGTCAACTCCTGCAAGCACAGAAAATGGAAGCATTGGGAAGCCTTTCAAGCGGTATCGCCCATGAAATCAACACACCGGCACAGTACGTCGGCGACAATATCAAGTTCCTGAAGGATGCGTTTCAGGCTTATGATGGGTTCTATAAACTCGTCGGGAATTTCAAGTCGGAGCCGCCTTCGGATATAGGGCGTTTGAAGGAAGAGATTTCCAGCGCTGAATCGAAATATGACCTTGCCTTCTTTAGCGATGAAACTCCGCTTGCCGTCGAGCAGTCATTGGAAGGGGTCTCGCGGATCAGTGAAATCGTTGGCGCCATTAAAGGCTTTAGCTATCCGGCGACCGATGAAGAGATCTATGTGGATCTGAACGAGGCCCTGAAAAACACGATTATCGTTTCCCGCAATCAATGGAAAACCTTTGCAGATATGCAGACGAGTTTTGACGAGAACCTTCCGCCGGTGCCCTGTATCCCTGGAAAGCTGACGCAGGTTATCCTGAATCTTATTATCAATGCGGCACATGCGATCGAGGACAAGAGCAAGGGGAATGGTGATCCGCAGAATAACTTTATCAGAATATCAACGGCTCTTGCTGACAAAAAAGTGATTATTAAAGTCGGTGATAGCGGCTGCGGCATACCAAAAGAGAACATGACCAAGATTTTTGACCCATTCTTCACGACAAAAGAAGTTGGGAAGGGAACCGGGCAAGGCCTCTCGATTTCGTATGATATTGTCGTTAAAAAGCATGGGGGCACTTTGCGTGTCGATTCTGAAGTTGGCAAGGGGACGACATTCATTATTGAGTTGCCCATGGAAAAAGAGGGTGTTAAGGGAACTGCAAAAAGCGGGAAAATAAAAGCCTGAGGAGCTCTATGAAAGATTCCATTCTTTTTGTCGATGATAATGAAAATATCCTGCAGGGCTTGCGGCGCAATCTGCGCCCCATGCATCAGGAGTGGGATTGCAGCTTTGCCACCAGCGGTGAAGATGCCCTCAAATTAATGCAGGATCGTCATATTGATGTCGTCGTATCGGATATGCGTATGCCGGGAATGGACGGGGCTACTTTTCTTAGCCATGTTAAAGCTGCGCATGGTCATACAGCCAGATTTGTGTTATCCGGCCAATGTGAGGAAGAAGTAATTTTGCAACTTCTGAGCGTCAGTCATCAATATATGGCCAAGCCATTCGAGCATGAAAAAATAATTTCAACGATACGGGGAATCCTGAGCCTGAAAGCAATGCTGCAGGACGATGCGCTTAAAACATTTGTAACAAATCTATCGGCTTTGCCGTCGTTGCCAAGCTTGCATGAAGCCGTTCTTGCCGAACTCAACGCGGCCACCCCGTCAACGAAGGTGCTTGAGGACATTTTTCTGCGCGATATCAGTATTCTTGCCAAGCTGCTGCAAATTATGAATTCCTCTTATTTCGGCCCCAGTCAGGATATCAATACGATTGCTTACGTCTGGGAGCTTTTAAGTCTTGAGAAAATCAGGACGTTGATCACGCAGGATTGCATTGTGTCTCCATTGAATAAAGCCTTGGAGAAAGATTCATTTATTCCCAGGCTTTGGCAAAGAAGCCTTGTGGCTGCCGGAATAGCAAGGGCTCTTGCAAAGGCTGAAAATGCGCCTCCGAAAATGGTAGACAAGGCCTTCGTTGCGGGATTATTGCATGCTATAGGAACCGTTGTTTTGTATGAATATCAACGCCAGGAAAAGGAAGGTATTGATTATGAGGGGATCCAGGCGTCAGGCGTACCGGACAACTATGCTCTGGTCGGAGGATGGCTGCTGACCTTGTGGGGGCTGCCACATGATATTTGTTTTGCAGTTCTAAATCATGCCACGCCCGACAAATTAGTCGGCACTGAAGGGGATAAAGATCTTCTTTCTATTGTCCACGTCGCTACTGCATGGGCGTTGGCCAGAGAGGCTCCTGAGTTGTCTCATTTAAATGAGGATTTTCTGCGGCAAACAGGCGCGTATGAAAAGCTTGAAAGCTGGAAGATTTCTTCAGCGTTAATTTAGCCACTTAATCGCGTGGACCGATCATGCTTTCCGGACGTACGGCCTTGTCAAAGGCCTCTGCCGTCAGGAGGTCGAGCTCGATCGCAACTTCCTTAAGGGTTTTTCCCTCTTTATGCGCTTTCTTGGCGATTTTGGCGGCGTTGTCATAGCCAATGACGGGATTCAGCGCCGTGACAAGCATCAGGCTGTCATTTAACAGCTTATTGATGCGGTCGGTATTGGCTTCAATACCGACAACACAATTATCGGTAAAGCTGTTGCAGGCATCGGCAAGAAGACGGATAGACTGCAGCAGATTATAAATCATCACAGGCTTGAAAACGTTGAGTTCAAAATGCCCGTTTGCCCCCGCAATGCTGACAGTGGTGTGATTGCCCATGATTTGCGCGCAGACCATGGTCATGGCCTCCGACTGTGTCGGGTTGACTTTGCCAGGCATGATGGAGGATCCGGGCTCGTTTTCGGGCAGGCTGATTTCGCCAATGCCGCAGCGTGGACCGGATCCGAGCAAGCGGATATCATTAGCGATTTTCATGAGGGAGCAGGCCAGAGTGTTCAACGCACCTGAAGCCTCGACAATTGCGTCATGCGCGGCCATTGCTTCAAATTTGTTTTCGGCAGTAATAAAAGACAAACCGGTAATTTCCGATACTTTTTTGGCAAATAATTCGGCAAAGCCTTTTTTGCAATTCAGGCCTGTGCCAACGGCAGTCCCGCCCTGTGCGAGCTGGGACAGGCGGGGCAGACAGGTTTGCACGCGATCTATGCCGTATTTGACCTGCATGGCATAGCCGGAAAATTCCTGTCCAAGCGTAACGGGAGTGGCGTCTTGCAAGTGGGTGCGCCCGATTTTAATGATATCTTTAAATGCAGCGGATTTCTTGGTCAATGAATCTTGCAGGTGCTTCAGGGCAGGAATGAGCTCTTTTTGAATCTGTTCAACGCCAGCGATGTGCATGACTGTAGGAAAGGTATCATTGGAAGACTGGCCATAGTTGACATGATCATTAGGGTGGACGGGTTTCTTTGACCCAATCTCGCCCCCCAGAATTTCAATGGCGCGGTTAGAGACAACCTCATTGATATTCATATTGGTCTGCGTGCCGGAGCCGGTCTGCCAGACGACAAGGGGAAAGTGGTCGTTGAGTACGCCGCTCATGACTTCTTCGGCGGCCTGCACGATGGCTTGCCCGATTTTCTGATCCAGCGCTCCAAGCGCCATATTTGCCAGAGCCGCCGCTTTTTTCTGTATGCCCAGGGCCCGGACGAGGGGAAGCGGCATGCGCTCCGTTCCGATCCGGAAGTTCTGGAATGACCGTTGCGTCTGTGCGCCCCAGTATTTGTCGGCGGGTACTGCAATCTCTCCCATAGAATCGGTTTCGATACGGGTTTGCGTGATATCGGCAGCCGCCTTGGCATGGGTCTGAGACATAGTCGCTCCTTTCGTTTTCTGGCTCTTATTTTCTTCAAAAAACTTTATGAAAGCAACATATCTGTGCTTTTAAAAAAGTCGGAATAGAAAGCGCCCTTTTGGTGAGGAAAGTGTAATTTATTGCTTTCTCTGCGCAAGCGATGGCTACATTACATAAAATGCGGCAAATGCCAAGAAATAAGGGATATAAAGCTTTTCATAGGCAGGATATTTCGTCATTATGATAGGCCAAAATGCAGGCTATATCAGGAGAGAACCCATGCTCGAAAAAACCTTTGAAAGCAAGGTCGTCGAACAAAAACAGTACCCCATGTGGGAAAAATCGGGTGCATTTGCCGCCGATGTGCACAGCAACAAGTCCCCGTACTGTATCCCCATGCCACCGCCAAATGTGACGGGCAGTTTGCATATGGGGCATGCCCTGACAATGACTTTACAGGATATTTTGACCCGGTTTGAACGTATGCAGGGGCGCGACGTGCTCTGGCAGCCGGGAACGGATCATGCCGGGATCGCGACGCAGATGGTTGTCGAGCGTTTGTTGACCAAAGAAGGAAAATCGCGTCAGGCAATGGGCCGCGAGGCTTTCCTGAAGCGGGTTTGGGAATGGAAAGAAGAATCCGGCTCAACGATTACTACGCAGTTACGCCGTCTGGGTGCAACACCGGACTGGAGTCGCGAGCGTTTTACGATGGATGAGGGGCTGAATGAAGCGGTGCGGAAAGTTTTCGTGCAGCTTTACCGCGAGAAGTTGATATACAAGGACAAGCGTCTTGTTAACTGGGATCCCAAGATGCATACCGCCGTTTCCGATCTTGAAGTTGAGCAGGTCGAAATCAAGGGAAATATGTGGCACTTTAAATATCCGGTCGAGGGAACAACAGAACGGTTTATTATTATCGCCACGACACGTCCGGAAACCATGCTGGGAGACGTCGCCGTGGCGGTACACCCGGATGATGCGCGTTATAAGGATTTGATCGGTAAATATGCTATTCTTCCGCTGGTCGGGCGGCCCATTCCGATTATTGCCGATGAATATGCGGACCCTGAAAAGGGAACAGGGGCCGTTAAAATTACGCCAGCGCATGACTTTAATGACTTTGATGTCGGCAAGCGTCATAACTTGCCGATGATTTCCATTTTCGACAAAGACGCGAAGCTGAATGAAAATGCGCCGGAAGAGTATCGGGGGCTTGATCGCTTCGAGGCCCGCAAGCGTATTGTCGCGGAAATGGAAGCGCAGGAGCTGCTGGAAAAGATTGAGCCTCATGTTCATGCTGTTCCGCATGACGAAAAATCGAAATCCGTTATTCTGGAGCCGTTCCTGACTGATCAGTGGTATTGCGATGCCAAAACACTGGCCCAGCCGGCGATCAAAGCAGTGGAAGATGGCCGCACACAATTTATCCCCGCCAATTGGACCAAGACTTATTATGAATGGATGCGCAACATCCAGCCATGGTGTATCAGCCGTCAGTTGTGGTGGGGGCATCAGATCCCGGCATGGTATGGACCGGACAATTCTGTTTTCGTTGCTGAAACAGAAGAGGCGGCCTATGCAGAAGCCCGTGCCAGATTTGGGGCCGATGTCAGACTGGAACGTGATCCGGATGTGCTGGATACGTGGTTTTCCTCCGCGCTCTGGCCTTTCTCAACACTTGGCTGGCCCAATAAAACGCCGGAGCTGGAACGGTATTATCCCGCCGAAACATTGATTACGGGTTTTGATATTATCTTTTTCTGGGTTGCACGGATGATGATGATGGGGATGCATTTCATGGGAGATGTGCCTTTCCGCAAGGTATATATTCATGCGCTCGTGCGTGATGAAAAAGGTCAGAAAATGTCAAAAACCAAGGGCAACGTGGTGGATCCGCTGGACGTCATTGACGAGTTTGGCGCCGATGCTCTCCGTTTCACCATGGCGGCGTTGGCAGCGCAGGGACGTGATGTTCGCTGGTCCAACACACGGGCGGAGGGATACCGCAACTTCGCGACAAAGCTCTGGAATGCGGCGCGGTTCTGCGAAATGAACGGTTGCGTACTCAAGCTGGACTTCCAGCCGGACGCGCTGCAGCAGGTCATCAATCGCTGGATCGTGAGCGAGCTGGCTTTGCTTTCGCGTAAAGTGGCGGATTCAATCAAGGCCTATCGGTTTAACGATGCGGCCACGCATCTCTACCAGTTTACATGGGGAACGTTCTGCGACTGGTATATTGAGTTCACCAAGCCATTGTTGAACGGCACGGATGAATCAATCAAACAGGAAACCCGCGAAACGACGGGCTGGGTGCTGGACCAATTGCTGCTTTTGCTCAACCCGATGATGCCGTATTTGACCGAGGAGCTGCATGCCCATCTTCTGGGCAAAGCGGAAACGGATAAAAACGACTGGTTGCAATCAAAGGCGTGGCCGGAATTCGCGGATAGCATGGTTGATGGTGCTGCTTGTGATGAAATGAATTGGGTTGTCCGGCTGATCTCGACTATTCGCAGCGTACGTGCCGACATGAACGTACCGGCGGCGGCGATGATCCGTATGATAATGAAGGGCTCTAATGAAAGCAGCAGGCAGCGCTTGCAGGCCTATAACGACATTATCCGGCGTCTGGCGCGTCTGGAGACAACAGAGGTGTCGGAAGCGGTGCCCCCGAAAGGGTCCGTGCAGATGGTTGTTGATGAAGCAACGGTTATCCTGCCAATCGCCGATGTCGTCGATATTGATCAGGAGCGCACGCGCCTGAAAAAGGAAATCGAGAAAGTCTCGGCGAATATTGACCGCATTAACAAAAATCTTTCCAATCAGGGCTTTCTGGCCAAGGCCCCGGAAGAGGTGGTGGTAGAACAGCGTGAGGCTATGGCTGAGGCTGAAAACGTCAGGGCCAAACTGACGCAGGCTCTGAAACAGCTTGAGGCTGCATAATGAAAAAGTCAGACCTTTTCAAACTGATGAATCTCTGGCCGCCATTTCTGGGAGCAGGGATACGTGTCAAAAAAATTGCACATGATTTTACTGCCATTACGGTCGAGATGAAATTGCGCCACTGGAACAAAAATTATGTCGGTACGCAGTTTGGTGGTTCCATCTATGCCATGACGGACCCTTTTTATATGCTGATGCTGATGGAAAACCTTGGCAAGGATTATATCGTCTGGGACAAGGCTGCCGATATCCGTTTTAAAAAACCGGGACGTGGCAAGCTGACTGCGCATTTTAATCTTTCCAAAGAGCGTATCGCTGAAATCAAATCTGCGGCGGATAACAACTATAAGACCGAGCCGAAGTTTACCGTCGAGGTGCGTGACGAGGCTGGGGACGTCGTGGCAGAAGTAGACAAGGTTCTCTATGTTCGCCACAAAAGCCGTGTGCCGCACAAGAAGCCATAAATAAAGCGTAAACAAAATTCCCGCCTTCTTGTGGAGGGCGGGAATTTTGCCGTATATCGGTTGTTGTCGTGTGATTAGCGACGCAGGCCGAGGCTATCGATGAGCTGTTCGTAACGCTTGGGGTCAACTTTTTTAACGTAGTTGAGGTGGCTGCGACGCTGGCTAACCATAGCCAAGAGACCACGGCGGCTGCTCATGTCATGCTTGTGGCTTTTCATGTGCTCTGTCAGAGAAACAATACGCTCCGTGAGGATGGCGACTTGCACTTCCGGTGAACCGGTATCTTTCGCCGTTGTGGCATATTTTTTAATAATCTCAGCTTTTCTTTGTACTGTCAGCGACATCGGGTGCTCCATTAATGTTAAAGGTTAAAAAGTTTTACCGGATGCAGTTCAATGCCGTCTTTTTCAAGCAAGGCAAGGGGCTTGTTATCGCCAATCGCCAGTACCAGATCTGTCATATCATCTATGCCTGCAACCGAAAGCCGGTCATAATCTTGGCGAGAGATAAATTTCAGGGTCTGGCCCTGTCTGATCCGACCGATCTCCGTTGCTGTCATGGCCAGTGCCGGGATGTCGTCCAGCACGGTCTCCACAGGCAATAGAACCTGATCAGGCTCGGCAGATTGCACCATTTTCTCTATTTCGTCCAGAGAAATGATGTTTTCTTCTGTAAAATTTCCAACGGCGGTGCGGCGCAGGGCCGTAACATAGCCAAAACAGCCCAGAATTTCGCCCATATCGCGGGCGATAGAGCGCACATAGGTTCCTTTACCGCATTCCATGTCGAAATCAGCCGAATCGGGATTGGCCGCGATCAGACGAATACCGTAAACGGTGACACGTCTGGAGGCGATTTCAACGGTCTCCCCGGCACGGGCAAGATCGTAAGCCCGTTCGCCATCCAGTTTAATGGCAGAGAATTGGGGAGGTATCTGGTCAATGTTGCCAACAAAACGCGGCAGCACACTGCGGATATCTGCTTCTGACGGACGTTTTGGCGAGGTTTTGAGAACAGTCCCTTCGGTATCATCGGTATTTCGCGCTTCGCCCCATTGGACGGTAAAGCGGTAGGATTTGTCACGATCCTGTGCATAAGGAATGGTCTTGGTCGCTTCACCAAGGGCAATGGGAAGAACGCCGGTTGCCAGCGGGTCAAGCGTTCCGGCATGGCCAAGCTTTTGCGCATTTAGCAAGCGGCGAACACGCCCAAGGGCTTGCGTAGAGGTCAATCCAAGAGGTTTGTCCAGGTTAATCCAGCCGTTGACGGCTATGCCTTTTTTATTGCGGGCCATATGCGTCCGGTCAGGTGAGTTTGTTAGGAAGAGGATTCTTTTGTACTATCGTTATCATCCGGATGATCTGTCTTGCGCAGGTCTTTCTGGACTTTATCCTGACGCAGCAGGCGCTCGAGATGTTCAGCCTGTTCAAAGGAGGTATCGAGACGAAACGTAATTTTTGGTGTATAGCGCAAATCCATCTCCGGAGCCACTTCGGACCTGAAGTAACCGGCGGCCTTGTTGAGCGCGACAATGATCGCATCTGCATTTTTTCCGCCAAGGGGCATGATATAGGCGATGGCATGTTTCAGGTCGGGGCCGACATCGACAGAAGTCACGGTGATCAGGCTTGATTTCTCGAGAACAGGGTCATTTAAATGTTCCCGCCGCAGGATTTCAGAGAGAACATGCCGGATACGCTCGCCGACACGTAGCTGACGCTGTCCCGGCGCTGATCTTCCTGTGGTGGGGCGATGGTGTTGTTTCATAGCCGTATCTCTTGTATCCCCCGTGTTCAGGAAGCCATGCCTTCCAGCGTGCGTGCTGTTTCCTCCATCTCGAAGGCTTCGATAACGTCGCCTTCCTTGATGTCGTCATAGTTCTCGAAAGCCATACCGCATTCATAACCCTTCTGGACTTCACGGACTTCATCCTTGAACCGGCGCAGAGTCTTGAGTGTGCCTGTATGGATAACGACGTTGTCGCGGAGCAGACGGACTTTCGATCCGCGTCTGACAAGACCATCCGTGACAAAGCATCCGGCCACTTTCCCGGCTTTCGGCACGGAAAAGACCTGACGTATTTCGGCGTAGCCGATAAACTTTTCTTTGACCTCTGGGGAGAGCAGGCCACCCAGAAGGGCTTTGACTTCGTCGATAACTTCATAAATGATCGAATAATAACGGATTTCAACGCCATCGCGCTTGGCCAGATCGCGGGCTTGCGGATTGGCGCGGACGTTGAAACCGATAATCAGCGCACCGGAAGCATTTGCCAATGTAATGTCGGATTCAGTGATTGCGCCAACACCGGAGTGCAGAACGTTAACTTTAACCTCTGTATTTTCTTCGGTCAGCTTGTTCAGTGCGCCAGCGATGGCTTCAATGGAGCCATGCACGTCCCCCTTGATAATAACAGGGAGGTTTTTTGCAACGCCCGCCTGAATTTCCTGGATCATGACATCAAGCGCACGGCCTTTCGATTTTGCCGCATGAATGGCGCGTTTGCGGCGCAGACGGAATTCAGCAATGCTGCGTGCTTTTGCTTCATCATCGACAACAACGAAATCGTCGCCGGATTCCGGCGTGCCGGTAAGGCCCAAAACCTCGACGGGCTGCCCCGGTACTGCTTCTGTAATATTGTGGCCCCGATCATTATGAAGGGCGCGAACGCGTCCCCATTCCGTTCCGGTGACAAAAATTTGGCCGACTTTTAACGTGCCTTTTTGAACCAGAACCGTCGCAACGGACCCTTTTCCCTGTTCCTGACGCGATTCAATAACGGCACCGATAGCAGGTCTGTTCGGATTGGCGCGCAATGTCAGCATATCTGCTTGCAACAGAATGGCTTCTTCCAGTTCTGCAAGGCCTTTTTTAGTCTTGGCGGAAACCTCGATGCTCTGGCTGTCGCCGCCCATGCTTTCCGTCACGACTTCATATTGCAACAGTTCCTGACGGACTTTGTTGGCATTTGCTGCGGGAAGGTCGCATTTATTGATCGCGACAATGATCGGCTTTTGCGCGGCACGGGCATGACTGATCGCCTCGATAGTCTGCGGCATGACGCTGTCGTCAGCAGCAACGACGAGCACGACAATGTCAGTAACGTCGGCACCACGGGCACGCATCTCGGTAAAAGCGGCGTGACCTGGCGTGTCGATAAAGGTGATTTTCCGGCCGTTGTTCGTTTTAATCTGGTATGCGCCGATATGCTGGGTGATACCGCCAGCCTCATGCACGGCGACATCCGCCCGACGGATCGCGTCAAGCAGCGAGGTTTTTCCGTGGTCAACGTGGCCCATGATCGTCACAACGGGCGGACGTGGCAGCAGCGATTCCTCGCTGTCTTCTGCGCCGTGAATACCCGTTTCGATATCGGATTCGGCAACGCGCTTTAGCGTATGTCCGAATTCATGCACAATCAATTCGGCAGTATCGGCATCGATAGTTTGCGTTGCGGTCGCCATAATGCCCATATTCATGAGTTTTTTAACAACATCACCGACGCGTTCTGTCATGCGATTGGCAAGTTCCTGAACCGTAATAACTTCAGGAATGGTTACTTCACGGTATTGCTTGGTTTTCTCCGCATTGGCCAACTGCATTTTGGCTCTCATGCGCTCGCGTGCACGGCGCTGTGCAGCCATGCTGGGGCTTTTGGAATCGCGTTCCTCAAACCCGTCATTCAGCACCTGACTAACCGTCAGTCTGCCGCCACGGCGGCGCGGTTCATTCGTGCGCGATGGCGGAACCCGCTTCTTGGAAAGGTCTTCCGCAGGAGATGCAGGTTCGCGGCCATAAAAGCCGACGCGGCGGTTAAGCTGGCGCCTGTCAGAATCCGGCCCGGGAATATCACCTGGTGTGGCAATGGCCGCCGGGTTGCGCGGAGCGGCGGCAGGCCTGCTGCGCGCAGATTCCGCATCACGCTTGCGGCGTTCTGAATCCTCTGCTTCGTTAATCTTGCGAAGCTTCGCCATTTCTTCTTCACGCAGACGCTCGGCAGGCGTTCTTGTATCCTCAACGGGAGCCTCAGGCTCTTCTGCGGCAGGGGTCTTGACAACGACTTTTGTCTGATAGTGCATTGCCGGTGTTTCTTTTGGCGCATGCTGGGCCTGCTGCAAAGCGCGGACGCGTGCCTCGCGTTCCGCATCCGTCAGGTGCAAATCTGATCCGGACTGGCTATCGGCCAAAGCCTTGGCGGCTTCGGCTTGTGCGCCACGTTTTTTCTTCACCTCGACGGCAACGGGCCTTGCGGATCTTCCCATCGTCGATCTGCCTGCACTGCCTGTCGTAGCGCCAACGGGGCTCTTCAAGGTGAGTGTCCCTTTGCCGGTACCTGACAGGCTTAATTTTTTGCGTTCAAGATCGGTTTTTTCTTTTTCAGCCATATTTGCGTCTCTGCTTCCAGATCGTTAAGTGTTACGGGTAGGTTACCCATGGGCGGCGGCCAGATCTTCCTTGGGCTTTTCATCATCGGTAAACCATCCGGCGCGGGCTGTCATAATGATATTATTGGCTTGAGATTCTGTCAGTTTGTCATTACCGACAATCTCGCGAAGCTCATCACCGGCCAGATCGCCAAGATCATCAAGCGTCTTGACGCCGTTTTCCCCTAAAACAAGGATCATGTCCTGTGTCAGGCCTTTTAGGTTGGCCAGCTCTGCGCTGATACCTTGTTCCTGACAGCGTTTTTCAAAGGCGACTGTTTTGGCTTCAAGCCATGTCGAGGCGCGATTACGAAGTTCGGCGGCAACATCGGCGTCGAAGCCCTGAATATCCGCCAGTTCCTCCGCCGGTGTTTCGATAACGTCTTCAATAGAGGTAAAGCCTTCTACCACCAAGAGATGGGCGATGACCTCGTCAACGTCAAGGGCCTCCATAAAGAGTGCAGAACGTGTCTTGAATTCTGTCTGGCGACGCTCGGATTCTTCAGCCTCGGTCATGATATCGATATTCCAGCCGGAGAGTTGAGTTGCCAAACGCACGTTTTGTCCACGACGTCCAATGGCCAGACTGAGCTGGTCGTCGGGCACAACGACATCAAGACGGTTATTGTCTTCATCCAGAACAACTTTTGTGACTTCCGCCGGTTGTAGCGCATTAACAACAAATGTGGCTACATCGTTGGTCCATGGAATGATGTCGATTTTTTCGCCTTGCAGTTCACCGACAACAGCCTGAACACGGGAACCGCGCATACCCACGCAAGCACCGACAGGATCTATGGAGGAGTCACGGGAAATAACCGCAATTTTTGCACGGCTGCCGGGATCACGCGCAACGGCGCGGATCTCGATAACGCCGTCATAAATCTCCGGTACTTCCTGACGAAACAATTTGGCCAGAAAATCAGGATGGACGCGGGACAGGAAAACCTGCGGCCCGCGCTGTTCGCGGCGAACATCATGGATATAGGCGCGGACGCGATCCCCCGTTTTAAAATGTTCACGGGGCAGGGCATCCTGACGGCGGAGATAGGCCTCGCCGCGTCCCATATCTACCGTGATATTGCCGTATTCAACACGTTTGACGACACCGGAAACAATCTCGCCAATACGGTCCTTGTATTCTTCGAATTGTTTCTCGCGTTCGGCATCACGAACCTTTTGAAAAATCACCTGTTTTGCCGTTTGGGCGGCAATGCGGCCAAAATCAAGCGGCGGAAGTTTGTCAATGATGAACTCGCCAACCTGCGCATCCGGCTTTATTTTTTTGGCATATTTAAGCAGGATTTTTTTTGCTTCGCCTTCCGGATCTTCAGCGTCAATGGCTTCGACAACTTCACGGTAGCGGAACAAATCAATATTGCCGGTCTGGCGGTTGATCGTTGCCCGGATATCGTGATCATGGCCGTATTTGGAACGCCCTGCCTTTTGAATGGCCTCTTCCATCGCCTGAATGACGATTTCTTTTTCGATGTTCTTTTCGCGCGCGACGGCGTCTGCTACTTGAAGAAGTTCTTGCATGGTCTTTTTTCCTGTTAACTAGCCTTTTGCTGTTGTTTATCCTGTGCTGCTTTCAAAAGCTCATCCGTAAGCAGCAGCTTTGCTTTTTGGATGAGACGGAAAGGAATGGCCACCGGCCCTTTTTCGGTTTCGATGACAACATTCTCGCCGTCCAGACCTTTGAGAAGGCCTTTGAATTTTTTTTGCCCGTCAATAGCATCGTCAATTTCAACACGGGCTTGGTTGTTTTTGTAAATATCAAAATCCTTCATGCGGGTCAGGGGACGGTCAATGCCCGGCGAACTGACCTCAAGGTAGAAAGCGCCATCAAACACATTCTCCACATCCAGCAAGGCTGAAACTGCCCGGCTGAGCCGTTCGCAGTCGTCAACAAGCATAGTGCCATCCGGACGTTCAGCCATAATCTGGAGGGTAGGTTTGCCTGAGCCCACCAGAAGAGCGCGCACAATCTCATAACCCATGGACTCTGCGGTCGGGGAAATAATGCGTTCAATCTTCTTGATCAGCGGACTTTTTATCATGGCTCTTTCCATTGCCCGGGTAAGCAAAAGGGCGGGCTTCATTTTGAAGCCCACCCTTTTTGTTTATCCGGGATTTATAGTCTATATAAGGCAAAACCCCCGTTGAAGCAAGAAAAAATACGCCAAATATCCATTTTTATATGGTTATTGAGCGTTTCCAGTCGCCTTGATGATATCGAGAATCGTCTCCGTAACCTCATCAATCAGCAAAATGTCATTTCCTGCCATGATTCGCCGGGTGCCGTGGAGCGGTTTGGGAAGGCGTTTCAAGAGATCCTCCGGCAGGTCCCGCTTCTCAAGTCCGGGCGGGAGGCGGCCATTACGTTCAAGCTGCATGGCCAGACCAGGCGGCAAATGGTCTTTTTTGGCCAGTCCGGGGGGGAGTCCTTTGGCGCCTTTTCCTTTCCCGTTTTCTTTGCCCTTCTGTTTATCATCATGTTTGTCCTCTGAAACCTTGAGGCCAAGGTATTCCTCGATTATCGCTTTTTCAGTTTCATTAAAAATACGCTCGACTACTTTATTCGTGGATTGCTCGATTGTTTTTTCAGGAGCTGTGATCGGCGGTGTTTTTCCTTTTGCCAGTGCGGGCGAAGCAGTGCCTAGAATTGCCAGTGTCGCCAGTGCAATCATATATTTTTTCATGTCATCCTCCGTTGCGTTTGAAATTTAAAAAAACGGTTTGCCGTCCGTGCTGGAGGCCCCTTTTCTGATAGCGTGTTTCCTGCATATCCACGGGGCGTTCACGCCAATCAGACTGCGATCGCGCCAGCCATGTAAAGCCGGAATGAAAATAGGTTTTTTCAATCAGCCAGGCGGCGAGGGCCGCGTGATCCGTTGACATCCTTAATTCCCCGTCCGGCTTTAAAAGGCGGTTGATTTCATTCAGCGTTTCTGTCTGGATGAAACGTCTTTTCCAGTGTCTTGTTTTAGGCCAGGGATCGGCGTTAAGAACAAAAATGCGCCCCATGCTTTGCGGGTTTAGTTTCATCATCAGCAAACGGGCATCATCCGGCCAAATGCGGATATTCTTCACCTTGTTATCACGGATATGTTTGCAGAGGGTTGCCACGCCATTGACAAACGGCTCACATCCGATAAAGCCAATCTCCGGATTATTCATAGCCTGATGCAGCAGATTTTCGCCGTTGCCAAAGCCGATTTCAAAGTGAATATCGCTGACAGGAAACGAAAAAAAATGGCGCGGATCGACAAGGCCTTCAGTAGGGAGGGCGATCCTGATTTCCGGCAACACGCTTTCAAGCGCATCCAGCCGTCCGACATGGAGCTTCTTCCCCTTGCGCCGCCCGTAGAATAACAGATCAGCGTTTGAATTCGGCGACATTGCCCAGCTCTGCGTCCCTGTATTTGGGGGAGTTGATTTCCGTCTTCAGGGCTTCCACGAGGTCAAGTTTTTCCCATGTAAACCCGCCATCGGGTTCCGGAACGCGTCCGAAGTGGCCGTAGGCTGCTGTACGTGCATAAATCGGTTTGTTCAGGACCAGCCTTTCGCGGATGGCACGGGGACGGAAATCCGCCACTTCCTGTATGGCTGCGGACAGCGCATCATCGCTGAAAAGCCCTGTACCGTGCGTGTTAATATAAACGGAAATAGGATGGGATACGCCGATGGCATAGGAAAGCTGGATCGTGCATTTTTCAGCAAGCCCTGCCGCTACGACGTTCTTGGCCGCATGCCGCGCTGCATAGGCCGCCGAACGGTCCACTTTTGTCGGGTCTTTGCCGGAAAAAGCGCCGCCGCCATGCGGCGCAGCGCCGCCATAGGTATCCACAATGATTTTACGTCCCGTCAGGCCGCAATCGCCATCCGGTCCGCCGATGACAAAACGCCCTGTCGGATTGACGTAGAATTTGTCATCCGGACACATCCAGCCTTGCGGCAGAATATTTTCGACGTGGGGGCGTACCATTTCGCGTACTTCATCCTGGGATACGCTGGCATCATGCTGGGTGGAAACAACGATTGATGTCGCGCGGACAGGTTTGCCATTCACGTATTCAAGGCTGACCTGGCTTTTGGCATCGGGGCCAAGTTTATACAGCGCGCCGGAGTGGCGGGCTTCGGCCAGAGATTTTAAAATTGCATGTGAATAAAAAATCGCTGCCGGCATAAAAGTTTCTGTTTCACGGCAGGCATAGCCAAACATGATCCCCTGATCGCCAGCACCTTCATCTTTGTTTCCATCGGAATCAACGCCAAGAGCGATATCGGATGACTGGGCGTGGAGGCGAACATCGACTTTGATTTTCTCCCAGTGGAATTCTTCCTGTTTGTATCCTATATCACGGACGGCATGCCGGGCGACTGTTTCGATCACGTCAGGCGTGATTGAGGCGGGGCCGCGCGTTTCACCGGCGATGCAGAGAAACCCCGTGGTTGCCAGACATTCCGCAGCAACGCGGGCGTAGGGATCGGCCGAGAGATAGGCATCAACAATGGCATCGGAAATACGGTCACAGACCTTGTCTGGATGGCCCTCGCCAACGGATTCACTGGTAAAGATGTATCTTTGGTCGGCCATCTCGTTTACTCCTGATGATTGATTTAACGGGACAATATACTGCTCGTCGTGAGCGGTTCAACAGCTATGTTCTTTTTGTTAACGTAATTTTTTGCCCATTTTGATGCCGTGTTAAGAAAAATCTTGACAAAAAGGGGGTAGTGTTATTATGTTGCGGACACCCAAAAAAAGCAGTTCTGACGTCCAAAGGACGCATTGCTTTTGAATGAGACACCCTGTCTCGAATAATTATAACAACAATAACAGGGAGATAACGGCATTATGACCCATCAAATGAGTGGTAAAAAAGTTCTGGTTCTCGTCGCAAACGGCGTAGATGAAGCGGCTATGTCCGCAGTTCAGCGTGAAATGATTAAAACAGGAGCGACCCTGAAGGCGGTTGGAATGGAATCCGGACTGGTCAACAGCTGGAATAATAACACCTGGGGCCTCTACTTCCCAGTAGACCAGCCATTGGGTCAAACGCTTGCTTCGGATTTTGACTGTCTGGTCGTCCCAAGCGGCAGCCGTGGTATTCTGAAACTCTCCGGCAGCCCTCATTCCGAACGGATCATCAGCAGCTTTATCGCTGCAGGCAAGCCCATGGTTTTTGTTGGTGATGCGGTTGAATTGCTGGCTAAAACAGATCTGGCAAAGGGGATGACCGTTTCCGGTCCCGAACGTTCCCACCAGATTATGGTGGCTGCGGGCGCGACATGGTCTGGCGCGCCGGAATGCATGAGTGGTACGTTGATGACAGGTGAGGGTACTGACATGACTTCATTTGTCCAAAGTGCTATCGTTCATTTTGCGGGGTTCTTTGAAGAGCCCCTCAAAGCGGCAGCTTGATTTTTTAGAGGTTTGAACTGATATGAAGGCAGAAATCGAAACAGCGGTTGAGGAGATTAACAACTCCCTTGTACTGCTGAGGAGGCATCTTTGACTGGGATCGTGCGATCCACAGGCTTTCCGAATTAAACGCTCTCGCGGAAGATCCTGCACTCTGGCAGGATCAGACGCGCGCACAAAAAATTCTTCGTGAACGTACACGCCTTGAAAACCAGATCGGAGCCATTAAAAGCATCGAGAGAAATCTGCATGACCAGATCGAAATGATCGAGCTGGCCGAGGCAGAAGACGATGCCGGCCTTGTGACGGAAGCGGAGAAATCCCTTCTCTCAATCAAGGACGACGTTGCCAGACGTGAAATGGAAAGTTTGCTATCCGGCGAACTGGATGGCAACGATGCCTACTTGCAGGTTAATGCGGGGGCAGGCGGCACCGAGGCACAGGACTGGGCAGGAATGCTCTTCCGCATGTATATGCGCTGGGCGGAAAAGCAGGGCTATAAAATCACCTTGATGGACAAGCAGGACGGTGAGGTGGCTGGGATCAAGTCTGCCATTCTTGAAGTTAAAGGGGAAAGCGCTTATGGCTGGCTTAAATCG
This sequence comes from uncultured Rhodospirillaceae bacterium, assembly GCA_964458415.1. GTDB lineage: Bacteria > Pseudomonadota > Alphaproteobacteria > Micavibrionales > UBA2020 > CAYWIT01. The sequence continues at coordinate 46,056 of CAYWIT010000016.1, forward strand.
GAATCCGGCGTGCATCGCCTTGTGCGCATATCGCCCTATGATGCGAATGCCAGACGTCACACGAGTTTCTGTTCTGTCTCCGTAACGCCTGTTATTGATGAAGACATTGATATCGTTGTTGAAGACAAGGATATACGCGTCGATACCTATCGTGCGCAGGGCGCCGGTGGCCAGCACGTCAACAAAACTGAATCAGCCGTACGTTTTACGCACCTGCCTACAGGTATTGTCGTTGCTTGCCAAAGCGAGCGGTCGCAGCACCAGAACCGTGATCAGGCCATGAAGCTGCTGAAAGCCAAGCTCTATGAACGCGAGATGCAGGCACGGGATGCCGAAAAGCAGCAACGCGAAGATGCCAAGACGGATATCGCCTGGGGCCACCAGATACGCTCCTATGTCCTGCACCCGTACCAGATGGTCAAGGACTTGCGTACCGGCTATCAGACCTCGGACAGTCAGGGCGTCCTTGACGGTGAATTGCAGGAGTTCCTGCAGGCCTCGCTGGCCCATAAACTGACAGGGCAAAAAATTGGTGATGGCGAAACCGCCAGATCGGCTGCTGCCTATGAGGATCTGGATTAGCTTTTTTTAACTTTTTTTGACACAGAAAAAACGCCGGCCTCATTCAAGGGCCGGCGTTTTTATTATCAAGACGCAGGGCAGCGCTTAACCAGCTTCGCGCTGATTATCTGCTGTCGTCGGCTGGATCTCCTGACCTGTCTGCTGATCGACAACTTTCATCGACAGCTTGATTTTGCCGCGATCATCCAGACCGATGCATTTTACCTTTACCTTGTCGCCTTCTTTGAGGACTTCGGAAACGGTTTTCAGGCGGCGGGGCACGATCTCCGAGATATGCACCAGACCGTCTGTTTTCGGCATGATGTTCACAAAAGCGCCGAATTCGACAATCTTGACAACTGTGCCGTCATAGATGGTGCCGACTTCCGGTTCCGCCACGATGCCTTTGATCCAATCAAGGGCTTTCTGGATCGATTCGGCGTTGACGGCGGCAACCTGAACGGTGCCGTCATCTTCGATGTCGATCTTTGCGCCGGTCTGGGCGACGATTTCGCGGATAACAGAACCACCGGAGCCGATAACTTCGCGGATTTTATCCTTTGGAATCTTGATCGTCACAATTTGCGGCGCATTCTGGCTCAGCGCTTCCCGTGAAGATGTCAAGGCCTTGGCCATTTCGCCAAGAATGTGCATACGGCCTTCCTTCGCTTGCTTCAGGGCAATGCTCATGATCTCTTCGGTAATCGAGGTGATCTTGATGTCCATTTGCAGGGCGGTAACGCCGTTTTCCGTTCCGGCAACCTTGAAGTCCATATCACCCAGATGATCCTCATCACCGAGGATATCGGAGAGAACGGCAAACTTCGCGCCTTCTTTGATCAGACCCATGGCAATGCCAGCAACCGGACGCGAAATCGGAACGCCCGCATCCATCAAGGCCAGAGAAGAGCCGCAGACCGTGGCCATCGAGGAGGAACCGTTAGATTCAGTAATTTCCGACACAATACGCAGCGTATAGGGGAATTTCTCTTTTTCCGGCAGAAGCGGATGAACTGCCCGCCAAGCCAGTTTGCCATGACCGATTTCACGACGGCCTGTGGCGCCGATACGGCCTGTTTCCCCGACCGAGTAGGGCGGGAAGTTATAATGCAGCATGAAGGATTCTTTGTATTCGCCATGCAGGCCATCTACGAACTGCTCGTCATCGCCCGTACCGAGTGTGGCGACAACCAGCGCCTGTGTCTCGCCACGTGTAAAGAGGGCAGAACCGTGCACACGGGGCAGAACCCCGGCTTCGGCCAGAATGGGGCGGATAGTTTTAGTGTCGCGCCCGTCGATCCGTTTGCCGCTTTCGATCACATCGTTACGTAGAACATCAGCTTCGATTTCCTTGCACATTGCTTCGATAACAGCAGAAGTGATGGGGCTGTCTTTGCCTTCCGGAACCAAAGCCGCAACGGCTTTGGCGCGCGTTTCGCCCAGCTTGGCGACACGTTCCTGTTTCAGGCGCAGGCCATAGGCCGCTTTGAAATCTGCAGCGACAAGATCACGCAGCTGCTTTTCCAGCGCTGCTTTATCAAAAGCAGATTCCGGCAGGACCCATGGATCTTTCGCGCAGGTTTCTGCCATGGCGATGATGGTGTCAATAACAGGCTGGAAGCCTCTCCAGCCGAACATGACCGCTTCGAGCATTTTCTCTTCGGGCAGTTCGCAGGCTTCGGATTCAACCATCAGAACGCCTTCTTTGGTGCCGGCGACGACAAGATCAAGATCGCTTTCCTGAATTTGGTCATAGGTCGGGTTCAGGATAAATTCGCCGTTGATATAACCAACGCGCGCAGCGGCAACGGGTCCCATAAAGGGTACGCCAGAAATCGTCAGGGCGGCAGAGGCGCCAATCAAAGCCGGAATATCGCTTTCTGTTTGTGGATCAAACGACAGTACGGTAGCAAGGATTTGCACTTCATTCAGAAACTCTTTCGGGAAGAGCGGACGGATCGGGCGGTCAATCAGGCGGGAGATCAGTGTCTCGCGTTCTGTCGGACGGCCTTCGCGCTTGAAAAAGCCCCCCGGGATTTTTCCGGCAGCGAAATATTTTTCCTGATAATGGACGGACAAAGGAAAGAAATCCTGTCCGGCCTTGATATTTTTTGCGGCAACTGCTGTCACCATAACGGTGGTATCGCCGTAGGATACAATCACGGCGCCATCAGCCTGCCGTGCGATTTTTCCTGTTTCGAGGGTCAGCGTTTGACCGCCCCACGTCATTTCTTTTTTAGTCACGTTAAACATTAAAGTTTCCTCTTTCTTATGTTCGCCCCGTATCAAATAAGGAACCAAACGGAGCTTTTACTTACTTTTCACCTTATTCTTTCATGTTCATAAATGGCATTTAAGCGGCAAAGAGTCAAGAAAGTATGAGCTATTTCGTAAAATAGCGGCATTTTAAATTGAAAACGATATGTTAATGCCCTAGTCTGGACTGAAATAACAAAAAAACAGGAAAAAAACCTATGAATTATCTGGTTTTGCTGCGCCATGGCGAAAGTGAGTGGAACAAGGAAAACAAGTTTACGGGCTTTACCGATGTTGACCTCAGCACAACGGGAATCACGGAAGCCAAGCGTGCGGGGGAGATGCTGAAAGAGATTTCATTCGATCATGTTTTCACCTCTACCTTGAAAAGGGCCTATCACACGGCAGAGCTGGCTTTGACCGCGGCTGGACAAACACATGATTTTATCAAGCATGACGACCTGCGCGAGCGCGATTACGGTGACCTGACAGGGTTAAACAAGGACGAGATGCGCAAAAAGTATGGTGAAGAACAGGTGCATATCTGGCGCCGGAGCTATGATGTGCAGCCTCCCGGCGGTGAAAGCCTGAAGGATGTCGTCGCGCGCGTTACGCCTTATTATCTGGAGCATATCGAGCCTTTGGTGAAGTCTGGCAAGAATGTGTTGTTGGCTGCACATGGCAACACTTTGCGGGCTATGCTGATTATTCTTGGAGAATATACGCCGGAAACGATCAATACGGCAGAAATACCAACGGGCGTTCCGTTGGTATTTGAATTTGAGAATGGCACAAAAGGGAAAAATTATTTTCTGAAAGGGGACTAAGATGACAAAGGCTACCCTTGTTATTCTGCGCCATGGACAGACAAAATATAATAAAAAACACCTGATGACTGGACAGGAGGATGTTCCCCTGACCAAGGAGGGTGAACGGCAGGCAAAAGAAGCGGGCCGTCTGCTGAATGTTTTCAGATTTGATCACGTCTATAGTTCCACACTGAGCCGCGCATTCAACACAGCGGCACTCGCACTTGAACACAGTGGAAATCATGAGCATTTGCGTGATGCGTCAGGTCAATGGAAGATTAAAAAGCGCTATGAAATTGTCGAACAGCATACAGGAGATTTTACAGGACGCTGCCATAAAACGGATCCGGAGATTGTCAATTGGCAGCGCACGTATGAAGTACCCTTACCGGGCGGCGAAAGCGACTGGCAGGTTGTTGATCGCGTCGCTGCGTTTTACGAGAGCGAGGTTTTGCCCCGGCTGAAACGTGGGGAAAATGTGCTGATCGTCGCGCATGCCGGCGTCGTCAGAGCCTTTGACGTTGTTCTGGGCGTAGCGAAGAAGCCTGAAAAATGGGAAAAGAAAAAAGTTCCGAATGCTTCACCGATTGTTTTTGATTACAGCAACGGCAGAATAACCGGCTTTACCTGTATCGAGAATACCGCGGCAGGACAGCTCCCCAAAAAAGCCCGAAAAAAGCAGCCCAAGCCGCCACGGCGGAAAGCGGCATGAAACAAATCCTGCGTTTTTTGGTAGTGGTGTTTTTGTTGCTGACGGGCGCCGCCTGTTCTTCTGTTCCACAAAGGGTCGCAGAACAGAAAACTCCTTTTCAAACCATTCTGGTCAATACCCCCGGCGTGACGGGGGCTGACTGCATCATGGAATCGAATGATCGTAATTACCGGGTCAAAGCGCCCGGAACGATCATGGTGCATCGTTCTCCATGGCCACTGACGATATCCTGCTATAAAGGGAACTATATGAAGGGCGTGGATCGCTTTTCCGCCTCTTATGCGCCAAGAGACGGAGAAGAGGCTCTGGCGAAGGGATCTGATTGTGTGACTTGTTCTTATCCAAATATTGTCTCAGTGGCGATGGCGCTAGATCCGAATGCCCTGCAACACGAAATTCAAATATTCAGATAAAGAAAAACCCGGACGTGAAGCCCGGGTTTTTTCGTATGGTATAAAACCGGATTATTTCTTGGCAGGTGCGGCGTTCGCTGTTTCTGCTGCTGCGACGCCAAGACCGGCATATTTGGTGCCGAATTTGGCAAGGCGGCCTTTTTCCATGATCTTCGCGCTTCCGCCCGTCCATGCCGGATGGCTCAGCGGATCAATATCGAGACGCATAACGTCACCGGGCTTCCCCCAGCAGCTGCGCATCGTGTGTTCCACGCCATCCGTCGTGACGACTTTGATTTCGTGGTAATCGGGGTGAATGTTGGCCTTCATGACGGTATCTCCTCGTAAATCTTAAATCCTTATAGACGCAGTTTTTTACAGTGATTTTTGATATTATGCAAGCAATTTATTGACTTTCTGTGCAGTTCGGCCATTCTCTTAATGAAACGGGCTGTTTATTTTCATAAAATATGGGGCAAGGGTGAGGAATAACAGGAAAAATGAGCAAAATACTGTCGGAATAGCGCCGATAAATCTGCTTTTGCCATTATTATCCCCCTATAAAGGCCGCCTTGCCGGGGGCATTCTGGCGATGGCTGTTTCCTCATTGATGATGCTGGCGTTAGGCTGGGGGCTAAAAAATATTGTTGATAACGGGTTTGCGAGCCCTGAATCACGGCATTTTCTCAATCATGCCCTGTTGGTGTTACTTGGCGTTATCGTCATTATGGCTTTGGCCAGTTATATTCGCCTCAAGCTTGTGAACGAAGTCGCGGAACGGGTTATCGCCGACCTGCGCAAAAAAATCTTCAGCCATTTTCTTTCTCTGGATGCGGCTTATTTCGAGCAGAATAAAACGGCAGATCAGGTGTCAAGGCTTAATGCCGATACAACGGTATTGCAAATGGTCATCACCAGCAATTTGCCATCGACCTTCCGGCATTTATTGATGCTGACGGGCGGTGTCGTGATGCTTTTTGTCGTGAGCCCCGGCATGACGGCAGTTACGCTTCTGGTTGTGCCTCTTGTCATCGCGCCGATTATTTTTTTCGGGCGGCGTGTGCGGCGTAAATCACGGGAAACCCAGTCCCGTATTGGCGATATGGGAGCGTATTCACAGGAGATATTGCAAGGACTTCAGACAATTCAGTCCTTCGGTTATGAGGAAAGCGCCAGAGCGATATTTTCCGGCCTTTCTGACGAAACTTTTCGTACAGCGCTAAACTATATCCGGGTCAGGGCTGTCCTGACTTCTTTTGTGATTGCAACGGTATTCGGCGCCATTGGTGTTGTGCTCTGGACAGGGGGCCATAAAGTCCTTGATGGTGAAATGACAGCAGGGGACTTGTCGGCTTTTATCTTTTATGCCGCAACAGTGGCAGGAGCGGTAACGGCAATCAGTGAAGCCATGAGCGATTTTAGCCGTGCCGGTGGTGCTGCCGACAGGATTTTTAGTGTCTTGCAAGCGCAGCCTGTTTTGAAAGGGGCCTTACTGGATGAAGCTGCTCTGGGGACCGTCGCCGGACATATCGCATTTGAAAATGTCAGCTTCTGTTATCCCGCCCGACCGGATCAATCAGCCCTGAATCAGGTCTCTTTTGAAATTACGGCAGGAGAATCTGTCGCGCTTGTCGGGCCAAGCGGTGCTGGCAAAACAACTATATTCCAGTTGCTGCAGAGATTTTATGATCCTCAGTCAGGCATCATTGGCATTGATGGCATGGATATTACGTCTTGTAATCCGCGTGAAATCCGAAGGCACCTAGGCGTTGTTGCGCAGGATCCCGCTATTCTTTCAACGACCATAGCGGATAATATCCGCATGGGGCGACCGGACGCAACAGATGCAGATGTGCGATATGTAGCGGAGTTGGCGCAGGCGCATGAATTTATCATGGCGCTTCCCCAGCAGTATGAAACTATTGTAGGGGAGCGGGGCAGTCGGCTTTCCGGCGGCCAAAAGCAGCGTCTTGCTATTGCGCGGGCCTTGCTAAAAAATCCGAAAATTTTGTTACTGGACGAGGCAACGTCCGCATTGGATGCTGCGAACGAGCTTGCCGTTCATCAGGCGCTTAAAAATCTTATGCGGGGGCGCACCACGTTGATTATCGCGCATCGGCTCTCCACGGTACAGGGCGTGGACAGGATTATCGTCCTCGACAAAGGGCAGGTCGTCGCCCAAGGCACCCATGCCCAGCTTTTTGGCAAGGACGCGCTTTATACTCACCTTGCGGGGTTGCAAATGGAAGCGCGTACTGGCTGATTTGTGGGATGACAGGCCAACAGGCGCTTTGCAGTCAATTAAAATGTCGGTAAGGAAACCCATGTTATGATGCCAACACAACCTTCATCTCCGGAGCAGCCATCCTGGTATGCGCAGTCCACTGACGCAGCCTTAAATATCCTGTCTGTTTCTCCCCATACAGGACTTAGTTGTGAAGAGGCTGCACAGCGTCTCGAACAATACGGTTGCAACAGTTTGCCTGCGGCAAAAAGAAGGGGGCCGTTGCTGCGTCTGGCTTTGCAGTTTAATAATCCGTTGATATATGTGCTTTTGGGTGCTGGCGCAATTACGCTGGCGCTTAAGGATTATGTAGATACAGCGGTAATTATTGGAGTAGTACTGATCAATGCTGTTATTGGCTTTGTTCAGGAAGGCAAAGCGGAAAAGGCTCTGGAGGCGGTCAGTGCCATGCTGGCCAAACAAGCCACAGTGCTTCGTGATGGTGAGCGGTGTGTGATTAACGCAGCGCTTCTGGTGCCTGGCGATATCGTGATCATAGAATCCGGCGCAAGGGTCCCTGCCGATTTGCGTCTTCTGCGCGCAAAAAACTTGCGTATCAATGAGGCTGCCCTCACCGGTGAATCGGTCCCAGTAGAAAAGAAAACAGAACCGGTAAAGGATAATGCATCTATCGGCGATCGCTCTTGCATGGCCTATGCCGGCACGGTAGTGAGCTTCGGTCAGGCGCATGGCTTGGTAGTTGGTACTGGCCGTGCAACTGAAATGGGCCAGATCGGTAAAATGGTGGATGAGGTGCAGACGCTTGTCACGCCGCTTACGCATCGTCTCAACCAATTTGCCCGCCAGATTACGTTTTTTACTTTAGCCGCTGGGCTGATTACTTTTCTTTATGGGTATTTTGTGCGTCAAATGCCTGTGATTGAAATATTTTTGGCAGTGGTAGGGTTGACTGTAGCGGCGATCCCAGAAGGACTGCCGGCTGTTGTGACTATTGTGCTGGCCATCGGCACCCGTATCATGGCTCGTAATAAGGCGCTTGTTCGCCGATTACCTGCTGTAGAGACATTGGGTTCTGTTACTGTAATCTGCTCTGATAAGACGGGGACGCTTACAAAGAATGAGATGACCGTGGTACAGGCCATGCTGCCTCTCCATACTCTGGGTGTGAGCGGTGTTGGCTACGCGCCCATAGGGGGTTTTCATTGTAATGATGATGAAACCCTAGATGTGACACAGAATAAAACGTTACAGGAGTTGGCGTGTTGTGCCATGCTGTGCAATAACGCCCAGCTCAGCAGGCTTGGAGAGGCGACAAACTGGCAACTTGTAGGGGACCCCACAGAGGGGGCCTTGTTAACTTTTGCACATAAGACGGGGCTTGATCATGCAGAAACGATTGCAGCCATGCCGCGAATTGATGAGATTCCCTTTGAGTCAGCACATCGTTTTATGGCTACGTTACATCACGATCACGCAGGGCATGCTTTTATTCTGCTCAAGGGGGCGCCGGAACGTATTCTTGACCTCTGTGTACAGGAGTCTGGCGGGTGTTCTCCGCTTGATCGGGACGCGTGGGAAAAACGGATTGAAGAAGCTGCGACCGCCGGACAGCGTGTGCTGGCTCTGGCACGCTGCGATGTGCCGGCAGGAACGATTTCTCTTTCTATGACCGACATTACCCCACGTTTTACATTACTGGGGCTGCTGGGTCTCATAGATCCGCCGCGAGAGGAAGCAATCACAGCCGTGGCAGAGTGTCAACAGGCCGGACTGCGGGTTAAAATGATCACAGGTGATCATGTAACTACTGCTGCAGCCATTGGACGACAGCTGGGTATTCGGGCGGATCAGGCGCTTACAGGGGAGGTCATTCAGTCGATGGACAATGCGGCGCTTAAGCGTGCTATTGTTGAAACAGATGTCTTCGCCCGTGCAAGCCCGGAGCACAAATTTCGCTTGGTAACCGCTTTGCAGGCTCAAAATGAACTGGTTGCCATGACAGGCGACGGGGTCAACGATGCTCCGGCGCTTAAGGCCGCTAATATTGGCGTGGCTATGGGGTACAAAGGAACAGATGCCGCACGCGAAGTCGCGGATCTGGTGCTGACCGATGATAATTTTGCTACAATTGCCCGAGCTGTGCGCGAAGGGCGCGTCGTGTATGATAATATTAAAAAGTCACTGCTGTTCATGCTTCCCACTAGCGGTGGCGAGGCAGGGGTGATTTTGCTGGCCATATTTGCCGGGTTGTCATCTCTGCCAGTCACGGCTGGTCAAATTCTATGGGTTAATACGGTTACTGCCGTAACTCTCTCGTTAGCACTGGCCTTCGAACCTGCTGAGAAATGCGTCATGTGCCGCCCACCGCGGCCCCCTTCGGAATCTTTGATAACGCCCATACTGGCTTTTCGTATCGCCTACGTCAGCTTATTGATGATTGGAGTAACTTTTGCCGTTTTCGAATGGGAGCTGGCTCGTGGCAGCAATATTGAGACGGCACGTACAGCAGCGGTCAACATGCTGGTTCTCGGTGAACTGGTTTATTTGTTTAATGTGCGTCATTTCACCGCCCACGCTTTCACCCGCGATCTTCTTACAGGTAATCCAGCCGCTTTGTGGCTGAGCATATTGTTGATCGTCTTCCAGTTATTATTTACCTACGCTCCCCCGATGCAGGCGCTGTTCAAAACAGAAGCGTTGGATATTTCATCCTGGCTTCTTATTCTTGTGTTGGGATTGGGTAAGTTTTTTGCTGTGGAGGCAGAAAAAGCAGTGCTCCGGCATTTGCGTATCAAGAACATGTGAGCAGTGAAGCTTCTTGACTATTTACATAAAATTTTATATAATCATGTAAGGCTTCACTTGAGGGGTAGGCGTGGATTCACCGGATAACAGCAATGGCAAGGATAAATTTGGCCGCGAGGGCGCGGGTATTTTTGTATTGGCACGAGATACCGGGCGCCTGCTTGCCTTGAAAAGATCGGATAATGTCCGGTCCCCCCGCACGTGGGGCATTCCGGGTGGCAAGATGGAAGATGGCGAAACGCCACAGCAGGCCGCCATTCGAGAAATGCAGGAGGAAATCAAATATAAGGGCAATGACTTTGATCTTTTGCCGCTTACGCCGTACAAAACAAAAGACGGTATTTTTACATTCAACAATTTTCTGGCCGTTGTAGATCATGAATTTATGCCGGGACTTGACCATGAAACCGAGGATTTTAAATGGGTAAACAGTCTTGATGACTGGCCATCGCCTGTACATCATGGTGTAGATTTTCTGCGTCGGGATAAGGATAGTCAGACTGTCATCAAAGCGGAACAGGATTGCTGTGATCCTCAAGCAGAAGAAAACCGTGCGGGCAAAAATTATCCTCCGTTACTTTATCGTGTGACTCAACGCGAAGTTGTAGGGGATTTGCCTATTGACCCGCGTCAGGCAAATGATCTGGATCCAGAGCCTTATGTTTACGCCAGTTCGAAACTGCGCGAGGTTCTTCCGTATCTGGCAAAAAACGGTACGCGCATTGTGAATGTGGCCATGCCGGACAGTGAGGATTTTATTACGATCCTTCCCGATCGGGAAGATTTCCTGAAAAACAAGAAATTTGGCGGCACGATCGTTAGGTTTTCCGGGGAAAGTTTTGAAAAGAGCCCCCGCAAAGAAAGCCAGTGGATTTCACGCGAGGGTATCGTCGTTTCCGAGAGCAATGTATATGACCGGATAGAGAGTATGGAAGATGCCATGCACCACGGCCTCCACATTGTATTCACAACAGCGCCTATGACACCAGAAAATTGGGATTTCATAGACGGTGTTATCAAGGATCCAAGCTTCCCGCATAACCTGTCCAAGCATATCGCAGACGGTACATTGATATACGAAAATGCGGTGCGTGGCGTAAAGCCATCGCCTTTTCTGGCGGCAGATGGCGTGACACAGAAAATGTCCAGTCCATCTGACGATAATAAGAACAAGCCTAAAGGGCCATAAACGAGGGACGAACAGCCTTTATAACGAGACGGTCAGGGCGCAACGAAAACCAGATCAACGCGATCCAGTGGCGTACGGTCTGTCTCTGTACCCAAGGCTCGCACATCCACTCGCGCAGGCTTGATGCCTTTGTCCATGAGGTACGAGCGCACAGAGAGGGCGCGCGCCAGAGCAATCCGTCGTGCGCTGCCCTTTGTGCCGTCTTCTCCGGTTGCGAATGCACGGACTTGCAAGCGGGAGGCAAGGCCTTGTTGCAGATGATTGGCCACCTCATCCAGTTTTGCCTGCAGGGCGGAGGAAAGCTCAGTCGTATTTCCGCCAAATTCCAAAGTCAGATCGGACAGGCTTGGTACAACAGCGCTTGTTGACGGTGCTGGCGTGTCTGCAACCGGAGGGGCAGATGCTTCCGGAAGGGCTTCCTGTACTTCTTGTACAATGTCATTTTCTTTTAGCGTATCTTCAAGCATTGTTGAAAATTCTGGTGCAGGCGCAGGGGTAGCCGGAACTGGTGCCTCTGATGTTTTCTTTCTTTCCGGTTCCTTAACCGGCTCCTCAACTATATCTTCGTCAGATGGCGGCGGTGCTTGCGTTTCAACAATAGGCGGCGGGAAATCCATAGCCGCTTCTTTTTCTTCAATGGTCAGTCCCTCCTGAACGGGTGGGCGTCCGGAAGGCTTCAAAATACGTTTTCTGGGGGCCGTAGGCGCTATGTTGTCAGAAAGATCATCGGGAGCGGCGAGGGGGGCTTGCAGCACTGGTGCCCTTTCATAGGCATGGCTTGCAGGGGCATTTATTACTGCAGATGAATCATCTTCCAACTGGCCGAGGTCGACTTCAACCGAAGGTTTGCCTGAAGTGTACTCATGATACTGTGCAGCCGCATCGCCTGAATAAACAATCATCAGTGTCATGATCGCGGCAGAACAAGTCAAAAACGATCCGAAACGCATCATCAATTATTTCCTTCAGGACGCAGACTTTACTTTTTTATCAGCCTGATTTTTTAAGGCCTTGAGGAGTTCTGCATGCAGGGCGGGATTTGCGGCCGTAATACTGTTGCCGTATACGACATCGTGACCTTTAATGCCTTCAAAGCTTGTCACCAAAGCACCAGCTTCTTTGGCAATCAAACCGCCGGCAGCCTTGTCCCAAGGTTGCAGCCCATGTTCCCAGTAGGCATCGAAACGTCCTGCCGCGACATAGGCAAGGTCAAGGCAAGCGCTTCCCATGCGGCGCACCCCACCGAAAGCCGGAGCAACGGAACCGATCTCGGCAAAGGAGTCTGTCCCGACAGCAAGCAGCGCTTCGTTCAGTGTAGAACGGCTTGAAACGCGAATGCGGCGATTATTCACATAAGCGCCACATCCTTTTTCCGCCCAGAACATTTCATCCCTGACGGGGTCATAAATAACGCCGGCGATGATTTCCTTGTCCTTTTCCAAAGCAATGGAAATGCACCAGTGCGGCGCCCCGTGTAGAAAGTTAGTTGTTCCATCCAAAGGATCCACAATCCAGCGCATGGCAGGGTCTTCGCCCGCCTGTGTACCGCCCTCTTCCATCAAAAAACCATAGGAGGGGCGGGCTTTGGACAGCGCGGCTACAATGGTCTTTTCGGATTTATGGTCCGCTGTAGAAACAAAATTGCCTGGCCCTTTTCTGGAGACCTGAAGATTTTCAACTTCACCAAAGTCACGGACAAGTGCGCGGCCTGCTTTTTCAGCGGCTTCGACCATGACATTCAGGTGAGGGGATCTGCGGGCGATGGACATTGATATTAATCCTTTGCCCTTTCAACGTAGGAAGCATCGGCTGTTTTTACAACGATGCGCGTACCGGCTTCGATATGCGGCGGAACCAGAACGCGAACACCGTTTTCAAGTACAGCCGGCTTATATGAGGAAGAGGCTGTTTGGCCTTTTACCACAGGGTCAGATTCAGTAATCATCATCGTCACGTTTTCGGGCAGGGTGATGGAGAGGGGCTTGCCTTCATGTATCTGCGCCATAACCTTCATTCCATCCTGCAGGAATGCGGCAGGTTCGCCAATGAGCTCTTTGTTAACGACAATTTGCTCGAATGTTTCATTATTCATGAAAGTATATTCATCACCATTGGCAAAGAGAAACTGGAACTCTTCCTCATCCACGCGAGCGCGCTCAACCACGTCCTGCGTTGAAAAACGAATATCCATCTTGTTCCCGCCGAGGATATCGCGCATGACAACCTGTGCGACTGCCGCGCCTTTTCCGGGAGAGCGGAGTTCGTTTTCAAGAACGACCCAGAGTTTATTGTTGTACTCGATAACCATGCCTTTACGGAGTGTATTTGCGGCGACTTTCATGTATGCACACTGGACCTTTTATTGTCATATTGTTTATTGAGATCGCATCAAGGGTTTTTATCCTGACGCGATATGATTGCTTTTCCTAAATTCTTTAGCGCCGTTTGTAAATCACTTTCTTGAATTTCAGCGGTGAGCGCCTCTATCTTTTTTTCTTCCTGTATCGTTAAGGGTCTGGTTTTGGCTTTTTTAGCCCCTTTGTTATCCATAAGATTTGAATCCTGAATAATCTTGATGTCTTTGATAGCGGGGTAGCCAAAAAAAACATTCAGGCGTTCGATCAACAGAGTTTTCTGATAACTGAACTCCAGAGCAAAGGCGCTCTGGACCGCTAGGTGCAGTGTTGCTTGATTACTCCCTGTTTTCTTTGAAAATTTCAGGTCAAGCGGCATGGTTTTCTCCGCAAGACCGGGACCGGCGATATGTGGCCAGGCCGAGAGCATTTTGCCAAAGAGAAGGTTCTTTTTGCCAAAGACATCGCGTGTCAGGCCGGAAACAAGGTCTGAAAGCGGGCGGGGCCGATTGCTGATCTTTACGTTGTTTTTGTCTGTTGTCATGACAGTCCAGTATCTCTATTTAAGTGCTTATGTCCAGATTGAAAAAGACGGAAATCCAGACGTTACAAAAAAGGATGTTGGCGTGGTACGACAGGCACCAGCGCGTCATGCCGTGGCGGGCTGTGAGCGGAAAAGCGCCTGACCCTTATCATATCTGGCTGTCAGAGGTTATGCTGCAGCAAACGACTGTGGTTGCCGTCATTTCTTATTTTGAGAAATTTATAAAGAAATGGCCTACCGTACACGATCTGGCGGCGGCAGAACTTGATGACGTCCTGACAGCTTGGGCTGGGCTTGGATATTATGCTCGTGCGCGCAATCTGCACAAATGCGCTCAAGAAATAACCAAGAGTCACGGCGGGCGTTTTCCAAGCGATGAAGCAGCATTATTAAAGCTGCCCGGCATCGGCCCTTATACAGCGGCCGCAATCACCTCTATTGCTTTTAATAGCCCTGCTGTTGCAGTGGATGGAAATGTAGAGCGCGTCGTGAGCCGGTTCTTTGCTGTGGATGAACCTTTGCCACAATCCAAACCTAAAATTCACGCTTTGGCAAAAAATCTTGCTGAAAAGAATGATCGTCCACGTGACTTTACGCAGGCGTTTATGGAGCTTGGCGCCACAATTTGCACTCCCAGAAATCCAAACTGCGTACTTTGCCCATGGCAAGGCTCCTGTAAAGTGAAAAGCGCTGGCGGCAAGCCAGAAGATTATCCCCGCAAGGCAAAGCCGGCGACTAGGCCTGTGCGCTATGGCAGAGTGTTCTGGGTCTGTAGAAAAGACAAAAAATTCATGATTGAAAAACGTCAGACGAAGGGGCTTTACGAGGGGCTCTATCAATTACCGACAACAGAATGGATTGTGACACAAAATACGCTGAAACAAGAAGTATTGAAGGCCCCATCATATATAAAAAATGGCGCAGAACCCCTTGGGCTGACAGTCCGGCACAGCTTTACGCACTTTGACCTGATTTTGGAAATATACAAGGCCGAAGCCTCTATAAAGGCAAAAGACGGTAAATTAAACTGGGTTTCATTGGATCAAATGGAAAGTTATGCACTGCCCTCCCTCATGAAAAAAGCAATACGGCTTTGCACGTCTTGAGAATTTCTTGCTTTAATTTTATAATCATTTTTATAAAGGGGCATCTCATGAAACAGATTCTGATCATAATCTTTTTTGTTACATTTTTTATAGGTGATATTTCATCAGGAAAAGCGCAAAGGGTCGAAGAAATCGGCGAGAGCTATGCGCAACCTACGATGAGGGATATTATCCAAACGGGAGTAATGCTGGGAGGTTTTGATATCAGCGATACACGGGTTTCTGATGAGTACGCCAAGTTGGCATACTGTCCATTGTACAAGGAAAATTTTTCTAACGACTTTCAGTGGCAGAATATCCGCAGGCAGATCATTTCACGCATACAGGAAAAAAAAGAGTATTTTCGTGTGCAGTATGAAGTGCATTCATCTGTAAAACTCGGGCGGTATAATTTTGAAAACCAGTTCTTTCCGTTTGCTGAAGAGGATCGTCTTCAAGCGGTGGGATCAATTATAATTCTTGATAAAAATGAGATGACGCCGCTATGTCAGGACATCGTTGCCTCAAAGGTTTTTCCAGCGCGTGTCGTATTACGACTTGGGGAGCCCCTTACTTTCGACAAGCTTAAAATTCCCATGGATGAGGCCGAAAATCTTTTTCAGCAGTTTGAAAATATGAGAGATCCGCAACGCATGCTATATGCGAGGCTTCGTTTCAAGGTTCTTAATATCGTTCCTGACAAAAATTTGAGCGGTTATGCGTCCCAGCGTGAAATGGTTCTTCTTGGCAGCCTGAAGGAGATCGCTCTATTCCTTGACAAAGACATGACGCAGCTTGTACAGGTTGTGACTGCGGAGTAAAGTTTTATCATGGCCCAGTAGGAGGCCTGTAAATTTACACTGTTGGTTGAATTTGCGATCTGATTTCCTGACGAAGAACATCGATAGGCCAGACTTTTCCTTTGGTTTCGAAATGCCAGAATGTCCAGCCGTTGCATGACGGCAATCCCTGGAGAGCGGCGCCAACCTTGTGGATAGAGCCTTTATGATCGCCAGTATGATTACGGGCGACAAGGTTTCCATCGGCACGAACACGTGCGGAATAGCGGCGGCTATGATCGAACAGGGTAGTGCCGGGTTCCAGCAGACCCATTTCGACAACATGACCGAAGGGGATGCGCGGCTCGGCACGTTTTTCAAGAGGCTTCAGTAAGCTTTGATCATCGCCGGTCTTGATGGCGGCGATGCGTTCCTTAGCATGAATGATATAATCCTTCTCACGCTCAATGCCGATATAATCACGGCCCAGTTTTTTAGCAACTGCACCTGTCGTTCCTGTTCCAAAGAAAGGATCCAGAATGACATCTCCGACATCCGTTGAAGAGAGGATGACCCGATGGAGCAAGGATTCCGGCTTTTGTGTCGGATGGGCTTTTTGTCCGTCATCCTTCTTTAGCCGTTCTTGACCTGTACACAGCGGTAATGTCCAGTCACTGCGCATTTGCAGATCCTCATTCAGCGCTTTCATAGCGTCATAATTAAAGCGGTATTTGGCGCTTTCAGATTTTGCCGCCCAGATCAGGGTTTCATGTGCATTGGTAAAGCGCCGTCCACGGAAATTCGGCATCGGATTGGTTTTACGCCAGACGATATCATTCAATATCCAGAAACCAAGGTCCTGAAGAATAGCCCCGATACGGAAAATATTGTGATAACTGCCTATCACCCAGATGGCGCCATCGTCTTTGAGAAGCCGTTTTGCTTCCAGCAACCAGTCGCGGGAGAATTTGTCATACGCAGCAAAACTGGAAAATTTATCCCAATCCTCCTCAACGCCGTTTACAACGGAGTTGTCCGGACGGCACAGGTTTCCACCGAGCTGTAAATTATAAGGCGGGTCTGCAAATACCAGATCAAGCGACCGGGAGGGGAGGGTTTTCATGACAGAGAGAGAGTCCCCAGACAGGATTTCATTGCGTGGGAGACTTGCTTTTTGCGACCTTGCGCTGTTTTTTTCAATCGTCTTCATAAGAGAATCATGAATCATTCGCGATTCTTCGTCAACAAAAATCTTTCAAAAAGAGTCTTTTGAATCAGTAATTTGCAGAATTTTCTTTAACTAACTGTTTAGAAACGGGGGCAAAGCTGCGCCGATGAAAGGGGGTAACCCCATATTTTTCAAGGGCTTCAAGGTGCCCACGCGTCCCATATCCGGCGTTTGTTTCCCAGCCGTATCCGGGATATTTTTTGGCCAGTTTTTTCATGAGTGTGTCACGAAAATGCTTGGCCACGATAGAGGCCGATACGCTCGAAACACTCAAGCTATAGCCTTGCACGATGGTTTTGACCGGGAATTTAAGTGTTGAAGGCCGGTCACCATCACCAAGCGAC
>CAYWIT010000017.1:0-53804 GCA_964458415.1 uncultured Rhodospirillaceae bacterium
GACCGTTGCAACCGGCTTAGCGTGCTTTATTTTCCGTTTTCTGAGGCGACCCCACATTCATCAAGGCCGCCGACAATTTCTTTCAGCTTGTCGAGCTGGCGCAGGTGGTCGAAGGCGAGAACGTCCTGTGTCATACGGCGTTGATCCTGTCTTCCAGATCTTTCAGCGCTTCTATGATTTTTGAAAATTCCGGCTTGTCGCCGGCAATCATGTTCTGCATGGCGTTATAATCACGCTTTAAAAACTCTTGTTGTTCCGCTGACGGAACAAGCCGGAATGTGCCGCGCTTTGCGGTTGGATACCAATCCCAAGATTCAAAGAAATAGGCGCGTTTGTTTTCAACAATCGCTTCCAGTAATTCCGTGTCTGCGATTGCGCGGGCAACCAGATCCGCGTCCTGGGCCAGATGATGAACGTCGTAATAATGGCGCGAGAAGCGTTCCCGCGGCGGTTTTTCTTCCGGCCGGCAGCAGACAGAATGAAGGATGGTCGCCTTTTCCCAAAAGGTGCGCTCGATCGCCAGCACATTCACGGCAATGGGTATTTTGCCGGTGAATTCGTCCGGGAATTCTTCCTCGATATAGGATTTTACGATGTGCGGCGCTTGCGGCGAACGATCGCCGCGCGCGCCGATTTCAAGCCGGACGAAGGGTTTTATATAGGGGTCTTCTTCGGCAGCGGGATTGCGCGGGTAATCGAAAAACAGGTTCAGCGGATCTTCTTCATCAACACGCAGCGCCGGCGGCGTATCCCCTGCCCTGCCCGCCAGATGTTTTTGAATTTCGGCTTCGAGCCAGGGCGCGAATTCCTGCATGATAAAATCGGTCGTTTTATCGTCGAAAGCCTTGCTTCTTTTCGTGCGCTGCGCGCGGCCAAGATCAGGCTCTTCCAGAGATTTTGCCGGATCGAGTGCAATCAGGCCGCGGTCGATGGTCAGATCCACATCTTCCGAAAATCTATCGATCACCTTATGGGCTTTTGAAAGTGATGTTCCGCCTTTGAAAGTCAGCGCATCGGCGTACGGCCCGGAAAACAGGAGATCGAGCAGCCAGACGACCCAATAATCTTTCTCAATGATAGCATGGCCCCGTTCGGTTTTTTGAAACGCTCTTTCAACAAGCAGGGCTAGGGTTTCACGGTCAAAAGTTGTCATGTTTTCCTCTATACGGAGATCTGGCGCGCGATATCGGCCAGCCACGGATTGCGAATATAACGCAGATTATCGTGAATGTCTTTCTTATCGGCTGGTTTTAAATGCTTGGCCGTTTTGTCGATCATATTCTGATCGACATAATCAGGCCCTATATTGTCGAGCGCCTGCAGCGCCATATACGCCAGGGGGCGTGTCATTGTTTTTGGCAGTGTCGCCTTGTGCAGTTTGACCTTTACATTCCACACCTGAACGTCGCGGGGTTTTCCTGTCGTGACATAAGCCGTTTTTGCCGGAACCTGTGTGGTCAGGCCCATGCGGTTCGCCGCCGCCGGCCCTGTCGGGTAGATGCGATCACCGGTCGCGCGCGCAACTGCGGCGGCGACGTTATACGCGTTCGGCGGAAAATCGCCCATGGACGAGTGTTGGCGCGGATAATCGTACACGCCGCGGCTGACCTGCCGGATGAAGCCCTGCGCGGTCAGCCGGTGGAGAATCTGGCCCACGTTGTTGCGCGGGCCGAGGTCGAGGAAATCCTTGGGCGTGAAGGCCCAGCCGCGGCCTTTTCCCTTGATCCGGTTCTTTATTTTTTGCGCTACAGAGGTCATTTTCTTCACCTTATATGTAACATTCTATCATAGATATTTGTTACATTCAATGTTTATAAAAATGCCTAAATTACATTAGATACCAGTATGTTGACATGGATTGTGTGGCCTATCAACTATGAAAAGATGATTCGGCGCTGTTTTGTTGCCCCGATCCTGGGCGTGTCGCGCCGTTGCCGGCGCGACCAGGCTCTATTCCGCTAGGCGCCGCGCAGCTGCGGCGCAAGCTCCACCGAACCCCGCCAGGGCGGGTTTCGGCCCTGCGGGTGACGATCCTTCACGCGGTAGCTCTGTAGGTTCCTGCAGCTGACGATGCCGGCGGCCGGGCGCGGATCCTGCGTCCTGCTATTGGCCCCCTTCGGGCCCTTTTTCAAGACCCTCGCCTTCGGCTCGCGCAAAGCGTGAACGGGGGGTATCCCCAACCTTCCCTCGCTGCGCTCGGTGCAGGCCGGGTGATCCCCCTCCCCCCGTTCAGATCTTGAAAAATTCCCCCCCGCTTGGGAGCCGCTGCGCGGCCCATAGGAAAAGAAGTGCGGCGCGGTTGTCGTGTCGCATTTCACACCTAAGCAAAAAGGAAACTTAAAATGACTATTCAAACTCTCACAATCGCGCAAATTCAGCCTTCCATCCTGAACCCGCGCAAATTCTTCGATGATACGACCATTGAAGAACTGGCGCAGTCCATCAAGACCGATGGCCTGTTGCAAAACCTTGTTGTGGCGAAGCCGAAGGGCAAAGCGAAAAAACACAACATTATCGCGGGGGAACGCCGTTTCCGCGCTATCTCTCACCTGATTGAAAAAGGCGAACTGGACAAGAGTTTTCCGGTGCGCGTTGAAATCAAGGAAAACCTGACGGACGATGAAGCCCTGCGGATTGCGACCGTGGAGAACGTCCAACGCGAAAACCTCTCCCCTCTGGAAGAAGCCGCCGCGCTTGCCGCCTTGGTCAAGAACGGCGAGGAACTGGATAACATCGTCGCGCAGACAGGGCTTTCCGTGGCAACCATTCGCCGCCGCCTGACGCTCTTGAACTTGAGCGACAAGGTGAAAGAAGCCTTGGCCGAAAAGCAAATCACGCTGTCACAGGCCGAAGCCCTGACCATCGGCAAGCATGA
This sequence comes from uncultured Rhodospirillaceae bacterium, assembly GCA_964458415.1. GTDB lineage: Bacteria > Pseudomonadota > Alphaproteobacteria > Micavibrionales > UBA2020 > CAYWIT01. The sequence goes on from CAYWIT010000017.1 coordinate 2,876, forward strand.
AGATCAGGACGAGGTGCTGGATGATGTTATCGAGGGCTATTACACCGCCCCCGATGAAATCAAGGACAAGCTGGTGGGCGATTTGCCGAGCCTGTCCATGGCGATTTTCCCGCAAGAACAATATACGGGAACTTTCACCAAAGACCTGCTGGCCGAGGAAAACGCCACTTACTTTGACGATGTGGAGCAGTTTGAAACACTGCAAAAACAGGCGGCAGAGCAGAAAGTGGCCGAATACGCCCAAACCCATGAATGGGCTGAATTGCAGGAGGGCTATTCTTTCAGCCGTTGGCAGTATGGCGAAGCCGAAGAAGGAGAGAAAGGCGGCGTTGTCGTGTTTCTCAAGAATTCCGGTGATGTTGAAATCTATGAAGGCCTGACCAAAACCAAGGCCACGGCATCAACCGCGAAAGCCCTGAAAGCCAAGGAGAAGGATTTTTACCCGACCCCTCTCCGCCGCTATATGGGGATGCACAAGAGCCTTGCGGTTCAGGCCGCAATCCTCGGCAACCCCCGCAAGGCAAAGGAACTGGCTGTTGCCAACAAACTGGCGCGGTTCAAAGCCCATGATTGCTTGCGGTATTTTGAACTGGAAGGCGGGATGCCCCCTGCCCTCGCCGTTATCAACCAGCAAGCGGAAATCCTGCTATCTGACCTGAAAATTCAGGCCGATGAAGAAAAGCCTGTCTGGAAAACGCTTGGTGGTTTCTTCCATACCGATGAAGAAGAAGCCTATGACACCATCCAAAGCCTAACGGACGCGCAACTGGAAGCCATCCTTGTATTCTTGGAGGTCTGCGAATTCGGGCAGGACATGGTGGACAGGCTGGACACGCACGAAGGCAGTTTGTTCAACAAAATCGCCAAAGACCTTGCCGTGGATATGCGCGATTACTGGCGGCCTGACGAGGGCTTTCTTAATCGCCGGAACAAGGTGCAACTGCAAGCCCTGATGAACGAGTCCGGCGCATCGGCAAAGCTGGCAAGCGCGTCCGAATACAAAAAGGGCGAACTGGTCAAATCCCTGACCAAGTTTTTCCAGAGCGCGAAGAAGGCGAAAAAGCCGACTGAAACCGACCTCAAGGCAAATGACTGGTTGCCGGAAGCCATGAACTTCCCCGCCATCGACCCCGACCGCAAAGAGCCGGAAGCGGACGACATGGACGAGGATTTCGAGGACGAAGATGAAGTCCAAGGTGAAGAAGGCGAACTGGACGATGAGGACTACGCCGAAGCCGCCTAATGCCTGACCGAGCCACCCGCCGCAAGCGCGGGTGGCTCCCCTTTCCCCTTCAATCCCCGATTTAAAAATGGAGATTTACCCATGTTTGGAACCGAATTTTTCCCTACCCCTAAATCCGTCATTCACAAGATGCTGAAAAAGATTTCGCCCGATGCCCGCCATTTCCTTGAGCCGAGCGCAGGGAAAGGCGACATTGCCGAAGCGATTGTCGAGAAAAAAGGCCGCTATACCCGCGACAAGGTGGACTGTATCGAATGTGCGCCGGAACTGGTGGCGGTGCTGACGGACAAGGAATTCCCTGTTGTCGGGCATGACTGGCTGGATTACAGCGGCGTTTGCTATTATGACGCGATTGTAATGAACCCGCCTTTTTCCAATGGCGACGACCATCTTTTGAAGGCGTGGGATTTCCTGCACAACGGCGAGATCGTCTGCCTTCTGAACGAAGAAACCATCAAAAACCCGCACACCGCCGCGAGGAAGCGTCTGGCCGCCATCATCGAGAAACACGGCGAAGTCGAATTCTTGGGCGATGTTTTCAGCAAGGCCGAACGCAAGACCGGCGTGAATGTCGCTATGGTCTATCTCAAGAAAGAGTCGCAGGACGATACGATAGACCTATGGGCGAACGTCACGGCGGAAAAGGCCGTGAAGGACGACATTGGCGGGGATGCCAATATGCTGGCTATCAGGGATAATCTCGGCAATATGCAGCATTACTATGATAAGGCTAATGAACATATGCACATGGCCTTCCAGCACATCCGCAAGGCCGGCCTGTACCTTTCCGCTAACGATATTTATATCGGGCAGGACTACGATAAAATCCTTGAACTGGCCTATAAGAATATCAACGATGCCAAGGCCGAGTTTGGCCGCAAGCATCGGCGGGATGCGTGGATGCACGTTTTCAGCCAGATGGAATTTCACAAATGGCTGGACAAGAAGCAGCGGGAAGATTTTGTCCGCGACATTGAGCGCAACGGCAATATCCCGTTCACGAAAGAGAATATCAGGGGAACGCTCGAAAACGTGTTCCTGCAGCGCGGGCAGCTTTTTGAACAGTCCGTAGCGAATGTTTTTGACGAACTGACCCGCTATTACAAGGGCAATACGAACCACACGGAAGGCTGGAAAACCAATGACAGCTACAAGGTCAATAAAAAAATCGTCTTTCCGTGGGGCTGTAAATTCGAGAAGGATTACGGGCGGCGGTTTTGTACCTATCACGGCTCGCAAATCGACATTTACCACGATCTTGACCGTGTTCTATGCGTCCTGTCCGGCAAGGATTTTGCCAAATGCGGCACGATTGCACAGGCCATGCACCGGAAATTCGAGATTTTGGGCCGTGATGTAAGGCAAGGTTTCGACAACGAAACCGAAAGCGAATTCTTCCATATAAAATTCTGGATGAAGGGAACGGTTCACCTGACGTTCAAGGACAAGGATTTATGGGCGCGGTTCAACATCACGGCGGCCAAGGGCAAGCAGTGGCTCGGCCAGCAGACACAGAAGGAGGCCGCATAATGTCCGTTTCCTCGCATCAAACGCCGCGCACCCGCTTAGTTTGGCGCAACCTAGCGGAATGGCTGGACGCCGCCTTTGTTTTGGAACAAAGGCGCGCCAGTTACTTGAAAAACCGGCAAAGGCTTCTCCACGTTCAGGCTTTGCCGGTCAGCCTGATTTGGGATGAACGCGCCGAAGAAACCCTGCAACGCGCCCTCGATCTTTTGACCGGCTTTTCCGGCTTTCGTCAGCCCCCTCGCGGGCAGCGGGCGGATGCCGCGCATACGCCGCTGATTTCGGCCATCAAGAACAGGATGAAGCTGCTGGAGCGTCAACGCGATATGGATTCCATGCCGGACGGTCATAACAGCCGCCATCGTTTCCCCTGATATTTTAACGGGCGGGCGGCGCAGGGTTTGCGCTGTCCGTCCCCTTCCCTCTTGCTGCTGTCCAAGCCTGTTGCCTGTTTATGTGCAATTTACGGGCTTGCCGCGTTTTGCAATCAGTTTTTTCCCCGCCTGTCGGCTTCCTCGCGCAATTCAAAAAACGGTTTGCAAAAGCGCGGGCGGGCAGCCCGTTCCCCAATTTGCACAAGGCAATCAGGCCTTGGAGCAAGAGAAAGGAACTTCCAATGTCTAACAAACCAACGCACTACGTTTACCACGTTAAAAGCTATCAATCGCAGGGTGAAACGAAGGATATCTGGACGCGCATCGGTGCCGCCTGGATACATGAGGACGGTGACGGCTTTAACCAGCAACTCGACCTGGTTCCGCTTGACGGCCGCATCGTCACGCGCCGCGCCAAGGAAAAAGACGCAACGTCCGAAGAAGCGGCTTAATCAGGCAACCTTCAAGAACCGTCCGGTCGATACAGATCGGGCGGTTTTTTTTATGGGTTTTCTGGCGCGGGCTGCGGACGCCCGCTTTCGCGGTGCGGTGTTGTTTGTCTTAGGCCCCCTTCGGTCCCGGTTGTCAAGACTCTCACTGGCGCATCCGCGCCTGTTCGCGCAAGCGTGACAGGCCGGTATCCCCGTTCTTCCGCGCTGCGCTTGTGCAGAACGGGTGATCCCCCTCCGGCCTGTCAAGTCATGGACAACCTCCCCCCGCTTTGTAGGCCGCGTTCGCGGCGCTCTTAGGAAAGAAGTGCGACCTGCACTTTTTTAACCGAGAGCATGAAAGGAAAAGACCATGACTCACCCCTACTATCACGCCGTATCATCGGCAAAATTATTCGGCGGCAAGCCGGAGGACTATCTTGCCATCCACAACTGGTTTGATGCCACGAAAGAGAGCTTTGCCGATTTCCGGCATAGAGCCTTGCGCCATCATGCCGAAGGCGTTTTCGAGTGTGAGCGCGTTTTCGGCGTCACCCTGACCAACAGCGCGGGCAAGGAAGTTCCTGTCCGTTATGTCGGGGAACAGCACGTTATGGAGGATTGCGGACGTATTCCATCCGTTGCCGACTGGCTTTCAAAAATCCAGCCGGAAGCATGGATGACCCGCGCCACCAAAGTCGGCGCACAATCGCGGAGGGCTGCATAATGACCTACACGATTGAAAACCGTCTGGCGCAGTTACCAGCAAAAACCGCCATGCCCTTCCGCCAGCTTTTGAGCGCAGGGCAAATTCCCGAAGATGTTATCCATACCGTCCTCGATGCCGGAGAGATTACGGGTGATATTCCAAAACTGATAGGCTTTGCCGTGGGTTTCCTGCATTTACGCGCCCAAGGCGTTCCGGTGCATGACGTTATCCGCATGGCGAAGGCACAAAAACGCCGTATCAATCTGTCATGGGGCGCGAAGCGGTGGAAGGAAGAACATGACCGCCTTTCCCGCGCCGAAGCCTTGCAGCGCATGGCCGCCGAAAATGTCCGCTACGATGTTTCAAAATACGAGAAGCATCTGCCGGAACGCTTTAGCGGCTATCTTATCCGCACCAGCCGCAGACTTGGCATGGAAGGCTTGCGGCAGCGTCATTGTGTCGCCAGCTATGACAGTCGCCTTAGAAATGGCGATTGCGCCATTGCTGCCGTTTTTGCGGACGGGCAGCGTTGGACGGTCGAATTACGGCTTACCAATGACCCCGAAGCCCCGTTGCGGATAGACCAGATAAAGACCCGCTATAACGGCCTTCCCCCTGCGTCTGTCCGGCAGCAGATACACAAGGCTTTGGGGATTGATTTGAAAAAATCAACGGGCGCGGCCTATCCCATCCGAGATACTATCTACATGGAGAATTTGCGCCGTGTTCTGCCTATTTTCCGCCAGCATGGTATCGAAAAAGTAACCGTTTCCTTTAACGGTTATAGTGATAGTGGCTCTATCGAGGATGTTTCTTATGAGCCATGCGGAAATCCTGATGCGTTGAAGGCTCTGCCTGTCGAACATATCAGCACCTCAAGTTTCTTCGAGGACGGGGAATGGCGCAGAACCGCCACGCCGGAACAAACAACGCTTGAAGAAGCGATAGACGCGCTGACCAATGACTATCTCGAAGAAACAGGGGTTGATTGGTACAACAACGATGGCGGTTATGGCGAGCTGGTCATTGATGTGCAGGCGGGAACTGTGTCCTTGGAAGTGCAAGTCCGTTTCACGGATGAGCGCACAGAATATTCCGCCGAGCGCAATATAGAAACGGGCGAGGATATTTAATCCGAACCAAAGATGAACCGTCCGATCTGAAAAGGTCGGGCGGTTTTCTTATGACTTTTCGGGCGCGGGATGCGGACGCCCCGCCCTGGCGGGGCGAAGCTGTTTTGTGTTTTGCCCCCTTCGGGCCGGTCGTCAAGGCCGGAATCCAAAAAATAGTCGAACAGATTCCCGCTTTCCGTCGCTGCGCTAGGAAAGACAAGAATCTTTCGCCGATTTTTCGGACAAGCCCTTCTGCGAAGGGTTCCAACCTTGACCCCCTCCCCCCGCTTTGTCGGCCGCTTTGCGGCGCTTCTAGGAAAAGAAGCGCAACCCCAATTTTAAAGGAGCAAAGCAAATGACCACCAACCGCGCAGACATTTATCAAACCGTAACTGACACCATCATCGAGGCGATTGAAAACGGGATTTCCGGCAAGTTTGAAATGCCGTGGCATCAAATAAATCGCATCCCCGAAAACGCGAAAACAGGGAATTGCTATCAGGGCATCAATATCCCCCTGCTTTGGGTTTATCAGATCAAGAAACATTACGCCCTGCCTGTTTGGGCGACGTACAAACAATGGGCGGAACTTGGCGCACAGGTGAAGAAAGGCGAGAAAGGCGCGCCGATCGTTTTCTACAAATCGTTTGAAGTCGAAGGCGAAAACGAAGGCGATGACCTGCAAACCCGTCGTTTTGCGCGTCATTCCACTGTATTCAATGCCGAGCAGGTGGAAGGCTATGACGTTGCTGCAGAACTTGAAGCCCCCGCCCCTTCCCTGATCGAAAATATTGGCGCGGCTGATTTACTTGTAAATCAGACAGGCGCGGATATTCGGCATCAAGGCGGACAAGCCTTTTATTTGCCCTCAATGGATTATATCGCCATGCCCCCGCGCGATATGTTCAAGGACACATCGACCAGCACCGCGACGGAAAATTATTACAGTGTGTTGTTCCATGAACTCACCCACTGGACAGGCGCGAAGCATCGCCTTGACCGTTTGAATGACGATAAATTCGGCGGGAAAGATTACGCTTTCGAGGAGCTGATTGCCGAACTAGGCGCGGCCATGTGCTGCGCGGCAACTGGCGTTACATCTTCGCCCCGCGAAGATCATGCGCGGTACATCCACAACTGGCTGAAAGCCCTGAAAAGTGACAAGCGGTTTATTTTTTCCGCCGCGTCACAGGCGCAAAAGGCCGTTGATTTCCTCTTTTCCCAACAACAAGCGGCAGCACTCGCCGCCTAGTCCATCGTCATAGCAAGGTAGCAACATAGGCACGTTGCTACCTTGCTACTTAAACAAAATCGCAAGGAGATTATATCATGCAAAACACAACAGCCGCCGCCCCTGCCCCGAAACCCACTTACAGCCTGCTTTGGGATGAGTCCGCCATCATTGACGACAAGGCCAAGGATTTGCTGGAATCCGGCATCGCGGAAACGGAAAGCGAAGCCTTTGAGATGGCTTCGCTTGACTATGATTTCATCGAATGGGAATTCGATGATTTTCTGGAAGAATTTGGGCGCATCCTGCACCGGATTTCTTCCAAAGGGCAGTATTTTGTCGAGGGCGAAAATATGGGCTGGCGGCATCTGTCCGGCTGGGCGATTGTTGAGGCCGAGGACGCCCGCGCCTTCATGTCCAGAGCCTTCCCGAAAACGTCAGACTGGACATTGCGCGGGCAGTTTGACCGCAAACGCCGCGTCCTAACCTATACGCTATCCCACCATGACGCGCCGACCGGCGAGTTTTATACGGTGCGCGCTTGTCGTGCGGAAGATCGGCGGCGGCAATAGCCGCCCCGCCTTCCGGCGGTCAGTGTTTGACAATCATGGCCACATAGCAAGATTGCTATGTGGCCATGATGTTCCATTATAGGCGTGAGAACGCGCCGAGTAGCTGGAAACATATATAAGAAGCAACATAAGCAAGATTGCGGAATAAGCGCGCAGGGCTTCGCTCTATGCCGCAGAAAATAAGGATTGTTTATAAACTTGCTTATGTTGCTTCTTATGCGGGTTTGTCACTTTCCGGTTTTCAGGCGGCGGGTGTGTCTGGTCATACTTGTTTATGTATGCACTTACACAAGTATGTAAGAAGCTACATTGCTACTTTACTAACTGCTCACGTTGTTATATCGTCATGTTGTCTGGTTGCTTATTCGCTATGTGGCTATCTGCTCATGAAGCAACCTGCATACTTACCAATGTTGCTATTCAGCAAGGAGCGCCATCATGGTTTATATCGTTACAGTTTCCACCAGCAAAGGCGGTGCGGGCAAGACCAGCACAACAATGGGATTGGCCGATTATTGGTCAAACCGCGGATTGCGTGTCGGTTTGATCGACACCGACCCGAACCGCAGCCTTGCCCGTTGGATTGAAAAGGGCCGCGAAAAGGGCGAATTCGCTGATATAGCGTTCCAGCATGAGCCGGACGACAAGAAGATTATCGCAACTGCGCGGGAATTATCGCGGGATTCTGACGTTCTACTGATTGACGTAGCGGGGATTGCCTCGGTTTCCTTGCTCAAGGCGGCCGGAATCGCGGATTTGGTTATTATTCCCGCGCAGCCGAACGAAGATGATTTCCTAGAGGCGATCAATACGCGGAACATCGTCCGGGAAGCAATGGAGCTGACGGATCGTGCTGTGGCCTGCAAGACCGTTATCACGCGGGCGCGGCCTGGGACTGTGGTGCTGAAACATATTCTTGCACAGCTTGAAAAGCTCAAATTTCCGCTGTTTGAAACTGTTTTGTATGAGCGCACGGTTTTCCCGCAGGCTCGTTTCATGGGGCAGACGCCGATCGGTTATGCGCCGGGCAGCGACGGCGCCAAGAATATCGCCGAGTTTGGTGATGAAGTGATGGGGATGCTGACAACGATGCGCGCACAGAAGGAAACGCAAGCAAAACAATCGGATTCCAGTGTTGCTGCATAAGAAGTTATGTGCTTATATTGCTATGTAGCAACTTAAGCAGATTGCTGAAAGGTGATTTAAAATGGCTAAAAAACTTGATGATGTGGCTGTAAAGGTTGCTGACGACGACCGTTTCGATCGTTTCGAGGAACGGTTATCAAAAGGGAAGACGGCCTTGCCCAGTATCTCGCCGGCGCGTCCTTCTCGTCAGATCGAGCGGCGCAACAGTTCGCTTTCCATGCCCGTTTACGTTTGGGATCTTCTGGCGGATGCGGCCCATAAAGAAAAAGACCCTCAGAACATCTTTGTCATGAAAGCCCTGAAAGCGGCCGGCCTGCCGATCCATGATGAAGATTTGATCGATCCGCGCAAAATCAGAAACAAGTAAAAGGGTAGGGGGGCGTGCCGGGCCGTTGGCCCGACCAGGCTCTACTCGCTTCGCTCACCGAACCCCGCCAAGGCGGGTTTCGGCCCATTCGGGTAACGATCCTTCACGCATTTTCCCAAGCAATGTCAATTATATAACCCATTGTATTCACAGGGAAAGTTTCACGTGAAACACTCGTGAAACTTCTTTGCCCTGGCTTTCCGACCGGCTGAATTTTTAGGAAGTAAGTATCTGGTGTCCTGTCTTTGACAGGGCATTTTTTGTTTTAAGGGCTAAGGGCCGTCGGCCCTCGCGCGCGCAAGGGTAAAGGCGCTTCGCTTCCGATTTTTTGACAATTTTCCCCTTGCCCGCAAGCGGGCAATTCCTCGCGGCCGCTTCGCTCCAAAATTCTCAAAAAATCGCCCTTGCACTTGCTACCCCCACCCTCGGCGGGAGCCAAGGGTGCATGACGCACCCTTTTCCAATTTTAAGGAGGAAAGAAATGAGCCTAACACCTACACCGCAGTTAATCCAAAGCCCTGCAATTCTGGCTATCCCGCCAGCTAAAAGCCTTTTTGCCATCCGGTTTCAAAAGACGGAGCAATTCCGCATCGAGGTTTTAGCCCGTAACGCAGACGAAGCCTTTGCAGAGGCCGTTAAGCTATTCCAGACGGACGAGGGCAGGGCGCAGCTTCTAACCTCAATGCTGGATTATTTCACGGCTGAAAACCTGACCAAAGCGCGGGGAGAATAATCATGGAAACAATGAACGCCACTCAAAAAGCCGCCTACCTGAAAAGCGAATTGCGGAATTTCTGCGGAACGACTGTATGGTTTCGGCATCCTCTTTTCCGTAAATTCATTTACACCGAAGGCGTACAGTTTTTGGCGGAGGAAGCGGGCGCATACTGGCTAACAGATATGATTTTCGGTTTTCAGGAAAAACTTGAAATCAGACAGGCCGGATATTTTCAGGCATGGGAATTGACCGTCAATGAGAACAAGACCGCCACCCTGACCTGCGAAAACGGCGATTGTGATGTTGTCTTTACCCATCACCTGACCCACACGGATTTTCCCTTGCCAAAAATCAGGATGTTTCTAATCCACGACACCCTGCTTTTGACCAGTGAATACTAAGGGGGCGGTTATGCAAAAATACGACTTCGCCGCTTTCAAGCAATCCGTAAACCTTAGCCAATATGCGGCAGGGCAGGGCTATGAGCTGGACAGGAAGAAATCCACCAGATCATCCCTTGTCATGCGCCAAGCGGCCACAGGGGATAAAATCATCGTTTCCAAGAAGGGCGCGAACTGGGTTTATTTTTCCGTGTCCAATGACGCAGACAACGGAACGATTGTGGACTTTATCGCAAACCGCACCGCCAAGACCTTGCCGGAGATCGGCAAGGAACTGGCCGCATGGACAGGCGGGGCAGGGGTTTTGCCCGTCTATGCCCTGCCGGACGTTCAGGAACAGGTTTACGACCGCACGCGCATCACAAAGGCTTTCAGATGGATGAAGCCCACCACGGCCCACCCGTATCTGATAAACGAGCGCAGAATCCCCGCCGATGTTCTGAATCATCCCCGCTTTGCCGGACGGGTTTTTCAAGACAGTTACGGAAACGCCGTTTTCCCGCATGAGGACGGGCAGGGGGTTTGTGGCCTTGAACTGAAAAACGCCGATAAAGGGGTTTTCATGCGTGGGAGCGAGAAAGCCCTATGGCTTGGCAATATCGACCCCGCCGACACGGTTTTAACTCTCGGTGAGGCGGCTATCGACGCTTTAAGCCACTTCGCCCTATTCAGACCACAGGGCGCATCCTATGGGGCTGTATCGGGCGGCATGAAGGACAAGCAGTTTGATTTTCTTATGGCAATCATCGGGAAGATGCCTAAGTTGGAAAAAATCATCCTTGCCGTGGACAATGACGAGGGCGGCGAGAAAATCGCCAGCCGGATTGAAACCTACCTTGCGGGGAAATTCGCGGGGGAGATTGTCCGGCACGTTCCCGAATGGGAGGGCATGGACTGGAACGAGGTTCTAAAAATGATGCCCTACTAAACCACCGCCAGAAAAAGCAGCTTCACGAAAACCGCCCCTCACCGGGCGGTTTTTTTTTGCGTCTGGAAAAACCGGCGCGGCAGGCCTGGCAGCGACCGGCGGCACGATCGACAGGGGACATGGGGGAGGAATAAGGGGCTAAGGGAGTAGGGAAACAAGATAAAAGATATAAATTGCATTTATATGAATATATTTGTTTTTATTGTAGAAAATTCAAGTTATAGAATATTGCAATAGGTGAAAATAAGTTGTATGGTAGGGAAGGTTTAAAACGCGATTTTTGCGGATGAAATTATGCTGATCGACAGATTGCACAGCGCAGGAAGACAGGCAGGATTGGAGGACATGGGGCCTCTGATCGTGACGAAGGAGAATGCGCGCAAGGCGATTTTCACGAAGCTGAATCGCGGCGGCGGGATCGCATCGGCACATTCGAACAAGAGGATGGTGCGGCGCGGATTGATGACACGCGGCAATTCCTTTGTCGGCTTTTCATCGGGTCAGCGCGTTGTGGTGAAGGCGCGGTATGTAAAACACAAGGCAGGGAGCATGAAGGCGGGTGGCGGTGCTGCCAGTCTGCGCGACCACCTGAAATACATTTCGCGGGATGCTGCCGGCAAGGATGGTGAAAAGGCCGTCTTGTTTAGCGAGCAGGACGAGGGGCTTGACCGGAAGGGGTTTCTGGAACTCTGCAAGGACGATCGCCACCACTGGCGCTTTATCGTATCGCCCGAGAACGGCCACCAGATCGAGGACTTCCACGGCTATATCCGGAGCGTCATGAAGCTGGTCGAAAAAGACCTGGAAACATCCCTCACATGGACGGCGGCGGTTCACTACGATACGGACGACGTTCACGCCCATGTGATCGTGCGCGGGGTGAATGACCGGGGCGAGGATCTGGTGATCGGGCAAGATTACGTTAAGGAAGGTTTCCGTCGCCGGGCGCAGGAAGTGGCGACCGAACTCCTGGGCGAGCGGTCTTTGGAGGAAATCCGGAAGAGCCAGGAGAAAGAGGTAGAGGCCTTGCGGGTCACATCTTTGGATCGGTTCATGGAAAAACAGATGGGCGAAGACCGAACTCTGGACGTTCGCGCCAAGACCAGCTTTGGAAAATCCATTTTCTACGAAGGCCTCATCAAAGGTCGTCTGCGCTTCCTCGCGGCGTCGGGTCTGGCCTTCGAGCAGCCGCCGGGGGTTTTCATGCTTAAAGAGGATTATCAGGACGAGCTTGCCAAGATCGCGCAGAAGAACGAGGCGGTGAAACGTCTATACGGCAAGATTCAGGATCAGGCGCGCCTCGATGATCTGTCCGTCTATTCCCTGAAAGGCGGGGAGGGGGAAACCGTTGCCGGTCGCGTTGTCTATAAAGGCATCATGGACGAACTCTATGACCGGAAATATGTGGTCGTTCAGGATATGGCCGCCAAGCTGCATTTTGTGCCGGTGGGTGAGGCTAGGGCGTATGACAGGGTCGAAAAAGACTCTCTGGTCGTGGTCAAGCCGGGGGATAAGGCTACCGGCAAGGCAGATATCAACATAAACATGATTGCGGAAAACAATGCGGGCGTTTATGACGCAGCTGTGCATCGCGCTCATGTTGATGAGCATCAAACATATATTCCGGAAGAAGATCGCCAGCAATATATCGATGCTCACCTAAAGCGGCTTGAAACGCTTGAGAAGAACGGCGTGGTGCAGGTACTTGAGGGCGGCGGCTATCAGGTTCCGGCCGATGTGATCGCGCAGGGCGAGGAAATCACGAAGAAGATCAATGAGCGCGAGAAAAAGCGCTTCTATCCGCACCTGAACGTCCTGAGTACGGAACCGATCGAGCGTCTTGTCCATGCAGAGAAAAAGACCTGGCTTGACAGGGAATTGTACAAGCAGGCGAAAAAAGGCGCATCCATCCCTTACGATGCAGGTCTGGCGCAGGCCTTGGACGAGCGCAGGGATTGGCTGCTCAAGAACGATCTGGCTATCATCCAGTCGAACGGTGAATTTGCTCTACGTGCGAAAGCCCTGCGGCAGCTCGACCAGATGGAAGTCTATGCGGCCGGGCGGAAGCTGGCTGAGAAATTCGGGCTGGAATTCAGCGATAAGCGGGTCAAGATCGGCCAGCCAGTACAGTATGGCGGTTTTGTCACCCTTGAAACCGGCACATGGGCGGTTGTGTCCCAAGGCAAGGCGCTGCAGCTTACCCGCGTTGAGCAGGAGCCGAAGCTGGCGCGTGGGGATATGGCTGTGCTGAAAGAGATAGAAGGCAAGACGGAACTGCAAAAGGCGGCGCCGGCCAAGGCCAAATCGCGCGGTAAAGACAAAGATCAGGAAATGGAGTTGTAATCCATGGCAAAGAACGAAAAGCGGGTACAAAAGACAATCCAGTGGGATTCTGATGTGCTGGATGCTCTCGAAAAGCACAATAAGCAACAGAGGCTCAATAACCTGTCTGCCGCGGCGAACGATGCTGTCCGGTATGCGCTGTTCCCTGAATATAGAAGCGACCGTGAAAAGGATATGGTGAAGCTGATGCAGGATTTGCGGGCTTCACTATACGAACACCGGAAGACCACAGCGCGGGATTTAATGATTTTGCAGGAGGGGCTTTTTCAGTTTATAGACGTATTTTTTATGCACACACATTCTATTCCCAAAAACGAGCTGGCGGCGGCGAAGGCACAGGCAAAAGCGCGGTACGAGGAATTTATGGAGCAATTGGTGCGGAAGGTGCAGGATCCTAAACGCAAAGCGCAGGAGAAAGAGTGATGGCTTATTACAATGACGGAAACCGTATTTTATCCAGTGATGAATATTACGCCGAACTCATTTTTAAATGGAGGTTGGCGCTGTTTGCCATTGGTGGATTCTTGGCGGGTTTTGTAATTCATGAATCCCTTCCTGCAGAATGGGAAAAAACTCTACGATTTGGCCTGATCATCGCCGCGGGGTCTGCCAGTGGTGGAATTCTTGCATTTTTTGCGCGGGAGATTGAAGCGATGGCAGGTTGGGCCGTGCGCCTAGGAGTTTTGTTTGTTATTGGATGCGTAATCTGGAGCTTTATATAGACAGCACTATTTGAAAGCTGATCGCAGCACATCCAGAATAGAATCCGTTTCATCGTCGTCCGGGTTTTCTTCAAGATCTTTGTGAAAGTCCAGAATTTCATCCCGCAGGGCATCATTCAGGTTCGTAGAACCTTTCCTGTTTCCTGAATCCTGCTTGAATATATCAAGCTGGTTTGGATCTGATGCCTGTTTCTGTTTTTCGGCCTCGGTGGGAATATCGAATTCAGGAATTAGATGATTTTCAATTTGCAGTTTCGGAACGGAAGGCGGCGGTAGCAGCCTTTTTTGAAAGCTGGAATCTTTATAATAGGCAATCTTACGCGCGCGGACGGGGCAGGAGGCTTCCGTTATAATAATTTCCTCATGTTTTGGAAGCTGCTTGACCTTTTCTTTTGAAATCAGTGGTCGGGCGCGGTAACTGGTATTTTTACTTGGCGGTTCATATTTGAAAGAGTTTTTCTGCGAGGTGGATACGGTTTTTACCGTCCGATCACCGCAAGAGTTGCTGACATAATTGGCGGTTTCAAGATCATTGGCTGCGAAGAATATCTGATGCGCGCAGCAGGACAGAATACCGTCCCGTTTATCTTTGCCGTAGGTATCGTCCAGCCATTTAAGGCCCTGCACCACGGCCATGACCCGGCAATTATAGCCGCCTAAGAGGGTAAAGGCCGAAGTCATAGATGACATTTCGCCGAGCATGTGGAATTCATCCATCATCAGCAGGACTTTATAAGGGTCACTTTCATCCGGTTCTTTCAGGGAAAGCGTGGTGATGACTTGCTCGAAGAAAATTCGCAATAGCGGCGCAAGCGTCTGGATCTGGCCGGTCAGAACGCCGACATAGACCGCCATGCGCTTTTTTCGCAGATCGGCGATAGAAAAGTCACTGGCCGACGTTGCCGCATCGATCACAGGGTTGTCCCAAAGGTTGATCGCCTGGTTAAGTGAAGATTTTACGCCGCTGCGCTCTTTTGCGGCCTTGTTTGCAAAGTTCATCAGAGATTTTTTGATGGTGGACGACAATTCGGGATGCTTCGATACGATATGTTTGCAGATATCGCCTAAGTCTTGTTCTGTTCCTAGAAGCCGGTTGATGGCGCCGATCGTGGAGGGCATTTCGTCATTCTCCATGACGTAGAGGGCAAGCCCGACAAAAAGGGCGCGGGCTTCGGATGCCCATACCGGGTCGCTTTTTACGGGGTCTTTAATCAGAATATTGGCGATAATCTGAATGTCACTGATCCGCTGATAGGGGTCTTTGCTGACCGCATCAAGAGGGTTATATCGATGCGACTGGCCGTTTTGATCGAGCGGTGACCACATAAAAACATCATGGCCGTGTTCTTTCCTGAATCCGGCCGTCTTTTTAAAATTCTCATGTTTGATATCGAGGCATATCAGGGAATCCGGCCAGTTCAGCAGGTTCGGCACGACAATTCCGACACCCTTGCCGCTGCGGGTCGGGGCAATGACGATGCAATGCGTTGGCGTGTCGCTGATAAGGTATTTGCCTTTGTATTTACCAAGGATCAGACCTTCGCGTGCGAACAGGCCGGCATTGTTTATATCCTGCCAGGTCGCCCAGTGTGCATCACCAAATTCAGGCTCTTTCTTAATAAAGAAGCTGATAATCATGCCGGCCATCATGATGTGAGGGATTGCCAGAGAAATCAGGAAACGGGTTTTTATGCGGGGATCATCAAGGTAAGGAATGTTTGACCAGATCGACCACGGCAGGGCCGTTTCGATATTCTGCCCGGCCCAACCCATATAGATAACAGATGCCAGATAAGAGGCCGTGATAAGTCCGAAAACAACGCTGACGGTGAGAAAGACGGCCTGATTTTGAAACATTTAAGGATACCAGACTTCCGATATGACTCTTTTCCCGCCAATCCGCTTAAGCTGCACGACCACATCAATGATAGACCGGATATAGTCCATGATCTGATCGTTCTGCAGGCCGAGATTGGCTTGCATGACCATCAGGGCGATTTGCTTGAAAGCGCCGTGGGGCGTGTCGGCGTGAACCGTCGTCAGTGATCCTGGGTGGCCAGTATTGACGGCGCGCAGGAAGGTATAGGCTTCCTTGCCGCGCAGCTCGCCAAGCAGAATTCGGTCGGGGCGCAGACGCAAGGATGCTTCCAGCAGGCTTTGGATGGTGACTTCCGCCACGCCTTGCTCACCTTTGGAGGCGAGCAGCGGAATATGGTTTTTATGGACGGGTCGGATTTCCGGCGTATCCTCAATCGTAATAATCCGCTCTTCCGGGTCGATCTCTTTCAGGATAGCGTTCAGGAGGGTTGTTTTGCCGGTCGATGTACCCCCGGATATGATGATGTTCTTCTTTGATTTTGCAGCCAAGGCGATAAATTCATAAAAATCCTTTTGTTCGGCCAAGGCGCGCAGCTGGGCATCGTGTGGTTTCAGATCGGCATCCGTAACCCAATCGACGGCTTCAAATGCACCGGCCGCGGCATAGTCGGCCAGGTTCATATCCTTTACGACCTGTTTCCTGATCGAGAGAACAACACCGTTCGGAGAGGCGGGCGGGATAATAACCTGCACCCGTTCCCCGGTTTGGAGCGAGGCTGACAGGAGGGGGTTTTGAAGGTTGATTGCCTGTCCAGTCGTGCGGGCTACCTGCCGCGCAAGCCGCATCATGTGATCGTTATCGATGGCGGCGGATTCAATCCGCTCCATTGATGGGCTGCCGGCACGCTCAATCCAGAGTTCTCCCGGGCGGTTGACGCAGATTTCAGAAATATTGGGGTCGGCCAGATATTGCCGGAACGCATCAAGATAGCGTTCCATGAAGACATTTTCGGTATTTTGAACCGATTGGTTGGCAACATCTGGCTTCATTTTTTTATTCCCTTGGAATATTTCCGGCGACTTGTGAAAAATCGAGGTCTTTTCCTACAAATACTTTGATCTTTGTTCCTTGATCGACATGAATGGTCGGCGGGATGGCGATAGAGTTTTCAAGAGCGATTTCAGATGCTCTTGAAAAATCATTTCCAGCTTCAAGGGCCACCGTCGCAGAGTCGGAATCATCCACGGCCTCCACACCGATTTTCAGGCCGGTATCGATCATGGACAGCAGGACGGATGAGCCAAAACGCTCGAAGAAGTGCGTATCCACCTCTCCAGCCAGCCCCGATCGGCCCAAAGCGTCCGTTCCGTAGGAACCGATATTGACACTGACTCCATCGTTCCTGATCAGACGGTTCCAAATCACGAAAACACGGCTTTGTCCGCGTGTAACCCCCGAACGGTAGCGGCCAACCAGCTTTGAGCCTTTCGGAATCAGCAGGTGGGAGCCGTCAAAAGAATAAACATCTTCGCTGATCACCGCGCGCACCATGCCCGGGAGATCGCTCTGGATGGCTGTTTCCAGGATTCCGCCGATCATGGTTCCTTGTGCGATCAGGCTATGAAGATTTTGAAGCTGGTCGGCCGTCGCGGTTTCCACATCCAGATTGGCGTTCTGGTTTGCAAAAGCCGTATTGGGATCGTCCCCGGCGAGTAAGGCTCCACCACCTGCGGTCTGTTGATTTCCAGCACTCGCAGGGGACACGCCACCGCTTTGGTCGTAGATCAGCTGCGGCGAGGCAATGCGTTGTTCCAACCGCCGTTTTTGCTCCTGTGCCATGCGAAGGGCTTCCTGCTGCAGAGCAAGTTCTCGCTGTGCGGCAAGGGGGTCGTAGTTCTGCGTTGCCTGTACGGGCTGTAATTCTTCTTCCGGTGACAAAGGCTCAGGCTCAATATAGGGCGTAGAGGCTCCACCGGCATTTTTGAAGGCAATTTCTTCGGCCTGAACAAAAGACTTCGGTTCATTCTTTTTCATGCCGTCGATCACGACAAAAATGATGGCGACCGCTGCTAAGGTCAGAAAAGCGCCGCCCAGGATATATTGTTTTGTCGTGACAGCGGCAACGGACGGTATTCCGCGATCCGCGGGCGGCGGGGCAGGTTGGTCTTCGCTGGGTTTTTCAAAGATTTCTTCATCCATGACGGATCACCTAATTGTTCAAGGTTATGGTGTCTTTACCGCGGAAATAAGAAAAGTCGCTTGGTTTCTCGCTATTTTCCGCGGCTGCTTCTTTCAATGTGGTCGGCTTTTTGACCGGAAGGGTCGGCGCCGCTGCCACTTTCTTTTCCTGTAGCTCTACAAGGGGGGTTGGTTTGGCTTGCTTGCCTTTTTCTTTTGGATAACCATCGTTGAAGATGCAGGTCGTGGTATCTCCGTCCCGCAGAGTAAATTGCCGTCCAGTGGAATTGACGATCATGTAGGAACCTTCGACATTGAAGTTCACAAGGCTTTCATTACCCTGATCATCGACGGCGAAGATTGCGGGGGTTGCTCCCGGTTTGCTGAATTCAAAATATGTGAAGGTTCCATCATCGAAGACTCGCTTGGGACGCAGGCCACGATTACCGGCGTAGGAATAATCGAAATTCCAGGCAGAAGCGTCAGCCCCATCCAGAGGATTATATTTGCCGGCGGGTTTGCTGCCGAAATTGGCAAGTTCTAGGGTTTCTTCCTCAGGGTATCGGAATTTGACCCGGAAGGTCAGATCTCTTGATTTTGGAGTAGCGGCCTTGTCCGCCGCCAATTCGAAGGTATAGATTCGTTTGGACGTCAAAACGGTCATATTAGTTTCGGCATTTTGCTCAAGCGGCTTTATATAAATCAGGTTTTTACGGCTACCGGGAATAACCTGCCAGGCTTCCGAATCTCCGATCGAGATAGATTCCACTTTTTCTTTCGGGGAGAATTCAACAACCATTGTGAACCCGTAATGGCCTTTCAGGTAATACACATCATTTTCATGATAGGTGTACGACTTGATCCGCGCATCGGCGGTGCCGGGCCTTGCTGCGCGCTCTGCAAGGGCAGGGGACGATAGGAGGGGCAGGATTATCAGCCCTGCCATGAGGTAGTTTCTTATTTTCATCTGACATTCTCCAAAACTTCGGGGTTAACACGGTAGCTTGTGACTTGGAATCCAAGCGGGTTCAAAAAACGCTCCGCCATTTTCATGGGCTTTTGCGCGTATTGATAATCGATGATGGCTGTCCAATAGCTGATCTTTGTTTGATTATTTTCCTTCAACTCACGCTGAAAGCGGATGGACGCAGTTTTGTCATTCAGGAAAGAAACCGACTGAATTTTTATGTCGATCGCGGCTTTTCGGCCTAGGACGATACTGGGGTTATTCGGGTTCTTGCCGTTCCAGAGCTGCTGATATTCCTGCAGGGCCGCGCCTTGCGACATTAACGATACGAGATCGTAATTTTCTCGCAGGATAGAAGGGTTATAGGATTCTCGCAGCGACACATATTTTACAAGATTGGCCTGTGTGATGGCTTCATCCTGCGTGAGATTCCCTTGATACAGTCCTTTAGTTACTTCCAGATATCCGGTATTCCGATCAACCGTTACGACATAAGGCTCAAAGGTTTTCAAGGGCAGAAGCAGCAGGAGCGTTATCAGGGAAAGAACGGCAATTCCCATGCAGAAAAAGGACAGGATCCATGCCCGGTTCCTGGACTGAAAGGCATTGGCGATAATTTCCTGTTCCCAAGTTTCGCCATCCTTAAAATATCTCTGTAGATGCGTATTTTCAGTTTTTTTCGACATTATTAAATCTCATTTGTCTTTTGAATAGCTGTTCCGAGCGATTCTTTGTTGTTTCCGGACTTGCTGCCGCGGGAGGCGCGATTTTTGACTTTTCTCCATGACCACGCACTTGCCTGTTTTATTGGCGACGCGATCTTGCGGGAGGCCCAGGCGCCCGTTCCCATCGTAGACAGGGATACCCCGCCTGTAATGGAGGCGGCCATATTCAGGATTTGTGATAGAAGCAGCATCGATACAATGGCCGTGAGCAGGAAGGGACCAATGTAAGAAAGCAAGTTACTGTTCGTATCGCTATTTTGCTCCAGGATGGTCAAAGGCTGTTCTATCAGCATGAGAATCAGGGCCAATAGCGCGTACACGAATATAGGGACGACGGCATAATTTAAGAGGGTTCTAAGCCATCCTTCAAAAAGAGATTTTGTGTTGGCAAAAACGAGCAGAAGAATGAATACAGGCCCAACAGCGAGAAGGATGGCAACTGCGAGCTTGGAAAGAACGATCAACATGGTGGAATAGCCGGTCAAGCCGATCGTTCCAAACCAGACCAGGCCGGCATACATATATTGCCCGAAATCACTCCATCCCGCGCCTTCAAGGAGTTTCGATGAAACGGTCATGCCGCGGTCAAAGAATGTAGAAAGAGCTTGATTTGCCGAACTCTCATCATTCGCGCCTGACCCTATATTGTCTGCTGCAGCTGCAATCAGCAGACCAGAAATATCGGCGGGGAGGTCGGTCGCCATATTATAGACGAACAGGAAAAACGTATCCCATTCCGTTGCTATGACGAGCAGGAGGATGATTTTAAAGCAATGCCAGACAAGATCGGAAGCCGAGAATCTGCCGCTGATAATCACCTTATAGCCATAGACAGCAATAAAGACGATGAACATCAACCGCCACAATATCTGGATTGTGGCGGTCAGGCTTCCAAAAGATCCTTGGACGAAGCCTAAAATGATGCTGTCAACGTGGCTGATAAGGGATTCCATGGTCTATTTTTTACCCGGCCCCCATTGGAAGACTTTTGAGAGATCTTCATCTGCTTTTTTCCGGCGTACTTCCAGAAGGGCTTCATAGTGTGTCCAGATCGGCGTCAGGCGTACGTTCTCGGAAGAAATATTCGGCCCAAAACCGCCGTCATTCAGGAGAGTGGCGATCTGCGTTGCCGTCCGGTCGCAGTCCTGCAGGACTGCGGTATTGGCGCTTTCAGGGTGCGCCCATATTTTAGAGCAGCGCGTGATCGCCAGATTTCCGTGCTGCATGATGAATTCAGCAACTTTTTCCGGCGGATGTTTGTCCAGAGGGTTTGACGCGGTACAGCCTGTCAGCAGGACAGCCAACGCAAATCCCTGTGCGATTGATCGTAATTTCATGAGCTTTTCTCTTTCTCCTCATTGAGCGAGGCCACATTCAAGGGAGTATGGGCGCAAGGATTTTGTGATAGGCTGGCGGAAGGGCCGCAAGGTGATTTCAAGTCACGGTGTCCGCCGGCGCAGCCGGCAAGGGCGAGAGTCGAAACGATGAGGATAAAAAAGCGCATGATGATCACTCCTGTGGTTTGAAAGCATCGCTGGCTTTGGCTGCATCGTATTTGTGAGCAGCCGTGGCGCGGCGATAGGTTGTTAAGGTTTCATTGTCGGTAGCGGCCTTTTGCTGGATTTGCATGGCTTGGAGCCGGATAAGCTCATTCAGGATCATTCCGTTTTCGGCCGCGATGCGGGCCTGCAGGTCAACAGAGGCTTTTAGATCCGTTGTGTTGTTCAGCTCTTCCAGCATGTTCTCGTAAGCATTGATGCGCGTTGAAATGTTATTGTAGGCTTGTTCAGAGGCCGCCATTGCCGCATAGGTCGTGTTGTTGCGTCTGTCCAAGGCCTGCGCGATCGGGCCGGTAGGATCGCTTGGCAGGAATTCGGAGCCGGGGAGGGGCTGGAACGTCGTGGTCAGGGTGTTATAGAGGTTCTGTGTTCCAATGCCGGAACTTCCCAAACCTTGAGCGTTCATCATACTCATGGTCTGCTCCCAGGTTGTCGGTAGGTAGCGGCGCAATTCGGATTCAAGGGATGAATTATTCAACGATCCCATGTTACGCGTGCCAGTGATTGCATTGGCCTGTTTGATGGCCTGATCCAGTTGTTCTAGCTGCTTCTGATAATCCCGGGACATAGAGTCCAGCTGCGAAACCATCTGCGCGAAGCTGGAAGCGTCATAAACGGGAATGCCCTGGGCGCGCGTTGCGGACGGCACACATATAAATAGTGAAATTACTAGGTAGGAGAGGGCGATACGTTTCATAGGGCGTTCCTTCCTTCGATAAAAGCGGGGAGCCAGTTTTCCGGCGCCGGGCCATATTGGTGCATCAGGTCGTGCATATACTGGACGGTCTGCGTCCGGCCCGACAGGACGGCGATAAAATCATCAAGGCCGGTGAGATCAAGGCGGGCGATCACGGAATCTGTCCCATGCCGGAGCAGGAAACTGCGGGATTCCGGCCTAAGTTTGCGGATGATTTTCAGCTCGTGCCTTGAAACGCCAAAGCCCTTGCAATAGTCATTTTCATCAGCGCGCGGATTGGGAAGGAATATCTGCGTTGGCGATTGTTCGATAATCGCATCCCCGACGCTGCTACGGAGCGCGTCGCGGACGGATTGCGTGGCAAAGCCGATAATCCCGTTTTGCTTTCGGATGGTTTTCATCCAATCCTTGATACGGGCGGCAAAGGCCGGATCGTCCAGTAGCTTCCACCCCTCATCGAGCATGATGATGACTTTCTGGCCGTCCAGAATCTCCTGAACCCTATGAAAAACATACATCAGCCACGGTGTCCGGCTGATCGGATCGTCCAGAATAGAGGTCAGGTCGAAGCCGATATTCCGGTTATCGAGGGCAAGCGTGTCTTGCTCATGGTCGAACAGCCAGGCGCGCTCGCCGCCGCTGTGCCACTTCGCCATTCTTGCGGCTAGAGAGGATCCGTGACTGATTTCATGGCCGGAAAGGAGTTCGGCAAAAAACCGCAAGCGGCGGTGCTGCAGCGGTTCCTCAAAACTGGCGTTGACCGCATCGGCGATGATCTCCAAGTCCTGTGGGGAAACAGGGGTATCGTTATCAAGCGTGATAAGCAGCCTGATCCATTCCCGGATGAAAGCCCTGTTTTCAGGCGTGTCGGGGAGCTGCAGCGGATTCAGGCCGGTGGGAAGCCCTTGCCTGACAGTTGTATAATTCCCCCCGATGGCGCGCAGGTATATTTCGGCGCCGTGGTCTTTGTCAAAATAGACGGTGCGCGGTCTTAATCTTTGAGCCTGTGCGTTCAAGAAGGTCAAAAGGACGGTTTTACCGAAGCCGGTAGGCCCGATCACTGTGAAATTGCCAACGTCGTGCTCATGGAAATTAAACCAATAAGGCGTTCCCGATGTGGTTTCGAGGCGCGTAATCGCTGGCCCCCAATGATTGCCGAGGGCTTTTCCGGCCGGAAAATTGTGCAGGCTGGCAAAACCCGCAAAATTCGCATTGGAGATCAGGGAACGGCGCGCGATAAAGCTGAAATTACCCGGAAGCTGCGCCCAATATGCCGGTTCCAGGTTTATATCTTCGCGTGTGCTGACAATGCCGAGATTCACAAAGGCGCTGACGCAATCGCTGATAACGGCATCGAGGGCGGCTGTATTCCTGCCAATGGCCGTGATTGTCAGGTGATGTTCGCCGAAGGTTGAGCGGCCGGATGCCAGATCGTCTATGGCATCGTCCAGATCCTCTTCGAGCGAAGTTGCGCCTTGCTCACCGGCGATCAGTTTTCTCTTGGTATCGCGCATGGCATTGAGCGAGGCCTGCCGATCGACAAAACCGAATGATTGCGTCAGAATGAATTCGCGGGGTAGGCGCAGCAGGCTATCGAGCATCCCTGGCCCTGTGCCGTCCGCATATTCTTTCAAGGACAGGATAGCGCCGAGTTTCACATCACCTGGCGCGCTACCGCGCACCTCGAAAGCCTCTTTCCCGAAGGAAAGGCGCTTGGAAGGCAGATAATCCGCAATTCCCATGCGCGGCGGGCGGATTTCTGTTTTCTCCCAATTCACCAGATAAGAGAGGAAAGACAGGTTTTCGGCAAAAATGCCCTTATCGGTTTTCTTAAAGCCTAGGATTCTTGGCCGATAGGGGGAAAGGGTGGTCAGAAGATGCCCTGCGGCTTCATTCAGCGCCTTGATATCTTCGGTTTCCTGATTTTTCTGGATTTGGCGATCGATGCGGGTAAACACGGTTCTACCAAGATCAGCCATCAGGCCAAAAGCGCCCTGTGCAGGCCTGCGGACAATCGTAATATACTGCTCATTGACGAACATCCGCTTGCCGGCGAGCCGTTCCTGATAGGCGTGATCGAGCGCGCGGCAGAAATCGTTTTCGAAGAATCCGTCCTGCTCGCTGTTTTCCTCGCGGCGGATAATATGATGGTAGAGGGCAAAACGGCTGTTCGAGAGGCCGCGGAGGAGGGTAGCGCGGACGTTTTTTCTCTGATTAATGTCTATTTCATCAACGGTTTCGAAGGGCATCCCTTCAATTTTGATGATTTTCAGGAAAAAACCTTCTTTTGTTTTGATGGTTTCTTCATCGATCAGGCGCGAATAGGGAATGAAACGGCCAATAGAAGCCTCTGCCTTGGCCTCTTTGCCGAAAATCGTGTCGTCTTTCTTTGCGGCAGAGAGCATTTCATGGCCTACGGTTTATAACTATTGCTTTTCCAAAAGCCCTTGTTTCTTGTGGGCGCACATTTATTCAATTTTGTCAGCCAGACGCGCATCCAGTGCGGATCTTTTTCTGTGGCGATATATCCGGCCGCATGAAGCGGAAGCGAAACACAAGAAAAGAAAATAACTTTTGCCGATAATGACATGAACAAAATCATGCCTATGCCAAAGATGATGAAATTGATCCCGAAAAACTCCATCGGTACGCCCATCGTTACAGGTGGCCGGGTCATGCCGATGAATAGGGAGTCAATTTCGATCCGATCTTCTGCCATCTATCACAATGATCCTGAGATACTGTCCACAATGGCGGGTGCGCCGAACACCAATATGATCCCGCCAATGACGGACAGGGCCAGTTGCATGGAAATGCGGCCGAACATCCAGGCAAATCCTAGAAAAACCACAGCAATAATGGCGATAATACGCGCCCATGTTGAAGTCAGAAGGCTTTGCAAGGCGCTCAGAAAGTTAGTTCCCGAATCAAACAATGCCTGAGCAAACGCATCTTGGGGGTAGAGCAGCACCATGATGCCCATAGCAGCAAAGAGCGCAATACGAATTGCCGGCGGCTTGTTTGTTTTCATTGACATTCCTCATTATCTTCCGGACGATTCTTCATCGCCGAAATTATCCGTATTTTCTTCGAAGATAATGGAGTAAAGCGACCAAAGTGCTTCTTTTCAATGATGGTTATTTTGTATACGCGATTTTCAAACCTATGGTTTTTCTATCGCGCCCAATTTGTGAACCTCAGGTTTTTTTAGGTGTTATTTTTGATTACCATCCTCATCATTGCAATAAGGGTACGTTTATGTTCTGGATCCTCAATCTTCATCCATAGGTATTCAGCTTCTTTGTCTATCTCAGAGTATTTTGTTTTATCTATAGTCGATCCTTCCCCTATTAAATCATCAACTCTTACTTCAAGAATATTTGCCAGTTCTCCAAGACGCCGCGCGCTGATTTTATTGCGGCCTAGTTCGTATTTTCGGAGTTGCTGCTTAGAAATAGAAATTTTTTCAGATACATACTCAAGAGAAAGCCCCAAATCTTGGCGACGTTTCCGGATTCTAAAACCAAGATCAACATCTTGTTTGCTCGGGCTTCTTTTGGACATAGAGTTTCAAAAAATAAGCTTTAAAAAGATATCGTAATAGTGCGGTGCTGAATCCTTCACAGAAAATATCCTCATGCTACGAGGGAACCCCTTAATATTCCATATTTTAATAATATCATAAAAATATGAATCAATCAAGGAAAGAACCATATCTGGTCTGGGGCACCT
The DNA here is from genome assembly GCA_964458415.1 of uncultured Rhodospirillaceae bacterium. Classification (GTDB taxonomy): domain Bacteria; phylum Pseudomonadota; class Alphaproteobacteria; order Micavibrionales; family UBA2020; genus CAYWIT01. The sequence continues at coordinate 28,371 of CAYWIT010000017.1, forward strand.
CATAAAACGGCAGACAGAAGGAGGGTCTTATATAAGGATGCCCAACTAAAGCCGTTATAATTTACGAGCAATAAATTGGGTTACATAGGCTTGGCCAGTATGCAAACTTCCCTCTGTAACATCGCGTTCAATCTCCTCACCGTGTAAAATCTCAAAGCCTTTAAAAGCGGTTTTAAGATCATTCAGCGTTACAAGCCAGGAAATATCTTTTGGGCCGCCGCTGGCGTATCCATCTTTAATCTGGCGTGGATGGTATGCTTCAAGAATGAAATATCCGCCGCGCTTTAATCCGGCGGCAGCTTTTTTCCAGGTATTGCTAAGGGTTTCAGGATCTGTATGTGCAAAGATTGAAACAATCGCATCTAATGTCTCTGTACCAAAATCATAGTGATTGATGTCGGAAACGGTATAGGCAATGAGTACGTCATTCTCCCTTGCCAGGCGCAGTGCCTTCTCATATCCGGCAGAAGAAATATCGACGGCAGCTACATGATGTCCTTGTGCGGCCAGGAATACGGCGTTGCGGCCTTCGCCTTCAGCAAGGCAAAGAATGTTTGATGGGATTTCAAGGCATCCTGTAACGGATTGCAAAAATGTATTGGGTTCTGTGCCATAAACATAATTCTGGCGGCTATAGCGTTCATTCCACTGTGACTTTATATCCATGATAATTGCTTTCACTCATCTCTGTATTGGCTTACGGGATATACTTACCGCCTTACTGCTCTTGAACAGCAACTGTATCGCCTTCTTTTAAAAGGGCGTTGGGGTTAATAATAACCCGTTGATCACTTGTAAGACCTGAGACGATTTCGACCTTATCTCCTGTATAACGCCCCGCAACAACAGCTACTGTTTTAATCTCATCATTGTTATCTGCCGTCAGAACATAAGTTCTTCCATCAGCTATCTTCAGGGTGTTGACCGGCAGCCATTTTGTCTGACCAGCAGCAGCGGGAATACTCAGGCGGCCACTCAAGCCCGATGACAAAGCGTACTCTTTATTATCAAGAATAAATTCAACGCGCATGGTGCCGCTGCTCAGGTTTAGTTCGTTCGATTTCTTCCAGAAATCGGCTTTATATGCGTCCCCTGGCCTATCGGGAAAGCTCAGTGTTGCCGGAGTGTCGAATGAAATATGGACAAGTTGCGTCTGCGGCACTTCAATAACAATCCGCAGCTTATCGGCGTTGATAACGCGATAGAGCGGTTTTGCGTCATTGACCGTGATTCGGTCGCCGCGATTCAGATTGCGTAAGGTAATGATCCCGTCAAAAGGCGACTGTATTGTCGTATAAGAAAACTCTTTCTCAAGCTGGTTAAGGCGGGCTTTCAACGCATCGCGTCTGGCAATGGCAACCTTATAGTCTGCGATATGGCATGTTGGAGTCCCGGTATTCGTTCACTCATTTTTTGAACGTATGAAGGATTAAAATCTGTTTTATGATTCAATGCAGATGGCGCGTTGAAACTGGTCTTGAAATTCAAATCCGCTTTGGCTTCTATTTTTCCGGGTTGCGGGTAATTCCGGTTATAGGTTTCCGCTAATCCTAACCCGCGCTCCTTTTGGGAAGTTATCTTTGCTGTGACATGTACCGGCAAGCTGCTTCTTACAAGATCAGCCTTAAGGGTCAGCTTTAAAGACATTTCCCTTGCGGTTATTTCTCTCTGCGGTGAATCCTTCCTTCCTGCTTCTGAAAAGATAATAGAGGGGTGGCCCTTAATTTCTCTTTCTATATGGTCAACGAATCCCTTATAGCGTTTATAATCATCTGCGGTTTGCTCAAGCCTTTGAAGCTGGAACTTCATTTCCCTGATCTGTTGATGAATCCCGACGCGGTAGGGCTGACCGTAGCGGAAATATTGCCGCTCGAACCTGGCCTTTCGTTCTTCTTTGAAAGATTGGATTATCTCTCTTGCTTGCAAGCGTGAAGCAAGCAGGATTTTTGAGAACCGGATGACCTCAATGATCGATCTTTTTAAAGCATTGGGAAGGCTGGTTCTGGAATAAAGGGTTTCAAAATGCTTCACCCTGTTATCCAGACGGTCCATAAGATGTTCAATATGATCAATCTGGATCGCCAGCGGCAAATCAGAATACACGGCCCTTTGATTATTGATCCGCTTGATTTCTTCGACAAAATCCGCACGGCTGCGGGTCTGGTCTACGATTTTATAGTCAATCTCCCGGCCCTTGCCGTCTTCCACGGTTTTGCTTTTAAGAGTCGGCCCGCCGGTGCTACCGGCATCCCCTTTACCGCTTCCTTCTTCGCTATCGCCTTCTTCCTCGTCTTCTGTTTTTTCTGATTCTTCCTGCCTTTCTTTTGGTTTTTTTGCTTCTTTTGCTTCCGGCCCCACATGAATCTGAGGAATCCGGTCGATGCCCTGATCCTCCAAGGTCTGTTTATCAATCTGCATGTCTGAATACCCGGCTTGCCGCAATGCGGCATTAGCGAGGGCTTCCCAGACATCACGGATCATCTCAATCTCGTGCGGACCTTGCTCCTTGTCGTCTAAAATGCGGGTTTTCTTGCCCAGACCATCTTCTGTGACTTCGCGGGTCGTGAACAGAAGATGGGCGTGGTGGTTGCGGGGATCGTGACCGTCACCAGCGACAGGGCTATGAAGCGCGGTATCGACGACAACACCGTAAGGGCGATTTATTGTTGTTCAAAACTGTTGGTGTTTCGCCCGGTTCCTAAAAATTGCCGGGCGGACAACAACAGAGGGGACAGCGCAAGCTGACCCACAGGCCCGGCAGGGCCGCACTCTTAAGCACTGCAAACGCAGTTTGCGTAAGTGCGCTATTAGCCCTTCTTTATTTAGGATAGCAGGGGAGCGTTAATCTTTATTTACGGAAATATCGGTTGCGTCTAACCGCTTGTTTTTCTGACTATAAGCAGATTCTTGAGGTTGACAATGGGCTACAGTTGCATGAATTTTTAATGAAATTTCTTGCAATACAGGCGGATTTTCGATAGTCTGGAAATAGAGGAAAACGCCATGAACGCCGTTGAGCAATTCAAAGACCATTTCCATCCGGGAGCGGTTTACCGCCGCGCCGATCTGGAACTATGGTCAAATGCCGTTGATCGCCACCTACGCCAGCTTACGGAAGACGGCGTTTTGTTGAAGCTGTCCGGCGGACTGTATTATTGCCCCAAAATGACGGCGTTCGGCCCGGCCCCTGCCGACGATGAAGCGCTGGTGCGGGCGTTCCTGAAAGACCACCGTTTTCTGCTGACTTCCCCGAACCTGTATAACGCCTTGGGGCTGGGGACGACCCAGCTTTATAACGAAACGGTTGTCTATAATCACAAGCGGCATGGCCGCTTCAAGCTGGGCGGGCGGACATTCCGCTTTGCCATGAAACCCCATTTTCCTCGCAAGCCCACCCCGGAATTTCTGCTGGTGGATGTGGTCAATAATCTTGACCAGCTTGCGGAAGACCGGGAACAGGTCTTGGAGCGGGTCAAAAACAAGGCCGTTTCGATGGAAAAACTCGTCCTGGCCGAAGCCGTCCGTGAATATGGCGGGGCGCGGGCCAAGAAGTTCTTTTCTGCGCTCTTGATGGACGATAGATTAAAGCATGTCCATTGACGGATTCTTGCATAATCATCCTGATTTCCCCGCGCTTCTTGGCATCGTGGCGGGCGAAATGGATATTGCCCCGGCCTTGGTCGAAAAAGACTATTGGATTATGCACTGCCTTTACGGGCTGCAAACGCTCGACATGGCGTTTGAGTTGAAGGGTGGAACGTCCCTTTCCAAGGGCTTCGGGCTGATACACCGTTTCTCCGAAGATATAGACATTCGGATTGAGCCACCCGCCCGGATGGATATAAAGACGGGCCGCAATCACGATAAACCGGAACACTGCCAAGGCCGGAAAGATTTTTATGACTGGCTGGCCGCAGCCATCACGATTGACGGTATCCATGACGTTCAGCGCGATACCGCGTTTGACGATACAAAATATCGAAGCGGCGGCATCCGGCTACATTATAAAATCATTGGCGAAAAGATTGATGGCCTGAAAGACGGGATTTTGCTGGAAGTCGGGTTTGACGATGTGACGCCAAACTTCCCCAGAACCATCGGTTCATGGGCCTATGATTACGCGGTCGGCAAAGTGCCGATCACCGACAACCGCGCCGTAGATGTTTCTTGCTATCATCCGGGCTATACGCTGGTTGAAAAACTGCAAACCATCTCCACCAAATTCCGTCAGCAGCAGAAAACGCGCCAATTCCCCGTTAATTTCATGCGGCATTATTATGATGTTTATTGCCTGTTGCAGGATGCGGAAACTGTGAAATTTATCGGCACACCGGAATATCTGGCGCATAAAGAAAACCGCTTCCGCAGCGCGGATAATCCGGTGATTGCCGAAAATGAAGCCTTTTTATTGCAGGATAGGGAAACACGGGATTTGTACCAATCCGCTTATCAATCCACACGTGCGTTGTATTATCAATCCCAGCCTGACTTTGATGCGATATTGCAGAAAATCGACGAATACGCTGAAAAACTCTAGTGGCGCCCTGGTTAAATTCCAAAATACCTCTCGAAGAACATCCTTAATTTTTCTAGCACAATGGATTTTCTTGGCGCGGGCATTGTCCTTGGAGAATCTGGAAATAGGTAGCAGGGTACTGGCAAAAGCCGTCCCGGTTGATTTCGGTTCCCCATCACGGAAAACGTTAGCAATAAAGTTGCGCGTTTATCCCTTCGCGCAGCTTCGATTCTGTCAGAAAGTCCCTGATTAAAGCTTGTATAGGTAATTGGTGGATTCTCCGTTTACTTGTGATGGCTCTTAAGTATCACGCAGGATTAGGGGTTGATTTTTTTCCAATAAAATTATATGATAGTAATCAATTACTATCTTGGTGCGCTAAAATGGAAACACAGGCTAAACTTTCGGCAGAAGAACGCAAAAATGTAACAATCGACGCGGTCATAGTGCTTGCGGGACAGCAGAATCCCAGCGAAATCACAACAGCAGCCATTGCAAAGCACATGGGCGTCACGCAGGGGGCCTTATTTCGGCACTATGCCACAAAAGAGGCCCTCTGGGAGGCGGTCATGGAATGGGTTTCTAAACGTCTTCTTGATCGCCTTGATCGTGCCGCACAAGACATCCCCTCTCCGATAGCGGCGATGAAGGCGATGTTTATAAGCCACATAGAATTCGTTATCGATCATCCAGGCGTACCGCGCATGATGTTCGGAGAACTACAGCGTTCAGGATCAACGCCCGCCAAACGCATGGCTCATACGCTTATTAAGAACTACAGAAAACGTCTTCATGCCTTGATTGAAGAAGGAAAAAGTTGTGGCGAGCTATCCCCTTCTCTTGATACGGAAGCGGCGGCAATTCTTTTTATCGGCATGGTGCAAGGTCTTGTGATGCAATCTCTCCTTTCAGGAGATGTGGAGCGTATGCGTGAAGCAGGATCTTCTTTATATGCCATTTATCAGCGTGGAATTGCAGCCGCATCATGAAAAAATTATCCCCCATTAATCGCAGAAAAATCAGCATTATTCTTGTGCTGCTTTCGCTATTCGTAACTTTTATCTATGTGGGGCTTAGATCAGGGCCGCTGGCGCCAATTCGCGTAGTGGTGGCAAAAGTTGATAGAGGGGAGATAGCGACATCTTTATTCGGTCTTGGAACTGTAGAAGCCCGCAATACCCACAAAATCGGCCCAACCACAACGGGGCGCATCAAGATCTTGACTGTTGATATTGGGGATGCCGTGCAGGCAGGGCAACTGCTCGGAGAAATGGATTCCATTGACCTTAAAAATCGCGCCGCTTCGCAGTCCTCTAGCATTAGACGCGCCGAAGCCTTCTCGCATCAGGCTGAAGCGACGCACAGTTATGCGAAAGGTGAGGCTGATAGAGCCGAGAAATTGTTTCCCACCGGAGCCCTCAGCAAATCACTTCTTGATTCCAAGCGTAAGGAACTACGCGTGGCCGAAGCAACCCTGCTTGCAGCCAGAGAAGATCTGGCACGAGCAAAGTCTGATTATGATGCAATTATAAATCAGCTTGATAATGCGCTTTTGGTATCGCCAATAGAAGGAATAGTTGTATTACGCAATGCAGAAGTAGGAACAACCGTCGTAGCGGGTCAGGCGGTGTTTGAAATTGTTGATCCAAAATCCATCTGGATCAATGCCAGATTCGACCAGATCAGCTCATCAGGATTAAAGGGAAAGCTCCCAACTAAGATTGTTCTGCGTTCAAGAAATGGAGAATCTTTGAAGGGACAGGTTCTGTATGTGGAACCAAAAGCGGATTCCGTTACCGAAGAAATGTTAGCGAAGGTGATTTTTGATACCCCCCCTGAATCGCTGCCGCCTTTGGGAGAACTCGCCGAAGTAACCGTGAGTCTGCCTCCTCTTCCGTCCTCCCCTATAGTTCCTAACGCGTCTATCCAGCACGTAGACGGAAAAACAGGGGTATGGGAAATAAAAGACGGAAGTCTATCCTTTGTTCCTGTGGTTTTAGGCAGTTCAGATTTGGATGGTCATGTTCAGGTCAGAGAAGGCCTAAAAGGAGGAGAAGATATTGTTGTCTATAGCGAAAAATCTCTGTCCGTGCACAGCCGTATTCATGTAGTTGATAAAATTCAAGAGGCAGTACGATGATTAATCTTGCCAGTCGGGATATCCTTCATGCCTGGGGCAAGTTTGTTTTTACCGGCATTGGTCTTGGCCTTTTGATCGGCGTTACGCTTGTGATGGCGGGAGTTTATCGCGGCATGGTTGATGATGGAAAAGCCTTGCTTGACAACAGTCGCGCCGATCTTTGGGTGGTACAAAAAGACACGTTAGGCCCTTATGCGGAATCTTCGAGCGTCAACGATGATATCTACCGTTCAATCATGCTGATGCCAGGAATTCAGCAAGCCGTGAACGTCACTTACTTGACCATGCAGGTACGAAAAGAGGGAAAAGATGTGCGGGCTATGGTTGTTGGCATAACTCCCAACACTGAGCCGACTTACCCTGGATGGCCCTCCTATCTGGTATCAGGGCGGCAAATAACACGTAGCCATTACGAAGCCGTAGCCGATGTAAAAACAGGATTCCGGCTAGGGGATAAAATTACAATTCGCCGTAATAAATATGAGGTAGTGGGGCTAACACGACGTATGGTCTCTTCCAGCGGAGACCCCATGATTTTTATTCCGCTCAAGGACGCCCAAGAAGCTCAGTTCCTAAAAGATAATGACGCTATTTTACAAGGTCGCCGTCGTGTAGAAGAAAATTCTGTGTTTAATCAACCTAGCATTCCCAATCTTCTTGAGTCGACACTAGCTGCACAAAATACGAATAGCTACGTAAATGCTGTCTTGGTCAGGCTGGCCCCAGGTTTTTCTTCAGAAGAAGTGGCAGAGAACATTACGCGATGGAAAAGGCTTACTGTCTATACGCGAAGCCAAATGGAAGCCATACTCGTCGGAAAACTCATCGCGACTTCCGCCAAACAGATTGCTATGTTTCTTGTTATTTTAGCAGTGGTAAGTGCCGCAATAGTGGCGTTTATTATTTACACGCTTACAATGGACAAAATACGAGAGATCGCCGTGCTTAAGCTAATCGGGACTCGGAACCGAACGATAGCCTCAATGATTCTACAACAGGCGCTAGCCCTTGGCTTTATAGGCCTCGTTGTCGGCAAAATCTCGGCAACGTTTGCCGCCCCTGCATTTCCTAAATATGTTCTTCTGATCCCGCAAGATTCCATCGCAGGATTTTTCATTGTGATGTTGATTTGTACTCTCGCCAGCATTGTCGCTATTCGGATTGCGATAAAAGTAGATCCGGCAGAAGCCATCGGGGGATAAAATGTCTGGCAAAGGAATTCGTATTGAGGGGCTAAAAAAACGATATGGCGAAGGCGACACAGCTGTTTATGCTTTAAAAAACGTGAACATGCAGGTTGATGCCGGGGAAGTTGTAGGGTTGATAGGCCCTTCCGGCTCTGGAAAAACGACACTCCTTAAATGTCTCGGTGCTGTTATTGATCCAACAGAAGGACTCATGGCTTTAGGTAATGAAGTTATCTTTGACAACGGGTGGAGAGTCAGGGATCTGCGGGCGTTGCGTCGTGATAAAATCGGATTTGTGTTTCAGGCTCCGTATCTTATACCTTTTCTGGATGTGACCGATAACGTCGCTCTCTTGCCGATGCTGGCGGGCGTTCCCAACGAAGAAGCGCGGAAAAGAGCGAAAGATTTGCTTGCTGCTTTGGATGTTCAGCATAGAGCGAACGCTATGCCATCTCAACTTTCGGGTGGAGAACAACAGCGTGTGGCGATTGCGCGTGGGTTAGTAAACCGTCCACCTATCATCTTAGCGGATGAACCAACTGCTCCGCTTGACTCCACGCGTGCCATGGCCGTCATTCGTATTCTCAATAACATGGCGCAAGAATTTGAAACTGCAATCATCGTTGTTACACACGATGAGAAAATCATTCCCACCTTCAAACGCATCTATCATATTCGTGATGGCATTACGCATGAAGAGGTCGGTGAGGGAAGAAACATTGAATAAAACAGGAGAATCCAATGAGTCGCTTATCCATTAACATACTGGCTATTGTAGCAACGTTCGCTTTCTATATCCCTCCGGTATGGGCTGAAGCTCAGCATACCCATCATCAGGAAGAAAAAAAGCAAGGCGCAATAGCTCCTCAGCTTGATCATGGGAAATTATGGGCTACCGATTCTTCGTTGCGCCAAGGGATGGAGCGCATCCGCGATGCCGCTATTCTTGCCTATAAGGCATCGATTAATGGCGCACCCAGTAAAGAGGCGTCGGCAACCTTGGCATCCAGCATAGATAATGCGTTAGCCTTTATGTTCGAACATTGCCGTCTTGAGCCTGATGCGGATGCAAATCTGCATATATTGCTTGAACAACTGATGCGCGCGTCGGATTCCTTGAAAAAGAATCCTGACTCAACAGAAGGAATGCTCCAAGTTTTTGAGGTTCTAAAAGTTTACCCGCACTATTTCGAGCATATAGGGTGGAAGCCCGTTAGTCAGAATAAATAAGATAAGGGTTGCACCAGCGGCGCACCAGCCTTCGCTAAATCTACGGCGGACAGGTTGGATGGCTGGCAGAAAGATAGGGGCAGCCGGGACAGCGAGGCTCGCCGTCCTGTTTCAGCCGCCCCGCATTGATCGTTACCTTTTATTTTTTGGATTTCTGCGCGGTCTGGGAGGCTCGGAACGGGCCGTTCCCGCCTTGCCGCTTTTGCTGGTTTCAGGGCCGCCCGGTTCCCGTTACCCTCTTACCCAAAAAATCATCATGTCGGGTTCGATTGGCACCATGTGGGCTGACGAAGATCATATGAGCAATCGTTTCGGCGTGAGTGCCGGACAGTCGGCAGCATCCGGCTACAGTCAACATGATACGGAATCAGGTATTAAATCCGTTGGCTTCTCGGTCGGCGCAACTTACCTGCTGACGGACAGATGGAACGCAAACCTCACCTTCCGGGGTGACAGGCTGCTGGGCGATGCTGCCGACAGCCCTGTCGTGAAGGATGATTTTGTACCTGCTGTGTTTTTAACCACCAGCTACAAATTTTAAAGACGATTAAGTATCAGGGGGGAGAAAATCTCCCCTAATGCTTCGTTTCTTCTATAAAAGCGCGGGGTCTCCTTTACGGAAAGCTGTTCGAATTTTCTAGATGATCTGATTGATTAGATAGGTGGTTAATCAAGCATAGTTTATCAACACATTTTTTATGTTGATAAATCTAATGACTCTAGTTCCTGCGCCGCCAGCGTTTTCAGTTGAATTGCTAATTTATCGATACTATCGCGGGAAGAAAAATCTGATCTAAATACGAGTCCAATGGAACGAAAATATTGCGATCCAAGTGTATAATAAGACAAACCGTCGTTTTCGCGACGGGCTAAGGCCGGCATCAGGGTAACGTCACCGTCGCTTTTTACCAACATTTTGCGGATTGTTTCAAGGCTAGTGTATTTAAAAACTCTATCTTTTTTATGCGTATCTAACTTGCATATATCAAAAGTTTGATTGGCCATACAATGCTCCTCACTTAAAAGTAGGAAGCGGCACTCATCTCCAATCCGCAAATTTTCTAGATTGATATTATCTGCACAATGGCCGGCTTTTGACATTGCCAATAAGAAAGGCTCGTCATACAAATGAAGAATATCAAGACCATAGATTCTCACAGGCAGCGCCAGAATCGCTGCATCAATTGCCTCATTCAGCAAATCTTTTATAAGAGCCTCGGTCGTTGATTCTGTTAGTATAAAATCGCGACTATCCAGCAAATAGGGAAACAAGTATGGGGCTGTCGTTGCAATGGCACCCAGTCGTATGGGTGGTTGCTTTTGACCTTGATAATTTTTTGCCAATGTATTTATCGATTGCAAGTTATGCTGGATAGTTTGCAGATATTTAACAAGCTCTTCACCAAAAGATGTAAGTTGCACACCCTTTTGTCCGCGCATAAAGATGATATGCCCAAGTTGATCCTCCACCTTTTTGATTTGTATGCTTAATGATGGTTGGCTGACATGGCATAAAGCCGCCGCTGCTGCAAAGCTGCCTGTTTCTGCGGCAGACAAAATATATTCTATATCGCGACAGTTCATTACATAACCTTGAAGATCTTTTTAAAGATATAGTTCTTGTCTATAGCAAGACATAGAAAATTTATAATTTTTTTTAGGCTTGGAACTTGAAAGAGTAAGTGTCCGTAAAACAATTATCGAGAGGATATGTATATGACTGATGCTTCCAACATGCGCCCGAGTATGCCACGTATCAATGAGCCAGCCCCGGATTTTAAGGCGAAGACTACGTTCGGAGAAAAAACTCTGGCTGATTACAAAGGGGAATGGCTTGTTCTCTTTTCCCATCCGTCTGATTTTACACCCGTTTGTACAACAGAATTTATGGGGTTTGCTAACAGGCAAGATGATTTTGCCAAAATAGGTTGCAATCTTCTGGGGCTGTCTATCGACAGCATCCATTCTCATATCGCATGGGTCCGCAGTATCAAGGATAATTTTGGCGTTGATATTGACTTTCCGATTATTGCCGACCTGTCCATGCAGGTTGCCAAGGATTACGGCATGATTCATCAGGGAGCCAGTGATACTGCAGCTGTTCGTGCTGTTTTTGTGATCGATCCGCAAGGTATGGTTCGTGCCATGCTGTATTATCCGATGTCGAATGGTCGCAGCGTTGATGAAGTGTTTCGCCTTGTTCAGGCATTGCAAACTTCTGATGCTCATAAAGTTGCTACTCCTGAAAACTGGCAGCCCGGCGAATGTTGCATCGTTCCTCCGCCGCATACGCAGGCAGACGCGGAGAAACGGAAGGGCGAGGGATATGAATACACCGATTGGTATTTCTGTAAAAAGAAGGTCGCCTGATTTTTTTGCGAGCATAAACGCCTTAAATGACGTTGAAAGCCGTTTCATGCCAAGCGCGGCTTTCAACGCTTTGCGGGTTTTTTATTGCGGCTGTTAGAAAAATCTTTGCAGTAGATATCATGCAGGGTGTTCATGATTTCCATGACATGCGGATTGCAAATACTGTAATACAGCGTCCGGTGATCGCGGCGATAGTCAATCAGTCCCTCGTTTTTGAGTTTTCCCAGATGCTGGGACATGGAAGTCTGGGCAAGACCCGTGGCATCAATCAGCTGCGTAACGCTTTTTTCCCCTTCAACGAGCTGGCACAAGATCATGAGCCGGTGAGGGCTGCCAAAGCATTTCATGAATTCGGAAACTTCTTCCGCCCTTTTTTGCATTTTTTCCATCATGAGCATATGCCCCCTTTACATTTTATAAAAAAATGATATGATAATGGTATAATATCATGAAATAACGAAAAAAGGAAGTGGTCGTTATGCCCGTAGATTTAATTTCTCCGCAGAGACTCAAAGAGTTATTGGCGCAAGATCAGGCCGTTTTGGTCGATGTCAGGGAGCCATCTGAATATAAAGAGGAAAATATCCCAAAGGCGCTCAACATTCCCTTGGCCAGTGTGAATGTGCAGGGATTGGACGCCTTTGCAGGCAAGACGCTGGTTTTTCAGTGTCAGAGCGGCAGACGTTCGCGTGAGGCGTGCAGTCAGTTCGAGACGCTGCCCGGTAATGTCGCCAGTTTGGATGGCGGTATAGAGGCGTGGAAAAAAGCCGGATTCACAGTTGGGGGGCATAAACCCTATGTAACCCTGCCTCTGATGCGCCAGGTACAATTAGTAATCGGCGTTTTCGTACTGGCAGGTACGATTCTTTCCTATTTCGTCAGTCCGGCATTCCTTCTTATTCCCCTCATCATGGGTGCCGGACTGACGAATGCGGGGCTGACGGGATGGTGCGGTCTTGCCCGGTTGCTCGCTGTAATGCCTTGGAACCGCTAAATCGAAAAGGAGAAAAACGATGGAATTCATTCAAGTCTATGACGAAGGCGTGGCGCAATACGCTTACATTATCGGTTGCGACAAAACGCGCGAAGCGGTGGTGATTGACCCGCAAAGGTCAATCGATCAGTACATTGCGCTTGCAGAATCCAAGAATCTAAAAATCGTTGCGGTGACGGAAACGCATATTCACGCGGATTTTCTGTCCGGTATTCGTGAATTTCTGAACCGTACGGGGGTTAAGGCTTATCTGTCCGAACATGGAAAGTCTGAAGGCTGGGATTATGGCTGGGTTACAGCCAGCGACAATGTTGAGTTTGTCAAGGACGGCAGCAAGATAAAATTCGGTGAGATTACGCTTGAAGTTCTTTCAACACCTGGCCATACGCCCGATCATATTGTTTTCACGGTTTCGGAAGGCAGCGCGCCTCTGCCGCTGGGCGTGGTGACGGGAGATTTTGTTTTTGCCGGTGATCTGGGGCGTCCGGATTTACTCGAACGTGCCGCAAAGATGGAAGGTACGATGAAAAAGGGTGCGGAGGCTCTTTTCAAGACCGTGCAGAAATTCAGGAACCAGCCGGATAGCCTGATGATCTGGCCGGGGCATGGCGCAGGGTCGGCCTGCGGCAAGTCCCTGGGCAGTATTCCTTACAGCACCTGGGGATACGAAAAGAAAACAAGCCCGGCGTTGCAATACAACGATGAGCAAGCGTTTATGGACTATATCACAGGCGCGCAAAAAGAGCCGCCTCTGTATTTTGCCCGCATGAAGCGCCTCAATAACAAAGGAGCGCCGCTTCTCTCTAACCAAAAGGAATTCAAGGCATTGTCCGCGCTTGAAATGAAAAAGCTGGCCGGGCAGGTCGAAGGCCTGCTTATCATTGACACACGGGATGAGCGTTCTCAGGTTATGGCGGCTCATGTTCGAGGTACATTTTATGCCCCGTTCATTTCCATGAGTACTGCCGTGGGGTCGATGATTGAAGATGAAAACCGCCCGATTGTCCTGATCGTTGATGAGCGGCGCAGTGCGGAAGCGTATAAACGCCTTATCAATCTCGGATACGACCATGTTATCGGTTATATAACGCCGAAAACACTGGCGGTTTATCTGGAGAAACATGCACAAGCCGAAGGCATAGCTGTAACAAGCTTTGCCGCTATCAACGATGAGGTTCAGGCAGGCGCTTTGACGGTCGTTGATGTGCGTAGTGGAACGGAATATGAGGCCGGTCATATTGAAGGGGCGATTTTCGCGCCCTATACAAGGCTGCCGGAGTTTCTCAATGATCTGCCGAAGGGCAGGAAGCTCTATGTTCATTGCGGCTCCGGCCAGCGTGCCTCTGTTGCGGTTACTTATTTGAAAGAGCGTGGGTATGATGTCGTCCTGATTGACGACAGTTTCGCCAATTCCTTCGTTACCGGCGCAACCGCGTGTGGCGCAAAGCCTGTGCCTGCGGGTGCATGTTCCGCCCCTGTAGCAGCAACGGGGACATGCGGATGATGGAAATCCTTGGGTATATTGCAGCCTTTTTCATGGGGCTAACCCTAGGCAGTATAGGGGGCGGCGGGTCAATCCTGACCGTCCCCATACTGGTTTATCTTATGGGTGTTACGCCGGTTACGGCCACCGGCTATTCTTTGCTGATTGTCGGGTCGGCAGCGGCATTCGGAGCCTATCGTTACTACAGGCAAGGGCTTATTGATGTTCGCGCTGCCGTCACTTTCGCCATTCCTTCCATCGTGGCCGTTTACCTGACGCGAGCGTTTTTGATGCCCGCTATTCCCGATCCGGTTTTTCAGGCTCCCGTGGTTGTCGGTAAAGATTTTGCGATCATGGTGCTGTTTGCTGTCCTTATGGTTCTGTCGGCGGCTATGATGTTAAGGAATTCCCGCAAGCTGACTCCTGCGGCAAGCGGAACTCATCATATTGGCCTGGTCATTGTTGAGGGCGCGGTTGTCGGTGTGGCCACCGGCATTCTGGGGGCTGGCGGAGGATTCCTGATTATCCCCGCGCTGGTTTTGCTCATGGGTATGCCGATGAAAAAGGCCGTCGGCGCCTCACTATTGATTATAGCATTGAAATCCCTGATCGGTTTTATTGGCGATATTCAAGCTGGTATTGAATTTCAAATACCGCTTCTCGCGTTTTTCTTTATGGCGACTTTTGCGGGCATGTTTGCGGCAACGCTGTTTGCACACAGGCTGGATGGCAAGAAATTACAGCAGGTTTTTGCCTATTTCACGCTAGTTGTCGCGGGCATTATCTTTTTCAAAGAGCTTTTATAAGCAGAATGGGTGAACGGAATGGATATAAGACAAGTTACAAAATTCTTCTCCGTTGCTCCGCAATTGCACCTTGAGGACATTCAAGAAGTTGCGAAGCTCGGTTACCAGTCCATTATTTGCAACCGTCCCGATGGGGAAGACGTAGATCAGCCCACTTTCAAGGAAATGGAGGCTGAGGCGCATAAATATGGCCTGGATATACGCTACATGCCTGTCATTAGCGGCAAGGTGGAAGACAGGGATGTAGAAGATTTCAAAAACACGCTTCCGGCATTGCCTGCACCTGTCTTGGCTTATTGTCGCAGCGGTACGCGCTCTATTACGCTGTGGTCGCTCATGCAAAGCGAAACCCGGGATCTTTCGGAAATTCTGTCCATAGCAAAAGCCGCGGGCTATGACATGGCCGGGGTTGTCCGCCGTATTGCCAACGCAGGTAAGACGCCCACCAATACCGCCGATATTACCCATGATATTGTCATCGTTGGCGCCGGCGCTGCTGGAATTGCAGTTGCCGCCAGTCTTTTGCGCCGAAAGCGTGATTTGGATATTGTCATTATCGACCCGGCGGACATTCATTATTACCAGCCGGGATGGACAATGGTGGGCGCTGGGGTTTTTTCTGCACAGAAAACCGTCAGGACAATGGCTTCTCTTATTCCGAAAGGCGTTGAATGGATTAAGGCAGCGGTTGCTGCATTTGAGCCAAAAAACAACGCTATTATCCTGTCAGGATGCCGCGTTGTACATTATAAATATCTGGTTGTGTGTCCAGGGTTAAAGGTTGACTGGCAGAAAATAGAAGGGCTGCCGGAAACTCTGGGAAAAAACGGCGTGACATCGAATTATCGTTTTGATCTGGCCCCCTATACATGGGATCTGGTGAGCAACCTGAAATCCGGACGGGCTATTTTCACGCAGCCGCCCATGCCAATTAAATGCGCGGGCGCGCCGCAAAAGGCAATGTATATGTCGTGCGACCATTGGTATCGTACAGGGACGCTCAAGGATATAGATGTTGAATTCTATAATGCGGGTGCTGTGCTATTCGGCGTAAAAGAATATGTTCCTGCCTTGATGGAATACGTTGAAAAATACCATGCAGCGCTTAATTTCGGCCACAACCTGATAAAAGTTGACGGCCCAGGCAAAACGGCATGGTTTTCTCGTGCGATTGAAGGGAAAGATCCGGAAATTATCGAACGCCAATTTGATATGCTGCACGTTTCCCCGCCACAATCGGCTCCCGATTTTATCCGGGTAAGTCCGCTGGCCGATTCCCAAGGCTGGGTTGATGTAGATCAGTCCACATTACGCCATAAATCCTATGAAAATGTTTATGCTTTGGGGGATGCGGCGAATGCGCCGAATGCTAAAACAGCAGCGGCGGCAAGAAAGCAGGCTCCTGTGGTTGCTGTCAATTTGCTTAGTGATATGGGTTACGGTGAGAAGCGCGCTTTGTATGACGGTTATGGCTCATGTCCGCTGACGGTCGAAAAAGGGAAAATCGTTCTGGCGGAATTCGGTTACGGCGGCAAACTGCTGCCGAGCTTCCCGCCCTTGCTGATTGATGGGACAAGGCCAAGCCGGTTATCATGGATACTGAAAGAAATGATTCTTCCGCCGATTTATTGGCAAGCCATGTTGAAAGGCAGGGAATGGATGGCAAAGCCGTATTTGAGCGATAGCCTCCCTCCTGTCGCCAAGGGCGATCAATCCGGAGGCACTCAAGGTGCAAGCTGCGGGTAAAAATGAAACAAACCACAAGAAAGGCCAAAAGAAAGGTAAGTCATGAGCAAAGAGTATAAATCCATTATCGGCGATATTGGAGCTTACAGCAAGGAATTGCATAAGCTGATCCCCGATACCATGACGGGCTTCACGAACATGGCGAAGGCGGCAACCGCGACAAAGGCGCTGGATGAAAAGACCAAGGAAATGATTGCCTTGGCCCTTGGTGTCGCTGCTCATTGTGATGGCTGCCTTGGTTATCACACCAAGGCATTGGCGCGCCTGGGCGCTACCCGTGAAGAAGTGGCCGAAGTTCTCGGCATGGCAATTTACATGGGTGGCGGGCCGTCCCTCATGTATGCCGCCGATGCGCTGCGGTCTTTCGATCAATTCACGCAACCCGAAAGCTGAAAGAAAATCCATGGAATGCAATATAGGAAAAGGAGATTATAATGACTAATAAGCCTGTTGTGGAGGCTCTCAAAAAAGTGCTGTCCGACAATTATGCCCTTTACTTGAAAACCCAGAATTATCATTGGAATGTCGAAGGACCAAATTTTAGGGGGCTTCATTTGCTGTTTGAAGAGCAATATAAAGACTTGACGGATGCCATCGATACGGTGGCTGAACTTATTCGCGGGTTGGGTGAGAAAGCTCCTGGTACTTTTGATGCCTACACAAAGAACACATCGATTAAGCCCGGCGATGAGAACGCTACAGCAGATCAGATGGTAAAAGAGTTGATGGAAGATCAGGCGACAATTCAAAGAACGCTACAGACCGCTCTTGAAGCGGCCCAAAAAGCGGGCGATGAGGTTGTCGCAGGATTTATGATAGAACGGCTTACAACACACCGCAAAGCGGGATGGATGCTTAAGAGCAGCATTTAACCGGAGATAAATTATGGAACTCGACCCTATACTGCTCGCCCGTATTCAGTTTGCGTTTACAATTAGTTTTCACATCGTGTTTCCGGCATTTACGATTGGATTGGCCAGCTATCTTGCCATCGTGGAATGGCGCTGGCTGGCTACAGGCAGGAATGTTTACCGTGATATTTATAAATTCTGGGTCAAGATTTTCGCGGTTGCTTTTGGAATGGGCGTGGTGTCCGGTGTGGTTATGTCTTACCAATTTGGCACCAACTGGTCTCTTTTCTCTGACAGAACCGCCAATGTTCTTGGGCCGCTTTTAGGGTTTGAAGTTCTGACAGCTTTTTTTCTGGAAGCGTCTTTTCTGGGTATCATGTTATTTGGCTGGGGGCGTGTTAGTCCCAGGATGCATTTTGTTTCCACCTGTATTGTCGCTATTGGCACACTGATTTCCGCTTTCTGGATTTTATCGGCGAATAGCTGGATGCAAACGCCGCAAGGCTATGAAATAGCAGCTGATGGCCGCCTGATGCCTGCAAATTGGCTGGAAATCGTCTTTAACCCTTCTTTTCCCTACCGTTTTGCACATATGACCATTGCGGCCTATCTCACAACGGCGTTTGTTGTTGGCGGTGTCGGTGCTTTCTACCTATGGAATAAGCGACATATCCCGCAGGCGCGCATTATGCTCGGTATGGCAACGATCATGGCGGCACTGGTCGCTCCAACGCAGCTTTTAGTAGGTCATATGCATGGCGAAAACACCATGCATTATCAGCCTGTCAAGGTTGCAGCAATGGAGGGCAACTGGGATCATACGACCAATGCTCCGCTATATTTATTTGGCTGGCCAGATCAGAAAGCCGAAGAAACAAAATATGGCATCACCATACCAGGCGGCGCCAGCTGGGTTCTGACCGGCAGCGTTCATGGCGAAATCCCCAACCTTAAATCCTTTCCGCCCGAAGACCGCCCACCCGTAGCATGGGTGTTCTGGTCATTCCGCGTCATGGTTGGTCTTGGTGTCTTGATGATACTGGTGGGCGCTGTCAGCGCCCTGCAATACTTCCGTAACAGATTGTTCGATAGCCGCTGGCTGCACGGCTTATGGATGTTAATGATGCCTTCCGGCTTTGTTGCACTGCTCGCGGGTTGGTTCGTAACAGAAATAGGCCGTCAGCCCTGGACGGCTTACGGTATAATCCGCACGGCTGAATCTGTCTCACCAGCCATTCTGGGTCCACAGGTAGCGTGGTCGTTGCTGGCTTTTGTAGTCATGTACATTTTCGTCTTTGGAGCGGGTAGCTATTACATCTTGAAACTTATTGGCAAGGGCATTCCTGTAGCAGAGGAGAAAGAGCAATATTACAAACACGGTATTGAAGCCTCGGTGGTCGAAGCCGTAACCGTGAAAGGAGAAGGCAATGTTTGATTTTTCCGATATTATCGATTTGCCTTTAATTTGGGGATTTTTGATCGCCACCGCCGTCTTTCTTTATGTTTTGTTGGACGGATTTGATTTGGGCATTGGCATTCTTTTTCCTTTCGCCCCATCCGATAAATGCCGCGATCGCATGATGAATTCTATTGCTCCGTTCTGGGATGGAAATGAAACATGGCTGGTATTAGGCGGGGCAGGTCTGTTCGCTGTATTCCCTTTGGCGTATTCTATTCTTTTTCCTGCTTTTTATATGCCTATCATCATGATGCTCTTGGGGCTTATCCTGCGCGGTGTTGCCTTCGAATTTCGTTTTAAAGCCAGTGAGGAATCACGGCATATCTGGGACAAGGTTTTTCATTTTGGCTCTTTGAGCGCTGCCTTTTGTCAAGGTGTTATACTCGGTGCATTTGTTCAGGGCATTGAAGTTGATGGGCGTGATTTTTCAGGCGGCCCCTTCGATTGGGCAACAGGATTCAGCATAATGACAGGCTTCGCTGTCGTGTGTGGATACGCTCTGTTAGGATCTACATGGCTTGTCATGAAAGCTGAAGATGTTACCCAGGAATGGGCACGCCGCGTAGCATCTTACGTCCTGGGATTAGTCGGAGTTTTCATGGCTATTGTTAGCATATGTATGCCGTTTATGAATGAAGACATAAAAACATTTTGGTTTAGTGCGCCGAATATTTTTATGCTTGCGCCTATACCATTTATTACGGCAGCGCTGTTCTTGATTTTATGGCGCGATTTGAAGAATCCAAAGGTAGAATACCGTCCATTTCTGGCAAGTATCGGGATCTTCCTGATGGGTTATGCTGGGATAGCTTTGAGCCTTTTTCCATGGATTATCCCATTCCAATATAATGTATGGGAGGCCGCAGCTTCCGGTCCAGTACTTTCTCTGATGTTCGTTGGTGTGGTGCCGCTTTTACCTCTCATTCTTGGTTATACGGGCTATTGCTATTATATATTCCGAGGAAAAACGAGCCATGAACACATGTATTAAACCGGTACAAAACTGGCTTAGCAGACACCCAAAAGCAAAGCAATGGGCTTGGTTTGTGACGTTGTGGCTATGTGGACTTATAACGGTCACTGCTGTTGCTTATCCGATAAAATGGATTATTAAAGCAATGTAAAATTATTTTTATTGGCCCCATGGGCAGGTAGGCGCCATGAAGTGCCAAAACTCCTTCAACAGTTTACAGAAGAGTAGCGTTCTAGTTCGGGGTCTGGCGGAGTGATAATATTAATTATGAAAAATAAGATATAATTATTATTATATATCAACTACTTAATCGCGGCGTTCTTGGTCACGATTTTCATAAATTTTATAACATCCTTGCGGTCTTTTTCTGATAGATCATCGTAATAGCGCAGAAGCTTTATATGATTCTTTTCTAAAAGCGGTAATGGTTTTGTTTTTATCGTTGGCAGGCCGGCAAAAAAGAACGTGGGAGGCATTTTCAAAAAGATTGCGACCTGGTACATGCGGGATGCAGACATTCTATCCTTTCCAGATTCGTATTTTTGAAGTTGCTGGAATGTTATCTTGAGGCCCGCTGCTAGCGCTTCTTGAGTGTAACCGCGAGCTATCCGCGCGGCCCGGAGTTGCTGTCCGACATGCTTATCAATTTTTTTCAGTTGTGCTTTGTTCATGACAGGCACTCTAGTGAATCGTTCTATTGCTATATTGGCACCAAGGCCGCCTCGCTATATCTGCGGGGTCTGTGTGATGCCCTTTGGCGCTAGTTTGTGCATCATCAGCTTCCATCAGGCCTGCCAGCTCTGCAAGCCCTGGTTCTTTTATATCGCTGTCGTCCATGAATCCTCCTAAAGTAAGACCACCACGCCTGTTTTCAAGCGTGGTGGCCGGAGGTTGATTGACCGCTAAAGAACAGCCGCGACAGCCTTTAAGCCGAGGCTCTGGACATACGCTGCCGCCCCCCGGCCGTAAGCCAGGAAGCGACAAATTTCGTTTTGTCAGACGTCTTTAGTGGGCCAATCACAGCCCGGCCCCACCGCTTTACTGGCAGAGCGAGTGAATAATAGCTGTATTTTTCGGAGAATTCGAGGATTTAACGCGCAGAAAGGCCATAATTCTTAATAAAAGAATTGTCCGAGATATTGCCCGTCAACCCACATTTTCACATAGGTAGGGCTAGGGCGGCGGATCGCTGCATAGCTGTCTTTCGTAGTGCAGCTGTTATTCCATCCATACCGGGTATTGCACTGTTTCAGAACACAGCGGCCGCTCGTCATATAAAAGCCGTTTCCACTCTGCTCGAGGACATATCCTTCTCTACAGGGTTCAAAATATTCGTAGCCTAATTGATAACGGCCGTTAGAAGTCTGACCGTTCGGCCCCGTCGTGCAGGACGATAGATCCGGCAATGGCGGTCGTCCTTTTTTAATTCTATGTTTGAATGCGCTGTGAGCTGCAGAGCAGCCTGTAGGGAAGCCACCGGGCAGACAGATCCAGATCGCACATTCTGCCTCCGAAGCTGCGTATGCTTTTGGTGGAGCGGTAATTGAAAATAAAATTGCTATAGCGACAAACGATAATAGCTTTTTCATCCTGGCGCTCCTTTTTGTTGCAAATTGTTTTTTGTTCTGACATCAATCAGAAAATCTTCGGATCGAAAGGAAGCATGAGAAGCATTATTCTCTGTATATTATGCGTTGTCCTTCACATCCCGATCGCTGCGAACGCAACAATTATCGAGTTCAACAGCGATGGAAGTGTAACAACCTTCGAGGCAAGGGACTATCTTGCAGATGCCCGACGACAACAAAAGAAACCTATGGTTTTCAAATCGGTGGCCTATAGGAAACCTAAGGATAATTTTAATCGGTTTGTACAGGCGGCCGCCTTGGAGTATGGCGTTGATACCAGGATCATCCATGCCATCATCGAAACAGAATCATTTTACAAGATCGATGCTGTATCTCCGAAGGGTGCAAAAGGTTTGATGCAGCTGATGCCGGCGACGGCGAAACAATACGGGGAAATAGATTTATTCGATCCCGAACAAAACATTAATGTCGGCACAAGGCATCTAAAATATCTGCTGGATAAATATAAGGGCGATTTGATCCTGGCGGTCGCGGCCTATAACGCCGGCGAAGGGGCCGTTGAAAAATATGACGGCATCCCTCCCTACCCCGAAACCATTGGTTACGTCAGCAAAATAACGGCTCTTTTGGACTATTAAGCCAGCCGCCGTGTTGTCTGACTTTTCATGTCCTGCAGCTCTTCCGTGAGCCGATTTTTTAAAACAATCTGCATAAGCCTGTTTTCTGCGTCTTCTAAAGATGTGCCATCACATTGTAGCGCTTCCATTGCGCCTTGTACGCAAAAGAGTGCGATATGGGAGGCCTCTATTCCATCCTTGACCAGTTCCCTGGCCGCGACCGGGAAGAAACAACTGGCAGCGCCGATTTGATAATAGCTGCCGTCATGTTCTTCATCACCCTTGCTGTTCCATAGACTGCTTTCTGTCTGCTGTTTTAGATAGCGGGTAAATCTTCCATCATTCCCTTGGGCTTTGCCGCAGAGCGCATCGAGCTGTTTTTCAGTTTCCCGCCGAATAAAATCACGAACGATTGCCGGATCGCAATTGCCGTTATCCAGCAAGGTGCTGATGGCCTGTTTTATACAGGTTTTAAAATGCTCATCTATTCCGCTCATATTGTCCTTCGCTACCCCCCGAAAAACCACCAGCCCTTTTTCTTGGGCTTTTGCTGTTCGGCCAGGTCTTTCACCTGCTGTTCCAGATCTGCCAGTTTTTTGGCCTGTGTCGTGTCCTGGCCGGCCCGTTTCTCAGCTTCACTGCGCTGATCGGAAAGCATGGCGGTAACCTTGGAAACGGCCTCCTGCTCTTTCTTGAGCGATTCCTGCAGATTGTCGATTTGTTCCGTCAGCTGGCGCCGTTCCCGATCGCGCTCTGCCTCGAGCATCTGGAGTTTTTCTTTCAAGACGGCATTTTCAGTCACCAAAGCCGGCGGCGCGCTTTCATTGGCAGGTTTGGCGTTACCATTGAGCTTTTCCAGTGGTGTGACGTTATCAGGCCCGTACACGCGTATCAGTTCGGATACGTCAATTTTGGGCCGCTTCGTGTCGGCATCAATTAGGGAAATAGGCTTTTCCCTTATGTGTTCATAAAGGGTGGAACGGGTGACCCCCACCATTTTGGCTGCCGTAGAGATTGAAACCTGCATTGTATCTCTCTGTATAATCGAACAATTAGAGATACAGTATTGCAGGGGGCAGGATTTTTTTCAAGGATTGTCTAATAGACAGCTCTGGAATTGTATGAAAACTGTTTTGTTGAGCAAGTGTTCGACCCTGTATGATCATCCAGACACTCAGACACTTTTAAATCGTCTGAAACCGATTCGCAACCCTTACTGATTCTCTCGGTTTTTTCTCTTGCAAAATCTATAGCCCGCTTAACTTGCTGGCCGCAAACCCGATTCTGTGGATAACGAAAGCCTGCGACTCGGTGAATCATGCCAAATAGCTGTGCATAATACAGTTTGTGCAGTGTCGGATTGTGAATAAGTTAATGATGTGTTACCGTTTTTTCAGACACTCCATCTGTATAGGGGAGTGTCTGTCTATCTGGCAATTTCTGTTCTGTTCATGAATGGAGATTGTCGGGGTCTAAGCCCATTTCGGGCATATTTACCCGAATCAACTCTAACCAAGAAAGGAGGCGCAACCCTAGACCCTAAAAAAGCAAAAACCGCGGTTGGCGCCGCGGCTGCTTTTAAAAAGCGGAATTCGTTATCTCTCAAGAACGAATCTACCGCAAACCGAATCGGGTGACAAGCGAAAAAGTGATTTTTCGTGATAGATTTTTTGTTGCCTGATTTTGGGGGCCAGGAACGCGATAACAGCATGGAAAATCTCAATTTTAATGAACCGCCGAAAGGCGGGCGGGTAAGCTCACCCAAATTTCGGGGGTTAGCCCAAATTTCCGAGGATTTTGACGGTCTGCCGGAAGGGGTTACGCATCTTAATCTGCTGCACCTAGTCAAAGATATTGGCCGGCGCGTCGGGTTTACGCCTGCGATGATATCCCTGCTGGAATACTATGTCCGTTTTACACGCGAGAGCGACTGGCAAGAAGGTGGCCGTCCGATCGTGTATCAATCCCAGGCTAAGACGGCGCGTCATTTCGATGTTTCTGAGCGCCAGATTCAACGTCTGGAAACCGCCCTTTTCGATCTAGGCGCCCTGACTTGGGACACAGCCGGCAACAATAAGCGCTTTGGCGTTCGTTCAGAAACCGGCGAGCTGCTTTATGCCAGCGGCGTCGATCTGGCGCCCCTCGCCGCTTTGCGCGAAAAGCTGGAGATGAAAAAGAAAGAAGTTGAGCTGGAAGACGCTGCCTGGTTTGAAACCAAGCGTCAGATTTCTTGGTATCGCAGCCGTATTAGATCTTTGATCGCCGAGGCATCAGAATGCCCCGGCCTGGAGCGTGCCGCGGCCGAAGCCGATCATGCCTATCAAGGGATCGACGGTCATATTCGTGTCGGCAAGGATCTGGCTTTCCTGCGGGATCTGCTGAAAGCCCATCTGGAGGTTTATAATACCCTGTCCACCGCGATCGAGGCCCACACGCCGGCGACCGCAAACTGTGGATTAAATAGTGAATTAACTGAGAAAGAGTCGCCCACGGACGCGGAAAACGTCGCCCACATATACTCTACAAATAAACCCCAATTTTCTAAAGAAAATACAAGTAGTAGTCCTATGGACAGAAATGCTTCCGAGGGAAGCGTAGCGGCTTCTTCCGTAGCAAAATCCAAACATAGCGCCGGTGGAGAGGTTTACAGGGAAGAGTGGATAGCGGCTCTTGCAGCTGAAAAATCCCGGATCAGCTGGAAACAGGTTCTTGCGGCTTGCTCTGAGCGCTTCAAAGATCGTTTCCCGATGACGGGGCGTCCCTTGGGATGGCCGGATATTGTCGAGGCCGCCCATGACCTGCTGCCTGTTTTGGGCATTAGCCGATCGGCGTGGCTCGAGGCCTGCATGGTGATGAACCGTGATGGTGCTGCCCTGTCTGTCATGATCATCGATCGCAAAATGCAGGATGCGCCGGATTCTATCAAAAATCCGGGCGGCTACTTGCGGGCTATGACGAAAAAGGCCAAAGAAGGTAAGCTTAATCTGCATGGGTCTGTCTTCGGATTGCTCAAGCGGGAAGGTGAAAAATATGACGCATAAGCATATCAGGCTGATCTTTTTTTACACCCTTTTTACACTTCTGACGGCCTTGCCATCGGGGATGGCGCGCGCCGATCAGCTCTATGTGATCGATGGCGATACCTTCTCTTGGAACGGGAAGACCTACAGGCTTTGGGGAATCGATGCCCCGGAGAAAGATCAGTCTTGCCGCCGACCGGAGGATTACCAATGCGGCGCCACGGCCCGATCATATCTGCGGTCTTTGATCGATCCGGCAACACTGGCCTGTGAAATCAAGTCCCGTGCCAAAAAGGAAACGCGAATCGTGGCCTTGTGCCGGGTCGATGGTGAAGATCTGGCGCAGCTGATGGTTTCGGCGGGTTGGGCCATCGATTACAAATTTTTCAGCAAGGGGTATTCCAGCGCACGGCGGGTGATGGCGATGCCCAGGTTCTGGTCTTCGTTGATGCC
>CAYWIT010000018.1:0-52423 GCA_964458415.1 uncultured Rhodospirillaceae bacterium
CGGCGCTGGTCGTTCATGACGTTGTCGAATTTCAGCAGGCTCTTGCGGATTTCGAAATGCTGCGCTTCCACTTTTTTCTGGGCGCGTTCGATGGCGGTATTGATCCACGGGTGAATGATCGGCTGTCCGCGCTGCAGGCCCATTTTCTGGAGGAACATATCCATTTTGTCGGAGCCGAAGATGCGCATCAGGTCGTCTTCGAGCGAGATATAGAATTTTGAAGCGCCCGGATCGCCCTGACGTCCGGAGCGTCCCCGCAACTGGTTGTCGATGCGGCGGGATTCATGCCTTTCCGATCCGATCACGTAAAGGCCACCGGCCTGTTTTACGATTTCATAGGCGGCGGTGACTTCGGCGCGGATTTTTTCGGTCAGGTCGGCGCGGGTTTTATCATCGGCATCGGCGGGAATCTCCGCCTCGATGCGCATTTCAAAATTGCCGCCCAGCTTGATGTCCGTGCCGCGTCCCGCCATATTGGTGGCGATGGTGACAGCACCGGGCTTGCCGGCCTGCGCGATGATGAAGGCCTCCTGCTCGTGGTAACGGGCATTGAGGACGTGATGCGGGATTTTTTCCTTTTTTAACAGCGCGGCCAGCTTTTCCGATTTCTCGATCGAGGTCGTGCCGACCAGAACCGGCTGCTGCCGCTCGCGGCATTCGCGAATCAGCGCGATGATGGCTTCGTTCTTTTCTTCCGCCGTGCGGTAAATTTCGTCGTGCTCGTCGATGCGGACCTGCGGCATGTTCGTCGGGATTTCGACGACGCGCAGGTTATAGATCATCTCGAATTCGTCTTTTTCCGTCAGGGCCGTTCCGGTCATGCCGGCCAGTTTCGGGTACATGCGGAAATAGTTCTGGAAGGTGATCGACGCCAGAACCTGGTTTTCGTTTTGCACATGCATGTCTTCTTTGGCTTCAAGCGCCTGATGCAGGCCTTCGGAAAAGCGGCGGCCTTCCATCATGCGGCCGGTAAATTCGTCGATGATGACGACGGCGTTGTCCTTGACGATATAGTCCACATCGCGGTTAAACAGCTTGTGGGCGCGGAGGGCCTGATTGACATGATGCACAAGTGAAATGTTCTGCGCATCGTAGAGGCCGCCCGTGGTCAGGATGCCGAGCGTGCGGAGGATTTCCTCGGCATGTTCATTGCCGCGATCCGTCAGAACCACGGTTTTGCTCTTTTCATCCATCTCGTAGTCTTCGGCGATCAGGTGCGGGATGACACGGTTGATAACGCGATATTGTTCGGAGGAATCCTGAATGGCGCCGGAAATAATCAGCGGGGTGCGGGCTTCGTCGATCAGAATGGAGTCGACTTCGTCAACAATGGCGTAATGGAACGGGCGCTGCACCATGTCTTCCAGCCGGAATTTCATGTTGTCGCGCAGGTAATCGAAGCCGAATTCGTTGTTCGTGCCATAGGTGATGTCGGCGGCATAGGCGCGGCGGCGGTCTTCATCGGATATGTTGGAAATGATGAAGCCGACAGTCATGCCGAGCGCTGCGTAAATCGGAGACATCCATCCGGCGTCGCGCTGGGCCAGATAGTCGTTGACGGTGACGATATGGACGCCTTTGCCTTCCAGCGCGTTAAGATAGGCGGCCAGCGTCGAGACCAGCGTTTTTCCTTCGCCCGTGCGCATTTCAGGAATGTAGCCTTCGTGGAGGGCGTTGCCGCCCATCAGTTGGACATCAAAATGCCTGAGCCTGAGCGTACGCTTGGAGGCTTCGCGGACAGTGGCGAAGGCTTCGGGTAGGATATCGTCCAGTTTCCGGCCTTCGGACAATTGCTGTTTGAATTTGGCGGTTTGCAGACGGAGTTCATCATCGGAGAGTTTTTCAATTTCCGCTTCCAGAGCGTTTATTTTCTCTGCGGTCCTGCGATAATTTTTTAGAATTCTGTCGTTATGCGAGCCGAAAATTTTGCGTCCCAGTGCCGCGAGCATATTGTCCATCCTTGTTTTTTGTTCCCACTATTATTTAAAGGAGAATAGGGGTAAGTCAATCAAGGAACCCCTTGCTCTCTCGTATAAAAGCGCTTTATATGGCTGTAAAGCGCACTGAGTCTGCATTGTGAGCAGGTAGTGAACTTTTTTGGAAAATATTTAGGAGAATATGGAATGTCAAAGCGCGTAAAAATGCTGGGGATCGTGGCCGTTCTGTTTACAACAACGATGCTGGCGCAGCCTGTTTTTTCCGCCACGGCGGCGGATGATACTGTGGTGGCGATTGTCAATGGCGACAAAATTCTTAAAAAGGACATCATGGGGGCGTTGAAAAACCTGCCGATCAAGGAAGCGGATGCAGAGAAAGTTTTCCCGATGGTGGTGGAGCAGGTGATCGCCGAAAAGCTGATTGATGGCGAAACGGTCAAAGCCAAGATCGAAGAGAGCGCGGCCTTCAAGGAGCGGCTGGAAACAGTCAAGGCGCAAATGGCAAAACAGATGTATATCGAGCAGATCATCAAGGACAAAGTTTCGGATAAGGCCGTGAAGGCGGAATACGAGAAATTCAAGGCCGAGAACAAGGGCAAGACGGAAGTCCACGCCCGTCATATTCTGGTTCCAACCGAAGAAGAAGCTGTACAGGTTATCAAGGATCTGGATGCCGGCAAGAAATTCGAGGATCTGGCGAAACAGAGATCTTCGGGCCCTGCCGCGCAAAATGGCGGAGACCTTGGTTATTTCGTGAAGGAGGAAATGCTGCCGGAGTTCAGCGAGCAGGCCTTTAAAATCAAGTCCGGTACCTATTCCAAGACGCCGGTCCAGACAAAATTCGGCTGGCATGTGATCAAAGTCGAGGACAAGCGTGACCGTGCAATTCCCGCCTTTAAAGAAGTTGAAATGGCCATCCGCAACAAGCTGGGACAAGAAGCGGTGGAAAAGCTGCTGCATGAGTTGAGCGCGAAGGCAGATATTCAGCGCTTTGACATGGAAGGCAAGCCGCGCGGGCAAAAAACTGAAAAGAACTGAACGCTTTCAGGAACAAAAAAGGCGGGTCTTGCGGCCCGCCTTTTTTTATGCGTTTTTGAAGGTCAGAGTTTCTTTATAAAACAACCTTCGGTGGGGATTCTGACTGTGGGGCCGTTATCAGAGCTTTTCTTGTAGAGATAATGGACGCCTTCGTCGGTTCTCACCTTATGGACAGTGTCATTGAAAAGAAGTGCTGTGCCATCCTTGCTGTAGCAGGTGACAGCATAGTTCGGGGCTTCCTCCTGAACGACGTCATTATTGTTGTTCTTGTTTCTTTTATCGCATTGGCAGCCTGCAAGCCCCAGCAGGACGGCGGAGGCGAAAACAGTTGCGAGGGTCTTTGCTGTAAGGGAGTTCATTTGGAAAGCCTTTCGAATCGATCGTTTTTATTATGAATTTACATTATGTAATTTATTGCAAATTGTCAAGTCCTGTCAAAAGAATCAGCCCCTGCGTGTCTGCAGGGGCTGATTCCGATGTTAAGTGATCCTTGTCTTTATTTGCACTCACAGTGGTAGTAGTCATATCCGCTTGCTGTGGGCGAAGAACAGGAACTGGTGGCATTCACCGGTCCGCAGGCGGTATAGACTTCTTCTCCGATCAGGCCTGTCCCAGATCCTGTTTTCGCGCCCACAGGTTTCCAACGGAGAGGCGTGCAAGAAGCTGGCGGGCTGCCGGAGAATTTGTTTACCCAACCGTCCCAGTTATTTGTGCTGCAATTGAAGGTATTGATCTGCTCTATATTTCCTGAGTAGCCTGTCGGACATGCGACAGTCTGGGTATCTATTACTGCCGTACAGTGGCAAGTGTTGTCCGTATTCGTCCATGTGGAAGGCCATGTGCCTGTTACGCAATCATAAGTCCTTTCCCTGTTGACGTATTTTCCGGCGCCGACGAATCCTGGAAGGCATGGATATTGACCATTAGCGGCCCAGACCCCGGTTGCGTCACATCCAGTTATTGCGCATGATTTATTAGTCTCCGTCTGGATTGAGGCGCCGCATGAGCATTGGGGGCTCTGTCCCGTATATGTCCAGTTTATGAAGGAACCGGCAGTGGTGGAACTGCACTCCCAGTTTTTGGTGTATGTGGGCGTCCCAACCCATCCTGCCACGGTGGGCAGGGAGGGGGTGTCTGCCCCGGGAGCGGTCGGATTTGTGAGAGAGCCAACAGGCACAGGCAGAGCAGTACAGACGCCGGTTGTAGGAACATTGCAGTTCTTGCACTTGCAGTCGCTCGTATCTAGCCCTGAAATTATAGTGGTTTTTGGCCCGCAGGTGGTTTGGGTCGTGTATGTTACGTTTCCATCCCAGCAGCCATTGGTTAAAGTTGATCCTTTATAAGACTGGCAAGTCTGAGTAATCGGCGTAGGCCCCGAGGGAGTGCAGCCACAGACGCCCCATGCCCATGGCGAGCCGTTAACCCATGTCCCGGATGCGCTACATACGAATTTTCTTTGTCTGGAATCATTAGATGGTATGGCGTTGACGGGGGTTATATGTATATCTCCGACAGCCCCAGGGGGTATGGTATAATCCGTTGTCGGGAGGGTGGAACAGACAGCGACGTTTGTAGCGGAACAGGAAACAGGGGAGGCCCCGCATAGCAGGTTGCCGGAGGCGTCAACGCCAAGCAGAACGCCCGAAGAACAGGCGGATTTTGCGGTTGTGCAGCTCACTTTTTTGGAACCGACGCCCCTGACGTAGCCACCTAGGGGGTTTCCGGCACAATCCATCGCTGGGTCATTCCCAGCGATCAGGTCGGGGGTAAAACAGTCAGCCGGGTTCGCGGCGTCGCACCATTGCCCGATTTTAAGATTGTTATCCGCGCGTATATGCGTGACAACGTCAAGGGAAGTTGGCGTGGCGGGAACCGTGCCCTCATAAACACTGGTGGGTTTTCCGATAGCCAGCTGCTGGGCAAGTCCGGCATCGCGGATATTCGTTCCTGCCGCATCTGCCACCGTCCAGAAAGGTGTTTCGACCGCAGAGAAGTATTTCACAAAATCGTCGAAGTGATTCGCCCCGGATACGCTGCTTGTTTGTGCCGTGCGGTATACGGCCTGCTTGTTCGGGGTGGAGGTATTGCAGTTCTCGGCATCCATGCCGGAACCACACGGAAGAATTGAGGCGCCATTGTTGGACCAGGCCCCTTCCTTGTCGGGGCCGTGGCTGAGCACGATAAAGTGGATTGAATCAGGGTCTTTGACAACCGACCGGTTTTGCTCGTCGATAACAGAAATACCGCCGTGATCTTTGTGATAAGTCGCCGGGTCCGTCAGTATCTGGGTCACGACGTATTCCAGCCGGGTATGATAACCGTCTTCCGTCACGTATTCCGGTTGATTTAGTACGCGGAACGGGACGGCGCCGCGCAGGACAACTGGTTTTGGCGGGACGAGTATTGGAATCGTTGAATCCCGTTCTTCCATATAAAGGCCGTTCAAGTAATCTCCCGGGTTCATGGCCAGAATGGCCGGATCGGTAGTGCAAGCGGTGGGCATGCCGTAATTGGGGTCTGTGCGGGGAAGGTCCAGTCGGGCAGGGCAGGGATATTTACCGTTCTGAATGAAATAGTTGGAAACGGCGCTCATGACGGTGTTGATATTACTGGCCGTATCCACCTGAGCCTTGTTTTTCAAATAGATATTGTAAGCCGAAGCGGCCGAGGCCATGACGATGCCGACGACAATCATCACGATGCTCATTTCCAGCAAGGTATAGCCGTTTGTACGTTTTTTGACGGGGCATTTTACAAGGCTTTTCATGGGGCTCTCCCTGAATGAATATCTTCAATGGCTTTTATGGTGGACATATGGCTGCTCCCGGTATGCGGCATCTGAGATTCCCGCCGGCCTTGATACCGCATGCTACCTCTCCCGTAGGGCAGGTATAGGCGGGTATGCTGCCGGGCTTGACTGATAGGGCGCAAGCTGCCGCCGCGTTTTTAATTCCCGTCATGGCACCCGTCGCGCAACTGCTTCCTGTATCTCCGAAAAGGTCGTACGGCAGGCAGTTTGCGCCCGTCAGGCCATCAACGCTTGCGACAGAGCCGCCGCCCCCGTAGTTGCAGAGCTGGGCGGTGATGAGCTCTCCCGCTTTAATGTCGCCCGCGACATGCAGTGGGTTCGTCGGGGTATAGGTTCCGATGCCGACCCGTCCCAAGGCTCCGTTTTGCAGCGTGGTCGTCGACACTTTCCAGCGGTCGGCATTTGACGTGATTATATATTCCGGATGCACGTAGTCGTCATAGTGATCGGCTCCGCTCACGAAAGACCTCTCGCTT
The DNA here is from genome assembly GCA_964458415.1 of uncultured Rhodospirillaceae bacterium. Lineage (GTDB taxonomy): Bacteria > Pseudomonadota > Alphaproteobacteria > Micavibrionales > UBA2020 > CAYWIT01. The sequence continues at coordinate 6,261 of CAYWIT010000018.1, forward strand.
CTGTCGTAATAGGTGGCATTCGTGGGTTCGTTGCAGTTCTCGAAATCGCGTCCGTTTGCAGGAGAAGGAGGGCAGGCGGCATGAAGGTTGCCGTTCAGGGTATAGGCTCCCTTACCGTCCGGCCCGTGAGACAGAAGGAGGACATGCGCGCTGTTGGGCGTCGTCATTTCCTTCGTGAGGACGGGGGCGCCGTTCTTGTAGATTAAGCCGATGGCACCATAATTCACGTTATAAGTGGCAGATTTCGTCAGCTTGGCGCTGACGACGTATTTTATTTTTCTGCCCCATCCGTCCAGCGAAGATTGCAAGGGCAGTCCCAGCGTAATATAGGGAACGTATCCGCTCAGAGCCAGATCGGGAACAAAGTTGCCGTCCGCATCGCGTCCGGGTGATGCACAGTACCCGCTGGGAGTGCAGGAGCCTATCGCGCCTTCTACGGCATCGGCCGCACAGGTGGAGATTTCCATGCCGGAATCGGGGTCGTTGGGGGGGTCGCTCGGATCTGCCGGGCAGGGCAGGCGGTTGTTGTTTTTGGCCAGGAAATTGATCAGAGCCGCATTGATCTCCGCAAGATGCCCTTTTGTCGTCTGAATGGCCTTGCTGTTAGCATAGGTCTGATAGGTTTGCAGCGTAGTGGCAGCCATGATCCCGACGATTCCCATGAAAATCGCCAGTTCCAGCAGGGAAAACCCGGCCTTGCTTTTTTGTCCTGACGGATCATTGGTAAGTTTCATGGCTGGCATATAATAATCCCCGTACTGTCTACTCCAAGCATCGCTTTGCCTGGATCGCACTCTTGCGCTACTGGTGAGGGTGCTATCATCACCTCGGTACATTTCACAGTGCCATCCGCTATTCTGGTCACAAGCTGGATATTGCCGGGAGTAACCGGAGGAGGACACATTGCCCCAGTCGGATGACCGGAGCCGAACGCGCCATGATCAAAGCATTTTAGCCCCGTAGAATCGCAGGTTTTCAGCGCCATTGCGTTTCCCCCCGCCCTGAGTTTGTTGGCGATCTCCAGTCGTTCGCTCGGAAAGCCTGCGATGCCGATGCCGACGCCGCCAATATTGAGGTTCGCTATGTCCCGGGTTTCTTCGCTGCCGGCTATAGAGTTGTCATACGCAGGAGCCCACAGACTGGAAAGTCGCAATACGCTGTAATAGATGATGTCGTCGAAATATCCGGCTCCGGGGATATCCGTGATAATGCCGTTTACAAATACATCGTCGTTGTCGCAGTTTTCAACATCGGCGGACACCGCGCCGCAGGGGACAGGAATATTGCCGTAGGAATTGTAGGCACCATTTCCATCTGCCCCGTGCGAGACCAGAGTCCACATCGCACTTCCGGCGGGCTCAGTCAGCTGGGCGCCGGATTCCGTCTGGATCGTTATTGCGCCATAGCTGACGTCAAAGCTGAGCGTCGCGTTTGATGTCAGCCGTTCTGATACGGCGTAGGTTATCCGATTTCCCCAAGCATCAAGCGTATTTGCCATGCTCAGGACGTTTGTTATCTTTCCCGAAGGTTTTATGGGGCTAGTCATAGGGGTGCCGTTAACTGTGCAATAAGAGGGTGTGATCCCCCCAACAAAATAGATATTGTTGCAGGTGGCAACATCGTCGGTGAGAACGTATTCGTCGGCGCCATATGGTCTCAGGTCATCCAGACCTATCTTGAGCGTTTTATAGGGGATGGACCCGATCAGGACGTTGTCGGGTATGCTATCGTTATTGGCGTCACGCCCCGCGACCTTCCAGATTCCGCCACTGTTGAAGCCGACGAGCGTTGAAGCAATGCAATTCTCGACACCAGCATTGGGATTACTCTCCGGCAAGGCGGGATCGGCGGGGCAGGGATAGCGTTTCTGGGCGTTGTAGAAAGAAAGGATCGCATTATTGAATTTATCCATGGTTTCGTAGGTGCCGGATTTTTTTTGGCCTTTCAGGTATATTTTATAGAGGTCCATGCCGGCGACCAGCACGAGCCCGGATATGATCATGACGATAGAGAATTCAATCAGGGTGAATCCTTTATGGCTTTTGATGTGACGCATTTTGTTCATACATCCTCAACAGGCGGAATCGTGGCTTGAAGCACCATCACTTCTTTCAGCGTAGCATTTAAGGATTAAATAAATTCTTAATCAGGCCCTAAAATATGGAAAAAATTTAATAAAATGAAAATAAGGGCAATATATTAACAAAATATTAAAATTAGTCGTTTACAGTTCTGTAAATTAGCCTATAATCCATAATATTGAAATTTTGCGCTGGGTGCAATAATGGCAGGGTGTCGTCAGAAAACAGAAGTTGAGCAGGAACTCAAGATCAAGGTGTCAGCGGAGGATCTTGAGGCGGTATTTAACGCTCTGGCGGATCAGGCTGTCGGGGGCAAAGTGGCGCATAAGTATCTCCCGCGCTATTATTACGATACCGCCAATATGGACTTTTACCACAATGGCATTTCCGTGCGGGTGCAATACAAGCCCGGCAAGGACGGTAAACTCGGCGGTTACGAGCAGACGGTAAAATTTGAATTGCCCCATGGAACGGCGATTGCGCAGGGCGCCCTTTTTCGCAAGGAGTGCAAGGATATCCTCACAAGCCGCAAGCCTGACCTTGCTGCGGTCAGCGACCCCGAGGCTGGAAAAATCGTGCAATCCTTCAAAGCAAAAAGATTGAAGCATATATTTACGGCGGCGATAGAGCGCAGGTCGTTTGATGTGCAGATCGGCCGGGGAAAGAACCGCGGAAAGGTGGAGGTTGCCTTTGATGTCGGAGAGATCATTATTCCCGGAAAGGGGGGGCATTATCCTTTTTCCGAGATTGAGATTGAAATCAAGGAAGGTGCGCCTGCGGCGATAGAGCGGATCCATAGTAAAATAAAAAAAGTAGCGCCGCTGGCGAAAGTCCAGCCGCTCTCCAAGGCAGATCAGGGAAGTCGCATTTATTTACGTAATTATCCACAGGCCGGAAAATAGCAAGAGCAGGTTTGTCTTGACGGAGAAGGGCTTTAAGTTATTCTCTGCCGGAGAATAGTAACCCTCAGGGCAAATCTTGCGTGGCATTCAAAAAACTCCCGACAAACAATCCGGCAATGTCCTCTTTCTGATATTGATCGCTGTGGCGCTCTTTGCGGCACTGTCCTATGCCGTGACTCAGGGCGGTCGCGGGGGCAATAACATGCTCAAAGAAGAAAAATATATGTCGTCAGCGCGCCTGACGGAAATTGGCGCTACAATGCAGTCTGCGGCATTGCGTATGGTTTTATCCAAAACCCCGATTGACAGCATCCTTTTGCATGATCAGGTGGGACCGGATAAAACGCTTCCCTGCACGTCTGGCGATACCTGTCTTTTTGCAATGGAGGGGGGCGGTGTTACGTTTCCCCGATTGCCACGACACCTTGAAAAGGGAGGGGCGCTATTTCCGCCGACTATATATCTTTATGAGATTGCAGATGGGGCAAAGGTAACGGGTCTTGCCGGTGGTCAGGCCGTTCTCTTGTTGCAAATCAGATATATCAATAAGGAAATTTGCACGAACCTGAACCGGGGGCTCAATATTTCCGGGATGCCTGAGCAATTCCTTGCCAGCGTTACCTCCGGCCAGATGACGGGGGCGCCCGGAAAAAGCGAGGCTTGCGTCAAAACGACGGCAGCAGAAGACTATACTTATTATCACGTGCTTGCCGTGCCTTGACGTCTTCTGCATAATGTATAAAAGGATTTCTGCCTTGGGGCCCGTCTTGAAAAACAGAAAGAAACAGTCAGGAAACGTTCTTTTTATGATCCTGATCGCCGTGGCGCTATTCGCGGCCCTTTCCTATGCCGTTACGCAAAGCGGGCGCAGCGGGGGGGACGTTCTCAAAGAAGAGCGGTTTATTTCGTCCGCTCAACTGACTCAAATCGGCGCATCCTTGCAATCGGCGACAACGCGGATGGTTTTGTCAGGGACGCCGATTGATCAAGTTATTTTACATGCTGCAGGAAATCGCTTTATTCCTTGCACCACCGGAGTAAATTGTCTTTTTGCCCCAGAGGGCGGTGGTGCGCTGGTCCCAACCTTGCCGCAGCACCTTGAAAAAGGACAGGCCACTATGATTATGCAGATGGAGACTTTCGAAATCGCAGACGTTGCTTCTGTAACGGGAATCTCAGATGGACAGCCTTTGCTCCTCCTCGTGATTTATCCTATTAGTCTGGAAGCTTGTCGGGATTTAAATAAAGGGCTTGGCATCCCCAATATCCCTGCGCAGAGCATAGATGCTTTTGCTTCCGGTGCAGGCCCCGTTGCAATAACACAGCTTCCGGGGAAAAGTGCGGGATGTGAGCGGGAAACAGCGTGGAATAGTACAACTTATTTTTATTACCACGTATTGGCCACGCCATGATGAAGCTTTCTTTCGCGCCCACAAATAGAGATTTTGTTTTGGAGAAACTCTTTTCCTGCGGCGTGGCATTGGCGATTGTATTCATGCTGGCACCGACGGATGTTTTGAATACTTATATTGTGCTGGGGCAGGCTCACTTTACGATCACTTATCTGTATCAGGTCAAGGCAGGAAAATTTACCCTGCGCAATACGCTACTCTTCTATCTGCTGGCCGCGGCGCTGTTCTATCTGGCGGCGCTTTCCCCGGCGGGAATAACATTGTTTGCGGCTTCCGCTCTTATCTATCACGTTTATTTCAGCGAACTGGGCATACTGAAACGCAAGGTCACGCCCGCCTATCTGATCCTGATGGCGGCGGTCATGATGATAAACGGAATATGGCTGGTGAATGCGCTGTGGGGAACCTCCATTGACGCAGACATGTTTTGTTATTTTTTGCTGGGAGCCGGATTTCTGGCAGGGCTCTGGCATATCACGCGCAAGGCGGTGGTCGAGGTTGAGGCATTTTTTATTTTATTGCTGATTATCCTGCTGGGTTATATCGGCCTGCAGTTATCAGGAAACGTGCCTTCTCCCTATAAAACATACGGGTTTATCGTGATTGCACACTATATGACGTCCTATGTCACGGTGGTCAGGCGGTTGCGTGCCAATGCACCGCAAAAGGTTCCCGTCTTCATCACGGAATCTGTGCTGATGAACCTGATTATGCTGGCGGGATATATTCTGGTGCAGGTCTATCCGGCGCAGATCGGCTGGGTTTATACGGTCTGGTATATGCCGGTATCGTTCTATGTCTGGACCCTGATGCATTTTGCCAGCACGGCGCGGCTTGTCCCGTTTGCCGGGAGGCTGCGTAACAGGCTTTTGCGGACGGGAGCCTGATGGCCGTGCTGGAACGGATGCGCGCGATTTGTCTGCGTCACAGGTACGATACGGCTTTTATTCTGGGCGGTCTCCTGACGCTGGCTCTTCCTCCGCTGGGGCTGTTTCTGGTCTTCTTTCTTGTCATTCCGCTGCAAATGTGGCTGACGGCAAGTGCCGGAAGCGGGCGATCCGCCTTCTTGACCGGATGGGCCTTTGGGGGCGGATATTTTATTCTCGGGCTCTATTGGTTGGGGATCGCCTTTGCCGAGATGTATGATCGCATGCCGTGGTTCCTGCCTTTTGTTGTTTTCGGCATCCCGCTTTATATTGCGCTGCATTATGCGCTGGCTTCTCTGGCCGCGTATTATTTCAGGAAACAGTCGGTGGTTTATGCGCTGGCCTATGCGGCGTTTTTCTTTTGGGCAGAGTATCTGCGGGGGCATTATCCCGGCAACTTTCCCTGGAATACGATGGGATCCGTCTGGTACCACGTTTTGCCGTTGTTGCAGTCTCTTGCGCTGTTCGGGGTTTACGGACTGACATTCATGACGTTGTTCTGGGCGGCGGCGCTTTTCCTCGCCGGACAGAAAAATAAAAATCAGGCGGGGAAAGCGGTTGTTGCCCTTGCCGTGGCATCTTTTGTCGTTGCGCTGGGCTGGGGGGCGCTCCGGATGATCCAGTTTTCAACGTCTTTCCGTTCCGGTGTTGCCGTTCAGATCGTGCAGCCGAACGTGACGCGTGAAGAAAAGATGATCTCCGATTATGCCGATAAAGATGACGCTTTCGAGCGGCCCCTTGCCCTGATGCGGCAGTATCCGGCGCCGGCTTCTTCCGTGACGCTTTCGATCTGGCCGGAGGCCGTGGTTAATATTTCTGCGGGCGAGGGGGAGTCATATTTTTCCAGGATCGCAGCGGCCTTGCCGAAGGGCGGGTATGCGGCCGTCGGCGCGCATAGAATAGTAACGCAAAACACGCGCCGGGATATTTATAACAGCCTTGTCGTCCTTGACAAGAGCGGGGCGGTGCTGGCCACCTATGATAAAACGGCATTGACCCCTTGGGGGGAGTATGTGCCGCTGGATGGCTTCATTCAAAGGACGCCTTTGGCAAAATATCTGCGGGAGACCCTGCGGCTGCGTGCGGGAAGCGGACCACAGACGTTCCGGATCGGCGATTTGCCGTCGTTTACGCCAGTCATTTGTTTTGAATCCGTATTTTCCGGCGCGGTCGCCCCCCGCAATGACCGGCCGGATTTTCTTTTATCTGTGGCGAATGATGCGTGGTCCTCCGGTTCTGTCGGGCCTTTCCAGAGCTTTGGCTTCATGCGCCTGCGGGCGATCGAGGAGGGGCTTCCCGTCATGCGGGCCGCCAATATCGGGATTTCCGCTGTGATTGATCCCTATGGACGGGAATTGCAGCGGTTGGATATGCATGAAGCCGGTGTGATCAACAGCCTTTTGCCGGAAACGGCGCCACCGACGGTATTTTCGCGCTATGGGGAAGGGCCTTGGTCGGGGGCTGTCTTTGGATTGACAATGGCAGTCTTGTTTTTCGGCTATCGGCGCAGGATGTGAAAATCTAGGAGCATAGTTTTTCCCTTATTATACAGTGGGTTGCAATTCATGCTTTTTTAGGCGTTTTTTCTCTGGCCATCCGGCTTTTTTTAGGATAAAAACGTTTCTGTTAATTTCCTGACATTTTAAAACTTCCGAATCCGGCTTCCGGAAACGGGGGCGGTTAGGGGAAAAACGGCATGGAGGAGCGTGGCTCAATGGTAGAGCATCGGTCTCCAAAACCGAGGGTTGGGGGTTCGAGTCCCTCCGCTCCTGCCACTTTATATAACACGAGGTTGAAACCGACAGATGGCAAAAAGTATTGTCCAGTTTTTTCGCGAAGTACGTCAGGAAGGCAAGAAGGTCACCTGGCCTTCGCGCAAGGAAACGACAACGACAACGATTATTGTCTTTATCATGGTCTTTATCATGGCTATGATTCTGCTGCTGGCGGATTGGGCTATTTCGGGCGCGGTTGAATTTATTCTGGGATTGGGAAAATAAGGCGATGACAAAGCGTTGGTACGTGCTGCACGTTTATTCAGGTTTCGAGAAAAAGGTTGCTCAGTCGATCAAGGAAGCTGCGGCAAAGCGCGGCCTTGACCAGTATATCGAAGAGATCATGGTTCCGACCGAGGAAGTGGTGGAAGTACGCCGCGGCCAGAAAGTCAATGCCGAGCGGAAGTTTTTCCCCGGCTATGTCCTGATAAAGATGGATATGAATGACGAGGCGTGGCATATCGTCAAAAATACGCCAAAAGTCACCGGTTTTCTGGGAGGCAGCAACAAGCCGCATCCGATTTCCGAGGTTGAAGCCAATCGCCTGATGAAGCAGATGGTGGAAGGGGCCGAGCGCCCGCGGCCATCGATTACTTTCGAAATCGGGGAGCAGGTGCGGGTCTGCGATGGTCCGTTCAATTCCTTTAACGGAACGGTTGAAGAGATTGACGAGGGACGGAGCCGGCTCAAGGTGTTGGTCTCTATTTTTGGCCGTGCGACGCCGGTCGAGCTGGAGTTCAGTCAGGTCGAGAAGGTTTGATTGATTATAGAAAACTCTTTTTCTATAAAATTATATTTTTCCTCTTGCTTTTTCTTGAATCAGCAGTATAGTTGCCGCGCTTACGGGTATCCGTAAGTATTTAGCTGTGGAAGACTTTACGGCGCCAAGTCCATGCCGGGTCGTACCACAAACCCTTGATCATTAAGGAGTATATAATGGCAAAGAAAATAACGGGCTATATCAAGCTGGTCGTTCCGGCAGGTAAAGCAAATCCCTCTCCCCCTATCGGTCCGGCGCTCGGTCAGCGCGGCGTCAACATCATGGAATTCTGCAAGGGCTTCAATGCCCAGACGCAGACCATGGAACCCGGCATGCCGATTCCCTGCGTGATCACGGTTTATCAGGACCGCTCTTTCACGTTCATCATGAAAACCCCGCCAGCCAGCCACTACCTGAAAAAGGCCGCCAAGGTCGAAAAAGGCAGTGGTGCGACGGGCAAGGATGCGCCTGTCGGCAAAGTCACGAAAACGCAGATCCGCGAAATCGCGGAAGCAAAACTCAAGGACATGAATGCAGCGAATGTCGATACCGCGATGAATTCCATCGCCGGCACCGCGCGTGCCATGGGCCTTGAAGTAGTGGAGGGTTGATCCGATGACCAAAGCCAAAGAGAAAAAAGAACAGAAAACGCAGATCAAGAGCAAATACACAAAGCGCCTGCGCGCTGTGCGTGAGGCTCATGATTCCTCCAAAATCTGGTCACTGGAAGAAGCCATGGCCGCGGTGAAGAAAAACGCAACGGCCAAATTCGATGAAACCGTTGAAATCGCCATCAATCTGGGGATCGACACGCGTCAATCCGATCAGAATGTGCGCGGTATGGTTGTTCTGCCGCACGGCACGGGCAAAAGCGTGCGCGTTGCCGTTTTCGCAAAAGGTCCGAAAGCTGAAGAAGCGAAAAAGGCCGGTGCGGATATCGTTGGCGATGAGGAGCTGGCCGCTAAAATCCAGAAGGGCGAAATTGATTTCCAGCGTTGCATCGCGACGCCGGACATGATGCCGCTGGTGGGTCGCCTTGGTCAGGTGCTGGGTCCGAAAGGCCTGATGCCGAACCCGAAGCTGGGAACGGTTACGATGGATGTCACCGGTGCGGTTAAAGCCGCCAAGGGTGGCGCTGTCGAGTTCCGCGCACAGAAGGAAGGCATTGTTCACGTCGGTATCGGCAAGGCGTCTTTTGACGAGAAAAAGCTGATCGAAAACGCGCGTACCCTCATGGAAGCGGTTCTCAAGGCAAAACCCGCGGCGATGAAAGGTAACTATCTGAAGAAAGCGGCGCTGTCGTCCACGATGGGCGTCGGGCTCAAACTGGATCTATCCAGCTTGGTCAAAGCCGCCTGACAAGAATTTTCCGTCCTCCCTCCTTGTGAGGGGGACGGAAGAGACCCTGTCCGAGACTACAGGTCCCCCGCCGGCATGCAAAGCATGTTCAGGGGGCTAAATCCGCAAGGATCCTGTATAGACGAGGTAGAGAGTTTTAACGGTACTTTTGTTATGGCTTGAGCTTCGGGATGGGAACTGAGTGGAATTGCCGGATTGTCCGGTGGTTCTTGAGTGCAACCCGGCCGGGTTTCTTTTTTGCAAAGAGAAGCTCGCCATAACTGGAAAAACGGAGAAATATCCGTGGATCGTGCACAAAAAGCAGAAGCTGTCGCAGAATTGCAAAAGACACTCGGCGAGACGGAATCCATCGTTGTTACCCAAAATATGGGTCTGACGGCGGGTCAATCGTCTGCGCTGCGCGTCAAAATGCGTAATGAAGGCGTCAGCTACAAAGTGTCCAAAAACAGGCTCGTTTTACGCGCCCTGCAAGGTACACGCTTTGAAGGCATTGGCCATATGCTGAAAGGTCCTGTTGGCCTTGCAACCTCGAAAGATCCGGTTGCAGCGGCTAAAGTCGCAGCGCTTTTTGCCAAGGATAACGACAAACTCGCCATTATCGGCGGGGCCCTTGGTGATAAAGTTCTCGATAAATCAGGCGTGGAAGCGCTGTCGAAACTGCCGTCGCTTGACGAAATGCGTGCAACGCTGCTGGCGCTCTTTATGACGCCCGCAACGCGTATCGCAACCATCGCCCAAGCGCCTGCATCGCAGTTGGCCCGTGTTCTTAAGGCTTATGCCGATAAAGGGTGATACACAGTCTGTTGGATACTATAAACCACACAAACGAACTAACTCTTGAACGTAAGGAGATATAAAATGGCTGATTTGGCTAAAATTGCGGACGATCTGTCCAAACTGACCGTTCTGGAAGCTGCAGAGCTTTCCAAAATGCTCGAAGAAAAGTGGGGCGTTTCCGCTGCTGCTCCGGTCGCTGTTGCGGCTGTTGGCGGTGCGGCCCCTGCTGCTGAAGCGAAAACTGAATTCGACGTTGTTCTGGCCGCTGCTGGCGAGAAGAAAATCGAAGTCATTAAAATCGTTCGCGAAATCACGGGTCTTGGCCTGAAAGAAGCGAAAGATCTGGTTGAAGGCGCTCCCAAGCCCATCAAGCAGGCTGTCGCAAAAGCTGACGCTGAAGCTCTGAAAAAGAAGCTGGAAGAAGTCGGCGCGAAAGTTGAGCTGAAGTAATCCTTGGTGGTTGCTTTTGCAAAATAAGCGATAACAAGGTTGGCGGCGGGAGATTTCTCCTGTCGCCCCTTGTTGTTGTTTAGGGACCGTCTCCCGTCTCTGCGGGGGTGATAGAAATGCAGAGAGAGAATTTTAAACCCCCGCATTCGGGTGCATTGGTGCCGGGGTTTGGTCAAGGGAGAGATCCCTTTTTTGGGTCGTAACGTCTAGAAAGTCATACGAACATGAGCGCAAAGAAAATCCTGAGAACACTGATCGACAGCAAAAGCTTTACCGGCCGGAAGCGTATCCGCCGCAGCTTCGGCAAAATTCCCGAAGTTTGCGAAATGCCAAATCTGATCGAGGTGCAGCGTACATCCTACGAAAAATTTTTGCAGCGCGATATTCTGCCGTCGCAGCGCCTGAACGAGGGGTTGCAGGAAGTGTTTTCTTCTGTGTTCCCGATCAAGGATTTCTCGGGGCGCGCCGAAATCGACTTCGTGAAATACGATCTGGAAGAACCGAAATATGACGTTGAGGAATGCCAGCAGCGCAGCATGACCTATGCCGCGCCGTTGCGCGTGACGCTGCGGCTGTCCACGTTTGATATTGATGAGGAAACCGGCCTGCGTTCCATCCGCGACATCAAGGAGCAGGATGTCTACATGGTGGACATGCCGCTGATGACGGATAACGGCACGTTCGTTGTGAACGGGACCGAGCGCGTCATTGTTTCGCAGATGCACCGCAGTCCCGGCGTGTTTTTTGACCATGATCAGGGCAAGACGCACTCCTCCGGCAAATATCTCTTTGCCGCGCGCGTTATTCCTTACCGCGGTTCGTGGCTGGATTTCGAGTTCGACGCGAAAGATCTGGTCTATGTCCGTATTGACCGTCGCCGCAAGCTGCCGGTTACGACGTTCCTGCTGGCGCTGGACAGCGATGAATCGGCAAAATACCGCGAGCGTCAGATGAAGGCGGGCAAGCCCGTTGATCCGACAAAGATTCAGGGCGTTTCCAAAGAGGATATCCTGCACAGATTCTACCAGATCGTTTCGTATGAAAAAACGAAAGATGGCTGGAAGACGGCTTATGTGCCTGAGCATTTCCGCGGCATCAAAATCAAATTCGACCTGATTGACGCCAAAACCGGCAAGGTAAAAGTGCAGGCGGGGACAAAGATTACGGCACGACAGGCACGCAAACTGGAAGAGGATGGCCTGAAGGAAGTCCTGATCCAGAACGAAGAGCTGGTCGGCGCTTATATTGCGCGCAGCATCAGCGATGACAAGACGGGTGAAGTCGTATTTGAAGCGGGCGACGAACTGGACAGCAAGGGCGTTGAAAAAGTCGCCAAGCTTGGCCTGAAGACGCTGGAGGTGCTGGGTATCGACCATATCAACGTGGGCGGCTATATCCGCAATACGCTCGCGGCGGACAAGTGCCGCAACCGCGAGGACGCGTTGATGGACATTTACCGTGTCATGCGCCCCGGCGAGCCGCCAACGCTGGAATCCGCCGATATTCTTTTCCGCGGACTGTTCTTCGATCAGGAAAAATACGATCTGTCGCCTGTTGGCCGCGTCAAGATGAATGGGCGTCTGGATTTCAAAACCGATGATCAGGTTCGTATCCTGCGCAAGGAAGATGTCTTCGCTATCCTGAAGATATTGGTCGATCTGAAAGACGGCCGTGGTGAAATTGACGATATCGACCATTTGGGCAACCGTCGCGTTCGTTCCGTCGGCGAGTTGATGGAGAATCAGTGCCGCGTCGGCCTGATGCGTATGGAGCGTGCAATCCGCGAGCGGATGAGCTCGGTGGATATCGACACAGCCATGCCGCATGATCTGATCAATGCCAAACCGGCGGCCTCGGCTGTGCGCGAGTTTTTCGGTTCGTCGCAGCTTTCGCAGTTTATGGACCAGACCAACCCGCTGTCTGAAATCACGCATAAACGCCGCATGTCCGCGCTTGGACCCGGCGGTCTGACGCGTGAACGCGCCGGCTTTGAAGTCCGTGACGTGCATACGACGCACTATGGCCGTATTTGTCCGATTGAAACGCCGGAAGGACCGAACATCGGTCTGATCAATAGCCTGTCCACCTATGCCCGCATCAACCAGTATGGCTTCATCGAAAGCCCCTACCGCAAGATCGTGAACGGCAAGGTAACGGATGAAGTGGTCTATATGTCGGCGATGGAAGAGGGCAAATATACGATTGCCCAGGCCAATGCCGAACTTGACGCCAAGATGGCCTTCGTCAACGACCTCGTTTCCTGCCGCCGCGGCGGGGACTATATCCTTTCGCCGCGCGACCAGATCGATCTGATCGACGTTTCGCCGAAGCAGATCGTTTCTGTTGCCGCCGCGCTCATCCCGTTCCTGGAGAACGACGATGCGAACCGCGCGCTGATGGGATCGAACATGCAACGTCAGGCCGTGCCGCTGCTGCGCTCCGATGCGCCGCTTGTCGGGACGGGGATGGAAGGCGCCGTGGCGCGTGACTCCGGTGCTGCGATTACAGCGCTGCGTTCCGGTGTGGTGGATCAGGTTGACGCTGACCGCATCGTTATTCATGCGACGGATGAAAAGGATTCCAGCAAGTCAACGGTTGATATCTTCAAGCTGAAGAAATTCACCCGTTCCAACCAGAACACCTGTATTACGCAGACGCCGCTGGTGAAGGTCGGCGACCGCGTTGTAGAAGGCGACATTATCGCTGACGGTCCCTCGACCGAGCTGGGCGAACTGGCTCTGGGCCGTAACGTACTGGTGGCCTTCATGCCGTGGAACGGCTACAACTTTGAGGACTCCATCCTGATTTCTGAGCGGATTGCCCGCGACGACGTTTTCACCTCTATCCATATCGAGGAATTCGAAGTCATGGCACGCGATACCAAGCTGGGGCAGGAAGATATCACGCGTGATATTCCGAACGTCGGCGAGGAAGGCCTCAAGCATCTTGACGAAGCCGGTATTTCCTACATCGGTGCTGAAGTCAAGGCCGGGGACATTCTTGTCGGCAAAGTGACGCCAAAGGGCGAAAGCCCGATGACGCCGGAGGAAAAGCTCCTGCGCGCCATTTTCGGTGAAAAAGCCTCTGACGTCAAAGACACCTCGCTGCGCGTACCGCCGGGCATTGCCGGCACGGTCGTTGAAGTGCGCGTCTTCTCCCGTCGTGGCGTGGATAAAGACCAGCGCGCTCTTTCGATCGAACGGGCGGAGATCGAGCGTCTTGCGAAAGACCGTGACGATGAACGCCGTATTTACGAGCGCGGTTTTTATGGCCGTCTGCGTGAAATTCTGGTCGGTAAAACGGTTGTTAAACCGGTTGACGGTCTGAAGAAAGGCGAAAAGATCGAAGCTGCCGCACTTGAGGAAATCCGCAAGGCGCATTGGCGCGAGATCGTCGTCTCTGACGAGAAAACGATGGAAACACTCGAAAGCATGGGCGCAACCTTTGATCGCGCGATCGAGGATCTGACCCAGCGTTTTGAAAACAAGGTCGAAAAGCTCCAGCGTGGCGATGAATTGCTGCCCGGCGTGATGAAAACCGTCAAGGTCTTTATCGCCGTGAAGCGCAAGTTGCAGCCGGGCGACAAAATGGCCGGACGTCACGGAAACAAAGGGGTTGTATCGCGCATTATGCCGATCGAAAACATGCCTTATCTGGAAGACGGCACGCCGGTTGATATCGTGTTGAACCCGCTGGGTGTTCCTTCCCGCATGAACGTCGGCCAGATTCTCGAGACGCACCTCGGCTGGGCGACAGCGCGGCTGGGCAAGCAGATCGGCGAGGTCGTTGATCGTTATCATCGGGCGACAGGCGAGGAGCGCGAGAAGCTGGAAAAAGACATCCATGGCAAGCTCAAGATCGCTTATGGCGAAAAAACCTATAAGGAAGATGTCGCCACTCTAAAGCAGGATGAGTTGTTCGAGATGTGCGAGAACATCCGCAACGGGGTTCCCATCGCAACGCCGGTTTTCGACGGTGCTGTGGAAAGCGATATCGACACGATGCTGGAAGCGGCGGGACTGCATAAATCCGGCCAGGTTCGCCTGACGGACGGCCGCACCGGCGAAATGTTCGAGCGCCCTGTCACGGTCGGTTACATCTATATGCTGAAACTGCACCACCTCGTCGATGACAAGATCCACGCGCGTTCAATCGGTCCTTATTCTCTGGTGACGCAGCAGCCTCTGGGCGGTAAAGCCCAGTTCGGCGGCCAGCGCTTCGGGGAGATGGAGGTCTGGGCGCTTCAGGCTTATGGCGCGGCTTATACGCTCCAGGAAATGCTCACCGTCAAGTCGGATGACGTTGCGGGCCGTACCAAGGCTTATGAGTCCGTGGTTCGCGGCGACGATACGTTCGAGATCGGCATTCCGGAGTCCTTCAACGTTCTGGTGAAGGAATTGCGGTCGCTGGGTCTGAACGTTGACCTGAAGCAAAGCACGGGTACCTGAGAAACAAGGGGAGGGGCCGGTGCATAACCGGCCCGTCCGTTGACAAGATTTGAAGATTTAAAAGCGCAAGCGGGAGAAATATAATGAATGAAGTCATGAACCTTTTTGGTCAGGTGAGTGGCCCACAAAGCTTCGATCAGATCCGGATCTCGATCGCGAGCCCGGAACAGGTCCTGTCGTGGTCCTTTGGCGAAATCAAAAAGCCTGAGACAATCAACTATCGTACTTTCAAGCCGGAAAAAGACGGTTTGTTCTGTGCCCGTATTTTTGGCCCGGTCAAGGATTACGAATGCCTGTGCGGAAAATACAAGCGGATGAAATACAAGGGCATTATCTGCGAGAAGTGCGGCGTTGAGGTGACGCTCTCCAAGGTGCGCCGTGACCGCATGGGGCATATCCAGCTTGCCTCTCCCGTCGCGCACATCTGGTTCCTGAAATCGCTGCCATGCCGCATTGGCCTGATGATGGACATGACGCTGAAAGATCTCGAGAAGGTTCTCTATTTCGAAAGCTTCATCGTTATTGATCCGCTGATGACCCCGCTCAAGCCGCTGCAGCTGCTGACAGAGGAAGAATATGCAGATACGCAAGACAAGTACGGCGAAGATTCCTTCCGTGCCGGCATTGGCGCGGAAGCGCTGAAAGAGCTGCTGTCTGCCGTCAATCTGGAAAGCGAGAAAACAAAGCTGGAAGAAGAGCTGGCCACCGCAGGCAGTTCTGACGCCAAAAAGAAAAAAATCGTCAAGCGTCTGAAGCTGATTGATGCATTCCTCTCTTCCGGCACGCGTCCGGAATGGATGATCATGGATGTTGTTCCGGTCATTCCGCCGGAGCTGCGCCCGCTTGTCCCGCTGGATGGCGGCCGTTTTGCGACATCGGATCTGAACGATCTTTACCGCCGCGTCATCAACCGTAACAACCGCCTGCGTCGCCTGATCGAGCTGCGCGCACCGGATATCATCATCCGTAACGAAAAACGGATGTTGCAGGAAGCGGTTGACGCCTTGTTTGACAATGGCCGTCGTGGCCGCGTGATCACCGGCGCCAACAAGCGGCCGCTGAAATCTCTGGCAGACATGCTGAAGGGGAAACAGGGTCGTTTCCGTCAGAACCTGCTTGGAAAACGTGTCGATTATTCGGGCCGTTCCGTCATCGTTGTCGGACCGGAGCTGAAACTCCACCAGTGCGGTTTGCCGAAGAAAATGGCGCTCGAGCTGTTCAAGCCGTTTATTTACAACAAGCTTTCGCTATACGGGCTGGCGTCGACGATCAAGGCCGCCAAGCGTATGGTTGAAAAAGAACGTCCGGAAGTCTGGGATATCCTCGAGGAAGTCATCCGCGAGCATCCTGTCATGCTCAACCGCGCGCCGACTTTGCACCGTCTTGGCATTCAGGCTTTCGAGCCTGTCCTGATCGAGGGCAAGGCGCTCCAGCTTCATCCGCTGGTTTGTACGGCCTTTAACGCCGACTTTGACGGCGACCAGATGGCCGTCCACGTGCCGCTGGCTGTTGAAGCCCAGCTGGAAGCCCGCGTTCTGATGATGTCCACCAACAACATTCTGCGTCCGGCCGACGGCAAGCCGATTATCGTTCCGTCGCAGGATATCGTTCTTGGCCTGTATTATCTGTCGATGGCTTTCGACGGCATGAAGGGCGAGGGCGCGATGTTCAAGGATATCGCCGAGATTGAAATGGCGCTGTTCAACAAGACCGTTTCGTTGCACGCGAAAATCAAGGCGCGCTACAACACGGTTGACGAGAACAACCAGCCGATTTCGATCGTGGTGGATTCAACGCCGGGCCGGATGCTGATTTCGCAGGTCCTGCCGCGTCATCCGAAAGTTCCATTCGACGTGATCAACCGTGTTTTGACCAAGAAGGACGTTTCGAACCTGATCGACGTGGTCTATCGCCATTGCGGCCAGAAAGAAACGGTTATCTTCTGCGACCGCATGATGGCGCTGGGCTTTACCAACGCCTGCAGGGCCGGTATTTCCTTCGGTAAGGATGACCTCATCATTCCGGAAGCGAAAATCAATCTGGTGGCGGAAGCGAATGCGCGGGTCAAGGAATTCGAGCAGCAGTATCAGGATGGACTGATCACCAAGGGCGAGAAGTACAACAAGGTCGTCGATATCTGGTCTGCTTGTGCCGATCACGTCACGGAGGAGATGATGAAAGTCATCCAGAAGCCGAAAGAGCCCGGCTTTATCAACTCCGTCTACATGATGGCGCATTCAGGCGCACGCGGTTCGACCATGCAGATCCGCCAGTTGGCGGCTATGCGTGGCCTGATGGCGAAACCTTCGGGCGAGATTATCGAGACGCCGATTATTTCCAACTTCAAGGAGGGGCTGACGGTTCTCGAGTACTTCAACTCGACGCACGGTGCGCGTAAAGGTCTGGCCGATACGGCGCTGAAGACGGCGAACTCCGGCTACCTGACGCGCCGTCTCGTTGACGTTGCACAGGACGCGATTGTGACCGAGGAGGATTGCGGCACGGATACCGGCTTTACGGTGCGTCCGGTCATCGAGGGCGGCGATGTTATCGTCAGCCTGTCCGAACGCATTCTAGGCCGGACAGCGGCGAAGGATGTGGTGGATATTCTGACCGGGGAAGTGCTCGTTCCGGCGGGCACGATCATCGATGAGGTGATGGCTGAACGCGTGGAAACCGCGGGGATTGACTCGGTTGTCGTCCGTTCTGTCCTGACCTGTCAGAGCAAGGACAACGGCATTTGCAGCAAATGCTATGGGCGCGATCTGGCGCGCGGGACGCCGGTCAATATCGGCGAGGCTATCGGCGTTATGGCCGCACAGTCCATCGGCGAACCGGGAACCCAGCTGACCATGCGGACGTTCCACATCGGTGGTGCGGCCCAGCGTGGCGCGGCGCAGTCTTCTTCCGAGGCGGCGTTCGATGCGACGGTTGAGATCCGTCACAAAAACGTGGTGACGAACTCCGAAGGCGTGAACATCGTCATGGGCCGCAACACCGAAGTTGTGCTGCTTGACAAGCAGGGCCGCGAGCGGGCGAACCATCGCCTGCCCTATGGCGCAAAACTTCTTGTCAATGACGGCGACAAGGTCAAGAAAGGAACGAAGCTGGCGGATTGGGATCCCTACACGGTTCCAATTATCACCGAGAAAGACGGTTCTGCCGTTTATGGCGATCTGATCGACGGCATGTCCATCCACGAGGAAATGGACGAAGCGACGGGGATCTCTTCCAAGGTCGTGACCGACTGGAGACAGCAACCCAAGGCTGCCACGCTCAAGCCGCGGATCATGCTGACGGATGACAAAGGCAAGGTTATCAAGCTGCCCAACGGGCTTGAGGCCAACTATTACATGCCTGTCGGCGCGATCCTGAACGTCGAGAATGCCGCGCATGTGAAGGCGGGCGATATCGTTGCCCGTATCCCGCGCGAAACGTCCAAGACCCGCGATATTACCGGGGGTCTGCCGCGCGTGGCCGAGCTGTTCGAAGCCCGCCGTCCGAAGGATTTTGCGATCATGTCCGAAATCGACGGTCAGGTGGAATTCGGCAAGGATTACAAGTCCAAGCGCCGGATTATCATCAAGCCGACCGATGGCAAGGGCGAGCCCAAGGAATATCTGATTCCCAAAGGCAAGCACGTTGCGGTCAACGAGGGCGACTATGTCCGCAAGGGCGATCCGCTGCTTGATGGCAGCATGGTGCCGCATGACATTCTGACCGTGATGGGGGTAGAGGCTTTGGCCGATTATCTCATCAACGAGGTTCAGGACGTTTACCGCTTGCAGGGTGTGCGGATCAACGACAAGCATATCGAGGTGATCATCCGCCAGATGCTGCAGAAAATCGAGATCACGGACTCGGGCGACACAACGCTCCTGGCCGGGGAACTGGTGGACCGGCAGGAACTGCACGAGATCAACGCAAAACTCGAAGGCACGGACAAACGGCCTGCCAAGGGCTTTGCGGTTCTGCAGGGGATCACCAAGGCTTCCTTGCAGACGCGGTCCTTTATCTCGGCCGCTTCCTTCCAGGAAACGACGCGTGTCCTGACCGAAGCCGCCATCAACGGCAAGGTGGACAAGCTGATCGGCCTCAAGGAAAACGTCATCGTTGGCCGCCTGATTCCGGCGGGGACGGGAGCCTTTGTCCACAAGCTCAAGCGGATTGCTTCCGAACGCGATACAGCCGCTCTGGCGGCTTCCGCAGCGGCGGCGCCTGCGCTTGAAGGTTCTGGCAATGTTACGCCGATCGAGCCTTCCAAAACGGAAGGCGACGTTGGCGGGCATCACGGAAAAGGCCGCGCCGGCGCTGCAGGCTGATGCCGTAGCGTAGCAACGTCATCGTCATGAAGAATGGCCCCCGGACCTGAACAAACGCAGGCCCGGGGGTTTTCTTTTCCGCGGGGGATGGATATGGATTTGATCAGACAGCTGAAAATCAGGAGCGAGTTTGCCGAACGGAGCTATACGCAATGGGTGCTGGCGGGGTCGCTGGCCTTTGCCGAGCGCGCCTTCATCGTCATTATGGCGGGAATTTTTCTTTCCGACGCCGAACGGGGTTTTTTGACGATTCCCGGATTTGTCTGCGCTTTGGCCGGGGTTTTCTTCCTCGCCCCTGTCTTCGGTATTTTCGTTTTTCTGACCCACCGGCTGCTGTTCGTGGTGTTGAAAAGGAAAAAGCAGCTGCCGCCGGACATCAAGGGATTTAAAAGACTTGGCCGGGCAATTTATTTTTTCTGGTTTCCGATCGTCTTTTTTGTGACATGGCACGGCGTCAATCTGTTTTACGCCAGCTATGACAGTCTGAAGCCGCTGCTTTTTTTCTGGTAGATGGATGCCGGAACGAGTTACGGCGAATAGCCGTGGCTGGCATGACGGAGGAACGTAAGGCACCGTCGTTATTGCTCGATGCAGTTAGGGTATTTTTGAAATATGCCGCTTCAATTCTGGCAAAGCAATAAAAACGGTGTCCCAGACGATCCGCAAATCTATAAAAGAATATTCATGCACGATAAAATTACGCATCAAACCATTTTTTGCCATGGGACATCGGGGTAGCGTTCTTGCGCGTATTCCGGTGTTTTTCTGGCCGCTTCCCCGATAATCTGAAATCGGCGCAGAACAATGTCCTGAACGTCTTCGTTGGATTCAAATTGCGCGTAAGATAAACCAGAAACCGCTTTTTCAATCCTGTCTATGGAATGAAGAATGTCTGAAATGTGATGTTTCCATTCTTTCTCAGACATCCCGCGCCTCGGAAAGAATGCGGCCCCTCAGCAATGGATGCAGTCCACGCAGGGTGACCAGATCTATTTTGCAGCCAAGCTCTTTCTCAAAAGAGGACTGCATCTCGGAAAGATCAAAAAGGGTTACGCCTTCCTCCGGCTCGATCAGAAGGTCGATGTCGCTGTCTGGCCGCCCGGTTCCCCGGCTTCTTGACCCGAAAACACGGACGCGACGAAGCTTCATCCCCGAAAACCGGGGCTTCATGTTATGCAGTCTGGAAAAAATTTCTTCATTTGATGCCATGAGGAATGGTAACAATAAATGCTATATATGTCAAGGGCATGACGGGGGTGATGCGCCGCTACTGTTCGATGCAGTAGAGAGATTCAGGTCCCGTGCTGTTGGGCATAGGCGTCTATAAGACTGCGCAGCATCCGCTGATAGGGGACTTTATTGGCCCGCGCCTGCTGCTTGAAAAATTCAAGGCTATCGGCCGTCAGTTCGAGCGTTACCTTGACGGTTTCCGGGCGTTTAACGAGTTTGGAGGGAGGGGGCAGGAAATCGCGGACGCGTTCCCCCATCTTCATCGGTTCATCAGTGTATTTTGTTTTCTTGCTCATAACGTTTCTTTCCTTGTCTCCAGTATCCGGCACCATAGATTCTGATACGCTTTTTCCGGGTGCTGAAACGTACGGTCAATATCCCGTCTTTTGTTTTTCCAAGACAGAAAAACCGTTTTTCCCGGTCTTTTTCATGAGCAAGATCACGAACAATAACCCTCTTGGGATCATCAAAAGCATACTGGGCTTCCTCAAAAGAAACGCCATGCTTTTGCTGATTGATCAGGTTCTTGATCTCGTCCCATTCAAAATCAGATTTATACATAGATTATACCATATTTATTTATGGTATAATATCAATACTTGTATGCGCGGTCAACATTTTTTTGTACCCCACACCGCCATGTCGCCAGCATGCTTTGCATGCAGAGCATGCGAGGGCGGCATCCGGCACGCAGCAGTATGTTGTCGCAAGATATAAATGCGCCGGAGGCGCTTAAACCAGACCCCGCGCGTTCGCGGGGTGGTATAGCGAAGGGCGCCACGCCGTTACTGCTCGATGCAGTAGAGGTGATAATAATTTCCAGTATTGAAGCTACAGCTTACGCCACTGAAGCCCCAGTTAATCCACGCTGAGGTTGTTTGGCTGTTCTGGCCGGTATGGACATTGTTACCTGACGTACCGCTGGAGGACGACCACGCGGAACAATTCGCATTATCTAAATTTGTCGAATAGTTCAGGCCGTCAGTCCGTGTATTAGAATGTGTAAGGTATCCGGCAACCACGGCACCTGTTTCGGTTTGTAAAATAGGGTTGGTCAGGGGGGTGGTGTCTGTTTTCCACAAATTCCCCGTCGTCGTTACAATCGTTGTGTTGTCAATGAGTTTTAGAATACTCCAGTTATAGCCAATACGGTTGACGGCTGCTTCTGCCTCGGATACTCCGGAAAGGATCGCTTTCCAGCTTCCGCCAAGTCCTGCTGCAGTGGCCGCATTGGTGCATGTAATATCCGCTCCTGCAACGCCTGCCAAATTACCATTGTTAACCGCAGATTTTACAAACACGCGCTTTACCACTGTTCCGGTCGGATCACCCGTTGTCCACACCCGCCAGGTGATGGCATCGCCATCGCCAATAGTGACCGTCATCAGATAACTGGTATTGGCGGCCGCCGGAGAGGTCATGAAAAGCTCTATCTCGTCGCCGTTTGCAACGGTCGTCACGCCCGAGGTTCCGGGGGCGCCGTTAACATTAAAGCCCGGAGAGCCGGAAGCGCCCGTGATCGTCACCGTCGCATTGACGCCGTTGCCCAACCCTGCCACCGTCACCGCATTCGAGGTCGTTAGCGTGCTGGCGGGGACCTGAACGGCGTAGGCGAAATCTCCTGCTGTAGCCGGCATGGAGGGCGTGGTATCCGTCCCCGGATTGTCGGAGACGCAGTAGAGGGCAAAATATTTCCCGCTTGAACAGTAGTCATCTGCTCCACCAGTATCCAGCCAGTTAGATGACGTGGAGACTGACGATCCCAAACCGGTATCGTTCCCGTTTATTGCTGACCAATCCGCGCATGTGTTGTTTGACGTCGCGTATTTTATGCTGCCGTCAGAAGCCGCATTCGTCCAGACTGAATCTGTGGAGGCTGTGGCATTTTCAGTATAAATGGCGGCGGCAAGGCTGCCATCCCACAAATCGCTCCAACCGCTGGCCACCGTCGTGCCGTCTGTACGTTTCAGGGTGGCCCAATTAAAGGGGATGCGCGAGCTTGCAGAAATCGTTGAACTTCCGAGGAGGGCTGTCCAGGTGCCGCTATAACCGGTGGCCGTTGCCGCAGACTGGCATTTGCTGTCCGCCCCGGCAAGACCGCCGATTTCTGCTCCATTATATGTTGCAGAGGTCACGAAAATCATGGCATCGCCTGCCGGGTTGGCATAGCCGACATACCATGTGTAACTGTCAGGGCCGATGGTGAGGGTCATGGTGTTTTTGGTCCCCGCCACGACAGGGGCATCCATGACCAATTGTACCGTCTGGTTGATGGCAGTAAGGGTGCCGCTGGCGGCCTCCGCCCCGCCGTTGATCTTGACCTTGGGGTTGCCGGTGGCGCTGGTGACTGTCACCGTGACGGGCTGCAGGAAGCCGTCGATGGTGACAGCGGCGGAGCTGACCCGTGCGCCAGAACTGGTCGTCACGCTCATCGGGAAGGAAACATCATCCGGATTGGTGTCTGCTGTAGCGGAAGGCAATGCCAGATCATCGCGCCGGACGCAGCGGGTATAGTCGCTGGAGGTTCGGCTGCCGTTGGTTGAAACAGTAGATCCTGTCGACATATTCATACGGATTGCAGCGTTGTAGGAACTGGCAAGTGATTCGTTAGAGGTTCTGTAGTTGTCCGCTACAAATCCGGTCAGGGTGCCAGCAGCCTTTTGCGGGTAAATCAAGAATTGCATTTCATATTGATTGGGCAAATACCAGTCTGTCTTGCCGTTATATTCCATCAGGTCGCAATAACTTGCGGCGCCGAAGGTGCCATAGCCAAAGCTGTGCATCGCTGCCATTGTCACAGCCTGTTTTGCGCCTTTGCAGCTATGATCGTTGTCCTGACAGATATAAGGCAGCTCTCCGCTCGGACCATAGGCTTTTTGTATGACGGCGGTATCATTGCCTGAACAGGTCGGGTTGAGGGTGGACCCGTTGCAGCCGCTCGGCATGATGACAAGGTTATAGGTACCCATGCCATCGGCGTCATCCTGATTGCACGCGACATAAATCCCGCCACCGCCGGTGCGGCCGGGGGTGCAGCCGAAGCCGCTGGCGGTGCCTTGCAGCGTGGCGAAGGGGTTGTTGTTGGCGGTGATGGTCAGGTTGCCGGTATAGGTCAGGTTGCCGTTGGCTTTGGGCCGGACAACAATCGTGCAGGCCTCGTTGGTGTCGAGAGGATTGGCGGTGCAGGTATTCGACGTGATGGCGAAATTGGTGGTATTGGTCAGCGCCGTCACGGGTGCTGCGGATTGCGTGCTGCCCGTGTTGGTCAGGGTGAAGGTCGTCTCCAGTCCGCAGTTCCAGCCTGCGACCGAACAGGTGACGGGGTCTTCGTTGGTGGCGCCATCGACGTTCATCGTCGCCGAAGCGGGGGAGAGCACAAGATTGACGCCGGGGATGGAGAGCGCGAAGGGCCGCCAGCCCGTGCCGTCGCAGAACTCTGGGACTTCAGTCGTGGTGTTGTAACGCACCTCGCCCAGATGGTCGGCGATGCCGTCGACAGGGTCCAGATCCTCGGTGCAGTCAATGGCCGCATCGGGCTGGAACGTATCCGCCGCGCCACCGCCAGATCCCGCCGCCGCCCAGCCGGAAGCGCCGTTGCAGACCTCCAGCCCCGGGGTCGCGGTGTTATAGCGGATCATGCCGACGTTGACGCCCGCCGCACAGGCGGAAATCGTCGCCTCCGTTCCGGGCTTGATCCCGCCAGCCGCGATGATGCTGCCGGTGCCGCCGCCGCCCGCGCTGATCTCGAGATCCTTGGCGATCTCGGCCACATCAGGGTCGCCGGCCTTGAGCGACCAGAGGGAATCCGTCGCCGCCGCCGCTTCGGCATAGGTATAGCGCAGCACGATGTCGTCGCCGCTGGTCGTGATCAGATCCGTCGTCGCATCGACATAGGCGTTACAGGTGGTCGAAAAGGAACGGTTCGGTCCCGCTGAAATCACCGCCAGCACGGTTTGTGTCGTGGCATCGCCGGCGATCGGCGTAGGGGAGCCCAGCAAACGCAAGGCGCCGGCGCCGCAGCCGTTGTCTACGGCGGGATCATTCTGGGCGCCGACATCCCAGACGCAATAGCCGTAGTCGGTATTCCATGGGTCGGTCACCGGCGCGCCGATGGTCAGCGGGATCAGCCCGCCGTTGGTCGGCTTGCCGCCCGCCGTGGCGAGCCATTCCTTGGGTTCGACAGAACTATCGGAATCGCAGTCGCCGCCGGCCGCCTGATTGACCGCGTCCATGATGACGATTTTTGAGACGGTGAGCATCTGCGTGTCGGCGGCGGTTTTTTTCGTCAGTCGCGACATCGACGCTACCGGACCGGTCATCAGCTGATAGGTCGCTACAGACAGCGCCGCCGAGATGGCCAAGGCCCCCAGCAAAACCGTAAACACACTCCCGCGCTCGGACCGACGGATCATTTCTGGATAAATCCCCCTCCGCTTATTTTAACAGCCTGAAAGTTTAGGAATTGTTAATAGTCAAAAGAAACAACGCCCCCCCCCGACTCCACCACGTCCCCCCCGACTTGTTCGGGGATCCATAATGTGGATGCCGCAATGCATGCGGCATGACGGGGGAGGCAAGGTGGAGCAGACAAGTACCCTCTTGCTCAAAATAGCCCGGCATGTTATGATTACTTATGATTACATTTGATTTATAGGGAGGGTGTCATGTCTGACTTAACGGAGCCTATGACTGTGAGGGCTAGTAAGGAGATCGTCAGCGGGATTGACGCGCTGGCGGCGGTCATGGATCGATCCAGAAATTATCTTGTTAATCAGGCACTTCAGCAGTACGTCGAGCGCAATGCATGGCAGCTTGCCCGTATTCAGGCCGGAATAAAAGACGCAGAGGCCGGAAAGGTAACCCCCGCAGAGAATGTTTTTGAGGACATCGCCTTGAAACACGGCTTGCCGTTGAGTCGGACATGAGGCTGGTATTTTCTGACGCTGCAAAAAGTGATCTGAACGCCATTTTCGATTACATCGCCGCTGAAAATCAAGCGGCCGCCGCGCTTGTCCTGCAGGCGGTTATGGCGGCAACCGCGCAGTTGCAGGAATTTCCGCAGTCGGGAAGGGCGGGCCGTGTGCCGGAGACGAGAGAGCTTGTCATGGGCAATCTGCCTTATATTCTTGTCTATGGCGTGATGCAAGATGCCGTGGTTATTTTTGCGGTGTTTCATGGTGCTAGAAACATTGTCCAGGAAATGCAGGAACGTCAAAAGTAACGCGGGGTCTATAACCCCAACAACAACAGCACCAACAACCCGAAATTACGGCTGGAGCGAAAAATCATCAGGCAATTCGCGGGGTTATGCATATCCCAGACACGGAGCTGCCAGATCATATGCGCGATGACGGGCAGGGTCAGCATCGGCGTCATAATGCTGGGCGATGCCAGATATTTGGCGATGATCCAGCACGTCAGCGCCGCTACGTAAAAGACAGAGACGTAAACCGCGCTCTTATCCCCGAACAGGCGGGCGGTGGAACGTACGCCGATCAGGGCATCGTCCTCTTTGTCCTGATGGGCATAGATCGTGTCATAGGCCAATGTCCAGAAAATCCCCCCCGCATAGAGCCAGAGGGCGGGGGCGGCGAGCGTGCCGTCAGTGGCCGCCCAGCCCATGAGGGCGCCCCAGTTGAAGGTAAACCCCAGAAAGAGCTGTGGCCACCATGTCACCCGTTTCATCAGCGGATAAACGCCGACAAGGAGGAGAGCTGCAAAGCCAAGCGCAATGTCCAGTTTCGGTAACGTCAGCAGGATCAGAAAAGCAGGGGCCAGCAGCGCCGCCAGAAAGATCAGCACTTGCTTGACAGAAATTTCTCCGGCGGCAAGGGGGCGTGTTCTGGTGCGTTCCACCTGCTGGTCAAGATTGCGATCCCAGAGGTCGTTCACAACACAACCGGCGCTGCGCATGAGCAGGGCCCCCAGAGCGAAGAGGAACATATTGCGCCAGCCGCCAATATCCATATTGACAATTCCGCCATGGGAGAGAACAATCCCCCACCAGCACGGCAGCAGCAGGAGCCACGTTCCGATGGGGCGATCCAACCGCGCCAGCTTGATATAGGGGTGCCATGCGGGCGGGGTTTTTAAAAAAACAGGATGCTGTGCTTGAATATCGCTGGCCATAGGGAAAAATATAACATGACTGAAAACGAAACGAAAAGGCCGCGGCTTTATATTTCGGAAGAAAACATTCAGGCCGGTAAATTTGCATCCTTATCAGAAGGTCAGGCGCATTACTTAAGAAATGTCATGAGGATGAACAAGGGGGATACTCTGCGTGTTTTTAACGGTCATCAGGGAGAATGGCTAGCCGATATAAAAGAAATAAACAAAAAGAATGTATTGATTGGCTTTGTTAATCAGATACATCAACAAAAGTCCTGTCCTGACATCTGGGTTCTGGCTTCCCCTGTCAAGAAGGATGCCTTTGATTTTATGGTGGAAAAATCGTGTGAGCTGGGGGCTGCGCGCTTTTGTCCGGTTATTTGTGCGCATACCGTTGTCCATCGGGTGAATGCCGGGCGACTGAATGCGGTTTCTATCGAGGCTGCGGAACAATCCGAGCGTCTGGATTTGATGCCGGTAATGGATATTTGTGATTTGAAAAGCCTTTTAAAATCATGGGATAAAAACAGAAAGATCATCTTTTGCATGGAAAGGGCGGCAGCGCCAAATATTGCGCGGGCCTTGCAGGATGGGCAGGGCAAACCCCTTGCTGTGCTGGTCGGCCCCGAGGGAGGGTTTTCACCGGAGGAAATGGCTTATCTTCAGGAACAGGACTTTGTCATTCCGGTATCTCTCGGACCCCGGATTTTGCGGGCGGAAACGGCCCTTGTCGCGGCACTGTCTTGTGTGCAGGCGATCCGGGGGGATTGGGCCCTTGACTAATTTTTCTATTTATACATTATGTAAATAGAAAAATTCTTCTCTGTCTCTGGATTTTTCTTGCGAAATTACGGCAAAAGATAGATAACATTAAACATAAAAATTAACGCGCGATCCTCGCGCAAGACGGTGAACAAATGTCGATGCCCAGCCATATTGGCCGAAAAATTATCCAGAATAAACAAGAGCTGATCGCGTGGTTTGAATCAGGCTGTACACCGGCTGAACGTCTGCTGATTGGCGTCGAGCACGAGAAACCGCCTTTTTATCTGGATAATAACGCGCCTGTGCCTTTTATCGGTCTGGCGGGCCGCGCCGGGATCCACGATTTTATCGAAAAGATGATCGTCGAGCGAGGCTGGATGCAGGGCGAGACTGAAAACGGAAATGTTGTGGAGATCAGCAAGAATAACCTGAACTGGACGTTCGAGCCGGGCCTGCAAATGGAAACCGGCGGCGCGCCGCTCCGCAATGTGCATCTGAACGCGAAGGAAACGGATGAAACCATCGCCGAAGCGATTGACGTCTCGAAATCTCTGGGCTTTGGCATGCTGGCACAGGGCTATCATCCCGTGCATTCCGGAGAGGAAATGCCGGTCATGCCGAAATCGCGATATCAGCAGTTCCATGCTTTTGCGCTGGAAAAAAATGATAACAACTGGTGGGAAACACTGATCTGCACATCCACCTGTCAGGTCAACATGGGGTATCAGTCCGAAGCGGACATGGTAAAAATGCTGCGCGTCAGCTTGTCATTGCAGCCGATTGCCGTGGCCTTATTCGCTAATTCCCCGTTCAGCAAGGGACAGCCGACGGGATACCAGAGCTATCGCAGCCATAAAATTTACAACAATCTGGGGGGGCGTCACGGTTTCATGCTACCCGTCGCCTTCGAGGAAGGCTTTGGTTTTGAGCGTTTTGTCGATTATGCTCTGAATGAAATGCCGTTGCTGGGCATATACAAAGGCAGCGCCTTTCTGGATGCGCATGGCGCAAAATTTCAGGACTTCATGGACGGAAAACTGGATATCTGCGCGAATGAAAAAGCGACGATCAGCGACTGGCAGAATCATCTGAATACGATCTGGCCCGAAGTGCGCGTCCGCCGCTTTCTTGAAATGCGCGGTGCCGATAATGGACCAGCTGAAATGATTAAAGCGCTGCCCGCGTTCTGGGTCGGCTTGCTGTACGACAAACAGGCGCTGGATCAGGCTTACGAGATGGTCAAGGACTGGACGGCGCAGGATCGCGATTATTTGCGGATCACAACGCCCAATACCGGATTGCAAACGCCTTTTCTTGGCACGACGGTGCAGGAGATCGCGAAAAACTGTCTGGCGCTGGCGGAATCCGGGCTGAAGCGCCGGAATATCCGCGATGCGCAGGGCCGCGATGAAAGCATCTATCTGGAGCCGCTCAAGGAAATCGCGGCAAGCGGCCTGAATTGGGCGCAACGGCTGGAAGAGCGCTTTCACAACGTCTGGAAGGGCGATATCCGGCAGCTTTTTAACGAGATGAGCTATGAGGCCTCGCCCTCCATTCTTACCCCTGCCGCGGCGGCCAGTCCGGCCAAAAAGATCATTACTTTCGGGAACGGGAAGTAGCGTAGATCTACGCGACGTCTTTTAGGCGGGCGATCGTTTCTTCCTTGCCGAGGATCTCGGCGATATGAAAGACCGAAGGGCTGATGGTTGTTCCGGTGAGGGCGGCGCGGAGCGGCATCGCCACCTGACCCAGTTTAACCTGTTTCTGCGCGGCATAGTCCTTCAGCACGCTTTCAATGCTTTGTTTTCTGAAGTCATCAAGACTGATCAGGATTTGCCGCACATCATTCAGTATGGCGCGGGTATTGTCGTCCAGAAGCAGCTTGCTTGCGTCCGCATCCAGCATCAGCGGACGCTCCCGGATCAGGAATAATCCGGCATGGGCCAGTTCGATCAGGGTTTGCGCGCGCTCCTTGAGTTCCGGCAGTGCTTTTCTAAACCGCTGCAATCCGGTTTCGTCCGGCTTTTCGCCGAGTTCGTGCTCGATACAGGGGATGACCAGATTCATCAGGTCATCGTCGCTACGTTCACGCATGTAATGGGCGTTGACGTTGGCCAGCTTGGCAAAATCCATGCGCGAAGGAGAGGTGCCGATATCCTCCAGCGTAAAAATCTTCGCGGCTTCCTCGGACGAGATAATGTCGATGTCGCCATGGCCCCAGCCCAGACGCAGCAGATAGTTGCGCAAGGCTTCGGGCAGGTAGCCCATGTCACGATAGGCCTCGAGCCCGATGGCGCCATGTCTCTTGGACAGCTTGGCGCCGTCCGGTCCGTGGATCAGGGGAATATGCGCACACTGCGGCATGGTCCAATCCATCGCGTCATAAATCAGGCGCTGGCGAAAGGCGTTGGTCAGGTGATCGTCGCCACGGATAATGTGGGTGATGCCCATGTCATGGTCGTCTACCACGACAGAAAGCATATAGGTCGGCGTTCCGTCGCTGCGCAGCAGGATCATGTCATCCATCTGGCTATAGGGAACGCGGACGTCTCCTTGTACGGAGTCATGGAGAACCATTTCTTCATCGGGCTTTATCGGCGCTTTGAGCCGGATAGCGGGTTTGACGCCTTCCGGAGCCTCCGCCGGGTCGCGGTCCCGCCACCGGCCATCATAACGGGTGGGCAGTCCGGCGGCCATCTGCTCCTGCCGCATTTTTTCCAGTTCGTCAGGTGTAGCGTAACAGAAATAGGCTTTGCCTGCGGCGACAAGCTGGTGGGCGATTTCGGCATGGCGGCCCATGCGCGCGAACTGGAAAACAGGTTCGCCATCCCAGTCGAGCCCGAGCCAGGTGAGGCTTTCAATAATTTTATCCAAGGCATCCGGCGTTGAGCGGGCACGGTCGGTATCTTCAATCCGCAATAAAAAACGGCCGCCGTGGTGTTTGGCGAAAAGCCAGTTAAACAGAGCTGTGCGTGCCCCGCCGATATGAAGATAGCCAGTGGGAGAGGGGGCAAAGCGGGTAATAACTTTTGACATTAAAAAGCCTCATAGCCTTTCTGGAAAAATTAAGCTACCTTATGATGATCGTCATAGAAAATCAATGGGATGAAGATGGGGGATGAAAGCAGTCGTGCACGGCAGCTTAATTTATATACACGACTGGTTTTTAGCCCAGCGGGAGCGCTGGGTGCTCTGGACGCCGGTTTTCCCTGCATTTGGCATTATTTTTTATTTCACCCTGAAGACTGAGCCGCCTTTGTATGCCGGGCTTGGTGTTCTTGCAGGACTGGTGGTTGGCGCCTTCCCGTTTTACAGAAATAAACCTTTTATGCTGGTCTGGCTGCCGATTTTTCTCTGTGCGCTGGGATTCACAGCCGCGCAATGGCGGACGCATGTTGTAACCGCGCCGGTACTGCAGCGGGAAGCCTATGCGCAAACATTGCAAGGGCGTGTGGCAGAGGTAGATGTACTGCCTTCTGCATTGCGCATTGTGCTGGAGGATATCGAGGTCAAGGGCCAGCCACCGCGACAGACGATGCCCGCGCAGGCCCGCGTCAAGCTCAAGAGCAATGATCCGGCGCAGCCTGCCGTCGGCGATATTGTTTCTGTTCGGGCCGTTTTATTGCCGCTTTCTCCGCCGGTATTGCCGGGGTCTTTTGATTTTCAGCGCCATGCTTTCTTTCTACGGCTGGGGGCAACCGGTTATGCCGTAGGGAACGTGACGATTGTCACGCCCCATGAAACAGGGTTTTTCTTCGAGAACCTGCGCCGCACCATCGGGGAAAAAATAAGGGCTGCGATTGCCGACAAGGACAGGGCGGCCATCGTTTCGGGATTGCTGGTGAACGAAAGCAAGGGGATTTCAAACAAGACCTGGGATGTTATCCGCCTTGCCGGTATCGCGCATTTGCTTGCTATTTCCGGCATGCATATCACGCTGGTGGCGGGCTTTGTTTTTTTTCTGGTGCGGGGAATATTGGCGGCGGTGCCCTATGTCGTGCTGCGCTGGCCGATCAAGAAAATCGCCGCCGTCACCGCGCTTGTCGGCGCGGTATTTTACACGCTGCTGATCGGGTCCCCCATTCCGGCGGTGCGGGCCACCATCATGCTGGGGGTTGTTATGACGGCGGTGCTGCTTGATCGCGATGCCTTGACGTTGCGGCTGGCGGCTTTTTCCGCGCTGGTCATTCTTGTATTACTGCCCGAGGCGCTGATGGGGCCCAGCTTTCAGATGTCATTTGCGGCGGTCGTAGCGCTGATCGCTTTCTATGAATCTCTTCGCCATTGGTGGGGGCAACACGCGGCAGAAAGGACGTGGCTGTATAAAGCCGGTATTTATTTATTAGGATGCTTTCTGACGACATTGATTGCGAGTCTGGCGACAGCGCCTTTTGCGCTTTTTCATTTCTCGCGGATACCTTTGTTTTCCGGTCTTGTCGCCAATATGATCGCGGTGCCGGTGTCTTCGATCTTTATTATGCCCTTTGGCATTCTGGCCTGCTTTCTGATGCCGTTCGGGCTGGAGCACTGGTCGCTTTATATTGCCGATGAAAGCGTTGCGGTCATCATGCGGACGGCGGAGACCGTCGTGACATGGCCGCATGCCGTTATGAAGGGAGATTCATGGCCGGGATGGTTGCTGGGGATGATCACATTGGGAGGGCTTTGGTTATGCATCTGGCAGGGGTGGGTGCGCTTTCTGGGGCTTGCACCGATACTGGCCGCCGCGCTGCTCATTCCGTTATCGCCGCGTGCCGATATTCTGGCGTCTGCGGATGGAAAGATTTTTGCGGTGCGCGATGCGGGCGGGAAGTTGTGGATGTCCTCGGCGCGGGCGGGACGCTTTGTGCGCGAGGAATGGGTGCAGCAGGAAGGCGGAGCCGGCATTGGCTATTGGCAGGACGCGCCGCCAGAAGTAATTTCCTGTGATACGCAGGCCTGTCTCTATCGGAAGGGAAAATATACTGTTTCATTCATCATGAGGCCGGAAGCGGTGCTGGAGGATTGCTCCATTGCTGATGTGATTATCAGCGGCAAAGTCATTCCGGACAGTCTTTGCCCCGGTAAGCCGATCATCGATAAATGGGCTTTGCGGGATGAAGGCGCGCATACGCTGTTTCTCGATGTGGAGCAGGGCATAACGATCCGCACTGTGGCCGGAGAACGCGGTCAGCGCCCGTGGATGCCACAGCCGCAGGTTCTGACCGGTTTCGGCAATAATCCGCGCATCCACAACCGTTCATGGAAGTAAAAGAAAACTGTCTGGACGAGGGGCTCAATCAGCGAGATGCTCAGGGCGATCTGCCAGCTTTGGCTGACGGCGTAGGCGACAAGAAAAGCAACGATCATATGCATGATGCCGTAAGTTGTTGTTTTTGCGAGAATTTTCAATTTACCCTCCTCTTGCCTATACTTACAGGCTATCACAATTGATAATGATTATCAATATCAATTGTAGGGGGTCAGTTTTCTATCAGTACATGATAGTAATCATAGCCAGCATTGCCGCTGTCTATACAGGCTGCGGCTTTTCCGGGGGCGGCGTCAAGCAATGCATCTACTATGTCCGCTTCGACGGGAATACCCGAAATGCCGAGGCCTTTGTTGATCGCACGGCAGACTTCCTCTGTCAGGAAGAGATAGTGGATAAAAGGATCCATTGCTGTGGTGCCGATCCCGTCGACGGCCTTTGCCTGAGCAGCCCAAACGCACAGCCCTGGTCCAAAATTGTTTGGAGCGCAAACGAGGGCCCGGGAATTTGTCGTACTGGTGATATCCTGTGTGAAAGCGGCGGGCGGAGGGCTCGGGAATTTTGCACCGCCACCCTCGGGCGCAAACAGGCAATTGACGCCTGTGGTGCAAAGATTAAAAAAGGTGGTGGGCATATATTCGATGTCGTCTTTGGGGGTGCCGGTCAAAATCATCCGCGTGGCGGCCATTTGAATGGAGGCAGCTTCCTGCGTGATCTGGGCGGCCATGATCATGGCCTGTTCTTTATCAATGGTGCCGCTGCCGCGACCGGATTGTGTCACGGCATAGGACAATGCGGCGAACAAGGCCACCGCAATCAGGATTAGGAACAGGGCATTGCCATTTTCTGTTTTTGTAGGCATGTCATTCAGCTGGTCAATTTTCAATTAAAACATGGTAGTAGATATATCTTCCGTTTGGCGGAGCATAGTCAAGGCATGCCGCGGGACGTCCCGGCGTTGCATCAAGAACGAGATCTATGGCGGCTTCACCGGGAATGCCGGAGATCCCGAGGCCTTTATTGATCGCGAGACAGATGTCTTCGCGAATGCACTCAAGAAAATAAAAGATGTCTGGTGCGGATGTTCCTATACCTTGGACGCTCTGCCCATCGCTTACAGCTAAAAACTCTTGATTTCCGGCGCTGAACGGCGTGTTCGGACAACCCATGGCGTTTGTTATTAGTGAGGGGGCTGTTATGCCGCCGCCTTCGGGCGCAAACAGGCAATCTGCCCCGCTGGAACAGGGCGTGGCGGTGTCGGCGCCATCGTTAACGGCCAGATTTTCTATGTTGGTGCCACTGAGCGCCAAACGGAGAGCCGCAGATTGCATCATTGCGCCGGTTTGTGTGATCCGTGAAGCGAAGATCAGGGCCTGTTCTTTATCAATGGTGCCGCTGCCGCGACTGGATTGTGTCACGGCATAGGACAATGCGGCGAACAAGGCTACCGCGATCAGGATCAGGAACAAAGCATTGCCGCGTTCTGTGGGGCGCAATCTGTTTTCCTCGTCTTTCAATTCTTAATCTAGCGCGCAAGTATGGCGAAATTAAGGGGTTACAAACAGGATAAAAGGATTTTTAGGGCTGTTTGATTTTACCTGACAAATTTCTTGACAATATGTAAAAGTAAAGCTATTATGGTCAACAAGGTTCGTAAAAAGGGGGAGATATCATGGGGATGGAATACGGTACAGAAAACAATGCAGACGGCGTTTTTCACTTTGTGCTGGGGCCGTCTTTCTGGGCGGCGGCGCGGAGCAAGGCGGAAGAAATTGTTGATAAAGGCGGCGACCTCGAGTTTTTTGAAGATATGGAGCCGGTGGTGCGCAGTTTTGCCGTGCGTGGGGATGCCGAAAGCGTCAACGAGATGTTGCGTCATGTGCGTAAAATAACCGCGCATTAAAAATCAATTTTTAAAATCCGGCATCAAAAAGGGCTGCTACCCCCATAGCAGCCCTTTCTGTCGAAGGACAAATAACCGGAAAACCCCTTAACCGGCGTGCGTATTCGAAGCCGTCGCTCCGAATATGTCCTCCTCGTACATATCGATCTCGTCCGGCGTAAAGCCGAAATGGTGACCGATTTCCTGAATAATGACGCGATTGATAATATGGGTCAGGTCTTCTGATGTTTCTGACCAGGCATCAAGTATCGGGCGGCGATAAAGATACAAGGTGTCCTGACGTTGTGCTTTGCTGGTCAGGCGACCGATGGCGGCAGGGCCGGAACTTTGATAGCAGCCGAGTAAATCAAAGGGTGTTTCAAGCTCCATCTCTTCTTCGATGAAGGCATCGGGAAAATCCTCGACCTGTACTTTTAGCTTGCCGGTATATTTGCGCAATCCATCGGGGAGCTCGTCAAGGATTGTTCCTGCGATCTCCTCGATGTCATCGAGAGAGGGAGGAACAGTAAATCCTACAAATATTGCCTTCATTTCCACTGAGGTGACTCCAGGAGGGTGGACGTCATCGAGATTGGTAGCTAAACTCCTAGTCACTATAACGAATCGGAAAGAATCAGGCAATGAAAAAGTTAAAAAAGAGTCAAGATATCGAATCGTTTCTCGCAAAAAATAAGGGATGGCATAAATCGCGCGGCAAGCGACAGGCGATAGAAAAAAAATTCGAGTTTGCGGATTTTAATTCTGCCTTTGGCTTTATGACATGTATTGCGTTGATGGCGGAACGGATGAACCATCATCCGGAATGGTCGAACGTGTATAACGTCGTGCATGTCACGCTGACAACGCATGACGCCGGTGGCATTACGGATAAAGACCTGAAGCTGGCGACATTCATCGAGAGCGTTGTTCTCGATCTTTGATCGTTTTTGCGGCGGTTTTTATTTCGGCGCCAGGCGCACGGCCCCGTCGAGGCGGATCGTTTCGCCGTTGATCATGGCGTTGTCGATGACATGCAGTGCCAGTCTGGCGTATTCGTCGGGTTGTCCCAGACGCTTTGGAAAAACGGTTGTCGCGATCAGGCTTTCCTGTACTTCCTGAGGCATCCCCATCAGCATGGGCGTGCCGATCAGTCCGGGCGCGATGGTGACAACGCGAATACCGAAGCGGGCCAGTTCGCGCGCGATAGGAAGCGTCATGGCAACGATGCCGCCCTTGGAAGCGGAATAGGCAGCCTGTCCGATCTGTCCTTCAAAGGCGGCGACGGAAGCGGTGTTGATAATGATGCCGCGTTCACCTGTATCATTAATGGGCTCTAAAGTCGTCATGTCGCTGGCAGCCAGTCGCAGCATATTAAAACTGCCGACAAGATTGACGCCAATCACTTTGCTGAAAAAGCCGAGGTCATGTGGACCCTCCTTGCCGACAACGCGCGCACCCGGCGCGATACCGGCGCAGTTGATCAGGATGCGGGCGGGGCCATGTGCTTGTTTTGCGGCGTCAAGCGCTGCTTTGGCGGAGGCCTCGCTGGAGATATCGCATTCCAGTGCGATGCCGCCGACTTCTTTTGCTACGGCGTCTACGTTCGCTTTGTTGATATCAAGGAGCGCGACTTTTGCTCCCGCTCTGGCCAGATGCCGCGCGGTTTCAGCGCCCATGCCGGAGCCGCCGCCTGTCACAACTGCCGCAATGCCTTTGACGTCCATATCACTCTCCCTTTTTTTCTGTGGCGTTTTTTTCAAGAGTCCGCATGAAGACTTCCCGCATGTCCTTTTGGGCGGCAGCCTTGGCGGCTTCCAGTTGTTTTTGTTTTTCCTCCGGCGGCAGTTTTTCCAGCGCGCTCATAAAGGCTTGCATGTGGGCATGAAGGTCGCGTCCGTCTTTTTCGGTCGAGCGGGCCAGCCATTTCAGCGCTTCATTAAAGTCCTGCGGAACGCCAATGCCGCCCAGATAAAGAATGCCCATCAGGCCAATGGCTTGCATATCGCCGCTCTCCGCTGCCTGCCGGGTCAGCGCCGCGCCGGTCTCCTCGTTTTTGGCGCAGTCGATCCCGAGGAAGCGGTCGCGGGCCTGCAGCATAAGGGGTTTGTCTTCCTGTTGCGTAGCCTGTTCAGTAGTTGCCGGCTCTGAGGTTTTTTCGGGCGGCGTAATGAGCAGCCGTGCGGCAAGGCCTGCGGCCAGTACCAGAGCGATAACGGTTAAGAGCGCGCGTTTCATGATTTCCCTATCCTTGTTGATCTTTTATAGAATTCCATGGTTGATAATGCAACAAGGACAGGATTTACCACACTGTTTTCATTGACGTAATTCTGGATTGCGTCATAATATGTTGAAGCAGGGCTCTTTTTTGTATATTTTGCCCTGATCACGTCCTCGTAGCTCAGCTGGATAGAGCATCAGTTTCCTAAACTGGGGGTCGCAGGTTCAAATCCTGCCGGGGACGCCATTTCATCTAAAAATATATCAAAACGGACAAGGCGAGGTGAAGATCACATCTTGCCCGTTTAGGTGATGAAATCCCAATTTTTCGGCGTGTAGCAGCAAACGTGCGGAGGCTGTCAAGGCCTCGCCTTCAGCATAAAAGCTGTCGCCCAGAATGGGGTGACCAATGGATTTCATATGAACGCGCAGTTGATGCGTCCGACCCGTCAGGGGGACAAGATGCACACGCGTGGACGCGGTTGACAGGGGCTCCACAACACGCCATTGCGTTTGTGCGGATTTTCCATGGGTGTGATCGACGCGGTGACGCGGTTTGTTTTCCGGATCGATTGCAAGCGGCAGGTTGATAAAGCCTTCGTCATCCGGCATCTGCCCCCAAACAATCGCATTATATAATTTTGTTGTTGTGCGATTTTCAAACTGTGCGGCGATGGCCGCGTGGGCTTTTTTGTTAAGGGACATCAAAACCAGACCGGATGTATCTTTATCAAGCCTGTTGATTGGTTGCGCGGCAGGGAATTCCATGCGGACGCGCGTTGCAAGGCTGTCGGACAAAGACGGATTACGCCCCGGCACAGATAAAAGACCGCTGGGTTTGTCCAGTACAAGAATATCGTCATCGCGGTAAACTATGGAGATGTAAGGTTCAAGCGGCGGCTTGTAAATCAGCTCTGGCGGCAGTGGAGACATGAATATTTTGTAACACACTTCAAGAGGCAGGCATATAAAAATTAACGTTGCTCCTGATAACGTTTATCCCTGAAAAATTTAAAACGCTGGGATTCCCGTTATGGCACGACCCAAAATCAGGGCATGGATGTCGTGCGTGCCTTCGTAGGTATTGACAGCCTCCAGATTCATCGCATGGCGTATGACGTGATATTCGTCGGCAACGCCGTTGCCGCCCAGCATGTCGCGGGCGACGCGGGCGATGTCAAGGGACTTGCCGCAGTTGTTGCGCTTGAGCAGCGAGATGGCTTCGGGGGCGCAGCGGTTTTCTTCTTTCAGGCGGCCCAGCCGCAAGGCGCCCTGCAGGCCCAGCGTGATTTCCGTTTGCATGTCGGCCAGCTTTTTCTGGATCAATTGATTGGCGGCGAGCGGGCGGCCAAAGACGATGCGGTCCAGCGTATACTGGCGCGCCTGGTGCCAGCAGGCCTCGGCAGCGCCAAGAGAGCCCCAGGCAATGCCGTATCTGGCGTTATTGAGGCAGGAAAAAGGACCAGTCAGGCCTTTGACCTCGGGGAACTTGTTTTCTTCCGGAACGAAGACATCGTCCATGACGATCTCTCCGGTGATGGAGGCGCGGAGCGAGAATTTACCCTCGATCTTCGGTGCGGAGAGGCCTTTCATGCCTTTTTCCAGCACGAAGCCGCGAATGTCTCCCGAGTTGCCGCTATTCGCGTCAACTTCTTTGGCCCAGACGACAAAAACATCGGCGATGGGGGAATTGGTAATCCACATTTTGGCGCCCTTGAGGAGATAGCCGCCCGCTGTTTTTACCGCGCGGGTTTTCATGGCAGCGGGATCGGAGCCGCCATCCGGTTCGGTCAGGCCAAAGCAGCCGATCCATTCGCCGGTGGCGAGTTTGGGGAGGTATTTCTTTTTTTGTTCTTCGGTGCCGAAAGCGTAAATGGGATACATGACCAGCGAGGACTGGACGGAGAGCGCGGAGCGGTAGCCGCTGTCCACGCGTTCGACTTCCCGCGCAATCAGCCCGTAGGAGACATAGCCGATGCCCGCACAGCCGTAACCTTCGATGGTGCAGCCAAGCAAGCCCAGATCGCCCATTTCATTCATGATCTCGCGGTGAAAAATTTCATGACGGTTGGCTTCAATGACGCGGGGCATCAATTTGTCCTGTGCGTAGGCGCGGGCGCTGTCGCGGATCATGCGCTCTTCTTCCGTCAGTTGGTCTTCCAGAAACAGCGCGTCACCCCATTTGAAGGTGGGTTTCAGTTTCGATTTGTCGATCGGTGTTTTCATGGGCGTGACTTTCGCTGCGGTTTGTGC
Organism: uncultured Rhodospirillaceae bacterium; assembly: GCA_964458415.1. GTDB lineage: Bacteria > Pseudomonadota > Alphaproteobacteria > Micavibrionales > UBA2020 > CAYWIT01. The sequence goes on from CAYWIT010000018.1 coordinate 45,182, forward strand.
TGACATAGGGGCAGTCCTTGCAAGAGAGGGGATGGGGAAAATATGACAGAAAACAAGCGTGGAAACAAGCTGGCGGGACGTGAGGTTATTTTTGAGTTTCGCCCGGTGGGCGGTATTATGCGCGTTTCGGCAATGGATACGGCAACGATGACGGAGATTGTTATCCAGTGTCCGGCAAGTGCTGGCGAAACGGCGTTCAAGCAGAACGCGCTGTCACGGCTGGAGTATGTCCTTAAAAAGAACGGCCTCTTGAAATAGCAATATGAAAAACAAAGGATATGTTGACGGGCGGGATTGTTTTTCGTATTAATTACACAATCAATAACATTTTTGAAATAAAATAGCATGACCCCCGAGGAGCACATCTCAACTGGCAACGATGAGGCCGGACTTCGCCTGCTACAGGCCGTTGTGGCCTGCAGGGTGACGGATGTGCGCGTTTTGTTACGGCAGGGGGCCTCGCCACAAGCTCGGACGGCAGAAGGAAAATCGGCCCTGCATCTGATTATGCAGAGCAAGGATTACGGGATGCCCACGAATGTGGGGCGGGATCTCTTGGCTATTTTCCTCAATAATGGCCTGGATATCAATACGCCGGATTTAAAAGGAGTGACGGCACTGCATTTGGTGGCATTGGATACCACTGGTACGGTTATCAGAAACAAGCTGGAGGATTTGCTGAATTTTGGCGCCGATATCCATGTCCGTGATCATCAGGGGCAGACGCCGTTGCATTATGCCGCCACGATTAAATCGGCAGTGGCGTTGAAGCTTCTGATCGAGCGTGGGGCCGATGTCAACGCGCTGGATAACGCAAAACGCGCGCCGCTACATTATGCAGCCGTGCGCGGCGATGCCGAGATGATCAAGATTTTGCTTGCGGCGGGGGCGCATGTAAACATCCTGTCAGATAGCGGAAGGTTTCCGTGGCGCTATGCCGAGGAAGCGGGGCATGATTATCTTGCCCAATGCCTGAAAGCCGAAGGGCGAAAGCAGCGGCAGGCGGTGGAAAAAAAGAAGGCTGCCGTCGAGCCATGGACCCTGCTGGCAGAGGACAAGATTGCGCATACGACCGTCGAAAAGCAGATTGGGTACAGGCTGACGGAGATTTTTAATTTCAGTTCGCGGGTTTACACAAAGATTGCCCGTAATCTGCAAAGCGGCGCGGAGGGGGTAATGGAGAAAAGTTTTGATGAATTCTCCGATAAAACGATGATCGAGAATGCGCATGATAACCTGACCCGGCTGGGTGGAGCGGCAGATCGGAATTTGATTCATTACAGGTGTGTAGATAAACCCACAAGAAAGTAAAAACTCTAAAAGAAGATTTTTAGGGTTCAGGCTCAATTTAACCAGAAGCAGGGCTTTGCTGCCCAGCATACGTTAGTGATTGTCAGACTTTGTAAGGCGGTCCATTATGGCGAACATCACGCCGGAAATTACAAACGTGAGATGCAAACCGAGTTTCCAAGCCAACTCGTTCTGTGTGTAGGCACTGACGTTAACGAATACCTTTAAGAGTTCAATGCCGGAAATGGCAACAATAGATCCAATCACCTTTATTTTTAGATCGGAAAAGCTGACGTGCCCCATCCAGTCAGGCCGGTCTTTGGAGTCACCGGTCTCGATTTTTGAAATAAAGTTTTCATAGCCAGCAAAAATTATAATAAGCAGCAGGTTAGCCACCAGCGTTACATCCACCAGCGTAAGCACGCCCACCATCACATCTCCGCCCGTACCGGTGATAACGATTGGGAGCAGGTTGATAAACTCCTTGATGAATTTAAACAAAAGCAGGGTTATAGCGGCAACCAGGCCAATATAGAAAGGGGTCAACAGCCAGCGGCTTGCGAACATAAAGTTTTCAAGGAGACGTTCAATTTTATGCATGATATGACGTGCCAGACCTATTTTGAATGGGGGTTTGTTTGTTCGGGGGAAGCTAGAGCTAATTAAGCGTTTGTCAAGATGTGCTGGCGCTATTTTTAAATATGTAAATTCTTTTTTGTATAAAGCTCTGGAGCATACCCACTATATCTGGTATAGAAGGCGCGAGTATAACTCTGACTGGGACAAACCTGTGCCGGATATGACAAAGAAAATAGCGATTGCCTCCGACCACGCCGGATTTCAGATGAAATCACGGTTGTCCGATATATTGCGCGCAGAGGGATATCAGGTCATTGATTTGGGGGCGCCGAGCGAAGAACGTGTGGATTATCCCGATTATGCCGCAATGCTGGCACAAACCATCGCCGCCGGAGATGTCAAACAAGGTGTCGCTCTTTGCGGCAGCGGTATCGGCATCAGCATTGCGCTGAACCGAAATCCGGCGGTGCGGGCGGCGCTTTGTCATGATGTGACTTCGGCGCGGCTTGCCCGCCTGCATAACGATGCGAATGTGCTGGTGCTCGGGGCACGGCTGATCGGTGCGGATGTTGCGGAGGAATGTTTGCGGGTTTTTCTGGCGACGGCGTTTGAAGGCGGGCGCCATGCGGTGCGGGTAGAAAAGCTCGGGGCGTGCTGCGGGGGTGTAAAATGACGATTGCGCAAAAGAAAGAAACGGCCATGACAAACGCTTTTTTTGAACGGGATCTCCGTGATTCCGATCCGGAAATTTTTTCTGCTGTTCGCTGCGAGCTTGGCCGTCAGCAGGAGCAGATTGAGCTGATTGCTTCGGAAAACATAGTCTCGCGCGCGGTATTGCAAGCGCAGGGCTCGGTGCTGACCAATAAATATGCCGAAGGCTATCCCGGCAAGCGTTATTACGGCGGCTGTGAATTTGTCGATGTTGCAGAGCAACTCGCGATTGATCGCGTGTGCAAATTATTCGGCGTGAAATTCGCCAATGTGCAGCCGCATTCCGGGGCACAGGCCAATCAGGCGGTATTCCTGTCCCTGCTAGCGCCGGGGGATACGATTTTGGGACAAGCCCTTTCCGCAGGCGGTCACTTGACGCACGGCGCCAAGCCGAACCTGTCCGGCAAATGGTTTAATGCGGTGCAATACGGTGTGCGGCAGGAAGATGCCTTGCTGGATATGGAGGAAGTCGAGCGTCTGGCGCAGGAACACAAACCGAAATTGATTGTTGCGGGGGCTTCGGCTTATCCGCGCCAGATTGATTTTGCGCGGTTCCGCCAGATTGCGGATTCTGTCGGGGCTTATTTCATGGTGGATATGGCGCATTATGCGGGGCTGATCGCAGCGGGCCTGTACACTTCGCCCGTGCCGCATGCGCATGTCGTGACGTCAACCACGCACAAGACCCTGCGGGGGCCGCGCGGCGGTATTATCCTGACGAATGACGAGGAACTCCACAAGAAAATAAATTCAGCCGTGTTTCCCGGATTGCAGGGCGGGCCGTTGGAACATGTCATCGCCGCCAAGGCCGTCGCTTTTGGCGAGGCGCTGCAGCCATCGTTCAGGATTTATGCGCAGGCGGTGCTGGATAACGCGCGGATGCTGGCCGCGACCCTCAAGGCGGGCGGGCTGGATATTGTCTCCGGCGGGACGGACTGTCATTTGTTGCTGGTGGACCTGCGCCCGAAAGGCTTGACGGGACGCGCGGCGGAAATCAGCCTCGAACACGCCCGCATGACCTGTAATAAAAACGCGATTCCTTTTGATCCGCAAAAGCCGATGGTCACTTCCGGTATTCGTGTCGGCAGTCCCGCCGCTACGACGCGCGGCTTTGGCGTGGCGGAGTTCAAAACTGTTGGCCAGTATATGGTCGAGGTTTTGGACGGTCTTGCGAAAAACGGCGCGGAAGGAAACGCCGCTGTTGAAAAATCCGTGGCCGAGCGTGTGCTGACGCTTTGCCGCCAGTTCCCGATTTACCCGATGGAATGACAGAAAATGAGATGTCCTTTTTGTTCACATGAAGATACGCAGGTCAAGGATTCCCGCCCGACGGAGGATAGCGCCGCTATCCGGCGGCGGCGGGAATGTCCCGGCTGTGATGCGCGTTTCACGACTTTCGAGCGCGTGCAGCTGCGCGAACTGGTGATTATCAAGAGCGATGGGCGCCGTGAATTGTTCGAGCGCGAGAAGTTGTTGCGGTCCCTTAAAATCGCGCTGCAAAAGCGGCCGGTCGAGACGGAAGCCGTTGAGCGGGCAGCCAATGATATCGTGCGTGAACTGGAACAGTCCGGTGATACGGATATCTCCGCCAAAATGATCGGTGAAAAGGCGATGCAGATTCTGTCGAAGCTTGATCCCGTTGCTTATGTCCGTTATGCCTCGGTTTACAAGGATTTTCGTGAAGTGGACGATTTTAACACCTTTCTGGGCGATCTCGGGAATGGATTTAAAAAAACGGGGAGCGTGTAATGGTTGTCAAGCGGGCCGATCCGGACAAGGTCTTTAAAAAAGCCGCGCCGCGCGGGCCGGAAAAACCGGCTGTTAAAAAAACGGCAGGGTCTGCCAAGGCACGTAAAACGGCGGCTCGTCTGGCGGCAGTGCAGGTGCTTTACCAGATGCGGCTGAACAATCAGGACGCGGATTCCGCCGTGCGCGAATATATCGACCACCGCAGCGGGTTCAATATTGATGGGGACGTTCTGGTTCCGGCGGATCAAGAGCTGCTGATCGATATTATCAAGGGTCTGCAGAAACGCTGGGAAGATGTAGACGCGATGGTTTCCGCCGCTCTGGCCGCCGGAAAAAAGACCGAGGTTGAAACGCTGCTGGAGTGCATTTTACGTGCCGGCGCTTATGAGCTTCTGGCGCATGGCAAGGTGGATACCGGCGTGATTATCCATGACTATCTCAACGTGGCGGCGGGTTTTTATGATGGGGCGGAGCCCAAGCTTGTCAATGCCGTTCTTGACCGCATTGCTAAAACGGTCAGGGAATAGTTTTTAATTTTTTTGTGCGTGAACAACCATAGGGAGGGAACTCATATGGCGATGTTGGATCATTTTCTGGAGATGCAGGTCTGGGGAAATACTCTGGCGGCATGGGGCGTGGCCTTGATGGTTGCGGCGGGTATCGCCGCCGGGATCTATTTTGCCCGGGCGGTGGTGCTGGCAAGATTGCATCTTTTTGCGGATCGGGGGCTGTTGCCATTTTTTGTCGTTGTGATACTGGATGTCCTTCGCAATGAAACCAGAGCCCTTGTTATTTTTGTTGTCGCGCTTTTTATAGCCGGACAAACGCTGGCCCTGCCTGAAAATATTGCAGCTGCTTTGCGGCATGTCGTGACGTTTGCCCTGATCCTGCAAGCTGCACTCTGGCTGACGGCGGCCTTTTCCTTGTGGATCAGCGAGCATCGCCGCCGGATCCTTCTGCAGAATCCGGGCGCGGCGGGCAGTGTCGGGGTCATGAAGTTTATCGTCTATCTGCTCATCTGGGCGACGGCATTATTGCTTTTTCTGGACAGTCTGGGGGTCAATATTACGGCGCTGGCTGCGGGGCTGGGGATCGGCGGCGTGGCTGTTGCGCTGGCGCTGCAAAGCATTCTGGGAGACTTGTTTTCTTCCTTGACAATCGTTCTCGACAAACCCTTCGTCGTGGGGGATTTCGTGAACCTTGGCGAGCATATGGGGACGATTGAAAGCGTGGGGCTTAAAACCACGCGTATTCGCAGTTTGTCCGGTGAGCAGATCATACTTTCCAATTCGGATCTTTTATCCAGCCGGATCAGGAATTTTGGGCGTATGCAGGAAAGGAGGATCGTTTTTTCTTTGGGCGTGACCTATGATACGCCGCGGGAAAAATTGAAAATGATCCCGCAGATTATCCGTGAAAGCATTGCTGCTGCCGGCAATACCCGTTTCGACCGCTCGCATTTCAAGGCCTATGGCGCGTTCAGTCTGGACTTTGAAAGTGTTTATTACGTCGGAACGGCGGAGTTCAACGCATACATGGATATTCAGCAGAATATCAATTTTCTTATTCATGAAAGGTTCGAGCAGGAGGGGATACACTTTGCCTTTCCGACGCAGACGGTTTTTGTGCATCAGGCGGCTTAACTATATTATATATTGATGCCAGAAATCATCCGTCGGCGCTTCAATGCTGACAGGCGGCTGGTCCGGATAGAGCGGAATTTCAATCGCGCGGGCATGCAGATAGAGGCGGGGAAATTCTGCGGTACGTTCCTCTTGCGGCCCATAGAGCCAGTCGCCGACAATCGGGCAGCCAAGCGACTGCAGATGGACGCGGATCTGATGGGTGCGCCCCGTGCGCGGTTTCAGCTCGATCAGGGCGCGGTTGTCCGGCAGATGTTTCAGGATTTTATAATCGGTGAGGGCTTCTTGTGCGCTGTCCTGTCCGCGCAAGGCAGGTTGCATGCTCCAACCTTTGGGGAGTTTGATTTTGACAAGCGGGATGTCGATGGTTCCGGATTCCGCTGATGGAGCGCCTTCCGTGATTGCCCAATAGGTTTTTTTGATTTGTCCCGTTTCAAACAGGCGTCCCAGTTTTTTTAGGGCGCGTAGGTTACGACCAAGGATAAGGCAGCCGCTGGTATCCCGGTCCAGCCGATGGGCCAGTTTGGGCGTTTCCTTGTAGCCGAAACGCAGGGCATTAAAATAATCCTCGAGGTTTTCGCCCCCGCTTGGTCCCGCATGCACAGGAATGCCCGCGGGCTTGTCGAGGACAATCATCAGGGCGTCTTTGTAGAGAATTCTTTGTGCCAGATTTTCTGAAGTGAATGCCATTCTTTGTTATCTAATTGATTTTAAAAGATCTTTCAAGCTCGTTTTTGGGTTAAAAAACTTTTGACATAATATTAATATTATATTATAGTATTGTGATGATGAAATAAAACAGGGTGTCCGAACATGTCTATAAACGTTCACAAGCAAAACATTAAATTCCTGCTTGATTTACGCGGGGAATTTCTTGAGGTGGCGGCAAAGTCTGCAGGCGGTGTGTCTGATGCGCAAGCCCCCTACCTGAATCTTGCTTATGCCGAAACAATCAGCCATGCGCTTGATCTGATGGATCGCGGATTTTATCAGGAGGCTCTTGCCCCACTGAAAAAAATCGAGACTGTCTTTAACCAGCAGGCGCAGGCAGAAACGAGCGAGAGTACAAAAATTTTTGGCATGGTGCTCGATTTTGGTAATAAGGGTTCACCTGCGCGGGGCAGCGTTTTTGAAGAAAAAGCGCAACGCATGAGAGAAATCCAGGCCAGTTTGGTCCTGTAGTTTTATCGAGAATGGAAGTACGCTATGACACTTTATTGTAATCCCCCCATTTTTAGAGGGCTCCGTCAGTAGAACGGTTAGGTAGTTC
>CAYWIT010000019.1:0-19863 GCA_964458415.1 uncultured Rhodospirillaceae bacterium
TGTAGCCAGACAAGAACCCCCTGTGCCGCGCGGACAGCCGTGCTGAACGTCGCTTGCAGAAGATAGCCGCCCGTTGGCGCCTCCCAATCCAGCATTTCCCCGGCGACAAACACGCCGGGCCTGTCGCGCAGCATCAGCTGATCGGTCAGGGCGTCGAATTGCACGCCGCCCGCCGTGGAAATGGCGCGCTCAAGCGGAAACGGGGCTGTGACGCAAAGAGGAAAGGTCTTGATCCGTCGCGTTAAATCATCCGGCGACAGGGTTTTCACATCCTGCCCCGTGCCGTTTTCCTGCAATAAACCGATAGCCAGCGGGGACAGCCCCGCTTCCTTGCGCAGGAAGTTTGAAAACGATTTTCCCCGCCGCGGCGTTTCCAGCAGCGTCTGGAGTTTTGTCACCGGAAGACCGGGGCGCAGGTCCAGCGTGACTGTCGCGCTGCCGTCGGCTTCGATGGCGTCCCTGATTTTGGCGGAGAGCGCATAGATGGCGCCGCCCTCCACGCCTTTTTCCGTGATCATCATTTCGCCGGTTACCGCAGCATCCGCAAAAGAGAGCGTGACGGGCTTGAGGGGCTGTCCCGCGAAACGTGTGCGGAAAATATCCGACCATGCGACAACAAAGCCGCAATTGGCGGGGCGGAGCGGTGCAACCGGAATATGCTGTTCTGTTAAAATCTTTACCCAACTGCCGTCAGAGCCCAGCCGCGGCCATGAAGCACCGCCCAGCGCTAAAACAGTTGCCGCCGGTTTTACCTGCAGGCGCGTGCCGTCCGGCGTGTCGAAAACAAGCAAGCCTTGCGCATCCCAGCCCTGCCAGTCGTGCTGGAATAAAAATTTGACGCCCAGCCGGTCAAGCCGGAGCCGCCACGCGCGCAGCAGGGGCGAGGCCTTGAAACTTTCGGGGAAAACCCTTCCGCTGCTGCCGACAAAAGTCTTTTGCCCAAGAGCCGCGCACCAGTCGCGCAGCATGGCCGGAGAAAAATCCGTGATCATCGGCGCAAGGCGTCCGGCGGCAGCGCCGTAGCGGCCAATAAAAGCGGAGAGCTCCTCGCTATGGGTCAGGTTCAGTCCGCCGCGTCCGGCCATCAGCAGCTTGCGTCCCGGTGTCTGCTTGCGTTCATAGACGGTCACGGCGGCACCGGCGGCGGCCAGCACTTCCGCCGCCATCAGCCCCGCCGGACCGCCGCCAATAATGGCAACAGGCGCTTGCGTCATATCTCGTTTCCGATTTTGCGGGCGCGGGCGGGGGTGTCGGGGTCAACGCCGTTTGCGAGCGCCGTTGCAACCAGAAGATTCCATCCGGCCATCAGTTGCAGATAGCCGTTGAACCCTACCAGTTCCGGAATGCGGAGGGTCGGGAACGGCGTGTCAAACGAGGCGATGGCAATAACCGTCATGCCCACGCCCTCTTTCAAAACACGGCGATATTTTTCAATTTCGGCCTGAAAGGGCTCGATCAGAATGACGGCCTCTGTCGCCTGCATGACTTCCTCGGTGCCGTGCAGGGCATAAGTTCCTTCCAGATAGACGCTTTTCCGCCGCGCGATCTCATTCGCCTTGAGCGCAAGCTCTTCCGCGACGCCGTTATCCCGTCCCGCAAAATAGAGCACCGGCGCGGCATTGATGCCGTCGATGATTTCCGGGGCGATGTCCTGTGCCAGAATTTCCGCGCAGAGGTCGGCGGCAAGGCCCTGATCCTTCCATTCCGTGCCGGAGAGGATGGATTGATAGACGAGCGCCGTCTCCACGACGCTTTTTGTTGCGGCAACGGCTTTGCCTGCGCCGCAGGACAGTAGGTGACAGCTGTCGCTTACTTCGGCAAGCCGGCTGTCCGCCGCCGCTGTCACGCCATAGCGGGGGAGGCCCATCGCTCCCAGCTTTTCGAATAACGAGACAAGCTCTCTGGTCCGGCCGCTGTTGCTGGCGCCGATGACGACAAAATCCCGCAGGTCGTACTCCGCGGCCTGCCGCGCCCCCGCGCTCTGGATCTGCCAGCAGACGCCATTGCGGAGGGACTGGTCGATCATGTTTCCGGCGGGAAAAATCCGGCTTGATCCCTCGCCGGTAAGCAGCAGGCGCTTTGGGGACGCAAAAACGGCGCGCCAGTGCTCCAGCGCGGCGCTGTCAAATTTTCGGATAATTCCCGGGGTTTCCAGCATTTCCGCGACAAGTGAATAGGGGGATCCTGAAAACATATGAAGTTCCTTCTCTTGGCACATGCCCTTATAAAGGATATTATAGATTCTGGCAGATTAAGGAATAAATCTTTATGCGCATATGTATTGTTTCCCCCCATCTGGACGATGCGGTTTTGTCCTGTGGTATTCTGATGCAGCGCCACAAGGCCCTGTCGGACGATGTTTTTGTCCTGAATATCTTTTCCGCTGGCACCAACGGGGAAAACAGGAAGAAAGAGGATCGTTGCGCCACCGAGACTCTTGGCGCCGTGGCGTTCTACCTTGAGGAATTGGATGCGCCCGACAGGGACCCGCTTTACCGGTCGGATGTCCAGCTTTTCTTCGGGACGCTGGCACCGGATGCCCCCATTATCGCAAAAGTGTCCGGATTGGTGCAGGATTTCCTGACGCGGCAAGGAATTGATCAGGCAATTTTTCCGCTGGCGGCTGGAAATCATATTGATCACCGGATCGCTTTTGAGGCGGGGCGGCGGATCACGGGAACGAAGGTCGGTTTTTACGAGGATCGTCCCTATATTCTCTGGCCCGGCGTTTTGCAGGGGCGGATGAACCAGATCGGCAGTGACGCCGTTTTGCCAGAAGTGACCGAGAGGATGATGCTGGACGCGCTGGATGATTATCACCATTTGCACCATTTTGTGCCCAAGGGCGCCTATCAGGAAACTTGCTTGCCGCTTTATTTTGCAGCCCTGAACCATTCTTCATCCGGAACATTGAAGGCGCGGAGCGCGACGCTTGTCGCAACCGAGGCGGAGTTGCAAAAACTCTATGACAGCCTGCAGTGCTATGAAAGCCAGATGCCGCTGATCTATCCCGATTATGAACGGTTTATCAGGGACAGCTTTGCCTATGAGCAGGGGAATTCCGGCAGGAATGTCTATGCCGAACGCTCGTGGGAATTTGAAAGCTGATCCTTGCGGGCTTTCAGGCTTTCGACGGTCATCAGCACGACGGATTGGGACGGGGTCATCCTCTCCGCTTCTTCAAAGAGCTGATAGCAGATATCCTGATAGGAAAAATCGGGAATGTTCTGATGGTGCAGCAGATATTCGACGTAACGAATGGCGCGATCGATCAGCTTTTTGTTGCTCGGTTTGACCCAGGTCATCACATTGCTTTCAAAACGGCCATGGCGGCCCATGACGAGGGTCGAATGCATGTTGAGGGCGAGCTTCAGGAAAAGATGCTCGAACAGCGGGTGCAGGCCCTTGACATCGACACTGTGGCGCAAGCCGTTGAGGGAGAAGCAGAGATTGTCCCCCTGCCGTTCGATGAGAAACCGATGCAGGCCGCGTGGCGCGATCAGCTTTTCGCGCTGTTGCCGGGCCTGTGCCGAAAAATCGAAACCCAGCAGACGATCCTGTCCGGCGATAGCGCGAAGCTCATCCCATTCGATGGTAATCGGGTCGCGCAGCAAGATCCGGCGCCAGGCCTCCTGCGCCGTTGCAGCTTGCGACAGGCACAGGTATGAAAGCGAAGGCACGCGTCCGGTGTCGCGCTGGTTTTCAAAAGCCAGCAGGGAAAAAGTCGGTGACCGTTCTGTCGTGTCGGTTAAAATAGTAATGCCATAGCCGGTCGTTTCATAGAGGACGAAATCGCCGGCGGCATAAATGCGGGATTCTTCCGTGATGAAATCCCGTAAAAAGGAAAAGTCCGCTTTCTGCAGAAATGAAATCAGGTCTTCCATCGCAGGGGCGGCGATGCCTGTTTCTGCCGCACGCAACAGGGCGGTGCCAGCGCCAAGCATCAGGGCGGTGCTGGCTTGTAGGCGCGTGCTGCCGGAAAGGGACATCGGACCGACGTAAAGGCAGATTTTTTCGATAGCGGGATTCTCCAGTACCAGACGGGAGCGTTCGACTTGTTCGTGCAGGACATTGTCCGGATTGCAGTAGAGAAAGAAGGGTTTGCGCACGGAGATCCGTGCCGCTTCTTCCGTGGCGCCGATCACCGAGGGCGTTTCTCCGCCTTCGGTGCAACTGATCAGAAGATCATGGGGACCAAAGCCGATTTCACGCAACTGTCTGGCGCCAAATTCGGGATGGTCCTCGAAATTCTCGATTGAATGCACCAGAGCCAGATCACCGCCGCTCATGAATCCGAGAACGCTATCGGCTGCGGGCTGGCCTGCGTGCAGGGAACGCCAGATATATTCAAGGGACAAGGACAGGCGCCCTGTCGCGCCGCAGCCGTAGAGAAAGATCCTGTTTCCGGCCCGCAGGGTTTCACGGATGGCTTCTTCCAGCCGTTTCAGTTCCTGACTTTGCGCGGCGACAGCCGCGATGACGCCCAGATCAATTTCTTTCAGAATTTTCAGGGCGCCGCCGATATCCTTGCGGGAGAGCGCGGCCAGTTCGTAGGTTAAAGGATGGCGCTGTTCCGTCGGGAGGGATCCCAGCTGGAACTGTGCGGCGACCTGAAGAAATTCTTCGGCCTTGCGGTGCGCGTCGTTTGGCATGATCTTAATTGAAGCCGCCGCGTTGTTTTTGTCAAAGGGATTCCGCGCCACGCGGCTTTTTTACGTTAAATGATCAAAAAATTATCCCGTTCTATGCGGTTGTTTTATTGTCGTGCTATAAAAGCAGGCGGTTTAAAAAAGGAGGCCGGGATGTCGTCACTGGATCATTTTATCGAAGGGCTGCCCAAGGTGGAGCTGCATCTGCATATCGAAGGCAGTCTGGAGCCGGAAATGCTGTTTGCCTTGGCGCAGCGCAACAAGGTGGAAATCCCCTTTGCAACGGTCGAGGCGGTCAGGGCGGCCTATAACTTCAGCAATCTGCAGGACTTCCTCGATATTTATTATCAGGGCATGAATGTGTTGCGGACAGAGCAGGATTTCTATGACCTGACTTGGGCCTATCTAACCCGCGTGGCGACGCAGAATGTCATGCATGTAGAAATTTTCTTTGACCCGCAGGGGCATACGGCGCGCGGAATTGCTTTTACGACAGTGCTTGACGGTATCACCCGCGCGCTGGCGGACGGCCAGAAAAAACTGGGCGTCAGCACGCGTCTGATCATGTGTTTCCTGCGCCATCTGAGTGAAGAGGCCGCCATGGAAACGCTCGCGCAGGCGATGCCCTATCAGGACCGGATCGCGGGCGTTGGGCTTGACAGTTCCGAAGTCGGCCATCCTCCTTCAAAATTCAGGAATGTTTTCGCGCAGGCGAAGGCCGCAGGGTTCCTGATCGTGGCGCATGCCGGGGAAGAGGGCCCGCCCGCTTATGTGCACGAGGCGCTCGATGTGCTGAAAGTAGACCGGATTGACCATGGTAACCGCGCGCTGGAAGACGGGGCGCTGGTTGACCGGCTGGTCCGCGAGAAAATGGCGCTGACCGTTTGCCCCCTGAGCAATCTCAAGCTTTGCGTGGTAAAAGATCTGCGGGAACATCCTTTGAAGAAAATGCTGGCGCTGGGGCTGCGTGCCACCATTAATTCGGATGATCCGGCTTATTTCGGCGGGTATATGAACGAGAATTATAAGGCGGTGACGGCGGCGCTGGGCCTTATGCAAGAGGATCTGGTGACGCTGACGCAGAACAGTATTGAGGCGAGCTTCCTTGATTCGGCGGGCAAAGCGGAATTGCAAAACCGGCTCGCCGGTTATCTTGATCATCAGAAAGCGCTTGATATCGCTGGATAAAATAGCGCTTGCAATTAACTTAATGCTGGCGCAACATATGCATGTTCGAGAGTACGTTTTGACTTGTTTGTTCGCCGCAGAGGCCTTCCCTCAAGACATTGCTATCTTTTTTCGGATGACAGGCTGCACAACGGTTGTGTGGTTTACATGCACGAAGGTGCTTTTTCTAAAGGAGGCCAGTATGGCACAAGGTAAAGTTAAATGGTTTAACCCGAGCAAGGGTTTTGGTTTCATTCAGCCGGACAACGGCAGTGCAGATGTGTTTGTTCACATCAGCGCCGTTGAACAGGCAGGCCTGCGTGGTCTGAACGAAGGTCAGGCGATTTCGTTTGATATCGTTACAGAGCGCGGCAAAAATGCTGCTGCAAACCTGAAAGTGGTTGCAGGCTAAGTATTTTGAACCGGAAAAAGCCCCGGCGCTCAGGTGCCGGGGCTTTTTTTTTAACTCATGATCGTCCCGGCCTTTCTATAGCGCGGTTGACCGGAAATTTGCTGTCTGACCAAATATAATCATCCTTGATTTCTGTTTACCGGATCCGTTTTTCCTTTATCGGGTGTTTCCAATACTGTAAAAATATCCAGTGAGGGGTAAAGCAAATGCCCCCCTGTGAAGGGCGTTTCTGCGCCGGAGGGCTGCGGATTATAGAGCCGGATCCGGAGGCTGTATTCTTGGAAGGTGTGGATTATGGCTACGAAAAAATGTGATATCAATAGCGAAGGCGATGATGACGGCATCTATTTTGCGCCGTTTGAAAGGTCCTTTCTCCGTATCATCACGCCGTTTGAGGAGTTTATCCACCGCCAGACTACCAGCGGCTTTCTGTTGATGGTCATGACGATCCTCGCGCTTGTCCTGGCAAACGGTGTTCTGGCGACGTTGTATGAGCATGTTTTGCATGCGCCGCTGACGGTTACGCTGGGCGCGTGGTCGATAGGCATGTCGCTTCACCATTGGGTGAATGATGGCTTGATGGCGTTCTTTTTCTTTATCGTCGGGCTGGAACTGAAACGGGAGATCCTGACGGGAGAGCTTGCGGATCTGCGCAAGGCCCTGTTGCCTGTCGTGGCGGCGGTTGGCGGGATGATTGTTCCCGCGCTCATTTATTATTATTTGAATCATGATGGTCCGGGAGCGAGAGGTTGGGGGATTCCCATGGCGACGGATATCGCTTTTGCCGTCGGGGCGCTTGCCTTGCTGGCAAATCGCGTTCCCAGAGCTTTGGTGACTTTTCTTGTCGCGCTGGCCATTGTCGATGATCTGGGGGCGGTCATTGTTATTGCCCTGTTCTATACGGCGCATCTTAATTTCCATGCGCTTCTGGCGGCAGCGGGGTTGGTCGCTCTTTTGTTCACGTTTAATCTCGCGGGCGTGCGCAAAATTATTCCTTATTTCGTGGTCGCCGTTTTTCTCTGGTATGCCCTGTTTCTCTCCGGCGTTCATCCTACGCTGGCCGGCGTTCTCGGCGCGTTCACGGTGCCTGCCCGGCCAAAGTATGACCCGGCCTATTTCAGTCAGCGGACAAGAACGCTACTGGGGAGCTTTGAGGAAAGCTATGGCAGGGATCGTCAAATCATGACCAATAACGATCTGCGCGCGATTATTCATGCGATGGAAAAATCCGCTCTGAATGTCATGACGCCTTTGCAGCGTCTGGAGAATATCTGGCACCTGCCGGTGGCTTATCTGGTTATTCCGGTTTTCGCCCTGTTTAATGCCGGTATCACGCTTGATGCCACCCATTGGGGACAGATGATGTCCGACCCTGTTATGCTGGGCGTGGTTTTCGGGCTTGTCGGCGGCAAATTCATCGGCGTTGCCGGCGTCAGCTGGCTGGCCATCAAAATGAAACTGGCGGATTTGCCGCGGGATACCAGTTTTCTACAGATCTGTGGCGTAGCCTTGCTGGCGGGGATCGGGTTTACCATGTCCATGTTTATTGCCCAGCTTTCTTTTGGCACAGATACAGAAAGTCTGCTGGCGGCCAAGACCGGCATTCTGCTGGCGTCGCTTCTCTCGGGGCTTGCGGGCTTTACATGGCTTTGGCTCGCCGGACGCAGCCGTGTTGCTGATCCTTGCGATACCCCTTAAACCGCCCCTCATATTTTTGTGAGACCGGTGGGGGCCAAGATGAACGTTTGCGAAAGAAATTTTGGAGGCACGGGCCGGAATCGAACCGGCATTCAAGGATTTGCAGTCCTCTGCATCACCACTCTGCCACCGCGCCTAAAGATGGAGTTCTTGAGGGTTATAGCCGATTTATATCAAAAGTCCAGCCCGTTTTATATTCTGGTAATGGGCTTGGTAGCGGTGATCACAAGGCTAGATAAAATGGCGACATTTTTGTGCAGGCTGAATATGCTTAATTCCCTTGATATATCAAAACGTTAATTTTATACATAGTTTCAATGCGGGCTTTACCGCCTCCACGATTCCCGCATGGGGGGCGCGATAGTCAATAAACACAAGGAAATCAACCAGATGGCATCCTACCAATACGTTTATGTGGTGAGAGTATTCTTTTAATTAATTGATTTTTAAAGATATTTTGATAAGATTTTATCTGGACAGTCTCTGGACAGGTACGCAGAATCAAGCACTTGCGAAAAAAATCTGGACAGTTTCTGGACAGAATTGCGTTTTCGATGAGCGAATTTGGCGTAGTGAAGGGACTCTCCCATGCCCGAAACATTGGACATTGAGGAACTCAAACCCGGCCTGATAATTTTCCGGCGCGGCGACGTGCAGCATCGTCGCTGGTACTGCCGCCTTAAAGTGCCGGACGAAGACCGCTACAAGACTCATTCCCTGAAAACCATCGACATCGAAACTGCAAAAAACAGGGCTTACGACCATGACGCGGAACTGCGTTTCAAGGTCAAACACGAAATGCCCGTGTTCAATCGCACCTTCGCGCAAGTGGCGCAGGAATACTCCGACAAGGAAAAAGGCCGCGCCGAGGTGGGGCAAATCACTCTCCACCGCTGGCGCATACAGGACTCACATATCAGAACCCAACTCAACCGCTTTTTAGGAAAGCACCAAATAACGCTCATCGGCCAAGACCGTTGGCAGGAATATCCCGTCTGGCGGCAGAGGAACGGCAAAGGGCGTTCCGGCGATAAGGTCAGCGACGCCACCATCCGAAGTGAAATGGCGACGCTGAAATCCGTCATGCTTTATGCTGCCAGCAAGCAATACATCCGCGACAGCCAAGTGTTCAAAGGAAAGATTCCGATAAGCAAGGCGCGGCGCGAAGAATTTACGCCGCAGGAATACCGCCAGCTTCACACTTTTGCCCGCAAATGGGTGAAGGAAGCACGAGGTGACAATAACGAATGGTATAGGACTGTTGCCTATAACTTTGTCCTTATCATGTGCAATACGGGCATGAGGCCGTCGGAAGTCAAGAACCTTCTCTGGAAGGACGTGGACATTCAGACGGACAAGCATGGACGGCAATTCGTGCGTCTTGCCGTGCGTGGCAAAGGCAAGCACCGCAACCTTGTCGCCGCAAGCAATGTGGCGACATATTTTGAACGTATCAAAGAAATCAGCAAAGCGGCCAAGCCCGATGATTGGGTATTTACGACCGACAAGGGCGATAGGGCGCGGACGCTTTACCATTCCCTGATTGAAAGACTTCTTATTGAATCTAAACTTCAAAAAAGTTCTTCCGGCAGCCGCCGGAGTACCTATTGTTTCCGCCATACCTATGCAACCTTCCGACTGACGGAGGGTGTTGACGTATATTTCTTGGCAAAACAGATGGGAACATCGGTCAAGATGATCGAAGACCATTACGGGCATGTAAACCCCGTTAAAAATGCCGAGCGCATTTTGCAGGGTTTACCCGGATGGGAAAGCATAACCCCCCCCGCCATAGACCGAGCCGAGGGCGAGGACGGCGGGAAAGGGAAAAAGAAGTAAGGTTACAGAAACTGCGTCGAGTTCGACGCCCAATAGCGAAATTCTGCTCTGCCGAGGCAGGGATTACTTGAAAATCTCCGAAAACTTGTCTTCGAGCATAGCGATTTCCTTTTTGGTAAGGGCGCTAAACTCTTTTTTCTTCGCCCTTTCGGAAATCTTGCCGCTGTTTTGACGCATGAACCCGATAAGCAGTTCGCTCAACCTGTCGGGCATATCAAAATGACCTTCGATGAAGGATTTCATTTTGTCGTGCTTGGCGAGATAGGCCACTTCATCGGGAAGGCTTGTTTCCACCGTATGTTTGACGCATTCGTAAAGAAACTCGGCTTGCGCCGTGGCGTCGAAATACCTGTAAAGGTCTATCGTTTCGTTGATGACTTCCACGTTTCCCGATGGCGTGGGATTCCATTCGATAAGGGGAAGCCGTGGCGCGGAATAAGACTCCAGCACTTTCCTGTAGTCGTCAATGCGCTCCAGAATAACGGCGGACACGGGGAAAACCACGCCCTTGGGGGCAAAGCCCTTTTCCGTCAGAACGTGGTGCATGATATATCTGTGGATACGTCCATTCCCGTCTTCAAAGGGATGGATAAACACGAAGCCAAAGGCAATAGCGGCAGCGGACAGAACAGGGTCATAGCCGCTCTTAATAAGACGGTCGTTCGCTTCAATCATTCCGTCTATCAGCTTTTCGATATCCTCCCATCTGGCGGAAATATGGTCTGGAACAGGAGCATTGGTGATGCGATCATGTACACCGATGAAGCCCCCTTCGGTGCGCCAGCCCATTTTTGTGAAACGCGGGTCTTCGATGACGACGGTTTGCAGCCGCAAAAGTTCTTCCGGCGTCAGTTTCTTCTGTCCCGCCTGACCTATCGCCCGTCCCCAACGCTCTGCCCTGTTGTGGGCTGGCCTTTCGCCTTCGATGGCGTAAGAAGCCTTTGAATCTTTCAAGAGTAAAAAGGCTGCGGCGCGCGCCAATATATCGGGATGTATCTTTCCGATGGCTTGCTGCGCCCGTTTGTCCAGTTGAAGGCCGATAAGCTGCTCCAGATGCTTTGTCCTGCGGATAAGCGGGCAAAAATCACGGACGCCGGGAAGGTTATTTGTGACACGGTGACGCCTTGAGGGGGTTGGCGCTCCGGGGTATTGCATTTCCGCATCCAGTGCGTCAACGAAGTTCGTGACGGAGGTATCTTTCAGGCTTAGCTCTTTATCCATCAGCCATTCATAAAGAAACCACAAGCGGCGGCTGTGCTTTCCGGTCGGCTCTCCTTTTATGATTGCTTCAATCTCTTGGGGCTTGATGGCGCAAAAGAGGGCTTTGAGAACGCCAAGATCAAGCGCCTCATGGCGCAGGGCAAAACTGAGGTGGCCGGAAGGCGTGTCTTCCGGCTTGTGGCGCGGCGTGAAAACCGCCCATTCTTCCGCATCATAGCGTTTATGCTTTTGGCTGATGGCGGCGCAAGCATGAGGCAGGGGAACTTTAAGGTCATAAGCGTCGATGAGCGCGGCATAACCCGCCAGCGTCATATCCGGCTCTGGAAGCGTCCTGCCGTGAAAAACGTCTTTTATTTGTGAAAAACGATTTTTTTGTTCTTTATTCATGAAAATCATATTGCCATGAATTTTGTATTTTTCCCATGAAAAACGTATTTTTTATGCGGTTCTCATGAATTTTCATTTAGAATGCAGAAAGAGAATTGACAAATAACAATATAAATCAATTACTTGTCATGCTGTAAACGCATGGGATAGAAAAATCAGGAGATGAAAGATTGTGACGTTATATAAGTCACAGTATGGGGTACTACCCCATACTAGAAACGCGGAGCCGAAGGCTTGAAAGCCCGTTTCCGGCGCAGGACGGTCTGGATGTTTTCCAGCGTGATGCGGGTCATGGGGCAATCTTGTGCCGTGAGATTGCGCCCTGCGAGATCGGCAAGGATGCCGCTGTACATGGCGCGGAGTTGCATTTCGTTCAGGTGTTCGAGTTCTGCTTGCGTGATGATGTAGGACATTTTTTGCTCCTGTCTTTTTCTGACCGCGACATCGCGGCCTTCATGCGGCAGACAGGGCAGCGCGTTCGGCTGGACGCACTCGATGAAACGAAGTGGAGAAGCCCTTTAGGGCTTGCGTCCGTCAAAGACGAACCGATGGCAGGATGCGAAATGAAAAGGACGAGTGGCCGGACAGAAAAGGCCAGAGCGAAAACCCCTTTCAGCTTTGCAAGTGAATGAAGAAGCCATTGGGCAAATGCGCCGTGCAGTACGGCGCACCGCGTCTTATTCGCAGGCTCACGAAGCCAACTGCGTTGTCTTCGCCCATGCGGGTTTCAGCCGCTTTCGCATTAATCGGAAATAAAAATCAGGTTCAGGGGTCTTAACCCCTCACGGCGCAAGGGTCTTCGATGAACGGCGCAGGCCGTATCCCCATGCTTCCGCGCAAGTGCTTGTGCAGCATGGGAGATACCCCTCAGCCTGCGCCGCCCTTGCCGCCGCACACCCCGCTCGCGCTCGCCGCTTGGCGTTCAGGTCGCATACGCGACCTGCAAACAACCAAGAAGGAGAGCAGAAAATGAAAACGAAAACGAACTGGAACGGACTCAGCATTGAAATCAGCGCAGAGCCGAATCCGTTTCTTTCCCGCATTGAGGGGGAAGAAATCACCAGCCTGAAAGTAACCAGCTCGTCAGCCGCAAAGCCTCTTATCAATGACGCTTTCGCCGCTTCCCTTATCGCGCAAGCGGGGGGAGCAGCAAACTTTGTTGATGTGATGCTTTCCGCAGAACAACGCGCAGCGTGAGGGGGAAGCCATGCAAGAGCAGCCTTTGAAAAACCCCGACTTCTGGACGCGCAGGATTGGCGACGACTTCAACCGCGCCGCCGATTTTGACACTTGGCTTTTCAACTTTCTGGACAGGGAGTAATCACCATGACCGAACGTAAAGACGTTTATGTCCGTGTGACTGACCGCATTATTTCTGACCTTGAAAAAGGAGTCCGCACATGGCTGAAACCGTGGAACGTAGGGCATACGGCGGGAAAAATCACCCGCCCCTTGCGGCATAACGGCATCCCCTATCAAGGCATGAATATCCTGCTGCTGTGGGGCGAAGCCTTGGAGAAAGGTTATTCCGCGCCTATCTGGATAACCTTCAAGCAGGCGCAGGAACTGGGCGGCCATGTCCGCAAGGGCGAACACGGCTCACTTGTTGTTTACGCCAACAAAGTGACCCGCACCGAGACGGACGACAAGGGCGAGGAAGTGGAACGGCAGATTCCATTTATGAAGGGATATACCGTTTTCAATGTGGAGCAGGTTGAGGGATTGCCAGCCCATTACTACGGCAAGCCTGAAAATCCGCTGCCGCTTGCGGAACGCCTTGACCATGCGGAAAGGTTTATTGCCAATACAGGCATCCCCGTCCAGCATGGCGGGAACAGCGCCTATTACGCACCCGCGAAAGACCTTGTGCAAATGCCGCCGTTTGAAGCCTTCAAGGACAGGGAAAGTTACTACGCCACGATTTTGCATGAATTGATTCATGCGACCAGCCACAAAAGCCGCCTTGACCGCAGCTTTAACGCCAAACGCTTTGGCGATAACGGTTATGCGCGGGAGGAACTTGTGGCGGAACTCGGTGCGGCCTTCCTGTCGGCAGACCTTGGCATTACGCCGGAAATCAGGGAAGACCATGCGGCATATCTGGCGCATTGGCTGAAAGCATTGAAGGAGGACAGCCGCGCCATATTCAGCGCGGCAGCCCACGCGCAACGCGCAGCCGACTTCCTGCAATCGCTCCAAGAGAAGGGGGCAGCGGCGGATGCGGCATAAGAAAATGCCGCATCCAACGGGCGAAGGTCGCCGCCGGAAGACACCGGCGGCGACCTTCGCATTTATAAATACGTGTGTAAAATAATTTGTGCCGCAGCCCACGGGCTGCGGCATGATTGCTATTAATTCAGTCGTCCATTAAGCTGCTGTTGGGAGATACAACATGTACGAAAAGCGCTTTTCTGACTGGCTACCTTGGCAGGAACGGAGAGAATTACCCGGCAAATACTGTCCGGGGGTTTATATTGTCGCCCTTTCAGAGCGTAATCTTGCCGGAAAGCCGTTTTCATGGCGAAAAGAGATAGTCTATATCGGGGTGACCAATGCCGTAGGCGGTCTTATCGGTCGGTTAGCCCATTTTGATGATACAATTTCAGGAAAGAAATTGCGTCATGGCGGCGCTGACCGCGTAAGATATAAGCACAGGAAATACAGCAGTCTTTCAGAACGCTTATTCGTTTCCGTCGCGTCATTTGATTGCGATGTCGGCTCAAAACTCCCCGACGATTTCAGGATAATGGGCAAAGTCGTAGAGTTTGAATACCTTTGCTTCGCGCAATACGCTGAAAAATTTGGCAGGCTGCCTGAATTTAACGATATGAAGGCTTCGCCAAAATTCAGCCTGAAGGTTAAAAGCCGCAAGGCTTAAAGCTGAGACAATAGAGCAGTCCGTACATCCTCCTCGCTCCAAAGAAGTCGCTCAGGATTTCCACGAAGAAGCGTTGGCCGCTTCTTCGTGATCGTCGCGCCGACCTTATGCGGTTTCAAGTCCGAGCCGATAAGGTTCTCTATGACGGATGCTTTCAGCACCGTCAGCTTGACAAAATCGCCCTCGATATGGGCGATTTGCGCGACGATTTTCTGTTTCCCCCACGGGCGGGATTTTTTACGGTGGCGGGAATGGCTGGGTGGCCAGATTGCCTCTGTCCATTCCACAACGTCGGATTCAACAAACTCGCCTGATTGCGTCCATGTCATGATTATCTCCTCGCGTTAAATCTTGCGGATGCTTTGGGGACTGCCGTTGTTGCCGCCATGCGGATTGTTTGTGTCGGTTTGACGGTGGGGCTTCCATCGTCAGGGCGCAATCCGGCACGGTGCAGGAGTTCCTTGGTTTCAAGGACGCTTGCGCGGAGGTTGACCGTCGCCATCGGCGGATTGACCGGAGGTCGGATATACGGCCTTGTGACGGTATAAAGTAATTCGTTATTTGGTTTCTCGCGCAATGTTGCGGTGAAAACCCTTTCGTCCAGCCGTTTTTCCGGCGGCGGCGACATAACGGCAATCGGCCAGCGCGGGACGCCGTTGAGGGCGTAGCCCATATTCATGACCACGGCGTAGAATTGCCTGTTGGCTTCCTGTCGTCGCTTGTCCTCTTCCGCTCTGACCTGCAATTCAGCGTAACGCCGGATATATTCGTTAAGCTGTGCTTGTTTCTCGACAATCTCTTTTTCTCTCGTCTTTTCCTTGTATTCCTTCTCCTCGATAGCCTTGATATGCAGGGTTTCAAGTGTGCGTTCTATCATGCGGCGGATTGCGCCGCGCATCTCGTCGGAGATGAGGTTGTTTTCAAGCGCGGATTGCAACATGGACAAATCGCCCGACAGAAGGGCGATTTTGGTTTCCACGGCGGCCAGTTGCACGGCGACAGGCGCGATTTCGATGGGCTTGACGGCTTGCGGAGCTGGCGGCTCTGTCGCCGTGGAAACATACCGCGCAATCTCCTGACGTAATCGCAGGGCTTCGGTTTTATGTTCCTCTTTGTAGGTTTTGACGGTCTTTTGGAGGTCTTGGCGCTCCAGCAGGTGCGACCGGACAAGCGCATGAAGCTCTTTCCGGTCGCGGTCAAGGGCAGTTTTGGTTTCGGCCTCGTTCAGGGCGCGGACTTTCTTGTATTCGCCCGTGGCCTTGTGCCAGATGCCCTTGAACCCGCGCGGCAGACGCGCCGCCCGTGTTCGGGTTTCCTGCACCCAGCGAATTTGTTGCTTTTCTATCAGGGTTTCACGATCCTTGCGCTGAACGGCGACAAGGGCGCGGATTTCCTGCACCAGCGGCTGGCGGATTTCTTTGGCGCGTTGATTGGATTCCGCGATATAGCGTTGGAGATTTTCGCCCATGCGCTCGGCCAGGAACGTCTTGGCCGAGGCAATATCCGGCAGTTTTTCAGGAAGCCCGAGGCGGGCTTTCAAATCCCTTGTGCCAATATCCAGCCACCTTGTCAGGGAATAGACCCCGCCCGTCACATCGAGGGCGACAAAGCCCCGTTTGTCGCCCTGTGCCAGCAAAAACCCGCGCTCTTGCAGGGCGCGGGCGAAGGTTTCCTTGCTGTCGGATTGTTCCCATGCCGCCTTGAAGATGGCTTTCATGGCTTGCGGGTCTTGCGCCAGCCGGACGGCTTGGCGGTGTTCTTCCCGCGTCATGTGCCACGGGCTGCGCGGCTGGCCTTTTTTCATGCCCTCGGGCATTTTCCAGCCATATTTCAGGAATAGACCCCTTGATAAATCCATTAATTTTCTTTTGAAGTGCGCCATGTTGACGGCGACCAGCTTTTCCGTGTCAATCCGCGACCAGACGGCATGGCAATGCCGCCGCCCGTTCTTTTCGTGGAATACGACGATACGTGGCTGGCCGATAAGGTGTAGTCTGCGCTCGATTTCCTCGATAGCGGCTTCAAATTCTTCTATCGGCACATCGGCATCTTCGGGAGGGTTCAGGGATACGGAGAACAGGAATTGCTTGCAGCGCGTTCCCCGGCTCATGGCTTCGGCCTCGCGCAAAGCCCCCGCGAGGGTTTCGGATACGAAGCCCCTGACTTCATGGACGGTTACATGGTCGTTTTCATCGCCGTTCAGCAGGTGTTTACCCAGTTCCGCCGCATTTGCCCGCTGACTGGCGTAAAAGATCATTTTTCGGCCTCTGGCGGTAGGACATTTTCAATGTCGGCATGAATGCCGAGGGCTTTGACCAACTCGCCATTCATGGACTGAATGGCGGCGCAAGCCTCTAAAATGGCCTTTTCGGTTTCGGGGGTGATCGGCAAAGAGCCGCTATGGACGGCCTTTGCCAACTGGTTCAGGTTCGAGGACAGGCGGGAACGCCCCAAAGCCCCCAGCACCTTGGTTAAGGCTTGCTCGTCCTGAACAGGCCGCCGGAAGGTTCTTTTAAGCGGGGTACGGTTTTCAAACAGGCATGACCGGACGTATTCGCCCACGGTCTGCGACCCCGCATCCTCGCCCAGCTTCCGGCGCTGCGCCCGTGTCAGGCGCATCGAAAAAGGTACTGTGTAATCATTTTCCGTCTGGTCTGTCATGCTCCCCCGCTGGGCTGGCAGAAAGATTAACGGTTATAAAATTACCGAGGTTAACAACGTGCAGTACGCCCTTGGTAACGAGTCATTTTTGGTTCGGCTGATACTTTCAGGCTATCAAGCGTTCATTAACCAAAGTTTAAAAAACCTTACCTGATGCGGCGCACAAACGGCCTGAAACACCACCGCGCCGTTGACGGAAATCCCGCAGCGCGGTATAGCAGAGAGGCTGTTAAGCGCGTGACTCAAAATGCTGAATCCGCCCTGCATACAGCAGCTTTTGCGGCATCGCCGCCCGCGCTTTCAGCGCGTAATATTGTTGCGAAAATTTTTTGAATCATCAGAGCCGCCACGAAGTGGCGGCAGGCAAGCTGTGGATTGTGCTACGCGAATCGTGCCGTTTCGCGCATCCAAATCCCTAGCTTGGCAAGGGCAGGGTAATGCCGCAGCTTCGCCGCCTGTTTCCCCCGCCCGTTGCATCCCACCCCCTGCATCACGCAAGGACGAAAACGCCGGATGATGTTCCGATCATCCTGCCTCGTCCTAGCATCATGCACCTTGCCACTCCCGCACCGCACAATCCAACCATGCTAAAAGCATGGTTGGATGACCGACGCGCAGGGCGCATCAGTCGCTGGGGTTGCTTGCCGTGGCAGAGGCCATGACCGCCGATATGCGGCATGGCCTCATATGGCCTCCGGCCATGAACCGTTCCAGCCCGTTCAATCCGCCTGTTCAGGGGAGCGTTCCTGCTGCCCCCGAAACCCGCCATGACCCAAGGGGCGTTCCTGCCCCTTCGGAAACCCAGCCCAACCGTCCGCCGATTGGATACCGTCAGGGGGGGGGGGGGGGCGTTGCCACTCTCTGAACTTGGTCATTTATCTCTAGAATCAATCAAAAAGCCCGTCTTTAGGCAAGTTGCTTTGTTAACTTGAGTCTACGCTTTTAGCGGCAGCTATGGTTTGTTGACATTTTTGTCTAAATATATCAAGATAGTAATTGGTTACTATCATTATGAGGGCAAAATGGAAACCCAGACTAAGCTTTCGGCAGAAGAACGCAAAAATGTGACGATCGAGGCGGTCATCAAACTCGCGGGGCAGCAGAACCCCAGTGAAATCACAACCGCAGCCATTGCAAAACATATGGGGGTCACGCAAGGAGCCTTATTCCGGCACTATGCGACAAAAGATGATCTCTGGCAGTCTGTCATGGAGTGGGTTTCTAAACGTCTTCTTGATCGCCTTGATCGTGCTGCACAAGACACCCCTTCCCCGATAGCTGCGATGAAGGCGATGTTTATAAGCCATATCGAATTCGTTGCCGATCATCCGGGTGTACCGCGCATGATGTTTGGCGAACTCCAACGTTCAGGGTCAACGCCCGCCAAGCGCATGGCCCAGACACTTATCAAGAGCTACAGAAAACGTCTTCATTCTTTAATTGAAGAAGGAAAAGATTGCGGTGAACTCTCACCTTCGCTTGATGCGGAAGCAAGCGCAGTTCTCTTCATTGGTATGGTGCAAGGACTTGTCATGCAATCCCTTCTTTCGGGAGATGTGGGGGCCATGCGTGAAGCAGGCCCGTCTTTGTTTGCTATTTATCAGCGTGGAATCGCAGCAACACCATGAAAAGACTATCCCCCGTTACAAGCAGAAAAGTCAGCATCGCCCTTGTCCTGCTCCCCCTCATCATAACCTTTATATATGTAGGGGTCAGATCAGGGCCGCTTGCGCCGATTCCCGTAACGGTTACAAAAGTTGGCATAGGGGAGATAGCGCCATCTTTATTTGGTGTTGGAACTGTAGAAGCCCGTTATACCCACAAAATCGGACCGACAATGGCAGGACGCATCAAGAGCTTGACCGTTGATGTTAGAGATACCGTACAGGCTGGGCAACGGCTCGGTGAAATGGATTCAATTGATCTTGAAGACCGGGCTGCTTCTCAATCTGCAAATATCAGGCGCGCGGAAGCATCCTTGCGTCAGGCTGAAGCGACATACGGCTATGCACGAGAGGAAGCTGAAAGAGCGGAGCAATTATTTCCAGCCGGTGCTGTCAGCAAATCGCTCCTTGATTCCAGACGAAAAGAACGGCACGTAACCGAGGCGGCCCTGCACGCCGCTCAAGAGGACCTCGCGCGCGCCAAATCCGATCATGGCGCGATTGCAAATCAACTTGATAATGCGCGCTTGGTATCGCCAATTGATGGAATAGTCGTATCGCGTAACGCAGAAGTGGGAACAACAATCGTCGCAGGTCAGGCCGTATTCGAAATTGTTGACCCAAAGTCCATTTGGATTAATGCCAGATTCGACCAAATCAGCTCCGCAGGATTAAAAGGGACGCTCCCTGCCAAAATTGTCCTGCGTTCAAAAAATGGAGAGTCTTTGGAAGGGAAAGTTCTGTATGTAGAGCCAAAAGCAGATTCCGTTACCGAAGAAATTTTAGCGAAGGTGAATTTTGTTGCGATCCCCACTCCACTTCCGCCTTTGGGGGAACTCGCCGAAGTGACCGTGAGCTTGCCGCACCTTCAATCTTCCCCCATAATTCCCAACGCATCTATTCAGCACGTAAAAGGAAAAACCGGGGTTTGGGAAGTAAATGGCGGGAGCTTGTCCTTCGTCCCGGTAGTCTTGGGCGGCTCGGATTTAGACGGCAATGTCCAGATCGTCAAAGGCCTGAAAGGCGGAGAGGCTATCGTTGTCTATAGCGAAAAATCGCTGTCAACGCACAGCCGTATCCATGTGGTCGATGGAATTCAGGAGACGGCGCGATGATTAGCCTTGCCGGTCGGGACATCCTTCATGCTTGGGGCAAGTTTGTTTTCACTGGTATTGGCCTTGGCCTACTGATCGGCGTTACGCTCGTAATGGCCGGAGTATATCGTGGCATGGTTGATGATGGTAAAGCGCTGCTTGATAATAGCCGCGCCGATCTTTGGGTGGTGCA
>CAYWIT010000019.1:19873-47465 GCA_964458415.1 uncultured Rhodospirillaceae bacterium
AAAGACACATTAGGCCCCTATGCGGAATCTTCGAGTATCAACGATGATATTTACCGCTCAATCATGCTGATGCCGGGAGTCCAGCAGGCCGTGAACGTCACGTACTTGACTATGCAGGTACGAAAAGAGGGAAGTGACGTACGGGCGATGGTTGTGGGAATAATGCCCAACACCGCGCCGACTTACCCCGGGTGGCCGCCTCATCTGGTATCAGGACGCCAAATAACACGTAGCCATTATGAGGCCGTCGCCGATGTAAAAACAGGTTTCAATTTAGGGGATAAAATTTCCATTCGCCGCAATAAATACGAGGTGGTAGGGCTCACACGACGTATGGTTTCCTCCAGCGGCGACCCCATGATCTTTATTCCGCTCAAAGACGCCCAAGAAGCCCAGTTTCTGAAAGATAATGACGCTATTTTACAAGGGCGTCGCCGCACATCAGAAAACCCTGTATTCAACCAGCCCGGTATTCCCAACCTTCTTGAAGCAGCATTGGCTTCGCAAAATACGAACAACTATGTAAACGCCGTCTTAATCAGGGTCTCTCCGACATACGCTTCCGAAGAAGTGGCAAAGAATATCGCGCGGTGGAAAAGGCTGACCGTTTACACCCGCAACCAAATGGAAAAAATATTGATTGGAAAACTCATTGCCACTTCCGCAAAGCAGATTGCTATGTTTCTTGTTATTCTGGCCGTTGTGAGCGCTGCAATCGTCGCCTTCATTATTTACACGCTTACCATGGACAAGATACGCGAGATTGCGGTGCTTAAGCTGATCGGTACACGCAATCGAACGATTGCCTCAATGATCTTACAGCAGGCATTAGCTCTTGGCGTTATCGGGTTTGTTGTTGGCAAGATTGCGGCAACGTTTGCGGCTCCGGCATTCCCTAAATATGTTCTTTTAATTCCGCAAGATTCCATCGCAGGATTTTTTATCGTGATGCTGATTTGTACTCTGGCCAGCATTGTCGCTATTCGAATTGCAATAAAGGTAGATCCGGCGGAGGCCATCGGGGGATAAAATGGCTGGAAAAGGAATTCGCATTGAAGGTCTAAAAAAACGATATGGCGAAGGCGATACGGCTGTTTATGCATTAAAAGGCGTGGATATGCGAGTTGATGCCGGAGAGGTCGTGGGGTTGATAGGCCCTTCCGGTTCTGGAAAAACGACACTCCTTAAATGTCTGGGTGCGGTTATTGACCCAACAGAAGGCCGCATGACTCTAGATGATGACATTATCTTTGATAATGGATGGAAGGTCGGTGATCTGCGGGCACTGCGCCGTGACAAAATTGGATTTGTGTTTCAAGCGCCTTACCTCATTCCTTTTCTTGATGTGACAGATAACGTGGCACTACTGCCAATGTTGGCTGGCGTTCCAAACGAGGAAGCGCGGAAAAGGGCGCGCGACTTACTTGCCGCTTTGGATGTCCAGCATAGGGCAGATGCCATGCCCTCTCAGCTTTCCGGCGGCGAACAACAGCGTGTTGCGATTGCACGCGGGCTGGTAAACAGGCCGCCCATCATCCTGGCGGACGAACCAACCGCCCCGCTTGACTCTGAGCGTGCCATGGCCGTCATCCGTATTCTCAACAACATGGCGCGAGAGTTTGAGACGGCAATTATCGTTGTCACACACGACGAAAAAATCATCCCCACCTTTAAACGCATCTACCATATTCGCGATGGCGTGACCCATGAAGAGGTTGGCGAAGGAAGAACCATTGAGTAACATAGGAGAACAACAATGAATCGTTTATCAGCGAACATACTGACTATTGCGGCAATACTTATTTTTTGCGCCCCTTCAGCACTGGCTGAGGAACATCATGCTCATCATCAGCAGCAAGAAAGGAAGCAGGAAAGAGAAACTCCCCAGCTTAATCATGGAAAATTATGGGCTACCGATGCGCCGTTGCGTCAAGGAATGGAGCGTATCCGTGATGCAGCTCTTCTTGCCCAGAAGGCGTCAATTAATAATGGTAAGTTGAGCAATGAAACAGCGGCCACTTTGGCATCTGGCATAGATGATGCGTTAGCCTTCATGTTTGAACGTTGTGCGCTTGAATCTGGCGCAGATGAAAACCTGCATATACTTTTAGAGCGTCTAATTCATGCATCAGAGGCCTTAAAAGAAAACCATAACTCCGTAGAAGGAATGCCACAAGTTCATGAAGTTCTAAAAACTTACCCTCATTATTTTGAACACCCAAACTGGGAAACCACTAGTTTGGACGGACTGTATGGCTTGCCCAGATATCCCTGAGATGCATTAGCCATTACTCGACCTGTCGGGCAGTGCCGGAGGAGGTTCTGTCTCCCAGCCTTCCCAACAGGCCCCTTTCCTGCCGAGCATTCTAAACCCGCCAAGGGGCACTGGCGGTAGTTTTTGGAGCCATTCTATCCACCTTGAGAGGCCTGCCTCTTCATTGCTGTCTCGCCGATGACGCAGCGAGAGGCATTTCAAGATTTACGCCTTCGACGACGGAAGGCCGCTTGAGCCGGACTTTGTTCTATATCTGATTGGAAAAGAAAAATCTGATACAGGCTACTATCAGGTTTTCATTGAGCCAAAAGGCGGACATCTTTTAACGCAGGATGAATGGAAAGAAAAATTCCTGAAACGCCTACACTCGCGCTTTTTCAAACTTGTGCAATGACGTTTTTTTAAGAAAGCCGATCTCTCGATAGAACCCTGAACCGGGGGAGGGGGGCCACTCTCTAAACTCGGTCATTTATCTCTGAAATCAATCAAAAAGCCCGTCTTCGTGGTAAATAGCCCCATTCCCTTGAAAAACCAGCGTTTTTCACTTATAAATGCTTTCAGCACGATTCTGGCAGTCTGGACAGTTTCTGGACAGGTCGTTTTGATGTAAAATAACCGAAGGAAACCAACAAGATGGCAAGCTATCAGTACGTTTATGTGATGAAAGGTCTATCCAAGACCTATCCCGGCGGGAAAAAGGTGCTGGATAATATTTATCTCAGCTTTTTGCCGGGGGTGAAAATTGGTGTTTTGGGCCCGAACGGTTCGGGGAAGTCCACGCTGCTGAAAATCATGGCGGGGGTTGAAAAGGAATATCAGGGCGAGGCCTGGGTGGCCGAAGGGGCGCATGTCGGCTATCTGCCGCAGGAGCCGCAGCTGGATCCGACCAAGAACGTGCTTGAAAACGTCATGGAAGCGATGAAGGAAACCAAGGCGTTGCTCGACAGTTATAACGAGATCAGCAATAAATTCGCCGAAGTCACAGACCCTGACGAAATGACGAAGATGATGGAAGAGCAGGGCGAGCTGCTGACAAAAATCGAGGCGGCGGATGGCTGGAATCTCGAGCGCACGGTTGAAATCGCGCTGGATGCCTTGCGGTGCCCGCCACCGGAAATGCCGGTTGATAACCTTTCCGGCGGAGAGAAGCGTCGTGTGGCGCTCTGCCGGTTGTTGCTGGAAAAGCCCGATATGCTGTTGCTTGACGAGCCGACCAACCATCTGGACGCGGAATCCGTCGCCTGGTTGCAGCGCCATCTGGCCGATTACAAAGGTACGGTGGTGATGGTCACGCACGACCGTTACTTCCTTGACAATGTCACGGGCTGGATTCTCGAGCTTGATCGCGGCGCGGGCATTCCCTACGAGGGCAATTATACGGGCTATCTGGAAGCGAAAGCCAAGCGTCTGGAACAGGAAGGACGCGAGCAGGAGGCCCGGCAGAAAACTTTGTCCCGCGAACTGGAGTGGGTGCGGCAATCGCCCAAGGCGCGGCAGGCAAAATCCAAGGCGCGTATTTCCTCCTACGAAAACCTGCTGGAGGAAAGCCAGCGCCATGAAAAAACCCGCACGCTGCAGATTGTCATTCCCGTTCCGCCACGGCTGGGGCAGAATGTGGTGGATTTCGAACACGTCGTCAAAGGCTATGACGACCGTCTGCTGATTGATGACCTGACCTTCAAGCTGCCGCCCGGCGGCATCGTCGGGGTTATCGGCCCGAACGGCGCCGGTAAAACAACATTATTCCGTATGATGACAGGGGAGGAAAAACCGGACAGCGGCACGGTGACCGTGGGGGACAGCGTCAAGATGGGCTATGTCAACCAGAGCCGTGATGCGCTTGACGGCAGCAAGACGGTATGGGAGGAAATTTCCGGCGGTAACGACATTCTCTATCTGGGCAAGCGTGAAATGCCCAGCCGCGCCTATTGCGGCGCTTTTGGTTTCCGCGGGCCGGATCAGCAGAAGAAGGTCGGCGTCCTTTCCGGCGGGGAGCGCAATCGTGTTCATCTGGCCAAGATGCTGAAAGAGCCGGCAAACCTGTTGTTGCTCGACGAACCGACCAACGATCTTGACACCGAAACATTGGGGGCACTGGAGGACGCGCTGGAAAACTATGCCGGTTGCGCCGTGATCATTTCGCACGACCGCTGGTTCCTTGACCGCATTGCCACGCATATCCTCGCTTTCGAGGGTGATAGTCAGGTTGTCTGGTTTGAAGGCAATTATGAGGATTACGAGCGCGACCGTCACAAGCGTCTGGGCACGGATGCCGATCAGCCGCACCGTATCAAGTACAAGCCTTTGCGGCGCGCGAGCTGATCAGGGATGCTTCCCGTCGGTCTGGTTCTTGCTTTCCGGGGTTTCCGGAGGCTGCTTTTTAACCAGCTTGCGGTAGACATAGCGAAGCGGATAGAAAACAAAAATTGAAAGAATGCCGACCAGCACGGCAATCGGCCACGAGACATAGCCCAGCAAGGCGATGGCGATGCCGGGGCCGATATAGGCGCTGGCGGGTTTGATAATCAAACCTGTCAGCAACGCCGACAATATAAGAATCTGCGTTTTTCCTATCATTTTTCAAGCTCCGTCAAAAAGGGAAGGTCATCGTATTTGAAACGGTATGCGGCGGAAATAACGGCATTGTTGGCGCCGTTCTTCTCTGCGAAGAAATATTCCCAGACAACTTTTCCTGACGGGGCTGTTTCAAGCAGCCTGCTGCTTTCCGCATCGGTGATCAGGAGATTGCCGTTGGGTTGTTCCTCAATGGCCCCCCATTCCTTCGAGGACAGGCCGTAATCCTTTCCTTCAATGCTATGAAGAATGGCGAGCGTGACGGGATCCAGTTCAAGCACGCGGCTGATGCCGCCTGTTCCCAGATGACCCTGATTGTCGAACAGCAGGAAGGTGTTGCGGAGCGTCAGTTTAATGTCGTGCTGGCGGCGGGCCGGAAGCCAGGCGGCGTGCACGACTTTTTTGGTCGCGGGATCAATGACGGCAAAAGCGCTGGCATTGCGCAAGGAAAGCAGGAGATATCCTTTTTTCAGCCAGGGAATGTTGGCCGCATCGCGGGAGATGACGTTGATGGAATTGCTATGCGTATAGTCCCCCTCCGGACTGTCTTCCAGCAGAGTGGTAAAACTCGCGAAGTCTGAATCAAGAAAGGCCTGCAGCACGGGAATGCTGTCCTCTATGTTCCCGTCTGGTGAAATGATTGTCACGGTATCTTCCAGTAGCGGCGTTACCAGATCGGGCGCTTTTTCAAAGGGGACTGTGCGTACCTGATGGCGCAGGGCATAAATCCTGCCGTCGGGCGTGACGGTGAAGCGGTTATAAAAATAGTCTGCGATCTTCCAGATAACGTTTGAGTCCTTGTCAAGCTTGACCATGCCCGCTCCCCAAGGGGTCAGGCCGCCAGCACCAAAAATAGTGATCAGGCTGCCATCGGCGAAGAGATGGACATCGCGCAGATAGAAATAGCTGTCATCCATGTGTTTCGGGGCATAGAGATGCTGTTGCTCCGGCCAGAGGGCGTTAAAGGACAGGGCCCATTCATGCAGTTTCTGGCCGTTCATGTCGATGAGGCGAATCTTCTGGTCGTGGGCTGTGGTGAAAACTGTGGCATCGCCATAGGCCTCCCCCGGAATATGAGTGGTGACGCCGGTCTTGTGCCAATGATCCGGCTTCCAGCGGATATTGTGATTATAACTGTCGAGGGCCCACCGGGCTTTCAGCCCGTCAACGGATTGTACGAAGGGCTCAAAAATGGAATAGGGAAAGGTCTGGTATTTTCCAGTCAGCAGGCCGCCAAAGAAAAGAACAAAGACCGATGCTATGACAAAAATGTATTTGAAATCCGTGCTCATAGAGGAAGACTTTCTCCTGAAAAATTATCGCATCAGTGTATCATATTACGGGGGCAGAACAATAAAGGATAGCAAGATGTGTGCAGAGGCCGTGAGCAAACAGGAAAAAGTGCCGGCAATTCTTGACTGGCTGGGGGAAAGGTATCAGCGCTCTCCGGTTTTTTTTGACAGGCTTTCACGGCTTGAAACAACTCTTCTGGGGGGGGACCTGAGGGAGATTCGTGTAGAAAAGCCGGTTTTTATTTGCGGTCTGGCCCGTTCCGGCAGCACCGTTTTGCTTGAAACCGTGGCGCGGGCAAAGGGTTTTGCGTCCCATCAGTACCGTGACTATCCGTTTTTGCTGACCCCGGTCTTCTGGGAGACGGTGCGGAAATTCTGGCCGGGATTTGATACCGGAGAGCGGCGCGAGCGGGCGCACAAGGACCGGATTATGATCGACAGCGCGAGCCCGGAGGCTTTTGAGGAAATGATCTGGATGCACTTCTTCCCGGGTTTGCATGACCCTGACAGTCATGCTGTGCTGGACGAAAGGACGTCGCAGCCCGATTTCGAGCAGGCCTTTCCGGTGCATCTCCGCAAGATGCTCTTTCTGCGCAAGGGGCAGCGGTATGTTTCAAAAAATAATTACAATTTGACGCGCATGGGATTTCTGCTGCGGCTGTTTCCGGATGCGAAGTTCATTGTGCCTGTGCGCGAGCCCGTTGCGCATGTCGCTTCGCTGCTCAAGCAGCATAAACTGTTTTCCGCGGTGCAGGCGCAAGATCCGGCGGCCCTGCGCTATATGCAGCGCTGCGGACATTACGAGTTTGGTCTTGACTTCCGTCCGGTAAACACAGGGAATGCTGCAGCGGTTGCGGAAATCATGGAGCACTGGCGGGCTGGGCAATATGTGCAGGCCTATGGAATTTACTGGCGGGAAATGCATGCGTGGATCGTGCAGGCGCAGGCGCGGTATGGCGGATCCATGGCTGTCGTTTCATATGAGGCGCTTTGTTCCCGTCCGCAGGAGATTTTGTCGGAGCTGTCAGCTTGGGGCGACCTTGGGCTGACAAAGGAGGAAATAACGCTGCGGGCCGGAGGGCTGTCCCTGCCCGGCTATTATATTCCGGATATGGCTACGCAGGAGCAGGAGCATTTGCGCAGGCTGACAGCAGATACGTATGAAAAGATTCAGGCGCTGTCTTTCAGGCCTTGATCCATTTCTCCAGCACGGAGCGCGTGTCGTAGTAAGCCGGGCGCAGCCCCTGAACCAGCGGCGCCAGAACGTCGATGCCGAAATTTTCCTTGCCTTGCCGCTCGATCCGGCCCGCCAGTTCGCTCAGCGCGGTCAGGCCGAAGTTGGCCGTCATGCCCTTGATGTCGTGACCGCGGGTGGCAAGGGCCTTGATATCCCCTTCCTGCAGGGCGGCCTCGGCCGCCGTGATGAGCTCCTCGGTTTTCTGGTAGAGCCCGTCCATCATTTCGAACATCTGGTCCTTGCCGAGGCTGTCCTTCAGGCTTTTCAGCATTTCGGCATTGAAGAATTTCTGGGTGGAGACATCCGGCACCGGCGCGGCTTCCGGCTTTTCTTCAGGCGGCGTGGCGGGCGGCGTGGCGGCTTGGGACGGCAATTCCTTTTTATGACCTGACAGGCCGGAAAGCGCGCGGTGAAGGGCGTCGGGACTGATCGGTTTGCTGATATGGCCGACCATGCCGGCCTGACGGCAGCGCTCAATATCCTCTGCGTTGACATTTCCGGTCATGGCGATAACGGGAACGGCGGCTTTCTCCGGATCATCGAGGCTCCGGATCATGCGGGTGGCTTCAAGGCCGTCAACGACGGGCATTTCCATGTCCATCATGATGGCGTCGAAGGCGGGCGCTGCCGCGATAATTTGCAGGGCCTCTTCGGCGCTTCCTGTTATTACGGCGCTGTGGCCGTCTTTCTCCAGTAGTCCGGCGACGACGCGCTGGTTGATGCTGTTGTCATCGACGACAAGGAGACGCAGGGGCGAGGCGGGCGCTGCGGCGGGAGCCGGTCTTGCCGCTTCTTCTGTTGCAATGTCGAGGGAAAGAATGAAATAAAAAGTGCTGCCTTCATCGGGCTTGCTGTTGACCTGAATGGTGCTGCCCATGGCTTCAACCAGACGCTTGCAGATGGCAAGGCCGAGACCGGTGCCGCCGAACTGGCGCGCGATGCTGGCGTCAGCCTGCGTATAAGGCGTAAAGAGTTTGGCCTGCGTTTCCTCGTTGATGCCCATGCCGGTATCTTCGACGGCAAAATAGAGACGCGGCTTGCGCCCGCTCATGTCGTGGAGCCTGACGGTGACCGTCACCTGGCCTTTTTGCGTAAATTTGATGGCATTGGTGATGAGGTTGAGCAGAATCTGCCGCAGGCGGGTCGGGTCTCCGTTCAGCATGGCGGGAACATCTGCTGCTATATTCGCGCGCAACAGGAGCTTTTTCTCCTGTGCCCGGCCTGACATCAGCATGATCACGCTGTCGATCAGCTTGCGGAGATCAAACGGCACGCTTTCGATGGTCATCCGGCCTTCTTCCGCCTTTGACAGGTCAAGGATATCGTTAAGCAGGGCCAGCAGGGCATCGCCGGAATACTGGATCGTCTGGGCAAATTCCTTTTGCTTGTTGTCAAGTGGTGTATCCAGCAACAGCCGGACCATGCCCATGATCCCCGTCATTGGCGTCCTGATTTCATGGCTGATGACGGCCAGAAAGTCGGATTTGGCTTTGTTAGCCTGATCCGCGACTTCTTTGGCGCGGCGCAAGGCCTGAATGCGGTCGTTTTCCCGGTTGCGCAGATCCGCCATCAGTTCTTTTTCACGCTGCATGACGCTGAGAAGGCGGGTTTGATCCGCCAGTTCGCGGGTCTTGCGGGATTCAGTTTCTGCTTCCCGTTGTCTTTTGCTGTCTTCCTGTTCCTCCTGCTCCTGCGCGGTCATGAGGGTCATGGAGCGCAGCGCGGAGACGAGCAGCAGCGCCAGATGTGGACCAAAACAGAGCCAGTAATAATTGATGCCGGTCACGGAGTAAGGGATTAATCCCAAAAACGTCATTTCCGTCAGCAGCGCGCCGATCAGGAGGATGATCCAGGAAAGCGCGTAGAGCAGGGCTTGCGGCGGCGGCGTATGGCGCAGAAAAGCGCGGATGCTCAGGATTGCGCAGAGCGCCGGAACGGCGATAAATGCCAGGTGCAGCGTGATGAAGTTGGAAAAAGCCTCTGTCTCTGCGGAGAGAAGGGCGAGGATCAGGCTGATGACGGCAAAGGGAATGACGAGAGGGAGAATAAAACGTTCGACGCATTTCTGGCCGCCCCAGTTCAGGACGCGACCTGTCAGGCAAATAGCGCTTAAAGCCGAGATGGTGATCAGAACGCCAAGCCAGACAGTGGGCGTATTGTTACCGTAGGGCAGGATTTCATCCGATGAAATAAAGACGAGATAATTGGCGCCCAGATAGGCAAGCAAAAGGAGCGGGGGGGATTTTTTATAATTCAGCAGATAAAGCAGCAGAATCATGCCGACAAGGACGCTCAGGGCAAGAATGATGGTGGCTTCCATGCTGTAGCCGGACTGGAGGGTGTCTGCCAGTCCCTGCTCGATAATTCTGGGGTGCAGGCTAAAGGCCATTCCGGGCGTGGGCTCTATATACAGCGCAACAAGTTTTCTTTTGCCGGTGTCAAAGGTGAGCGGAATGGCGTTTCTGGTTTGGCCCTGAACATGCACCTTGTTCATGACCTTGCGGCCATCGGTGACAAGGGGAAGGCTGTCCGTTCCGCTGGTGTAAAGGCTGAAAACATTGGCGGTGCCGATTGTTCCCGTCATCCGGCTGCCGAGGTCGAGAATCCAGCGCGTTTTGACGGGGTTCTTGTTGTAGACGTTGAAAACCAGCCAGAGGCCGGAGGTATTATAGCCAAGAAAAACTGTTCCGTCTTTCGCGGCAACAGGTTTCCCTTCCCCGTTCTTGTAGAGCGTACTGATCTTCTGGAAGGAAAGATCCTTGCGGGGGTCTTCAAAGATTCTGAGCCCCTCCGTCAGGTCGTAGGGTCGGATTGTTTCCGAGAGCGTCGTTGGCGGGGGCAGGGCCGCAGGGAATGTTTGCTGCGGCTGGGCCGAAGCGGGCGCCTCGGCGGCGGGCCCCGCTACGGTTGCTGCCGTACTTTGGCGGGCAAAGACGGCAAGCCCGAGAAGAATGACAATGGCCGTTATGCCGATCTTGAAAAATGGTCTCACGTCGCCCCCCTGATGGCTATGGTGAGGTTGAAAAAATATCAGAGCAGGAAGAGCGCCATGAGAGCAAGGACGGCGATAACGGTGAGGGCTGCCGCCGTGCCGACACGGGTAAAGGCCGCCCAGCCTTGCCAGGCCCGCATTGTTTCCTTGTCAAATGATGAAGTATCCATTCCTGCCTCCTTCAATTCCTCTATAATCGCATGATATTCAAGATTTCTTAACATTGTAATAATATTGTAGTTACTGGATTTTGGCGCCGATTGAGGATAGGATACCAAAAGCAATGATTTTGAATTCAGGAGCCCATGCCGTGCGCCTTTCTTTTTTTCGTATATTCGTGCTCGCGGGATTTTTTATTTTCCCGATCATGGCTCCTTTGCCGAACGGCGTCAGGGCAGAGACGGTGTCGGACGGTATGCAGCCTTCCGTTGCGGAACCCCTGACGGTGACGGGCGTCCTCATTGACAGAACGGCGGAAAACGCTGTTGTCGCCCGGGATCAGGCCATTGCAGAGGCCCGGAAAAAAGCTTTTCAAATGCTGGCGGAAAGGAACATGACGCCTGAGCAGCGGGAGGGCATGGCCTTGCCGGATGACCAGACCCTTTCCGGACTGGTGCAGGACTTTGAAATTGAAAACGAACAATTGTCGGCGACACGTTATGTCGCAAGCTTTACGGTGCGCTTTCGCGATCAGGTAAAAAACTATATCGCGGTGAAATATCCCGTTCAGGACAGGGGGCAAATTCCGTTGGCGCAGGGGGCGGACGTTGCTTCGGCGGCTTCGGCGGCGGACGTTGGCGCGGCGGGCCTGCTGTCAAAGCCGCTTTTGGTTTTGCCTTATTTTGAGGATATTTCCGGACGTACGCTGCTCTGGGAAGATGCCAATCCATGGCGGGAGGTCTGGCAGAGCTTTGCGCCGGTGCTGCCGCAGGGGGAAGGACCGCTGTTCGTTCCGCTTGGGGATATTGGCGATGTCGGCACCGGCCCTTCGAATGCGGTCTGGTCCGGTGACTCCAGCGTAGTTGAAACGCTGCGCAGGAATTATGGCGCTGAAAACGTTGTTCTGGCTGTTGCCAATAAATCCGGCCCGTCGCTGGTGATTGATGTTTACGTTTATGCGGCAGGCCGGCTGCAACGCCTGTCTTCCCTCACGCCTTATGTCGGTGGAAAGGATGAACAGGCCGCCTTGCGTCAGGGCATGGAGGAGGTTCTCGGGTTTTTGCAAAAGCCGCAGGCGCCGCCGCGCGGGGCGGCGGATGTGGAGGGGATCAGCCGGTCACTGCTGCCGCGGACTGTGCCGGAGAAAGGCAACGGGGAAGGGGATATCCGCTGGGAAAGTGGCTGGTCAAATCCTGTGACAATGGAGGCGCCCGCGCCACAGGCTGTAAAAAATGCCCTGCGGGGGACAATGTCGTTTCAGAGTTTTCCGCAATGGGTGGAAATGCAGAAAAGGCTGGCGGCGGTGATGCCCCCTGTGCGTCTTGACATTAAGGCGCTTGACCGCGCCGGCGCGCAGTTCACTCTGCAGTACGATGGCGATGTGATGACGCTGAAACAGGCGCTGGCGGAGCAGGGGATTGTGCTGGGGTTGCCAACGGTCGAGGTGGGAAAGCCCATTGATACTAGTGGGGCAACGCAAAGCGAGATTTATGATTTCACTCTGGCGCAATAAACGGGACGGGGGCATTCATGGCACGGCGGCAATTCTGGTTCTGGGGGCTGGCAGCGGCGGCTCTCTTTATTACGCTGTGGGCGTTGAAAGGAATGCTGCTCCCCTTCGTGATCGGGTTGGCGGCGGCTTATCTGCTTGATCCGGTCGTTGACAGAATTTCCCGTTTGGGTTTGAACAAGACGGCCAGTGTTTCCTTTGTTCTGTTGGCGTTCGTGGCTTTCTTTGCGGGGGTGGTGGCGCTGGTTTTTCCCGTGCTGCAGGGGCAGTTTCTCCGTCTGCTAGCGGCGCTGCCGGGGTATGTCCAGCAGATGAGGGAAGGGCTCGCGCCATGGATCGAAAGTCTGCAGCAACAGGTCTTCCCGGAGGGCGGAACGTATAAAGCGGAAGATATTCTCGGTCATGTTCCGCAGGGGACGTCCGGTTATGCGGCGCAGGCGCTGGGATGGGCCGGTGGCGCTTTGCAGCGCCTCTGGAACGGCGGCGTTGCGGTTTTTGATATTCTGTCCATCCTGATTGTGGCGCCGGTCGTATCGTTTTATATGTTGCGTGACTGGGATGTGCTGGTGGCAAGGGTGGACGGCTGGCTGCCGCGCCGTCATGCGGCCACGATCCGGGCTTTGGTGACGGAAATGGATATTGCCCTCTCGGGGTTCATCCGCGGACAGGCGCTGGTCTGTCTGGCGCTTGGCATTCTATATGGCGTCGGGCTGACCCTGGTGGGGCTGGAATTCGGGTTTCTGATCGGCTTTGCGGCGGGCGTGCTGTCCTTTATCCCCTATCTCGGGTCGGTTTTCGGGTTTGTGACGGCGCTGGTCGTCGCCTGGTTTCAGTACAATGGCTTCGGTGAAGAGATGATCCCCGTGGTGGTCGTTTTTGGTGTGGGACAGTTTCTGGAGGGGAACTATCTGACGCCGAAGCTGGTCGGGGAGAAAGTGGGCTTGCATGCGCTCTGGGTCCTGTTTGCGCTTATGGCGGGTGGCAGCCTGATGGGATTTACCGGCGTCATGATCGCGGTTCCCGTCGCGGCGGTGGTGGCCGTGCTGGTGCGTTTTATGCTGCGGACCTATCTTGCCAGCCCCTATTACACGGATAGGCAGGGTATTCCCGCCAGTGCGTCCCCGGAGAAAAAGCGCGCGCCTCACAAGCCACAGGGGAAGCGGGGATAACGGATGGCCGAGAAGCCGGAACAGCTGCCGTTCGATCTTGGCCATAGCGCGGCGATGGCGCGCGGCGATTTCTGGATTTGCAATGCAAACAGCGCGGCGGTCGGCTGGCTGGACAAGTGGCCGGACTGGGGCGCGCCACTGCTGGTTATCTACGGGCCGCCGGCCAGCGGCAAGACGCATTTGAGCCATATGTGGAAGCAGCAGACAGAGACGGCAAAGAACTCGTCCTGTCTCGTGATAGAAAACGCGGCGGCGATGGTCGGGCAGCGCGAGAAGGAGGAGGAGCTTTTCCATCTCTACAACCGGTTACGCGCCGAGGGGGGGTATCTCCTGATGACGGCGGAACGGCCACCGCGGGAGTGGTCGTTTGTATTGCCGGACCTGAAATCGCGCGTTTTGGCGGCGCCGGCGGTGGCGGTGGGAACGCCGGATGATGCCGCGCGGGCGGTGATTCTTTCCAAGCTTTTTTCCGATCGGCAGATTTTCGTGCCACAGGATGTGATGGATTTTCTATTGCCGCGGCTGGAGCGCAGCTTTGCCGCCTTGCGCGATATAGTTGATCGGGTTGACCGCAAGGCGCTGGCGGAAAAAAGACCGGTCACCGTGCCGCTGGCGCGGGCTGTTCTGCAGGACGCGCAAAAAGACCTGTTCAGGCAATAATGTCGGGAAGAAGCATGCTTTCGATCCGGGCAATCGAATCTTTTAGAAAGAGCTTGCGTTTTTTCAGCCGTTGCATGCGGAGAAAATCGACCGGCGCGCTTTCCGCCAGTTGCTGGATGATGATATCCAGATCACGGTGCTCGGTCTTGAGCTCCTCCATCATCTTTTGGAGTTCTTCTTCTTTCTCTGGCAGCAT
The DNA here is from genome assembly GCA_964458415.1 of uncultured Rhodospirillaceae bacterium. Lineage (GTDB taxonomy): Bacteria > Pseudomonadota > Alphaproteobacteria > Micavibrionales > UBA2020 > CAYWIT01. The sequence continues at coordinate 33,938 of CAYWIT010000019.1, forward strand.
GATATTTTAAAACCTGTTCTTTCTTTTCGGGGGACATTCTATCAGGAAATATCATGATTTTTAAGTGTTATTTATTGCTTTTTGGCCCCGTTTGGCGCAGCTTGTGAGCAGGATGGAAGGAAAAGGGCGTGCCTTAAATCCATAAAATAGGGAACAGGTGTGATGAGCGGTAAGAAAAGAATCGGTATTTTGACGAGCGGCGGAGATTGCGCGGGATTAAACGCCGTCATTCGTGCGGTCGTCTATGCAGCAACGGAAAAGGGCTGGGAAGTCGTGGGGATCGAAGACGGAACAGCAGGACTGCTGGAGCGTCCGATGCGTTACAAGAACCTGACCCGCGCCATGTTTGACACCATCGTGATGCGTCTGGGCGGAACGATTCTCGGTACGACCAATAAAGGCAACCCTTTCAAGTTTCCGATGCCGGATGGCAGCTTCAAGGACAGGTCGGACGAGATCATTTCCGGTGTTCAGGAGCTGGCGCTGGATGTGCTGATCGGCATTGGCGGCGACGGGAGCATGGAGATTCTGCGCGGGCTTGCCAACCGTGGAAAGTTCAATTTGATCTGTATCCCCAAGACAATTGATAACGATGTCGGCAAGACGGAAAATTCCGTCGGTTTCGAGACGGCTGTTTACGTTGCGACAGAGGCGCTGGATCGGCTGCAGCCAACGGCCGCAAGCCATGACCGCGTCATGGTGCTGGAGGTCATGGGCCGCGACGCCGGAAATATCGCGATGGCGACGGGGATCGCCGGCGGTGCCGACGTGATCCTGATCCCCGAGATTCCCTACAGCATCAACAAGGTCGCGGAAAAGATCCGCGCCGTGCGTGAAAAGGAAGGCCGTAATTTTGCGCTTGTCGTCGTGTCCGAGGCGGTCCGGACGGTGGATGGCGACGCGATCAAGGTCGAGCATAGCGGGGGCGAAAAGCGCTATGGCGGCATCGGGCATTATCTGGGGGAACGGATTGCCGATAAAACCGGCTATGAAACCCGGGTCACGGTTCTTGGCCATGTGCAGCGCGGGAGCGCGCCGATCCATAGCGATCGGCTGATTGCGGCGGCTTTCGGGGTGCATGCGGTGGATCTGGTGGAAAAAGGGAAATTTAACAGAATGGTGGCCTGGTCCAACCGTCAGGTCATTGATGTGCCGATTGAAGAGGCGATTGCGAGTTATCAGGCGGTCGATTTGAACGGAACGCTGGTGCATACGGCGCGTTCGCTCGGGATCTGTCTTGGCGATTAGGACCTTTCTGGTGTAGTATTCCCGAGGAGCAGGCTTTCCGGCCTGCAAATGGAGTTCAGTATGCTTTACGTCCAGCAGTCATTAGGCCCGAATGAAGAGATCCTCATGGGCGCGCGTTTTCACTGGATGTACACGCTGCATGCGATGTTCTGGATTCTCTTCGGTCTTTCTTTCGGGATTCTGGTGGGCTATGCCGCAATCTGGTGGGAGGTTTCTTCCGTCATCCGCGAGCGCTATGCCGAGCTTCCGCCGGAGTACTTTGAGGAAGCTTGGGACCAGATTGTCGCGGAAAAAGGCGGTTATCTCAAGATTCTCTGGGGCCTGACGCCGATTCTGCGCTTTTCCATTCTGGGCTTTTTTATTCTGGGCCTGTTCTTTTTCGCCCATTTGATGATTATCAAGGCGACCACGGAAATTGCCGTGACGTCAGAGCGGTTGGTTTATAAAAAGGGCCTGATTGCAAGACATGTCGGCGAGCTGAACATTGACCGGATCGAGGGTGTGTCGGTGCGGCAAGGTGTGCTGGGCCGGATTCTGGGCTATGGCCGCGTCTGTATCCGCGGTATGGGCGTCGGCGAAGTCGTATTGCCGCCCATTGAGGCGCCGATTGAATTCAGGCGGGCGATTCAGGAAGCCAAAGCGATACAGGAAAAAACCGCCAATCTCAAGAGCACGGCAGAATTCTGATTTATCCATTTTTTGGGTTTTTGTTAAGCCGCATCGGCTTTTTGATGTGTAGCGGCTTCTTGAGTGGCATGCCCGCGCGGCGCCCTCTATAAGGGGTGAGTGTATGGAAGCCCGAAGAACTGAGTAAGCAGGGCCTTTCAGTCGGCCCATTTCAGAGTTTTGGCTAGATTTTATTGGTTTTCTTCTCTTCGTGCTTCCGGCGCCGACTCTCCGAAACATAGGCGCCAAGCCCCGCTGCGCCTGCAACCCCCGCCAAGCCCAACAAACCTACCAATAACACATTATTCTTACGGCTATGCTCCTTATCGTCCAGGCACTGGTAAAAACGGGAGCGCAGCTTTTCGTTCCGGACCTGACCCGGAGGTATTTTCAACTCCGCCTTGCAGTCATTGAAGTGAAAGAAGTAGTTGGGGTTGATATCGTTAAGGCCTTTTTCATCTGCCTCCTTGGGCGTGGCGGACGACATGATCGCCAGCCACTGGTTCCTCTTTAGCCAGAACCTGAACTCCGCGCGCTGGGCGTCGGTCACGTCTTCCGGCAGCAGGCCTTTGGGTAGCTTCATTTCTCCGGCGCTCATCTTGACGTAGGGGATCTGCGTGGCAGGAATGGCTTCACTATTGGCGAGCTCGCGAATGTTGTTGGTGGAAGGGTCGACGATCACCGCGTTGGTAGCGTAAATCGCACGAGCTGAAACAGGGCCTCTGCCGCTAATCTCGTCTCCAGTAACTGCAGTGGCAGCCGTCACCGCAGCCGTCACCGCCACATCGAAGTCGGCATGAGCAGTCGCGATCGGCAAAGAGCCCCCCGTCCCGATTGCCGCAACGGCTAAAAACGCTCCCGTCAGTTTTTTCTTCAGATCAGTTTTCGAAAACGGTTTCATGATCTTGCTATCTCCATATTCCATATTTTTTTTGTATGTACAACCTTATGACATATTCTGAAAATAAATCAACTCTTATTTATAAGGGCTTGAATAATTAATCAGGCTCGCCATGCCACACGTGCTGCGGCATCATGAAGGGCTCCACGGGCCGCTTCTAAAAAAGCCGGATTTTCGGTTAAAACTACCAACCTGAAAAGCACCACGGAATTCTGATTGAACGGTTCTACGGCTTTTTGTCGAAGCGCAGCGGTTTTGCCGCACGCAGCGGCTGTTTGAGCGGCATGCCCGCGCGGCGCCATTCTTCGTGCTCTTTTTGCTTTTGGCGTGTTTCGGCGGAAAATTTTATTTCTTCTGGCACGGCATCCCATGAGGAAAATTCGCCAAGATCGCTAACCAGTCTATAGAATCGCTGCGGGGCACCTTCCAAGTCGGCCAGCATGTTTCCGTCGCAAAAGAAGATCTTGTCGATAGAAGCGGGGGCGCCTTTGAGTGTCGTCAGTTTATTATTTGTACATAGAAAATGCCCTCCAACGTGAGCAGGGGCACCGCTAAGTGACGTGAGCTGGTTGTCGTGGCACATAAAACTCTGGCCGACAAAGGCAGGGGCGCCTTTCAGGGATGTTAGCTGATTGCCATTGCACCAGAAATTTCCCTGAACGATCACACAGCTAAGGTCAGGTAGGTCGCTCAGGCTTTTTTCTGAAATATTAATATCACCTTCAACGACGATGGTGCCATCATTCTGCTTTGTATAGGGGATACCCCAATTATCCAACGCTAATTCAGCTATTGAGAGCTGATCAGCTGAAACATTAGAATTCCGCGCATCTTTGTCATAAGTTTGCTCATCGGGGTTGGGGGGTGACATAGTGGTGCCTTTTTATCTTGTTCTTATGTTACTTTTCTTGAGTGTGGGGTAATTGTATAGACGCCGTTACTTTATGTCAATAAAAACGCTCAAGGGCTGTACTGCCCACATTATATTGTACAAATTTTCTTGATCATCGCTTCACAATAGGGTCGCTATGGTGCTATATCTTTCAAAACATTCAATCAATCCTCTCTGACGGATTCTCGAAAAATGAAAAAAATGACTGGTACTCTTCGCAAAGCTGGCGGCGTTATGTCTGTAGCGGGCCTGCTCTCCCTGATCACAAAGCCTGTTCTGGCGGCTTCCGGGGAACCGGCCCCGTGGGCGCTGGGGTTTCAGGAGTCTGCTTCGCCGATGAAAGAGCAGATGGCCGCTTTTCACAACGGGCTGCTTTTGCCGATCACGACAGGTATTGTCATTCTTGTCATGGCGCTGCTGCTGTGGGTGATGATCCGCTATAATGCCAAGGCGAATCCGGTGCCGTCCAAAACCACGCATAACACCCTGCTGGAAGTGGTCTGGACGCTGATACCGGTGCTGATCCTCGTGGTCATCGCCATCCCGTCATTGAAGATGCTTTATTATGTTGACCGGACGCAGGAAGCGGAAATGACGCTGAAGGTCACGGGCTTTCAGTGGTATTGGGGCTATGAGTATCCCGATAACGGCGGCGTCGAATTCACCAGCAATCTGGTGCCGGAAAATGAACTGAAAGAAGGGCAGGTGCGCTTGCTCTCGACGGATAATCCGGTTGTTCTGCCGGTGGATACCAATATCCGTATCCTGACGACGGGGAACGACGTGATCCATGCCTGGGCCATTCCGGCGCTGGGGATCAAGATTGACGCTGTCCCGGGGCGCGTCAACGAAACCTGGGTGCGTATTGATAAAGAGGGCACATTCTACGGACAGTGCTCCGAGATTTGCGGTACGGGCCATGGCTTTATGCCAGTCGAGGTCAAGGGCGTTTCCAAGGCGGAATTCGCGGCATGGGTCGCGCAAAACGGCGGGGCTGCGGCTGGAACGGAAAATGCTGTTCCGGAAGCCACGCGCATGGTGCCGTCATCTGAAGAAATGACGTCTGAAAAAACAATGATTGAAGAGAAAGCGGGAGAATAACTATGGCAGGCGCACATCACGATACGCATCACGACGGAGATCACGGTGGCCATTATGTCCCCGGATTTTTTACGCGCTGGTTCTGTTCAACCAACCATAAGGACATCGGCACGCTCTATCTGATCTTCGCTGTTCTTGCGGGATTGATCGGCGGCGCTTTCTCCATGCTGATGCGGATGGAACTGCAAAATCCCGGCATGCAGTATTTTATCGGCGCTGACGGAAGCGTGGATGGCCAGATGTGGAACGTTATCATCACGGCGCATGGCCTGATCATGGTGTTTTTCGTCGTCATGCCGGCGCTGATCGGCGGCTTTGGCAACTGGTTTCTGCCTTTGATGATCGGGGCGCCGGACATGGCTTTCCCGCGGCTGAACAATATTTCCTTCTGGCTGCTGGTGCCGGCTTTTCTGCTGCTTGGCGCATCGACGCTGGTCGGCACAGGGGCAGGGACGGGCTGGACGGTCTATCCGCCTTTGTCGGATACCACGGGACATCCCAATGCCTCTGTGGATATGGCGATTTTTGCGCTGCACCTCGCGGGGGCGAGCTCCATTCTCGGCGCGGCCAACTTTATCACCACCATTTTTAACATGCGCGCACCGGGGATGACGCTGCACAAAATGCCGCTCTTCGTCTGGTCGATGCTGGTCACGGCGTTTTTGCTGCTGCTGGCGGTGCCGGTGCTTGGTGGCGCGATCACGATGCTGCTGACCGACCGTAATTTCGGCACGGCCTTTTTCCGTCCCGAGGGTGGTGGAGATCCGCTGTTGTTCCAGCATCTCTTCTGGTTCTTCGGCCATCCAGAAGTTTACATCATGATTTTGCCGGCCTTCGGCATCATCAGCCAGATCGTTTCAACCTTTTCGAAAAAACCGGTTTTCGGTTATCTGGGCATGGCCTATGCGATGGTGGCGATCGGTTTTGTCGGCTTTATCGTCTGGGCGCACCATATGTACACGGTCGGGATGAGCGTTGATACGCGCGCCTACTTTACGGCGGCGACGCTGGTGATTGCCGTGCCGACGGGGATCAAGATTTTCTCGTGGATTGCGACGATGTGGGGCGGGTCGATTACCTTCCGTACCCCGATGCTCTGGGCGATCGGCTTTATTTTCCTGTTTACCGTCGGCGGGGTGACCGGCGTGGTTCTTGCCAATGGCGGCATGGATATCGCGCTGCATGATACCTATTATGTGGTGGCGCATTTCCATTATGTGCTGTCGCTGGGCGCGGTCTTCGCGATTTTTGCGGGCTGGTATTACTGGATCGGCAAGATGTCGGGCCGGCAGTATCCGGAATGGGCGGGAAATTTCCACTTTTTCACGACCTTTATCGGCGTGAACCTGATTTTCTTCCCGCAGCACTTTCTGGGATTGCAGGGCATGCCGCGCCGCATCCCGGACTATCCGGATGCTTTTGCGGGCTGGAACGAAATTTCGTCCTATGGTGCCTATATAACGGGGGCATCGACGGTGTTCTTCGTTTTCATGGCGCTCTACACGCTCTTCGCAGGGAAGAAAGTCCCCGGCAACTACTGGGGCGAAGGAACCTCGACGCTGGAATGGGAGGTGTCCTCTCCGCCGCCGTTCCACCAGTTCGAAATCCAGCCTGTCGTGAAGTGACAAACCTCAGATGTCAGGCATAACCTCTTCATATACGTGTGCATCCGCTCCTGCCTCCGGCATCGGGGCGGATGCGCGTATTGGAGATTATATCGCGCTATTGAAGCCACGGGTCATGACGCTGGTCGTTTTTACCGGTTTTGCCGGGCTGGTCATGGCTCCGGACGGAATCGGTTTCGCGCCGGGCGCGCTGCATCCCTTTCTGGCTTTGGTTGCGGTCTTTTGCATCGCTGTGGGGGCCGGCGCGTCCGGCGCCATCAATATGTGGTATGAGCGCGATATTGACGCCATCATGCAGCGCACACAGGGGCGGCCATTGCCGCAGGGACGGATCGATCCGGCGGAGGCGCTGTCCTTTGGCGTTGTGCTGAGCGTCCTTTCTGTCGGGCTGATGGGCGTTGCGATCAACTGGATGGCCGCGGCGCTGCTGGCCTTCGCGTCCTTTTTCTATGTTTTTGTTTACACGATCTGGCTCAAGCGGCGCACGCCGCAAAATATCGTGATTGGCGGCGCGGCCGGGGCTTTTCCGCCCATGATCGGCTGGGCAGCGGTGACGGGCGGCGTTTCCGCTGAATCGTTGCTGCTCTTCACGCTGATTTTCCTGTGGACGCCGCCCCATTTCTGGGCGCTGGCGCTCTACAAGAATGACGACTACAGCCGTGCCGGCGTGCCGATGATGCCTGTTGTTGCCGGAGAATCCAGCACGAAGCTGCAAATGCTGCTCTACACACTGATCTTGACGCCGGTCGCGCTGGCTCCATATTTCATGGGGATGGCAGGAATGGGCTACCTGGCCGGGGCCTGCCTCCTGCACGGATTCTTTATCCTGAGCGCCTTTCGGGTCTGGCAGGAGCGGGGGGGGTATAAATATGCCCGCAAGATGTTCGGCTTTTCGATTTTCTATCTTTTTGCAATCTTCGCCCTGATGATGGCGGACAAGGGAATGTGAGGAAAAATGGCGCATAGCGATCTTCATGAGAAAAAGAAGAAAAAGAACTATGCTGTGTTGCTGGCGCTGGCGGCTTTTGCGGCGGTTATTTTTGCCGTGACGATTATTCGCATGAAAGGCGGCTGATGTCGTGACCGATCTTGCGCGCAGGAACAGGAAAACAATGCGACTGGCGCTGGCGGTTGTCGGCGGCATGCTGTTGCTTTCTTTTGCTTCCGTGCCGCTTTACCGGCTGGTCTGCAGCGTGACGGGCTGGGAGGGGACAACGCAGATTATCGCGAAAAATCCCAATCTTGCCGCGGCTGACCGGACAATCGGGGTGCGCTTCAATACAAATGTTGCCCGCAACATGCCGTGGACGTTCAAGCCGGAGACGGCGCCTGTGGAAATCAAGGTAGGCGCTGACGGCTTTGCTTCTTTTCTGGCGGAAAACCGGTCCGCGGAACCGGTGACGGGAACGGCGGTTTATAACGTGACGCCGCTCAAGGCAGGGAAGTATTTCTACAAGACGCAGTGTTTCTGTTTTGGCGAGCAAACGCTCGCGCCCGGGCAGGCTGTCCATATGCCGGTGGTTTTTTTCGTTGATCCGGCCATTATGGATGACCCCCATATGAAAGATGTGAACACCATCACGCTATCCTATACTTTTTTCCGCAAGGATTCGTCCGAGCTGGAGAAAGCGGTGGAAAAGTTTTACAATGAGTCCTGATTTAATGAGAGGGAAAAAGCATGTCTGATACTCCTGCATACGATATGACCGGCGGCAAGCCGCATCCATACCATCTTGTCCGGCCCAGTGTCTGGCCGCTGGTGGGGGCTTTCTCCGCAGGGCTGCTGGCTCTTGGGGCGGTGCTGTTCATGCACAAGATTGATCTGGCGGGCGTGCCGGTCGGGCTGAAGGGCGTTGGCCTCGGGCTGCTGGCCGTGCTGGCCGTGATGTGGTTCTGGTGGCGTGATGTGATCAAAGAAGCTGTCGTGGAAAAAGCGCATTCGCCTGTTGCCAAAATCGGCTTGCGCTATGGCATGGCGTTGTTCATTGCCTCGGAGGTGATGTTCTTTGTCGCGTTTTTCTGGGCATTTTTTGCCTCCAGCCTTTTCCCTTCGGCGGCGATTGGTGGTGTGTGGCCCCCCGCCAACGTCGAGGCGATTGATCCGTTCCATCTGCCGCTTCTAATGACGATGATTCTTCTTTTGTCCGGCTGCACCGTCACCTGGGCGCACCATGCCATTCTGGAAGGGAAACAGGCGGAAGCCAGCAAGGCGTTGTTGATTACCGTTTTGCTCGGTATTGCCTTTACGGGCTTCCAGCTTGTGGAATATCTGCATGCGACCTTTGGTTTCAAGGATGGCATTTATTCCTCCGCTTTCTATATGGCGACAGGGTTTCACGGTTTTCACGTGCTGGTGGGGACGATCTTTCTGCTGGTCTGCCTCTTCCGCAACCAGAAAGGCCATTTCACCAAAGACAGCCACTTCGGATTTGAAGCGGCGGCCTGGTACTGGCACTTTGTTGACGTGGTCTGGCTGTTTCTCTTTGCCGCTGTTTACTGGTGGGGCAATTCTTGACCCTGCCGAAAGACATCGCTTTTTGCCTCAAGCCGCGCTGTCCCGCGTGTCAGCGGGGCCGGCTTTTTAAGCGCGGCTCTCTCACGGTTGTCGAGCGTTGCGACGTTTGCGGCGTGCCGCTGGGCAAACATGATGCCGGCGATGCTGCTGCTGTTATCATGATTTTTATTCTGGGTTTTATGATCGTGCCGACGGCCTGGGCCTTTGAAAAAGCGTTTGCTCCAGCGCTCTGGGTGCATGTGGTGCTCTGGGGCGCCGTCGCGCTTGGCATGATTGCCGTGCTGCTGCCAACCGCCAAGGCCTTTATCATTCTGCAGGAATATCGCCATCGCTCGGGGGACTGGGGGAAGTAACAGCTCCCGTTCTATGCGGCGGGCGGTTTTGGTTTTTTCCCGTTTGCCGCCAGTTTGGGAAATTTTTCCTGTCTGGCGTAATGCGGATTGTCGAGGAAGCGGTGCAGAACTTTTTCGTAGAGCGCAATCCGTTCGCTTTCCAGGGCGATATTCTGGCACTGGCCCTGATGCAGGGAACAGTTTTCGGATTTTAACAGGAAATAATCCTGCACAATGCTGGCCTGTTGCTCCATATTGTAGTCCGTCAGATCCTTGGCGCCGTCCAGATGGTAGGGATAAGCCGCAAGATAATTGAACATATGGCGGATATTCAGCTCTATCGCCGCCTGAACGGGATGCAGGATTTTGTTCTGAAATTGCCAGACATGTGTCATTTCATGGATGAAGTGGGCGCGGGTATAAGGATCGCAGGCCGCATAGTCATCGCGGTAGCAGCCGTACATGTAAAGATTGCCTTCCGGCGCCATGGCGGTGCCTTTGGGTTGAAACGGCATAAAGCGCCCGTCATGAATCGTCACTTCGTCATAACGGATGGCATCGCCAAAAACCTTTTTAGCGAGAGCAATTTCACCTTGGGTCAGCGGGCGTGCGGTCACGGGCAATCTCCATAATAGTCTTGGCATGAATATATGGAACGTAACATATTATTTACTGCAAACAGTTTCTTTTTTGGCAGTGGTGACTAGAATAATGACGGCGTTAGGGGAATTTTCGGGGGATATTTGGATTATGAAAATAAAGTTTCAGGCGACATGGGGGGCAACGCTCTCAACAATGCTGATGCTGCTGATTTTGGTGGCCATGGGAAGCTGGCAGGTTGAACGGCTGGAGTGGAAAACAAATTTTCTGGCAGAGATTTCCGCGCAGATGGAAAAACCGCCGGTGCCGCTGCCGGAAAAAATGGATGTCCTTTCCGACTGGCAATATCGCCGTGTCACGCTGGCGGGAAGGTTTTTGCATGACAAGGGGTTTCTGCTGAAACCGCGCACGCTGGACGGTGTCAACGGTTATCACATGGTGGTGCCGTTCGAGCGCGCCTCGGGCGGCATCGTTTTTGTCAATCGGGGCTGGATTTCGGAGGCCTTGATGGACAAGGCCGGTTATCCCGCGGGCCTGCTGCAGATTGAAGGAGTCGTGCAAATCCCCAGAAAAACAAGATGGACGCCGGAAAACAGGCCGGACAAAAAAGACTGGTATTGGGCGGATATTCCGGCCATGGCGCAGAGTGCGGGGCTGGGCGCCGTTGCGCCTGTGATCGTCAATGTGGCGGATCGTCAGCCGGGCGTCTGGCCGGCCGGTGGCAAGGTGCAGCTTGATATTCCCAATGATCACAGGCAATACGCCATTTTCTGGTACACAATGGCGCTGGTTTTGCTGGTCATTTACGTGTTACGCGCGCTTGTGAAAGTGGAGGAAAAGAATGGAAGCCTATAAGGCGCTGGAAGAGCATTTTGGCAAGCTGATGGCTTTCCGGCAGATTGACGTTTTGCTGGACTGGGATCGTTCCGTGCTGATGCCGCCGGAGGGAAGCGATCAGCGCGCGTGGGAGGCAGCCACATTGAATGTCATGATGCATGACATGCAAACTGCCCCACGGGTGGCAGCATGGCTCGGCGCGGTGGACAAGGGACAGCTGGATGACTGGCAGCGGGCAAATCTGCGCCTGATGGAGCGGCTGCATAAAATCGCCGTTTCCATCCCGTCGAAACTGGTGGAAAAGAAAATGCTGCAGGCCACCAGAACCGAGATGGTCTGGCGGCAGGCGCGGCAGGACAGCAATTTCGCGCTGGTGGCGGACGATCTGTCACGGCTGGTTGATATCGTGCGCGAGATTGCGGAGGAAAAATCCCGCGGGCTTGGTTTGGCGGCTTATGACGCGCTGATGGATCATTATGCGCCGGGAATGACATCGGCCATGGTGGATGCTGTTTTTGACGATCTGGCCGTATTTCTTCCGCCGTTTCTGGAGGAAGTGCTGGCGTTTCAAAAGACGCCGCTGGATATTCCGGGACCTTTTCCGGTTGCTGTACAGGAAAAATTCGGGCGGCAGCTGGCGGGATTCCTCGGTTTTGATTTCACATGGGGGCGGCTGGATGTTTCGGCGCATCCTTTCAGCATGGGCATCGGCGGGGATGTGCGCATTACCACGCGCTATAATGAGAATGATTTCATCAATTCAATACAGGGCGTTGCGCACGAGGCCGGTCATGGTTTTTACGACCGCTATACACCGCAGCAATGGCAGCGGCAGCCGGTGGGCACCAGCCAGTTCATGGGGATGATGCTCCATGAATCGCAGTCGCTCAGTATAGATATGCAACTGGGCCGCAGCCGCAGCTATTGGGATTTCCTCTCGCCGCATCTGCAACAGGCTTTTGGCGCCGCCGGACCGGAATGGTCGGGAGAAAATCTCTGGCGTATGGCGACGCAGGTGGAACGCGGGTTTATCCGTGTTGATGCCGATGAAGTGACATACCCGGCCCATGTTATTTTGCGCTATCGGCTGGAAAAAGCCCTGATGGAGGGCTGGTTGAACGTCAAGGATCTGCCCGAGGCCTGGAATGCGCAGATGGAAAAGCTGATCGGCGTGGCACCGCCGGATGACCGGCGCGGCTGTCTGCAGGATATTCACTGGTATTGCGGGGAATTCGGCTATTTTCCGGCCTATGCACTGGGGGCGATGACTGCAGCGCAGTTCTGCGCGCGAATGCGGCAGGATATTCCGGCGCTTGATGGCGAAATCGCCAAAGGAAACTTTGCCGTTTTCACGGGCTGGCTGCGGGAAAATGTCCAGTCAAAAGCCTGCCTGTATCCGCCGCTGGAGTTGATCGAAAAAGTCTGTGGTGAAAAATTCAGCGCGGTACCGTTCAAAGCGCATCTGACACAGCGGTATCTGGGGAAAGACAGTGTTTGAATATGTCAGTACACGCGGCGTTGCGCCGCCTCTGGGGTTTGCAGATGTGACGCTGGCCGGACTTGCCGCGGACGGCGGGCTCTATGTTCCGCGGGCCTTTCCGCGGATATCCGCCGAAGAGCTGGCGAATATGGCGCACCAGAGCTATCTCGAGATTGCGTGGCGCGTTATTCTGCCTTTTGTCAGCGACGATATTTCATCGGAAGAGTTGGTCGGTATTCTGCGTGCAGCCTACAAGGGGTTTGACCACAAGGATATCGTTCCGTTGCGCCAGATGGACGAGGGCTTGCATGTGCTGGAGTTGTTTCACGGGCCAACGCTGGCTTTCAAGGATGTGGCTTTGCAGTTTCTGGGGCAGGTTTTTACCCGGCTTTTGCTGAAGCGGGACCGGCGGGTGACGATTATCGGCGCGACATCCGGCGATACCGGTTCGGCGGCGATTGAAGCTTTTCGCGGGCGCGAGAATGTGGATATTTTTATTCTGCATCCCAAGGGGCGTGTTTCGGATGTGCAGCGCCGGCAGATGACGACCGTGCTGGAAAAAAATGTTTTTAACATCGCAGTCGAAGGAAGCTTTGACGATTGTCAGGATCTGGTCAAGGCGATGTTCAATGATGCAGGGTTTCGCGCCGATCTGAATTTGTCGGCCATCAATTCGATCAATTGGGCGCGGATACTGGCGCAGGTCGTTTATTATATCTATGCGGGCACGTGGGTGCAGGCGAAAACCGGCCGTCCTGCGACTTTCGCGGTGCCGACTGGAAATTTTGGCAATGTCTATGCAGGCTATGTCGCGCAATCAATGGGTCTGCCGGTTGAAAAATTTCTGGTGGCGACGAACCGGAACGATATTCTGCACCGTTTTCTGATGACGGGCCGGATGCAGGCCAAAGGCGTGACGCCAAGCCTGAGCCCGAGCATGGATATCCAGATTTCCAGCAATTTCGAGCGGCTGTTGTTCGACCTTCTGGGGCAGCAGGGAGACAAGGTTGCGGCGATCATGCGTCATTTCCGCGAAAGCGGACCCTTTGATCTTGATGATGAAACGATGGCTCGGCTGCGGACGTTGTTTGCCAGCGGCAGTCTGGATGACGCGGAAACGCTGGCGGTGATCCGGCATGTTTATCAGCGGCATGACTATATTGTCGATCCGCATACGGCGGTGGGAATTGGCGTTGCCGAATCCTGGCGCAAGGCGCATCCGGAAGCGGAGGTTATCGCGCTTGCCACGGCGCATCCGGCCAAGTTTCCAGTGGCGGTACAAAAAGCAATCGGCGTCGTGCCGGAACTGCCGCCGCAACTGGCGGATCTGC
>CAYWIT010000020.1:0-5925 GCA_964458415.1 uncultured Rhodospirillaceae bacterium
AAGGCTTCAGCGGCGGTCAGGATTTCCGCGTCCGACCAGCCACGCCCGATCCAGTGGGCGATCAGGCGCAAGGCGGTGTTGTGCCAGTTCTGGCCTGTCTTGATGGCGTCGAGCGCCGTGGCAACCGCACGCGGATCGCCAGAGCCGATATTCAGGCCGCTGATCGCTTGCGCCGCCGCTACGGACGGCGTGGTATCGGGCGGGAAGGATTTGGCAAGCTGGCCTTCGTAATAAAATTGCGGGCGACCGTCCTTGAAGTCCTGAAATTCCGTATTCTCCTGGATGCGCCCTGGTTTGACGGCCCATGCGACCGTTCCGGCCAGACGCATGACACGGGAGGGGTTAACGACTGTGGTATCGCCCTCAAAAGCCGCAGCAAGGGCTGTATTTTGCCGCCTGACGCGCTCCAGATTGCGGTCAGGAGCTTCCAGCCGCCACCACAATTGGGCGCGGACATGGGGGTATCTGCCTGTCACGACCACGCAGGTGGGCGGGCTGCCGTTGTAGCGGGTTTTGGCGGCATTTGCCGCGCCCTCTTTGTCGATGTCGACATAATAGGCGGGCATGGCCAGTACATCGGTATCGGCAGCACGGCGGTCGCGGGGCGTGTCGGGCTTACGCAGTGCCGCGCCGACATAAATATTCTGATTTGGGATGGCATTTTGGGCGGCGGCAAATTCGACCGCTTCGTCCAGTTCTTCCGTACCGAACAGGCGGGCGTGTTTCAGCTTGCCGTCGGTGGCATCGGTATAGGCAATTTCAATTAAACCGTCATGACAACCATCGAGGTTTCCACTGAACAAATGTTCGAGGTGGAGTCTCATCGTTTCTGTCGTGGAAATCCCCGATGGTGTCATGCAGCCTTCGCTTCAATTAGAATTCAGCCGTGGACAGCGGATTGGCGGCGGGTGCGGCCTGTTGCTGTACGGGCGGCGGTGCAGAGGCTGGCGCGGCAGCGGTCTGCGGTTGCGCGGCATTGCCAGAGCGCCAGACATCGCCAGCCTCAACGGGCGAGACATCGGGCAAATCCACCGGACGCTCGACCCATTTGACGATCTGGAGTTTCGGGCGATAATTCGTGCCGTACTTATCTTTCATCGCCTCCGATCCGGTGCATTCGATGACCGGAATTTGGCCAGGGTATTTGCCCTGATCGGCTTCGTATTGCTGGTAGACATCGCGGATCGCGTTGCTCATGTGGATGGAGGCCGAAGACAGTTCGGCAAAGCCGCCGAAGAACTTCTGGCTGAAGACCGCCAGCACGAAGCCGCGACGGAAATCCGCGCCAGGGCTGGGAGCCATATGGTCAAGAGATGGATCAATCACACGTTCCGGCGCCTGACCTTCACGGAAGCACAGCCAGCCAGTGGCGATATTCTTGAAGTCCGCAAGGAAGGTGGGACGCTGGATTTCGACGTCGCCGTCCTGGCCCTTGGCGAACCATTTGTCTGCTTTGGAATTGTATTTCGCGTAAGGCTTGATCGTGCCGGATGCACCAATATTGAGTGCCATTTTTAGTTTCCTTTCATGGTTGGTTTTGGGAGGTGGTGGTTTTTAGAAGCCGAATACTTTTTCGCCGTCCGCGCGCGTCTGCGGATTCGACCAGTAAAAGCTCTCGTAGTTCGGGCAGACGATGCCTGCCAGTTCCTTGGCGTCTTTCGACAGCGACAGGAAGCGGTGAAGGCGCAGCGCGATTTGCCTCAGCGCGTTCATGTGACGCTCACGCTCCTCGCCTGACATTTCGTGGACGACCACGGCCTTGTTGTCTTTTTTGCTGGGCGTCGGCTTGGCGTAGCAAAAGCGCATACCGTAGTTGCCGTGGGCATGGGCGTAGATCGCGCCCTGCCGTCCGTGTGCTTCGGATATTTTGCCGGGCAGACGCTCACTGGTTTTGAGATCGACAATCATGCCATGCTGGTCGAAGCGCCAATCGATGAAACCGATGATCGGGACGGACACGCCTTCCAGCGTGACGCTGATTTTGTCCTGATAGGCCGTGGGTGTGCCGTAAAGGCGAAGCTCGGCTGCGGCATAACGGACGTAGCTGGCGATGTTCTTGCGTTCATCCTCGCGGTTGGTATCCGGCACCAGCACCATTTCCGCATCGTATTGACGCTCGGCTTCTGCGATGCAAGCTTCGATGGACAAATGCGGTTGCATCAGCGCCATGTGGACGCCGCCTTCAACGGCCTTGCCGCGGGCCATCGCCGCATTGCTGCCGTGTTTTATGCCCAGCAGGCGTTCCAAAACCCACAGGGCGGGTTCGGCGGCGTAGAGATTGAGGGATGAGGCCGAGAGATGCTCGATGCCGTGATGAATAAAGATGTTCATATCGTCGCCTCCGTTGCGTTGGAGGTGGACGCGCTATGATTGGAAATAGCGGTATTGCCGACCCGCAGCCCTTGACGTTCAAAGTCCTGAATGTCCGCCATGCGGTACAGGATGCGGCTGCCGACCTTGACGTATTTAGGGCCGACCCCTTTGCAGCGCCATTTTTCGAGAGTTTTGGGGGCAAGCTGCCAGCGTCTGCCCAATTGGTGTGCGGTGATATAATGATCCATGATGAGAACCTCTTCGCGGTTGCGTTGTGGTTCTCATTGGGGAGGATTCGAAATGCCTAAAACAGCCGCCTAAAACCCACCTAAAACTAAATAATTTTAGGCGGTCGCTGTTTTTGTATTTTCACTCGCAGCAGAGGCCATTGGCTTGCGGTACTCTCTGTAGTTGGCGCGAATGGCGTTCATGATAGCCTTGGATTTGGGTGGTTGTGCGCCCTGGATATTCTCTACTGCCCACAGTTCAAGCGCATCTGCTTCTTTTTGAAGAGATGAAGCGACAGCGTTTTTTTGACAACGATGCGCGAATTCCCGCATGATCATGTGCATGACGCTGGGGCGCCCACCAAAAGAGGGGGCTGTTGTCGCGGCGCTTGAAATCTGCGTCGGTTCAATACCGTGCGTTTTTTCAAATTTGTCCCGCGTAGCACGAGAAATAACAAGATCTTCAATGCCGACAACAGGCGGCTTATGATTGCGGTGAACTTTTATGGCTTCATCGGTATGAGGGATGCGAAACAGAACCACAGATTGCGGGGAGGATGAAAAAATTTTTCTCAGCTCATCAGGTTCAACAATCGCATATCCTTTATAGGTGCTGACACCTGCTTGCATATGCGCGACGAGACCATCTACTGTGCGAGTTCTGCGGGAAATCAGAACCATCATCTCATCCAGCCAGGTCTGGATTTCGAGCATCCCCTGTTCCGCGAAATAGCGCAGGTCGGCGCCAGTAATATTCCAGCGACCTATGATCTCTTGTAAGTAAAAATAATCCTTTTCTGGCAATGACATAGCTTTGCACACCCGAATAATTAGTGATTCCATCTTGATTAGTGTACACTAATCAAGTAGGTTTTTTGAGTCAATCATTTTTACGATTCATACAGGAGTGTGCGTGTCACACGGTGGAACCAGAAAAAAAGCGGGGCGTCCTTTTGGGCGCGGCCCGTGGCGAGAAAAAACAAAGCCCATACGCATACCGTTGAGTTTGTTCGATGACGTCAAGACGTTCTTGAAGATGCGGGGCTATCGCATACCCTTGTACTCATCTCGCATTCCGGCCGGATCACCAACAACGCCTGTAGACGACATCGAACGTATGGTGGATTTGAATAGCCTCTTGTTAAAGAATCCTGAGAGCTGCTTCCTTTTACGCGTTAGTGGAGATTCGATGATCAAAGCTTGCATTTATGATGGCGATCTTCTTATCGTGAATAGAAAAATGGAAGCGGCGAATGGCGTTATTGTCGCCGCTATGGTTGATGGGGAAGCCACCGTCAAAAGATTTAAAAAAGACACCAAAGGTCGTGTCACGCTTTTGCCTGAAAATGATGAATATACCCCCATCAAAATTTCGGAGGATCAATCCTTTGAGATTGCAGGTGTTGTGGTAGCCGCCATCCACAGTTTTTATCGTTAATTCTTAGAAATCATATGGTTGCCATTATCTTGGCGATCCATTAACCTAATCTTGCAAACGGCGAAAAAGGCCGTTTCGGGGATTCGTAACCCCCCTTCCTAGACGGAACTTGCATCATCCGCAGTTGATGCCCTCTCGACCTATGCGGTCGGGGAGGCGGCGGAATACAATAGCGCTTGCGTGAATACGTTGCGCCGTTCTAGGACGGTTTTACGAACTCCCCGATCACCAGAGGAAACTCTGGTGATCGTTTGGTTTCTGGAGGAGTTTTTTATGGCGCAAAGTGATGATGGCAATCTGTTGAATGCTTTGTACGCGCTGCCGAATGGCCATCTTATCATCGCCAACGAGTTACAGGACATGGCGATATTCCGCGAACCCTACGAGCATTTTATCGATGTTCCTGACGATGCGCGTAGCGCTTGGCGGCGGGCTGCGGAGATTTTAAGGGCAATTGGGGATCAGAGCGAGGGGCAGATGGAAAAAGACGTCGACATGCTGCGTATCATGGAAGAGCAAAAAGTAGATGAAGAGCAAATTAAGATTGTCATCCGTGAGCTACGCATGATGGCCGAAGGTGTGGATCGATACAGCGGCTTTAAAGGGGCGTCTCAATGGACGAAGAATGTCTGGTACGCTGCTGCCGAAATGCTGGAGCATCGGTTACAGCAGGTTTTGCACTAGCCTGCGGCAGGAAAGCCGAACCGCTCCCGTTGTTTAGACCATACCTCTGAAAAGGCGGGCATCAAATCGATCACGCGCAGGGATTTGGGTTGGCGTCCATCGAGAATGGCTTGTTTTATATCGGGCGCGAGGGAGTTTAGGCGCAAGATTCGGCTGGCGTAGGACGTGGTGACTTTTTCTTTCTCGGCCAGCTCCGCCACATTGCGGCAACGTCCCATTTCAATCAGTTTTTGCCAACGCCATGCCTTGATGAGCGCCAGAATCATGTTGGGGTCGGCCTGACGTGCCATAGAAAGGTCTTGATCCTTTGCGCCTGGGGGCGCAAATACCAGTTTTCGCGCGCCTTGTTTCTTGAAGCATACTGGCACTTGTATTGTGAATGTTTCGCTCATGCAGCATCCTCCGTCCGGTTCTTTCTATAGGCCAGTAGCTCCTGCGCCATGCGCCCCAAACCTTCGGTTTTGAATTTGATATCGACACGTTCCGTAAAGACATCGACCCGTTCCAACAAAAGCTCAAGGATGCGTCGCTGTTCGGCGGGGAAAAGCTCAGACCAGAGGGCTTCGAGATTCTGCAGGGCTTCGGTGATGTCCTGCTCGGTCAGGCTTTCATCCAGCTTCCGTGCCGCCAGCCATGTTTGAGCGACCATCTTCGGGCTTTGGATCAGGGGTTTGATCTGCTCAAAGACGACCCTTTCAAGTTCTGCCGCAGGGACGCGCCCCAATGGGCAATCCGTGCATTTGAGCGTCAGGTGCTTGCTCCCTGCGTAATAATTATAGGCTTTCCCTTTTTTGCGCGTTCCGCAGGGTGACATGGTCGATTGACAACCGCCGCAAGCAGCAAGGCCGCGCAGGATGGCGGGTTGCTTGCATCGGCTGGCGTGACCACGCACACGAGGGGAGATTTGCAAAATAGAATGTGCTTCCCTCCAAATATTCCGCGAAATGATCGCTTCATGTTGCCCAGGATAGACCGCGCCCTTGTGCGGCATATCCCCGACATACACCGCATTCTTCAGAATGCGATAGATGTAGCCCTTGCAAACCAAATTTCCGTGGCGCAATTCCCCTTTTTGGGTTGTGAACGTCTTTGTCCTGACGCCCTTTTCGCGTAATTCTTTTGCAAGGTTTGTCATTGATTTCAGGGTCAGGAAGCGGGAAAAAATATGCTTTATGATTTCTGCCTCTTTGGGGTTCACGATGAGCTTGCGGTTCTCTACATCGTATCCCAGCGGCGGGTGTCCACCCATCCACATGCCTTTTC
>CAYWIT010000020.1:5935-46471 GCA_964458415.1 uncultured Rhodospirillaceae bacterium
GGCGGCGACCTTATCGCGGATGCGTTCTCCTGTAACTTCGCGCTCAAACTGTGCGAAGGAAAGAAGGATATTCAGCGTGAGTCGCCCCATCGATGATGTCGTGTTGAATTGCTGGGTTACCGAGACGAAAGATACGTTGTGCTGGTCAAAAACCGTGACCAGTTGCGAGAAGTCCATGAGAGATCGCGTCAGGCGGTCGATCTTATAGACAACGACAACGTCGATGAGGTTATTTTTAATGTCAGCCAGAAGGCGTTTCAGCGCAGGGCGATCCATGTTGCCGCCAGAAAAGCCACCGTCATCGTAATGGTCGTCCACCAGCGTCCAGCCTTCGTGCCGTTGCGAGAGAATAAAAGCCTCTGCCGCATCGCGCTGGGCATCAAGTGTGTTATATTCCATGTCCAACCCTTCCTCGGTGGACTTGCGGGTGTAGATGGCACAGCGAATACGTTTTTTTACAGTCTCTTTCATGCTGATTTCCTCTTGGCTGGCTGGGTCAGGCCAAAGAAGGCGGGGCCGGACACCCATGTTCCGGTGATTTCATTGGCGATCTGTGTTAGGCTTTTGTACCGTTTGCCGTTATGTTCAAATTCACCATCTGCCAAGGCGGTAATGTGATATTCGACCCCTTTATATTCGCGGAGCAGCTTTGTCCCTGCGGCAATTTTCATGAGGCTTTTTGATTTGGGGCGGAGACGGTCGTTGCGCTGCTGTTTGTCCAAGGCTTCCAGCCGCTTGTCGACAGCTTCCGAACCGCCCATCGCCAATTCCTGGATGCGGTATGCGAGGCGCCGCTGAAGATATGCGCGATAGACTTGCGGCGGCGGTGCGCCAAAAAGTTCTTCCCATAGCTCCCGCAATTCGAACGGTGTCATCTGGGGAAGTTTTGATATTTGGGACAGGACAGTTTCTTTTTGCATGTTACAACTCCTTATCGGTTGTCGCATACACGCTTCTGGTGTCTGAGAAGTCCAGTGAATTGTTCGCTATTTTCTGCCGTTGGCGCAGGATCGCCAAGGCCAGCAATGAAGCGATTTCTGGCACGTTTTTCTGATTGTTATGTTGCTGTGTGTTGGGCTGGGACATGATAAGAACCTTTTTGCATTTTGCTTATGGCTCTTATTTCGGTTGATTTAAAATGCCTAAAATAGCCCCCTGAAACCCACCTAAAATAAAATAATTTTAGGTGGTCATACATGGCTTTCTTGTTGGCAGCTGCTGAGACGATAGTGTTTTACGGCGCTGCCGGAAGCGACCATCGCACATGAAAGGTTGTAATCTCCAGCTTGGGCATGGAGGGAACTTACTGTCAGCCTTGGTTAACCCGCGTTACCCCGCTACAGCCCTCCAGACCCCGCTCGTGCCCGACACATTGACAGGCAAGCTCATATACGAAATTGAAATAAGCTAAATCGTGTGTTTTTAGGTACTTAAAGAGGTGTACACAAGGGTCAGATGTTCACCTTTGTCTCAGAAGTTTTGCCCAAGAGAGAAAAAAGTGAGCCAATCATTCGTTGCCAGTACCAAACTGTCATGTCACCAAACATTGCAAATAAAGGCCGTAAACGCGGTTTTTTCGCGGCCTTCATCTGGCTGTCAGAAGTGGTTTGGAAAAGTAAATGGCGGAGAGGATGAGATTCGAACTCACGAAACCTGTTACAGTTTACCCGCTTTCCAGGCGAGCGCCTTCAACCACTCGGCCACCTCTCCGCACGAAGTCGCTCCAGACGACTTGGATAGGGCAAGCTACATGAAAGGCACGCGGACTTCAAGGCTGAAATATTTCATATATATCAGTGCCTTATGGGCCGATCAGGTCATTTTTTTCAAGATGTCCATCGGCAGGGGCAGGATAATCGTGTTTGTCTTGTCATTGGCGATGTCCTGAAAGGCGGAAAGATAGCGGATCTGCATGGCACCGGGGGTTGACATCAGTTTGTGCGCGGCCTCCACCAGTTTATCCGCGGCTTGCATTTCGCCCTCGGCGCTGATGATTTTGGAGCGGCGCTCGCGTTCGGCTTCGGCCTGACGCCCGATGGCGCGGATCATGCTTTCGGCAAGGTCGATATGTTTAAGCTCGACGTTGGAAACCTTGATGCCCCACTGGTCGGTCTGGCTGTCAAGGATAGTGCGGATATCGGCGCTGAGCTTGTCGCGCTCGGAGAGCATTTCATCCAGTTCGTGCTTGCCCAGAACGGAGCGGAGCGTGGTTTGCGCCAGCTCTGACGTCGCCCGCATGAAATCGGCGACGTTGTTGATGCATTTATCCGGAGCCATGACGCGGAAATAGATGACGGCATTGACCTTGACGGAAATGTTATCTTTGGAGATCACGTCCTGCGTGGGCACGTCGCTTGTCCGGACGCGGAGATCGACGCGCACCATCTGCTGGATGCCGGGGAAGAGCAGGATCAGGCCGGGGCCTTTGGTTCCGGTATAATGGCCAAGCGTATAAATGACAGCTCGTTCGTATTCACGCAGAATGCGGACGGAATAGGCCAGAATAATCAGCGCGAAAACGGCAAATATTGCCCCAATACCCATACCCATGTGCTTAATCTCCCTTTGTTGGTTGTTCGCGGTGCGGAGCCACGATCAGCCGGAGCCCCTCGATTTTAACGATCTCTACCTTGTCGCCTTTTTTCAATCCTGCGGTGTCGGATTCCGCCTGCCAGATTTCGCCGGTGACATGGACTTCGCCTTTGCCATCTGCCCACGTGACAATCTCGCCAATGGCGGCGGAAAGCTCTTCGATGCCGGTGACGGGTTTTTTGCGCTGGGCTTTAACAGCCAGTGCCAGAATGATGGAAAGGAGGCCGAAGCTGAAAAGCGTTGTTGCGCCGATGAGCGCCGGATCGACGCCATAGCCCGGCACTGTGCTGTCGAAAAGCATAGCGGCGCCAGCGGCGAAGGCGATCCCGCCGCCAATCCCGAGCGCGCCGAATCCGGGAGCGAAGGCCTCTCCGATCATAAAGGCCATGCCAACGAGGATCAGGCCGAGTCCGGCGTAATCAATCGGCATTACGTTCATGGCATAAAGGCCGAGCAGTAAAAAAATCGATCCGGTGACGCCAGGGACAAAGCTGCCGGGATTGGCAAACTCATAGATCAGCCCATAGATGCCGAGCGTCATCAGGATGAAGGCGACGTTTGGATGCGCAATGATTTCCAGCAGTTCCGTGCGCCAGTCCGGTGTAATCTGCCGGGCTGCGGCGCCTTTTGTGTGGAGCGTTATAAAATTGCCCTGCACGGTTTTGATATTGCGGCCATCAATCTGGGCGAGCAAATCCGGAATGTCGGCGGCGATGATATCGATTACCTTCTGCGCAAGGGCTTCATGCGCCGTCAGGCTTTTGGCGTCGCGGACGGATTGTTCTGCCCATGTCGCATTGCGTCCGCGCAAATCCGCCAGTCCGCGGATATAGGCGGCGGCGTCATTGGTCATTTTCTGTTCCAGCGTTTTCGTCGTAGGGGATTCTTTTTCAGCGCCGTTTTGTCCCATCTGGACAGGCGTCGCCGCGCCAAGATTAGTACCGGGAGCCATGGCGGCGATGTGGCTGCTGTAGAGAATATAGGTTCCGGCGCTGGCGGCGTGCGATCCGGAGGGGCTGACGTAAGTGACGACCGGCACCGGAGAATCCAGAATGGCCTGAACAATTTGCTGTGTGCTGTCATAGAGCCCGCCCGGCGTATGCATTTCAAGAACGACAACAGCGGCATTTTCCTGCGCGGCGCTCTTCAGGCTGCGGGTGACCAGTTCATAGGCGGCGGGACTGATGATGCTGTTCAGTTTGACAACATAGGCGAGCGGCGCGGTCGTTGGCGCTTCGGCTTTGAGCGGCGGCATCTGGAGCAGCAGGGCGCCAAAAAGGAAAAGTGCAGCAAAAATCTTTTTCACGATAAAGCCCTCCTGTCCTCCTAGAATATAAGGAAAGAATCGTTAAAAGTCGTTAAAAAGCAGGGTCTGGCGCTTTATTTCCCCGATTTCAGGAGCTCAAGTTCCGCAATCAGCGCATTTCCCATCTCGGAAGTGGACAGTTTCCGGCATCCTTCGGACATTATGTCTGCTGTGCGCAGTTTTTTATCCAGAACATTTTCGACCGCGCGTTCAAGAACGGCAGCCTCATTCGTCATATCAAGCGAGAAACGGAACATCATGGCGACGCTGAGCAGCGTGGCGAGGGGGTTGGCGATGTTCTTTCCTGCAATGTCCGGCGCTGAACCGTGGATGGGTTCGTAAAGCGCGGCACGCCGTCCATTTGCCCTGATCTCGCCGAGCGAAGCGGACGGGAGCATCCCCAGAGAGCCTGTCAGCATCGCTGCTTCGTCAGAGAGAATGTCCCCGAATAGGTTGTCCGTCACAATCACGTCGAATTGCGCCGGATTGCGGAGCAGTTGCATGGCGCAGTTGTCGGCGTACATATGGCCGAGCTCTACGTCTTTATATTCCAGTGCGTGCAGGGCGGTGACTTCTTCCCGCCACAGCTTGCCGGATTCCATGACGTTGGCTTTTTCGCAGGAGCAAACCTTGTTGCCGCGTTTGCGGGCCAGTTCAAAAGCGACGCGGGCGACACGATGGATTTCATGTGTTGTATAGACCTGCGTATTGATGCCGCGGCGCTCGCCGTTGGAAAGGGTTTCAATCCCGCGGGGTTCGCCGAAATAAACGCCGCCCGTGAGTTCGCGCACAATCAGGATATCAAGCCCGCGCACGATTTCAGGTTTCAGGGTTGAAGCGGAAACAAGGGCATCGAAGACTTTTGCCGGACGCAGGTTGGCGTAAAGATCAAGGGATTTACGCAGTTTAAGCAGTCCTGCTTCGGGGCGCAGGGCGTAATCCACCTTGTCCCATTTGGGTCCGCCCACGGCCGCCAGCAGGACGGCATCGGCCTTGCGGCAATTTTCCAGCGTCCCGTCATCCAGCGGAACGCCGTGTTTATCAATGGCGCTACCGCCAATATCCCCCGGAACGGTTTCAATGCCTGCATCAAAGCTATCATTGAACCAGTTGATGACTTTCAGCGCCTCGGCCATGACTTCCGGGCCAAGGCCGTCACCAGCCAGCGTGACAATCGTATGTTTACGTGTCATGTGTTTCCCTCGGTTTTATGCTGTTCGAGCGCTTCGGAAAGGCTGCGCGTGTAGCGAACCGACGAAGCATAGGAGGTATCAGCCAGATTGGTTTCAATCTTTTCAAGTATCTTGTCCCTGGCATAGATAATAATTTCCCGGTCTTTCCGGCTGATGCCGAGGATGAGCGTTTTAAGCCCGACAATGCCGGTCATGTCGAGGAGAGGAACGGCGGAAAGATCGATCACCAGAACCCGGATATCGGCGTTGATAAAGTCCACCTCGGCCAGCATCTTTTCCACGCTGCCAAAAAAGAGCGGTCCTTCAATATGGTAGACCATCATATGCGGTGGCAATTCAATATGCGGCGCGTCCGGTCCGGCCTTGCGATTGATGTCGATATGCATGATATTCGCCATGCGCTTCATCAGCAAAAGGCAGGCAAGGATCATGCCGACGCTGACGCCTGCGACCATGTCAATAAAAACGGTAAGCAGAAAGCAAACCAGAAGAACGGCGGTATCGCTTTTCGGGGCCAGCCGGATAATGCTGAGGAACTGGTGAATATGTGACATGCGGTAAGCCGTGGCCAGCAGCAGGGCCGCCAGTGCCGCCATCGGAATATAGCCGATCCAGCGCGCCAGCGTCATCATGTAGAGCAGGATTAAAAGCGCGTGGAAAACGGCCGCCAGCGGTGTTCTGGCGCCGGCATGGATATTTGTCGCCGTGCGGGCGATGGCGCCTGTGGCGGGAATGCCTGCAAAGAGGCCGGTAAAGATATTGGCAATGCCAAGACCGGTGACTTCGGCATTCGGATCATGCCGTGTGCGCGCCATGCTGTCAGCGACTGTGGCGGAAAGCAGGGATTCAAGCGCGGCAAGGGCGGCTATGACAAAAGCCGGCATCATCAGCGCGCGGAATTCCTTGAAGTCCGGAATTTTAAACAGGCTGCTGTCGCTGCCGGGGAAGTGGAATGTCGGGGCATAGGGCGGAATACCGTGCTGGGTCAGGCCCTCCGGTGTGACATAGGAAAAGCGTGAATTGAGGGTGTCTATGGCATAGCCGTTCTGGGACAGAAAATAGGACAGGACGGTGCCTGCCGTGATGGCGATGACGGGCGAGGGGATTTTCGCGGCAATTTTTTTCGGGGTGAACATCAACAGGACAAAGGTCGTCAGGCCGATGGCCGTCTCTTGCCAGCGCAGGGCCGGAAGATGCTCGATAATGGTCATGACTTTTCCGACATAGGGGCCCGTCAGCTTTTCAATACCAAGACCGAGAAAGTCGTTGAGCGAGAGCGTGGCGATAGTGATGGCGATACCGGCGGTAAAGCCTGTTGTCACGGGGTAGGGAACGTAGTTGATCAGCTTTCCCAGCCGTGCCAAACCCAGAGCAATCAGCATGACGCCGGCCATGATCTGGCACCAGATGATGCCATGCAGGCCGTATTGCGTGACGATGGGCGCAAGAATGACGACAAAGGCGGCGGTGGGGCCGCTGACCTGCGTTTTGGAACCGCCCAGAAGCGCTGCGATGACACCGGCGACAATCGCGGTATAGAGCCCGTGCTGCGGCGGCAGATTAATGGCAATGGAAAGCGCCATGGAGAGAGGCAGGGCGATGAGCGAGACCACCAGACCGGCAATCATGTCATCTTTCAGGGTGCGAAAATTGTAGGTTTTCAGGCTGTCGCGGAGCGCTGTGGCGATGGGAAAAGCCGCGTCTTTATTGTTTTTCATGATGTGGGTATAGCCAAGGTTGTTGTTGACGTTGTCCGATTTCGAAATCGGCGATCAGGTCTTCATGTTCAAGCGTCAGGCCGATATCGTCGAGGCCGTTAAGCAGGCACGATTTGTGAAAATTATCGATGCTGAACAGGAAGGAATGTCCGGATTCTGTCGTGACCCGCTGGTTTTCAAGGTCAACGGTCAGCGTTTTTTTATCTTCGGCGTCCTTCATCAGAACATCGATCTGTTCTGGCGCCATGACAATGGGCAAAATGCCGTTCTTAAAACAGTTGTTGTAAAAAATATCCGCGAAAGACGGGGCGATAACGCAACGGATACCAAAATCGAGAAGCGCCCACGGGGCATGTTCCCGTGAAGAGCCGCAGCCGAAATTGTCATGCGCAACGAGGATGCAGGCACGGCGATAGGCGGGCTGGTTCAGGACAAAGCTTTTGATTTCCTGCCCTTTTTCGTCATAGCGCATGTCATTGAACAGGTTTTTGCCAAGACCCGTGCGCTTGATGGTCTTCAGGAATTGTTTGGGAATGATCATGTCGGTATCGACATTGACAATCGGCAGGGGGGCGGCAATGCCCTTGAGGATGTTGAATCTTTCCATTATACGATCTCCCTGACATCGGTCAGTTTTCCGGTGATGGCGGCGGCGGCGGCCATTGCCGGGCTCAGCAGGTGCGTCCGGCTGCCACGGCCCTGACGACCTTCAAAATTGCGGTTTGAAGTGGCGGCGCAGCGCTCGCCCGGTTCCAGCCGGTCGGCATTCATGGCAAGGCACATGGAACATCCAGGTTCCCGCCAGTCAAAACCGGCTTCCTTAAAGACGATATCAAGGCCTTCTTTTTCAGCCTGATCCTTGACAAGGCCGGACCCGGGCACAACCATGGCATAAACCCCAGCGGCAACTTTGCGGCCCTGCGCAACAGCGGCGGCGGCGCGCAGGTCTTCGATGCGGGCATTCGTGCAGGACCCGATAAAAACCTTATCGATTTTAATGTCGGTTATTTTCATGCCCGGTGTGAGGCCCATATAGTCAAGCGCCCGTTGTATGGCGGCGCGCTTGGATTCATCGGTTTCAACTGCCGGATCAGGCACCATGCCTGTTACAGGAACGACAGTGTCGGGACTTGTCCCCCAAGTGACCTGCGGGACAATATCGGCGGCATCAAGCGTTATTTCCTTGTCGTAGCGCGCACCGGCATCGGAGGCCAGCGTGCGCCAGTAGGCAACGCCGCTATCCCAGTCTTCCCCTTGCGGCGCCATGGGGCGGCCTTTTAAGTAGGCGAATGTCGTATCATCAGGTGCGATGAGCCCGGCGCGGGCTCCGGCTTCGATCGTCATGTTGCAGACAGTCATGCGGCCTTCCATCGAAAGCCCGCGAATAGCGCTGCCCGCATATTCGATGACGTGTCCGGTTCCGCCAGCGGTGCCGATCTTGCCGATAATGGCCAAGACAACATCTTTGGCGGTGACGCCTGGATGCAGCGTGCCCTCAACTGTGACGCGCATGTTTTTGGCCGGTTTTTGCAGCAGGGTTTGTGTGGCGAGAACATGTTCGACTTCCGACGTGCCAATACCGAAGGCCAGCGCGCCGAAAGCACCATGGGTCGATGTATGGCTGTCGCCGCAAACAATGGTCGTGCCGGGAAGGGTGAATCCCTGCTCGGGCCCGATAACATGGACAATGCCCTGCCGTTTGTCATTCATGCTGAAATAGGGAATGTTGAATTCTTCGGCGTTTTGATCCAGCGTTTCGACCTGCAGACGGCTTTCAGGGTCGCTGATGCCTTTTGCCCGTCCGGAGGTCGGCACGTTATGATCGGCGACGGCCAGTGTTGCATCGGGGCGGTGAACCTTGCGTTCGGCCATCCGCAGTCCTTCAAAGGCTTGCGGGCTGGTGACTTCATGGACCAGATGCCGGTCAATATAAAGGATGCAGGTGCCGTCGTCATTGCGGTGGACAACGTGGGCATCCCAGATTTTCTGGAAGAGCGTACGGGGCAGGGGCATTGATGAACCTCGGATTAAACGTGTGTATCCAAGAATAGCCGAAATGGACGGAAAACAAAACGGCCACCTTAAATAAATAAGATGGCCGTTTTGTTGATAAGTTCCAGTCCGGAATCAGCCGGCAACGGCCTTTTTCTCGGGTGCCGGAGCAGCGCTTTCAGGCGCAGGGCCGGAAGCGCTGTTGTCCGCTTCACGGTACTCACGCTCGGCGATGCGGGCGGATTTGCCGCTGCGCTCACGCAGATAATAGAGTTTGCTGCGACGGACGGAGCCGCGGCGAACGAGTTCGATGGATGCAATGCTCGGGCTGAACAGCGGGAACACACGTTCCACGCCTTCGCCATAGCTGATTTTGCGTACGGTGAATGTCTGGTTGATGCCTTTGCCGCCACGGGAGATGCAAACGCCTTCATAGCCCTGAATACGGTGACGGGTTTCTTTTTCGGTCTTCTCAACGATTTTTACGTTGACACGGACGGTGTCGCCAGCCTGAAAATCCGGAATCTTTTTATCCGTCATCAGTCTTTTAATTTGCTCTTGCTCAAATCTTTCCAAGTCGTTCATGGTCTTTGACCCTTTTTTATCGGGACCCGATATCGAAAGCGCGATTTCACGGTTGCGCTCCGGCGGTCCACATCTTGTTAGTTACCGGGGTGCTGTAACGAAAGAGCCAAAAATGGCGATTCCCTGACAGACTGGAATTCATAACGCATTTTTATACTCAATTTCAAGTGTTTATTTAGACTTCTTTGATTTATCAGTGTATTTTTTCCACAAATCGGGCCTGCGCGCACGGGTAAGCGCTTCTGATTCTGTTAAATGCCATTCTTTGATCCTGGCATGGTGGCCGGAGGTGAGCACATCGGGCACCATGCGAACCACACCAGCCGGATCTGTCCATGCGGCGGGGCGGGTATAGTGGGGGTATTCGAGCAGGCCGTTTTCAAAGCTTTCCTCGTCATGCGTTTCTGCATTGCCGAGAACATCCGGCAACAGGCGGATGACGGCGTCGAGCAGGATCATCGCGGCCTGCTCCCCCCCAGTCAGGACATAGTCGCCGATAGAGATTTCCTCGGCTTCATAGGCCTCCAGCAGGCGCTGGTCCACGCCTTCGTAGCGGCCGCACAGGATCGTGAGCAAAGATTCCTGCGTCAGTTCCTGCGCCAGTTTCTGCGTCAGCGGCTTTCCGCGCGGGGACATATAAATGAAACGGCCAAGGGGCTTGTGTGCCTCCAGCGTCCGTGAAAGGACATCCGGCTTCATCACCATGCCGGCTCCCCCGCCAAAGGGGGTGTCATCCACCGTTTTGTGCAGGTCCGCCGCGAAGTCGCGTGGATTGACGGTTTCAAATGACCAGATGCCTTTTTCCAGCGCTTTGCCAGTAAGGCTTTGTCCCAGAAAACCCGGAAAGATTTCAGGAAAAAGGCTGAGGAATTTGATGTGGAAAGGCATATATCAGTCCAGTAAACCCGGTGGCGGGTCGATAGTGACGGTTTTTTCTGTCAGGTTTACTTCCGGCACAATTTCATTTCTAAACGGCACGTAAAAGCTGTTGCCTTTGGGCGGCTTGATATCCAGCAGATCGCCCGCACCGAAGTTAGTGACAGCGATAACTTTTCCCATGACTTTTCCGTCAGGGTATTGCGCCGTCAGGCCGATGAGATCGGCATGATAATAGGTATTGTCCTGTTTGATTTCCGGCAGCGCCGTGCGTGGCAGGAAGAGTTTTGTCCCGCGCATTTTTTCTGCGGTAGTGCGGTCAGCAATGCCCTCGATTTTCGCGAGCCAGATATTGCCGTGTTGCGCGATTTCCTGAATTTTAAAATCACGGTTTTTGTCTGCGTCATGCAAAGAGACGTAGTCGAGCAGGGATTCAGGGGTGTCGCTGAATATTTTCAGCTTGACCCATCCCTGTATGCCATGCACGCCGACAATTTCGGCCATGCAGACAAGCCCCGACTGCGCGCTCTTTTGCACGATACCGGACAGACTTAACTTAAGCTTCAGCCGATGCTTCAGCTGGCGCTTCAGCAGGAGCTGCAGCGGCTTCAGCAAGCTTGGCTGCTTTTTCCGCTTTCTTTGTGACGCGCTCGGTCATTTTGGCTTTTGGCTTGGATTTTTCAGGATTGGTTTTACGCTCCGGCATCGGGGCGATCCCGGCTTTGCCAAGGAAAATCGCAACGCGGTCGGAAACCTGCGCGCCTTTTGAAATCCAGTATTTAATGCGTTCGCCGTTCAGCTTGACGCGGTTTTCATCCGTGCGTGGCAGCTTCGGGTTATAGGAGCCGAGCTTTTCAAGAAAGCTGCCATCACGCGGTGCGCGGCTGTTAGCCACGACGATGTGATAGTAAGGTACTTTTTTTGCGCCCGCGCGGGCCATGCGTATTTTCAACATTATTCAAGTCTCCGTTTCTTTTACTGTCTGTCCGGTTGCGGTTTATTCCTGATGCGGGGCTGCAACCATAAGGCCCCGAAAGCTGTCATTTTTTGCCGTTATCGCGCAGCAACGGAAATCCGCCGCCCGTGCCGCCGGAAAGCGGGCCGTCCTTGTCAAAAGGGTTGGCGCCCAGAATACTGTCTCCACCGCCCATTTGCTGCTGCATGTTCTTGGCCATTTGTTCCATTTCCCCGGCGCCGCCGCCGCCAAACAAGCCGCCCATGCTGCGCATAAAGTTTTTGCCGCCCATTTTCTGCATGCGCTTCATCATTGTCTGCATGTCCTGAAACTGTTTGAGGACGCGGTTCACGTCCTGCACCGATGTTCCCGACCCTGCCGCAATACGCTTGCGGCGGGAGGCGTTCAGCGTATCCGGCTTTTGGCGTTCCTGCTTTGTCATGGAAAGGATAATTGCTTCCTGACGGTTTAAAACACTGTCGTCAATTTTGGAGTTTTCCATTAGGCCTTTGATTTTTCCCATGCCGGGCATAAATCCCATCATGCCGGAAAGTCCGCCCATTTTTTTCATCTGCCGTAGCTGGGAGAGAAAATCCTCAAGGTCAAACTTTCCTTTCTGCATTTTTTCAGCCGTGCGTTTGGCCTCGTCAAGGTCGATGCTCTCGGCGGCTTTTTCAACAAGACTGACGATATCGCCCATGCCAAGGATGCGCCCCGCAATACGGCTGGCATCAAAGGATTGCAGGGCGTCGAGTTGCTCGCCTATGCCCAGAAACTTGATCGGGCAGCCGGTTACGGCGCGCATCGAGAGCGCGGCGCCGCCACGTGCATCGCCATCTATACGGGTCAGGATGATACCCGTGATACCGATGCGATCCTGAAAGTTTTTTGCCGTGGTAACGGCGTCCTGACCGGTCATGGCGTCGGCCACCAGCAGCGTTTCAACCGGCTTGGCCATGTCGCGCACGGCGGCCAGCTCGTTCATCAGCGCTTCATCAATCGAAAGGCGTCCGGCGCTGTCAAGGATAAGGACGTCATAGCCCTCCAGCCTTGCCGCTTCCATGGCGCGTTTGGCAATGGCGAGCGGCTTTTCCCCTGCAACGATGGGCAGGCTGCCGACTTCGGCTTTCTGGGCAAGGATATCCAGCTGTTCCTGTGCTGCCGGACGGTAGACGTCGAGCGAGGCGAGGAGGACTTTTTTACGCAGTTTCTCCTTCAGGAATTTTGCCAGTTTTCCGGCAGAGGTCGTTTTCCCCGAGCCTTGCAGGCCCGCCATGAGAATGACGGCGGGGGCAGGAACGTTCAGGTTGATTTCTGTATTTTCATGTCCCAGTGTTTCTACCAGAGCGTCATGAACGATTTTGACAACCTGTTGTCCTGGCTTGACCGCGCG
The DNA here is from genome assembly GCA_964458415.1 of uncultured Rhodospirillaceae bacterium. Taxonomy (GTDB): domain Bacteria; phylum Pseudomonadota; class Alphaproteobacteria; order Micavibrionales; family UBA2020; genus CAYWIT01. The sequence goes on from CAYWIT010000020.1 coordinate 18,546, forward strand.
GAGCACTTTTTCGCCGGCGGCTTCCACTTTGACTTTCTCGATAAAGTCTTTGGCAACGGGCAGGGCGACATCGGCCTCCAGCAGCGCGATGCGGATCATACGCAACGCTTCGTTGATGTCCTCGTCGCGCAGAATGCCGCGCTTGGTTATGCCGTCGAAAATGCCGCCCAAGCGGTTGGTCAGGTTTTCAAACATCTGTCTTCGTTCTTCCTCATAAGCCATTGAGCCCCGGTGAGCGTAACTTCGCCGACCGGGGGATGCGGAGCACAAAAAGCCATCCATCTACGGATTTTGCTTTGCCTCAACAAAACTGCGGATTTTATAAGGCTTTATGGTGAAACTGTCAAGGAAATAGCCGCGTATTGACATTATGTAATCGCGATGGTAGTTTTCGCCCGAAAGGTGGGCGCATGGCCAGCAAAGAATTGAACGAATTTTTGATTAAAGCAATCAAAAACAATGACTTGAGCACAGTCCAGGAGGTTTTGGACGCCGGCGCCGATTTAAACTGGCAGGCCGGGTATATGCGCAGAACCCCGCTGCATTATGCTGTTTACGACGAGTCTGGGGAAATTTTGCGCGAATTGCTGAAGCGGGGCGCAAAAACAGACCTGTTTGATGATTCCGGTTTTACGCCGCTGCATGAAGCGGTTGTTGTTGGGCAGTTTATCAATGCGGAAATCCTGTTGGAGCATGGCGCGGATATTAACGCGCAGGAGGGCGGTCACGTGACGCCGCTGCACGCTGCCTATTTTAGCGATATGAAGAGCGAGGCAAGCTTGCGGGTGAGGTTTTTGCTTGAGAACGGGGCGGATCAAAGCAAGACCATGCTTTGGGGCAACGCCGAAAAAACCGTACTCGAGATCGCGGAGGAAACCAGAAATCCCCATGCCGCGCGGCTGGCAGAGATCTTGCGCAGGGCGCCCCGCCAGCCTGTTAAGTCTGCAACGGAGAAAAAAATGGAGGGTTCAGCGGAAGAGGCTGGCTTTAAATATGCTGTTGCCCAAGAGCAGCGCGCTTTGCATGCGCGGGTGCGGAAGCGGAAAGCCGGATTTCATTTGAAAAAATAAAGCCAGTGGCTTGTTTATGGCCTGATTGCAAGGGCTTTTTCGATAGCTTCATTAAAAGCGCGAACTGAGGCGGCGGCGCCTTGCGGATATTCCCAAACAGACGTTGAAGCGCAGATAAAATCTGCCCCTGCTGTGACAAGGGTGCCGCAGTTTGCGGGCGTAATGCCGCCTGCCGCAACGCAGGGAGGCTCCATTGTTTCCTGCCACCATGTCAGGAGGTCCGGTGCGGCTAGTTTCCCGGGCGGCATGACTTCCGGCGGATAAAAAGGGGAGCGGCTCTGGAAAAACGGGCTGAAGCTGACGTAATCCGCACCGCGCTCCGCAGCCGTCATGGCCAGATGACGGCTGTCAAGGCAGGATACGCCAATGGTTTTATCCGGGCCCAGCATATCTCGCGCTTCACGAATATTGGTATCCCGTTGGCCAAGATGCACACCGTCACACCCCAGCCTTTTTGCCATGTCCGCGCGGTCATTGATAATAAAAGCGACGTCGTGTTCCTGCGCCAGAGGCATCAGGGATTCTATGGAACGCTGCCATTGATCATTCGTGGCGGCAGGCAGGCGTAACTGAAAAGCGGCAACGTCACCTGACTCGAGCGCATGTACCAAGGTGGGGCGGAACAGGAGAGGATCAAGCGAAGGCGGGGAGATGATATAAAGTCGGCACCTCTTGACGCGTTTTTTGTATTCAGTTTTTTCAGTCAAGATAGGAGCGTCTTTCTTCAGGCAGCCTTGCCAAGATAGATTTGCATGATCTTGTCGAGCATGGCGAGGGATTCCTCCCGCGGACGCTGGAAGCAGTTGCGGCCGATGATAGAACCGTTGCCGCCGCCTTCAAAGATGGCGCGGGCATCTTCGTAGACGCTCTCTTCGTCCTTGGTGGCCCCACCGGAGAAAACGACAATACGCCGCCCGTTGAAGGAGGATTTCATGATATGTCTTACGCGCTCGGCCTGCGTACCGATCGGGATTTTCTTTTCTTCATAGACTTTTTTTGCTTCGGGCAGATCAAGATGGTCGGTGGGAAGTTTGACCTTGATGATATGCGCGCCCAACTGCGCTGCCATATGCGCGCCATAAGCGACGATATCAATGGCGGTTTCGCCTTCCTTCGATACCTTTCCGCCACGGGCGTATGACCAGATGACAGTGGCGATGCCGTATTCCTTGGCTTCTTCGGAAAGGGCTGTGATTTCTTCCTGCATCTCCAGCATTTGTTCCGAGCCGGGATATATGGTGAAGCCGATAGCGGAGCAGCCAAGGCGCAGCGCATCACGGATCGAGCCTGTGATGGATTGATCCTTGGCGGAAACGAGACTGTTTGAACTGTTGATTTTCAGGATCAGCGGAACAGCACCGGCGAAAGTGTCCGCGCCCGCTTCCAGTGCGCCAAGAGGAGCCGCGTAGGCGTTGCAGCCGGAATCAATGGCCAGCTGGTAATGGTAATGCGGATCATAGCCTTCCGGATTGGCTTCAAAGCTGCGGGCGGGGCCGTGCTCGAACCCCTGATCGACAGGGAGAATGACCATTTTGCCCGTGCCGCCGAGTTTCCCGTGCATCAGCATGCGGCAAATGCTTGTTTTTGTGCCGGGGTTGTCACTTTCGTAGTGCGAAAGGATTTTTTTAACTTCGGGGGTGATATGCACGGCGATTCTCCTGATGTGAAAGAAACGCCGTCATAATAAGGTCGTCACTTATAAACTTCAAGGGGGAAATCAGGCCTCAACACTGAGGGCCGGGGCGGTTCCGGTCAAGGCAGGGCTGGTTTGCTGATAGGCGGCGATGGCTGAAGTGAGAATGGCCCTGTCTATCTGACGGCTCTCCTCGGGTGCTTTAGGAGTCAGGAGAGTTTCCATCGCGGCATCGGTTACTTTTTGCGGCTTCGTTTCTGAAATGATGTTGGGGTTTTCGCTTTTTCCAAAGCTGTCCAGTTGTATCGAGGGCTTGATGAAAGAGTTATCCGTCTTTCCCTTGTCTTCTTCCGGCGTCAGCGGCGCTGTCAGCAGTTCCTTGTAAATGTCCAGATTGCCGAGGGGACTATTGTCAAGGGGCGGATTTGGATTTTGCAGGATGATGGGTTTTTCCCGCGCCTGCTCCGTCAGCACGACGCTGGCGGATTGTGGCGCAAGCGACGAGATATCCGCGGCAGGAGAAAATATATTCGCGATATCGGCAATTTGAGAGCTGTCTTTTTTGGGTGTCAGCAATGTGGTTTCTGTTTTTGCAGTCACAGAAGTCTGCTTGCTATCCGCCACAATAAACGGGCTGGACGCATTGAACACGGTCGTCGATGAATTGACGCCTGCCACCATATCACTTACTCCACCACACATCTTGATTGTAACAAAAAATAAATGCCGAAAGCTTAACGTCAGCCTTCGGCATTCATGTTTTGTTAATCAGTTTATAGTGTGGCGTTGCGAATCAATGGTTTAGCCAAGTTTTGTCATGGCCACCGCTGTATCCGACATGCGGTTTGAAAAGCCCCATTCGTTGTCGTACCAGCTCATGACGCGCACGAAGACGCCGTCGATGACCTTCGTTTCGTTAAGCGCAAAGATCGACGAGCGCGGATCATGATTGAAGTCGGACGAGACCAGCGGCTCTGTATAGGTGCCGAGGATGCCTTTAAGTTGTCCGTTGGAGGCGTCCAGTATTGCCTTGTTGACCTCCTCGACAGATGTTTCGCGCGCAGCCGTGAATTTGAAATCGACGAGCGAGACGTTCGGCGTCGGCACGCGGATGGCGGTGCCATCCAGCTTGCCTTTCAGTTCGGGCAAAACCTTGCCGACAGCCTTGGCAGCACCGGTCGAGGTCGGGATCATGTTGCAGGCGGCGGCACGGGCGCGGTGCAGGTCTTTGTGCATGGTATCCAGTGTCGGCTGGTCGCCGGTATAGCTGTGGATTGTTGTCATGAAGCCGTGCTTGATGCCGACCGCTTTGTGCAATGCGAAGGCAACGGGGGCAAGGCAATTTGTGGTGCAGGAGGCGTTGGAAACAACGACATGGTTCGCCGCCAGCTTGTCATGGTTGACGCCATAGACGACGGTGATGTCTTCGTCCGTCGCAGGGGCGGAGATCAGGACTTTGCGCGCGCCCGCCGCGATGTGTTTCATCGCATCGTCTTTTTTGGTGAAGATGCCGGTGCATTCCATCGTTACATCCACGCCAAGATCTTTCCATGGCAGTTGTGTCGGGTCTTTTATTTGCGACATGGAGATTTCATGGCCGTTGACGATCAGCTTTGTGCCGCTAACCTTTATGTCGCCATCAAAGCGGCCATGTACCGTGTCGTATTTCAGCAGATGCGCGTTGGCTTCCGCCGTGGCGAGGTCGTTGATGCCGACGACGCTGATATCGTTGCGCCCACTTTCGATGATCGAGCGCAGCACTAGACGCCCGATGCGTCCGAAACCGTTAATTGCAACTTTTGTTGTCATGTTACCCTCCATGTTAAAAAATATGCCGTATCCGTTTTTACGCCTTTTTTGCTGGGAGACAAAGGAAGAAGGCATTGAAATGTTTTATTTCTCATATTTAGTTGACATATTGTTATAAAAATGGTAAATCTATTTAAACCTAAAGAATCCGGAAGGGAAAATCATGACAGCCGAGCCAACACAAACGGACCAAGCGACAAAAAAAGAGAAGCCAATGTCTCCGTCAAAGCCGCCTTTTCTTGATGTAAAGCGAGGTGTCGCCGTGTATTTTGCCGCTGCGGTTGCTATCGGCATAGGCGCTCAGTATTGGGATGAGAATAAATCAGATATAGATGTTGACAGGGATACCTGTACAGTCAAGCTGTCATACAAACTGAGTGCTGAAAAGGCATTCTGGTTCGCCGAGTATGATTTTAAAAAGCAAACGGTTGATTATTACTTTGGGAGAGCAGCGGTACGGACCTTCGATTTCAAAGCGCTTTCACCGATGGACCGCGCAGAGGCACGGAAGATGGCTGATGAGCTGCCGCAGGAATGCCGGTTTCAGCAGAAATTCGATCTTTGATCCGGCTAAACATTGTCATTCCGAGCGAGGAATCTTTGATTGTGTAACATTCCAGACTCTGATCTTCTTATAGCGTGACCCAGTACCTTCTTTCCGGGAGAGGTAATCCCGGTATCCGGACTTTGTCTTGCAGGACCCCGCCGCATTTTTCAATGATGCAGATAGACCCCAGATTTTCGTCATGACAGGTGACGAGGACTTTTTCCAGTATGATTCCTGTTTGCCGGATGTACTCCAACGTCAGTTTCAGGATCAGGCTGCCGTAGCCCTTGCGCCTTTCGCTGGCGCGGACGGCATAACCGATATTCCCGCCGCGTTTCAGTAAAAAGGGTTTCAGTTCCGGCCGGACAGAAGACATGCCCAGAAAGCGCCCGTCCTTGACCAGCCACAAGTCCATTTGCGTGACGCGTTTTACCCTGCTGCCGTCCGGCAATATGACGGGCCTGCTCAAATCATGGCGCTGTTCCATGTATTTACAAAAGTCTGTTTCGGCAAGAAGGATGTCTTTTTCTCTGGCGGGTTCGAGATGCAGCCCCTCGCGCAATGCTTCCACATAAGAGTCTCTGTAGCGAATGTCCGGTTGGATCAGCCGAGGCTCGTCCACGGTTTTTAAACCCGCTTCTTCACCGCGGCGACAACGGCTTCTGCCGTGATGCCGAAGTGTTTGTAGAGCTCCTCATAGGGTCCGCTTTCGCCAAATCCGTTCATGCCGATGAAAATGCCGCCGCGGCCGATGTATTTATCCCAACCCTGACGTACGGCCGCTTCTATGGCGACAGAGACTTTGCCGGGGTCGGACAGCGTGTGGCGATACTTTTCATCCTGCTGGTCGAGCAGCTCAAGACAGGGTGCGGAAATAACGCGGGTGCCGATGCCGTCAGCTTGCAAGGCTTTACGGGCCTCCAGCGCGATTTCGACTTCCGAGCCTGTCGCCCAGAGCGTGGCCACATGTTCACCCTCTGCCTCGGCGAGGATATAGGCGCCCTTTTTCGTCAGGTTTTCTTCCTTGCCGTTGGTGCGCGCCAATGGCAGGGCTTGCCGTGTGAGGACAAGAACAGAAGGGCCGGTGGTGTTTTCCAGCGCGATTTGCCAGCATTCCGCCGTTTCAATCACGTCGCAGGGGCGCAGGACCAGAACATTCGGCATGCAGCGGAGCGAAGCCAGATGTTCGACTGGCTGGTGCGTCGGGCCATCTTCGCCAAGCCCGATGGAATCATGAGTCATCACATAAACGACGCGTTGCTTCATCAGAGCGGACAGACGGATCGAGGGGCGGCAGTAATCCGCGAAAGTCAGAAACGTTCCGCCATAGGGAATGAACCCACGGTGCAGGGCAATGCCATTCATGATGGCGGCCATGGCATGTTCGCGCACACCGTAATAAACATAGCGGCCATCAAAATTATCCTTGCTGACCTTGCCCATTTCCTTGACCAGTGTCAGGTTCGACCCGGTCAGATCCGCCGAGCCGCCGATCATTTCCGGCAAAACAGGCACAAGCGCTTCCAGGACTTTCCCCGATGCGGCGCGGGTGGCTATTTTGGGCGCTTCCGTTGTCATTTTCTTTTTAAAAGCGGCGATAGCGGGCGCGATGATGTTTGTAACATCGCCTTTCGTCATGCGGTCAAAAGAGGCGCGCTTGTCTCCATTCATCTGGTCATGGCGGGCCTGCCAGTTTTTGCGGTCTTTCTGGGATTGCAGCCCGACTTCGCGCCATGTATTCAGGATTTCTGCAGGGATATCGAAGGGGGGATGATGCCAGCCAAGATTATTGCGGGCGCCTGCAATTTCCGTGTCGCCGAGCGGGGAGCCGTGAGATGAGGATGATCCTTGTTTTGTCGGGGCGCCAAAGCCGATTTTTGTCTTGCAGCAGATCAGGCTCGGCTTTTCGGTATTCAGCTGGGCAGCGGCAATGGCCTTGGTGATTTCTTCGGGATTGTGACCGTCAACTTCCATAGTTTCCCAGCCATAGGCCTCGAAACGCTTGCGGGTATCGTCGCTAAAGGAGAGGGAGGTCGGCCCATCGATGGAAATGCCGTTATCGTCATAAAGGACAATCAGCCGACCAAGGCCAAGATGTCCTGCAAGGCCGCAGGCTTCATGGCTGATGCCTTCCATCATGTCGCCGTCTCCGGCAATAACATAAGTGTAATGGTTGACAATATCGTTGCCGAAACGGCTATTGAGAAGGCGTTCAGCCAGTGCAAAACCGACGGCTGAGGAAATGCCCTGCCCCAGTGGGCCGGTCGTCATTTCAATTCCAATTTCGGGCATGACTTCCGGATGACCGGGGGTCAGGCTTCCCATCTGGCGAAAATTTTTGATCTGGTCCAGCGTCATTTTCTCATAGCCCGTCAGGTAGGACAGGGCATAGAGCAGCATGGAGCCGTGCCCTGCCGAAAGGATAAAACGGTCGCGGTCCGGCCATGTCGGCATGGCGGGATCGAATTTTAAGAAGCGGGAGAAAAGAACCGTTGCCACATCGGCCATCCCCATGGGCATGCCCGGGTGTCCGGAGTTGGCTTTTTGTACCGCGTCCATGACCAGAGCGCGCAGGGCATTCGCCATGTCACGGTGTGTGACGGCCTGAGGGGTTTCGCTAGGGGCGGTATTGGCTGTCATGACACATATCCTCGTTTTTTGATCATTTGATAAGCAGAGTGCAACATGCCTTTTCTCCGCTGGAAGGTCAACTCTTCACAGCAGGATTCGGTTGACATAAGTTGGAATTTTGATCTTGGCGGTGATCGAAAGAGACGTTAGAATAATGCATTCAAAGGAAAAAAGCGTATGGGAAACAATACTCCCGACTTTCGGAAGCTGTCGCCAGAGCAAATCAGGGACGAGATTTCGCAACTGAACAAGCTCATCGCTTTTCTGCACGTCCGGCATAAGGAAAAAAAGAGAGATTTTTATACGGGTTGGGGTATAGGCGGCGTGGGGGCCGTGGCAATGACAGCGGCATTCCCTCCCATTGCATTTCTGGCTTTTACGATGCCGGTGATGATGACTCTGGATGCTTCCCTGCAGGCGCAAATTGTGCGGGACACGCTGGTGAGGGCGGAAAGCCTGCGGGCACAGTTCAAAGAGGTCTATCGGGCGCGTCCGGGGCGCAAGCAGTTCAATCTGGCAGCACGGCGCACGCGCGAGGAAAATCGCAAGCCAAAAGGGCTTAAAAAATTTCTGCCCAAATTTCCGAAGAAGTAATCAGTCGGATTTTCTTTTCAGGGGATAAGCTCTTTTGAGATTTTTGAAGGGCTTGTGCATTGCTTTGACTGCACCCAGTGTGGCAAGTCCTATAAGGGCCCCGCTGACAACGGCAAGGAGCATTTCAATAGCGCCCTGTAAAAAGCCACTGGAGGTCAGGTTTCGGGCGAATTCTGCCAAAGCGTGTCCGGCCGGAGGGATGCCGTGCAGAATGATACCGCCACCCACGGCGAACATCGCGGCAGTGCCGATGACAGAAAGCGTTTTCATGATATATGGGGTTGATCTGACAAGTTTACCACCAATCATGCGGGACAGTTTCTGCAAGGAGGTATGCCCTTTTGCTTGTGCAAGGTGCAGTCCGAAGTCGTCAATCTTGACGATTCCCGCGACAAGGCCGTAAATGCCGATGGTCATGCCGACACCGACAGCTGTCAGGACGCCGATTTGTGTCAGGAATGATGCCGTGGCAACGGCGCCCAGCGTAACAGCTACAATTTCAGCAGAAAGGATAAGGTCTGTATTAATGGCCTGCTTGATTTTATCTTTTTCAAGATTCAGCAGAACTTCTGCGCTGCTGAGCGCCGCTGCGGTCAGCTCCTGATGGTGTTTTTCATTTTCATCGTTTTGTTCCTTGTGCAGTACTTTTTCGACCCCCTCATAGCAAAGAAACGCGCCGCCAGCCATGAGCAACGGAGTAATGCCCCATGGCGCAGCAGCGTTGAGCGCCAGCGCCCCCGGTATCAGAAGGGCCTTGTTTTTAAAGGACCCTTTGGCAACGGCCCAGATAATAGGCAGTTCGCGCTTGGGGTCGATGCCGTAAACGACATTGGCATTGACGGCCAGATCGTCACCTGCAATGCCTGCCGTTTTTTGTGCAGCGATTTTCGACATTGCGGCAATGTCATCAAGAATGGTAGTGATGTCGTCGAGAAGAGCCAGTAAACCTGTTGCTGCCATTTAAGTTTAATCGTCCTTTTGTTTTAAAACCTTACGCCGAGACTGACAGAGCCAAAAACGTCGCCGTTTTTCTGGCGGGTGAATTCCTTTGTGCGGTAGATCAGGGCGTAGCTAAGGCGTGTAGGGCCATAGGTCAGGGCCAGTCCGCCTGTCAGGTCACCGACAAGAATTTTTTTATCGACGCTATAACTATCACGAAAAGTATTGCCGTCAAGGAAGATGTTGCGGGCAACAGCGCGTCCCTCGGCCCCGCCGAACAGAAACCAGCTGAAGTTGCTGTCAGGCACGACGAAGGCGCCTCCACCCGGCATGGCCGGGCGCACGCGGGCGGGGTTGTCCTGCCAGATGCCGTTTTTTGGGGTAAGCCGGAAGCTGATTCCGCCTGAGGTATAGGTATAGACATTCCCCGCCGTAACGCCCAGATAGGGATCCGCTCCGGCAGAAAGCCCCAGCGCTTCGAAGCCGTAGCGCTCCGGCCAGCGGCGTTGCCATGACAGGAGCAGGGCGGGCTCGTTTTTCAGCTGGTTGTCCCATCCCATCGGCGCCGGAGAGTTTGATATATGCTTGTGGACAAAGCTTTGGGTCTGTCGCCCCATCGCCATCGGGCCGACAACGCCGATAGCGGCCTCGATATCGTCAATGTGGTTGTGGGTAATACTGGTAAGGCCTGCGGAAGCGTACAGGAGGGCGGCCCAGGGTCTGTCATTGAGATCTTGCGCTGTCTGTGTAATGTTTTCCGGGGTATAGAGATTTTGGCCGATGGAATAATAAACGCTGGTTGTTTCATTGATCGAGAAAGTCGGAATGATTTCATCCAGCGTATAGGCGAAATCGGGCAGTCTGGTGCCAAGATTAAAATAGGTCAGCCGTACGCCGCTGGTGTAATTGCGGTCCGTTCCGCCGCCAAGCATGTCGTTTTCAACGCTGAAGGTCAGAAAGCTGTCTTCCGGCGTATTTAAAACGTTCTTGGGAACGCTGTCACGGTAAGTGGGCTCTGTAGCACCGGCGGCGCAGGAGAAAAGAACGTATACGAGCAAAAAAGGGAGAAACGCCCTTTTCATGCTGCTTCATTCAGGTAACTTTCCAGCGGCGGGCAGGCGCAAACCAGATTGCGGTCGCCAGCAGCGGCGTCGATCCGGTTGACGGGCGGCCAGTATTTGTCATGCATCTGTCCCGGCGCCGGAAAGACGGCTTCGTGGCGTGAGTAGGGACGGGACCATTCTGTTTCAGTCAGGTCAGCCAGCGTGTGCGGCGCCTGATGAAGGGGATTGTTTCCCTGCGGCCAGTGGCCATTTTCGATTTTCATGGCTTCGGCATGGATGTGTATCATGGCGGCAATAAAACGGTCCAGTTCTGCCTTGCCTTCGCTTTCTGTCGGCTCAACCATTAACGTCCCGGGCACCGGAAATGACATAGTGGGGGCGTGGAAACCAAAATCCATGAGGCGCTTGGCGATGTCATCGACACTGACGTGGGCTGTGTCCTTCAAGGGGCGCGTATCAAGAATGCATTCATGCGCGACAAAGCCGTTTTTGCCGCGATAGAGCGTTGGATAGTATTTCTCCAGCCGCTTGGCAATGTAATTGGCGTTGAGAATGGCGACCTGCGTGGCGCGCTTCAGGCCTTCGGCGCCCATCAGGGCGATGTAGACCCATGAAATCGGCAAAATAGAGGCTGATCCCCATGGGGCAGCGGCGACGGGGCCAATGCTCTGCTCCCCACCGGCCTGAATAGACAGCGGGTGACTGGGCAGGAAGGGCGCCAGATGTTCCGCGACGCCGATTGGTCCCATGCCGGGGCCGCCGCCGCCATGTGGAATGCAGAAGGTTTTATGCAGATTCATATGCATGACATCGGCGCCAAAACTGCCGGGGCAGGCGATGCCCACCATGGCGTTGAAATTCGCGCCGTCCATGTACACCTGTCCGCCGTTGGCATGGATGATATGGCAGATCTCGCGTATTTCTTCCTCGAAGACGCCATGGGTGGAGGGATAGGTGACCATCAGCGCAGCAAGGCTGTCCTTGTGATGCTCTGCCTTGGCGCGCAGATCCGCAAGATCAATATTGCCGTTATCATCACAGGCAACAATAACAACCGCCATGCCAGCCATGACTGCCGAAGCGGGGTTGGTGCCGTGCGCCGAGGAGGGGATCAGACAGATGTTGCGTTGTTTTTCGTTCCGGCTTTCATGATAGGCGCGAATGACCAGCAGTCCGGCATATTCTCCCTGTGATCCGGCGTTTGGTTGCAGGCTGACTGCGGCAAAACCAGTCAGTGTGCAGAGTCTTTCTTCCAGATCCTTCAGGAGCAGGCGATAACCTTCCGCCTGATCGGCGGGGGCGAAGGGGTGAATATCGGTAAATTCCGGCCAAGTGATCGGAATCATCTCCGCCGTCGCGTTCAGCTTCATCGTGCAGGAGCCGAGCGGAATCATGGAACGATTGAGCGCGATATCCTTTTGTTCCAGCAGACGGAGGTAACGCAGCATCTCCGTTTCCGAACGATAGAGGTGGAAGGTTGGATGCGTCAGAAAATCAGATGTCCGGCGCAAGGCCTCCGGAATGCAGTCCGGCGTGGCGTTATCAAGCGCGGAGACGTTAAAGCCGAGGGCGCTCTTGCCTGAAAAGATCTGCCAGAGAATAAAGACTTCTTCCGGTGTGGATTTTTCGTCAAGTGAAATGCCGATGCGGCCATCGCCGAAATCGCGTAGGTTGATGTCATGGACGGCCGCGCGCGACAGGATGTCCTGTGCGGTAGAGCCCGCATCGACGGTCAGTGTATCAAAAAAGTGTGCGCTGTCGATTTCAAAACCGATCCGGGCCAGTCCTGCCGCCAATACGGAAGTTAGACGGTGAATGCGCCGGGCGATGGTTTTCAGGCCTTCCGGCCCGTGATAAACGGCATAAAACGCGGCAATATTGGCGAGTAAACCTTGCGCGGTGCAGATGTTGCTGCTGGCTTTTTCGCGGCGGATATGCTGTTCGCGCGTTTGCAGGGCGAGGCGGTAGGCGGACTTTCCCTTGGCATCAACGGAAACCCCGACAATCCGGCCCGGTACTGTGCGTTTCAATTCGTCGCGTGCGGCGAGGAAGGCAGCATGGGGGCCGCCATAGCCGAGCGGTACGCCGAAGCGTTGTGCTGATCCGAAAACGATATCTGCGCCCCATTCGCCGGGCGGCTTCAGAAGTGTAAGTGCCAGCAGGTCTGTTGCGACGCAAACAAGGGCGCCTTTGTCATGCGCTGATTTCACGATATTTGTATAGTCCGCAACGTTGCCGAAAGTATCCGGATATTGCAGCAGAATGCCAAAGCCGTCTTCCCGGTCAAAACTGTCCGGATCCGCCACGACGATGTCGATGCCCAAGGGCTTTGCCCGTGTTTCGACAACGGCAATGGTTTGCGGATGGCAGTTGTGCGACACAAAAAAAGTATTGCTTTTGGAAGTGCTGGAGCGTTTGGCAAGGGTCATGGCCTCTGCTGCTGCCGTGGCTTCGTCTAGCAGGGAGGCATTGGCGAGCGGCATTTCCGTCAGGTCCATGATCATTTGCTGGAATGTGATCATCGCTTCCAGACGGCCTTGGCTGATTTCCGGCTGATAAGGGGTATAGGCCGTATACCAGCCCGGATTTTGCAGGACATTACGCAGAATGACATTGGGGGTAAAGGTATCGTAGTAACCCATGCCGATGAGCGAACGGCAGATTTTATTCTGTCGCGCCATGGCGGCGAGGGCAGCAAGCGCTTCATGTTCAGTCATGCTCTCGCCCGTTGCCGGCGTTGATTTTTCAAGAATTGATGCGGGGACGGTTTTTGCCACGAGCGCCTCAAGGCTTCCCACTCCGATCACGTGCAGCATGGCGGCGATATCTTCTGTTCCGGGCCCAATATGGCGGCGGATAAAGTCTGTTCTTTGATCAAGCGCGGCAAGAGAGTATGGCATGGCATTACAATCCTTTGATATACGCTTCGTAGGCGTCTTTATTTTTCAATCCCTGCAATTCGGCGGGATTGCTCAGACGGATTTTGAAGAACCAGGCTTTGTCTTCGGGCGAAGTATTGACAAGGGCGGGGTCGTCGGCAAGGGCGGCGTTGGCTTCCACCACTTCGCCGGAGACAGGGGCATAGACCTCGCTTGCGGACTTGACGGATTCAACAACGCCGGCCTGTCCGCCTTTTTGCAGTTGGGCGCCGACTTTTGGCGGCTCGGCATAGACGACGTCGCCAAGTGCTTTTTGCGCATAATCGGTGATGCCGACGGTCGCGATATCCCCGTCTACTTTTACGTACTCGTGATCTTCGCTGTAATAGGTTGTTGTCATTGGAGTGTCCTTTCAGTTTTTTTGTATTTGTGCGCGACAAACGGCAGGGCTGCGATAGTCACGGGCTGTGCTGTGCCGCGCAACATGGCGTGAAGCGTCGTCCCTGTTGCTGCATATTCCGGATCAACATAGCCCATCGCCACGGGGCCGTTGACAGTGGGACCGAAGCCGCCGCTGGTGATGACGCCGATTTTCTTGTTTTCGGCATTGAACAGTTCTGTCCCTTCGCGCAGGGGCGCACGGCCTGCGGGCTGAATGCCGACACGGAGCTGCGGCGGATCAGCCTCCATCTGTTGCAGGATTTTTGTGGCGCCTGCAAAATTGGCTTCGCTGCGGCGGCGTTTGCCGATCACCCATTTCAGGTTCGCGTCCACGGGCGTTTTCTGGTCGTCGATGTCATGGCCGTAGAGGCAAAGTCCGGCTTCCAGCCGCAATGAGTCGCGGGCGCCGAGACCGATCAGTTTTACATCCGGGTTTGCCAGCAGCGTGCGGGCGAAAGTTTCGGCAAAAGTACAGGGAACGGAAATTTCAAAGCCATCCTCGCCCGTATAGCCTGAACGACTGATAAATAGCGTGTGGCCGTTGTAATCGAGGTTTGTTGCCGTCATGAATTTCAGTTTGGCGGCGTCCGGGCAGGCTTTTTGCAGAACCTCTTCCGCTTTCGGGCCTTGCAGGGCAAGCAGGGCGCGGTCGGACAGGTATTCCAGTTTTGTTTCAGTGCCGATTTTTTGCCGGATATAGGTAAAATCCTTGTCCTTGCAAGCAGCATTGACGACCAGAAACAAGGTCTTTGCATCCCAGCGTGTGACCATCAGGTCGTCGATGATGCCGCCCTTGTCGTTGAGGAGGACGGTATAGCGAATTTGCCCCGGGGCCAGACTGATGATATCTCCCGGCACGATTTTTTCCAAAGCAGGAGCGGGGTCTTTGTCGCCGCCAGTCAGCAGGGCTTGTCCCATGTGCGAGACATCGAAGAGGCCTGCGGCTGTGCGCGTGTGCAGATGCTCCTTTAAAACACCCATGCCGTCATATTGAACGGGCATATCGTATCCTGCAAATGGAACCATTTTTCCGCCGCTTTCGACATGAAGCGCCCACAGAGGGGTTTTTTGCAATTCAGTATCCTTGTGAGCGGCGGCATTGACCATATTTTTGGTCCTTTATCTTTGCAATGGTTGGTTTTGTCTGTGACACGTTGACAGTAAATTGTCTTACTCTAAAGTCAACAGAGTGACGCATACAGAAAAAGGAAAATACGGAAAATGACAGTAGCAAAACAAAAAGTTTCCGCACCTATTGTTGCTTCCAGCTATGCGCTCGGATTTATCGTCCTCTGTCTGGTGATTTATATCCTGCATGTGGGGGCGACGATCATGATCCCCTTTGTGATCGCGTTGTTTCTTTGGTACCTCATCAATGCGCTTGCGCGCGGATTGGGGCGTTTATTTACAAAACTGCCGCGTTTCTTCTGTTTCTTTCTGGCAATATTGTCGATTATCGCGGGCTTGTGGTTCACTTATAAGCTGGTCAGTGCCAACGCAGCGGAGGTCATCAGCGCGGCGCCGGTTTACCAACAGAAGCTGGAATCGTTCCTGCCGACGCTGCTTGATAATATTCCGGCTCCCTATCGGCCCAACATGCATGACCTGACGGGATTTATTGACATCGCCGGATCTATTACGGCACTGGCGAAAATGTTTACGGGGATAGCGGGAAAAACTCTGGTAGTTCTTTTCTATACGGGATTTTTGTTATACGAACAGCAATTTTTCCGGCGTAAGCTTGACGCCGTTATTGAAAGCGCTGAAACGGAGAGGCGAGTCCACGGTATTCTTCGCAACATCGACATCAAGATCCAGCGCTATATCTGGGTGAAAACCTTTATCAGCGCCATGACGGGTATATGTACATGGCTGTTGCTGCGGTTCTTTCACATCGACTTTGCCGAGTTCTGGGGCGTGATGGCCTTTATCCTGAACTTTATTCCTTATGTAGGTTCTCTGGTTGCCGTCATTATGCCTTCTGTCATCGCGCTGGTGCAGACGGGGGATGTAACGACGACAACGATGGTTCTGGCCGGCCTTTCAGTAATTCAGTTACTCTGGGGCAGCGTGCTGGATCCGCGCATGATGGGAGACAGCCTTAATCTCAGTCCTATTTTTATTATCTTCTCTCTGGCGGCATGGGGAATGATCTGGGGTGTGCCGGGGATGTTTCTGTCCATTCCGATTCTGGCGATGATTACCATTACGTTGTCGCAGTTTCCTACGACGCGGCCTATCGCCATTCTTCTCTCCAAAACGGGAGATGTGGAACGGGATGAGGGCAGCAAGCAGCTGAACAATGAATAGACGAAGGTAATTATCTTGTCCGTTGTGGATTTTTACCGCGCAGGCTCTGGTCGATAACACGGTCTTCCATGCGGATAATAACGCCGCCCAGCAATGAGCTGTCGATTGTTACGGTGATGTTTTCGGCACGGATATTGAAGCGTTCCTTGAGGTAACCTTCCAGCCGTGCAATCTGTTTTTCGTCGAGAGCTTCGGCGCTGGTGAGGTTGACGTTACGCAATCCTTTTTCGAGCCGCTGGAGCTGGACAAAATCGTGATAAATTTGGGGAGCAAGGAAAAGGTGCTTTTTTTCAATCAATGTCATGATGAAGCCGATCTCCTCATCCGTGGCGGCAGCCTTCTGCAGCAGGGGAAGAAACATATCTTTCAGATCGCTGCGGGTTATTTGCGGGTCGCGGAGGATGTGCCGCATTTCATCGTCCTGAACGAGATCGGACAGGGATTTTAGGGATTCTGCCCATGTGCTCTGGCTAAAAGTTTCTTTTGCTGCTTCATAGGCGGTTTTTGCGTAAAGCGCAGCTTGTGATTGGTTGTTACTCAGGGTTTCTGTATTTTTCATGATTAGTCCCTGCCATCATGTCAGCTGGATATTTGAAAAAAGTATAACCAGTTAACCCCCGATTTAGCGTTATGTCAATGTTTTTGACGAAATACAACATCTCGTCTGGCAATTTTGAAATAAAATTACCAGACGAGAGGCGGTTTTTTTAGTTGTTCAGGGAGCCGGGGGCTTGGGGGATGACGGCTTTACAAGTGCTGTAGCCGCTTCCTTGGCGCGCTCGGCAGCAACCAGCGCCTTGCGATCCGGCTTGCCGATCATTGTTTTTGGCAGGCTGTCGCGGAATTCGACTTGCTTTGGCAATTCGTAAGACGCGATCTTGTCTTTCAGGAAAGCCGTCAGTTCCTTGTCGCTCAGGCTTTTGCCTTCTTTCATGACAAGGAAGGCCTTGACGGTTTCGCCGCGATACTCGTCCTTCACGCCGATAACGATGGTTTCCGAGACATCGGGGTGCAGCAATATTGCATCTTCGACTTTACGCGGGAAAACCTTGAGGCCGCTCGCGATGATCATATCCTTGATGCGGTCCACGATGAAAAGATAGCCGTCCTCATCCAGATAGCCAACGTCGCCGGTATGCAGGAAACCGTCTTTGTCCATGACTTTTTCGGTTTCGTCCGGACGGTTCCAGTAGCCTTTCATGACTTGCGGACCGCGCAGGCAGATTTCTCCTTCGACACGAACAGGCGTTTCCTTGTCAGGGAATTGCATGTCAATAATGCGCACTTCTGTTTTTGGCAGAGGAAGGCCGACGGAATTTACTTTTTTCTCGCCATGGATAGGGTTGGCAATGGCAATGGGAGAGGTTTCGGACAGGCCGTAGCCTTCAATCAAGTCAAGCCCTGTCAGGGACTTGAAATCATTGCGGATGGTTTCCGGCAACGGGGCGCCACCCGAAAGGCAGAGCTTGAGCGACGACAGGTCGTACTTGCCGACATCCTTGAAATCCGCCATGGCCTTGTAAATAGTAGGCACCGCCGCGAACATCGTCGGACTTTCCTTGTCGATGGTTTTCAGCAGGGGTTCCAGCTCGAATTTCGGCATCATCACAATTTCCGCGCCGAGCTTGAGGCTCAGATTCATCTGCACGGTCATGCTGAAGACGTGGAAGAAGGGGAGAACGGTCAGCATTTTTTCCTGCGCGCCGGATCCGTTGCTGCCCGCCGTGAACCAGAGGTTTGCCTGCTGGATATTGGCGGCAATATTGGCGTGCGTCAGCATGGCGGCTTTGGGCACACCGGTGGTGCCGCCGGTATATTGCAAAACAGCCAGATCATCCGGAGAAACAGTCACTGGCTTCAGCTTGCCTTTTGCTTTCAGCATTTTCTTGAAAGAAACATGTTCCTTGTCTTCTTTAACGGAGACAAAATCGGATTTTCCGAACAGGCTTTTGACACCGTTCAGAACGCGGAAGGCGGTTCCTTTCACCGCAGGAAGGGCATCGGCCAGATCACAGGTGATAATTTTTTTTAGGCTGGTCGTGCCGAGCATTTTTTCGACTTTAGGCAAAACCTGCTTGGCATTGATCGTGACCATGATATCGGTCGCGCTGTCATTAATCTGGTGCTCGATTTCTTTTTCGGCATAGAGCGGATTAAAGTTGACGACTGTTGCCCCGGCTTTCAGTGCGCCAAAATAGGCGACGACGTAGAAAGGCGTGTTCGGCAGGCAGAGCCCGACTTTGGAGCCTTTGCCAATGCCTTGATCCTGCAGGCTCTTGGCGAATCTATCTGCCATATCCCCGACTTCGGCATAGGTGAGCTCTTTTCCCATGAAATGGAGACAAGTTCTGTTTTTGTACTTTTGAACAGATTCCTCGAACTGTTCCACCAAAGTGGAGACCGGAATTTCAGAATCCCATTCAATATCAACAGGATATTTTTTTGACCAAGGGTGCATGGGCTGGGGCTGTGGATTTGTTGTCATTTGATTTTCTCTCATTTTACGAAGCGTTAAGGTAAAATCCCTAATATAGTAAGGCAGAGGCGGTACACACCCGTGTCGGTATTATGTCGTTTATTCTTATGAAAGCGGATTATGAGTATCAGCTCTCGGGAACGATGTAAAGGGGGAGAATGTTCATAAGATGCTGTATCTTGGTGTAAAATGGCGTTAAATTACGGAAAATTAAAAGCTCTTGTTGTCGAAGACAACGATTTTATACGCTTTACAATCATGAAAAACCTGACCTCCTTCGGCTTTGGAGAAGTTCTTGAAGCGCGTAATGGCATGGAAGGCTTGGAGTGGCTTGAGCAAAGGCCGGATATCATTGTCTGTGACATAAATATGGAGCCAATGAACGGGCACGAATTCTTGTTGCATCTGCGTAAATCATCAGACAGCGTTTGCAATACACCGGTTATATTTCTGACCAGCGA
Organism: uncultured Rhodospirillaceae bacterium; assembly: GCA_964458415.1. Classification (GTDB taxonomy): domain Bacteria; phylum Pseudomonadota; class Alphaproteobacteria; order Micavibrionales; family UBA2020; genus CAYWIT01. The sequence goes on from CAYWIT010000020.1 coordinate 37,400, forward strand.
TGGGAACGAAGAAAATGTCCAGCGGGCCTTGAAGCTGCATATCAATGCCTATCTGCTGAAACCGGTCAGTCCTGACGCGCTCAGAAAAAAGATTGCCACACTGTTGTCACAATCAGTAGGAGTGTGATCTTTTACGGGGCCGCAGGAGGGACGTCCGGTTTCTTCTGTTTTGGCTTGGTCGCATCCGTTTCCGGTACCGCCGGGCTCAGGATATCCAGCAGGCCAGATCCTGTCGTGGGCTTTGGTGGTTTGGGGGCTTGTTCCTTTTGTGCGGAACCCTTGCCGGAAATTTTTTCTTTTATACTGCCAAAGGCACCCTTTGCTTTTTCTGCCAGGCCGTCTGTTTTGGCATCAACCTTGTCAGCAACAGGTTTCAGTTTTTCTGCCAGATCAATGGTTTTTTCTGTGGCGTCTTTCTTTATCCCGTCAACTTTTTTTGCGGTGTCGTTATAGACTTCCAACCCTTTTTTTGCGAGCTTCATAGCACCGCTGGCGCGTTTAAAAGTTTTCTCGGCTTCTTCTTTTTTCTGTTTTTTCTGTTCGGCAGGATCGGCAGCCTTTTCCAGCTTTTCCTTGGCTTCTTTTTGAGCTTTGTCGAGCCAGTTTTTAAACATACCCATGATGAAATCCTTTCAAAAGTGGAGGAAACTTTTTATGAATGTTGCGTGAATGGTGGCATAACGGAAGAAACAAGTCAACCCTTATGGCAATAGTTATATTTTGGTCATGGTAATCACCGTGATAACCCTGCCATTTTCAATTTGGCCGGAGAGACGGATTTTATCGTCCTTGCGCGCCACCTTCAGGGTTGTGGTATAGGTGAGCGGGTCACGGGTGAGCTCTCCGTTGGGTTTGGTCAGGCAGAAATCCGGCTTGGCGTCTGTCGGGTCTGCGGTGGATTCGAACTGAACTTCGTTATCGTTCAGGATGCTCAGTTTTGTATGCCATTTGCAGCCAGCGGCGTCGGTACGGTCCGTTTCGCCATTCAGAATTTCAGTGATTCCATCGCTCTGCATGGGGATGGGGCCAGTATAATCGGAAATGGTGGTGACGCGGTATTGGCCGTCCAGATCCTGCAGGGTTAATGACATGATTTGCCTCTGGATTTTTACTTTATAAATATTCTATACATTTCAGGGATAAAGAAAAGGACAGATCATGACCAAACCGACCATTTTGACCGGGGTAAAACCGACGGGTGCGCCGCATATCGGTAATTATATCGGGGCTATCCGTCCGGCGCTGCGTCTGGCGGCGGCGCATGACTCCTCCTATCTTTTTATCGCGGATTATCACGCGCTCAATGCCGTGCGGAACCCGAAGGCCCTGCGGGAGGATAGCTATCAGGTGGCGGCTTGCTGGCTGGCGTTGGGGCTTGATCCGGCAAAAACCGTATTTTATCGCCAATCGGACGTGCCGGAAATTTTCGAGATGATGACCATTCTTTGTACCGTTACGCCCAAAGGGTTGATGGATCGTTCCCATGCCTATAAGGCGGCGATGGACAAGAACCGTGCCGAGGGGCGCGATGATCCAGACCATGGTGTAAATATGGGGCTCTATACTTATCCTCTGTTGATGGCGGCGGATATTCTGACTATGGCGGCAGATATTGTCCCTGTGGGCAAAGATCAGGTTCAGCATATCGAGTTCGCCCGTGACATGGCCGGATATTTCAACAATACGTTTAAGTCCGTTCTAAAACTACCTGAATATAAATTGGAAACAGGTGCGCATGGCGCTGTGCTCCCCGGTCTTGATGGCCGCAAGATGAGCAAGAGCTATAATAACCATATTCCAGTTTTTATGGACTCCAAAGCTAGGCGCAAACTGGTCATGAAAATCGTGACGGATTCCAAACTACCGGAGGAACCCAAGAATCCGGATGAAAACGCGATCTACCAGATGTATGCCTGTATCGCCTCTGTGGAGGAAGCCGTCGCCATGCGGGAGGCCTTTGAGAGGGGCGGCATGGGGTATGGGGACGCCAAGCAACAGCTATACGTGGCGCTGGAGCGTGAATTCGAAAAACCTACATTGCTTTATAACGAATACATGGCGCATCCGGAAAAAATAGATGTCCTGCTGGCTGGCGGGGCTGAACGCGCCCGTAAAACCGCGCGGGGTGTGCTTTCCGCAGTACGGGAAGCGGTCGGGCTTAAGGGTTTGAAAGAATAGTGTTATTTTTTACAGAAACTATTGACATAACCTATTGACACTTTATAATGGCCCTTAAATTTCAGGAGTAGGGTGATGAATAAGAAAATCGATAAGGCTACAAAAAAGGCTATTAACACCGTTACTAAAAAGTATGTAAATAAAGAGAATGTATATGGAGTGCCATCAGTTTTTCTAGCTCTTGGAGCGGTGGGAATGGCCGCTGATTTTTTAACAACGGGTGGGGCTATCACGATGGCAAGCTTAACCGCCAATATAACGGCGCCAGCTATGGCTGGAACTGGCGGTCTTTTTTTATTCCGCGCCAGAACATGCAAAAGAGAAAACACAGCCGGACAGACGATTGTTTGCAACGAGGTTATTGATACGTCGCTTTATAAGATACAGAAAAAACTTTCTGAATCTTTTAATGCGGCGTCAAAGGTGTTGGCGTCTTCGCAGGAAAAAGAAAACTTTTTGGCTTTGGCTACACTCTCTCGGCAAGAGGTGCAAACGTTAGCCCCCACCTTTAAAATCATCTCTGGTGGGACAAACGGGTTTGGGACAGAGAAATTTGAACTGATAGTAGAGGCGCATGACAACAAAGCTGGTGGCAAGACTCTGGTCACGCTGGATCAGGCGGTAGCCGAAGTGCAGGGGCGGGCTTTACCGCGGCGCAATGATGCGGGTGGGTTCAGGCTTTAGACATGAAATTCGAGCAGACATCATTATTGCGTCATCCCATCGTTGAGAAGGCTTTTACGCTGCTGCAGCAGATGGCACGAACGACGGGGCAGAATGATGTCTTCTTGCAACGGGTGCTTCGTCCTGCGGAAATTGTCAGTCGCTACGCAAGAAACCCGGATCCGGAGATGCTGGTCGCCTCCATGCTGATGGAATACAAGCCCAATCGGAGAGAACTGGAGGCTATTGTACAGGAAACCACTCCGCGCGTGGCGGAGTACTATGACTGGCTTCTGGATGTGGACGTCAAAAGGCCGCAGATTGAGAACATGGCGCAGCGGCAGGCTTTTCTGGGCCATGCCATACGGGCGCTGGAAACCCTGCAGGTCGTGTCGTGCGAGAGTTATTCCGATTACAGCAGTATTAAAGTAGCGCTCGCTGATTGTGAAATTCTGATGCTGGCCGCCATGGACGGTACGGAAGATACCTTGCTGCTGGAGCAGGCCCTGATAAAATTCATTGCGGTGCGTGATGGACTGGAAGAGGAGGTCATGCGGCGGCAGGAAAAGCTCAGCTTTGAAAATACCGGGCTGCCCGATCATCCAACGGTGCGTGGGGTTTATGATCTTATGAAGGCCGAGCTGATCAGGAATGATCCGTTTGCGCGCCCGATGAAGGTGAATGTCGGTATTGCAAAGATGATTGTCGAGACAGGGGCGTCCAACGATCCGGAAGTTATCGCTGTCGCATTGTTACAACGCCTGTATCGTTCTGGCGAACAGATGGAAGAGCTGGAACGGAAATTCTCCCCACGGCTGGCGGCTTTGTACAGTGAAGCTTCAAGCTGGAACGGATTTACAAGGTTGCAAGTGCCTGCCAAAGACGAAGTGCTTGTCTTGATACATGCCCGCGAGACCCTGATGCTGGAAGATATGGTGGATGATTGCCTTGGATTGCTGCAGAACGCCGCCCATTTTAACCGGAGCAGTTTTATTTTGCAGCTGGAGCGGATCGAGAGCCTACGGGAAGATGTTGCCATTGATATCGCCGATCAGAGCCATCCGGGGCTGCGGGCCCGCATGCAGGCGGCGGTGGACCGTGCGGACCGTTTTATTCATTCGCCGGAGAGTGTCACGATCAGAAAACCCGGGACCCATCCGCAAAATCCCGCTTTCGATATTTAGTGGCCTGTTTTCGGTCGCTATTATTTAGGGTCAGGACTCATTAATTTCATGGAATTATATAGGAATACCAAGGATCAGGTGCAAGTCAAACTGGCGCAGATGTGGTGGATCCCACAGCAAGACAGTTTGACGCCGCAGATGGTTCTTGGTATTCCTACCCTTCGGGCGCGGTAAAAATGCCGTCCGGGCGTCTTCAAACGCCTCAACCGTGTGACACCACACGCTTCTCGTCGTTTTCATAGCCGGTCCGGCATTTTTTCTTCGCGTAGAATTCATGAGATTAATGGGTCCTGACCCTAGCCATGATCCCTTTGTATATTATTTTTGTGAACATCTTTGGGCAGAGCCGGGCCTTTGGCAAGGACATCTGGATTAAGCTCCGTCGAAAGTCACATCTAAAACCTATAAAATGTAAGGCGTAATTTAGATAAAACTCAAATGTATTTGCCTTTCTTACAAAGCAAAAATCACAGGATGTTAAATAATCTTCCCTAAGATAGGAAGTGAAGGGTAGGGGAGAATCGGGATGCTTTTCACATCGTGTGTTTCCTGTTTGCCTCCTCCTTGAACAAAAAGAATGTGGACGAAGAGATTTCGTCAGAAGAAGCGACAATCATGTAGCGTACTTTGTAGAATGCCTGATTGCCGGCGGGCGATGTCTTGGTCCATGGGGTTATAAAGAAAGGGAAAAAAATGACTTTGAACGTAGAAACTATCTTGGCGGTGTCTGTCACGTTATCGGTGTTCGCCGCCGTAGCGACTGTGGGAACCAGCCTTGTTCTCGGGATCGGATTTGAACGCCTGAGAGCTGGCTTTGAGGTGGTCGCCAAGCAAACGGGGTTATTTGGCGACATGCTGAATAAGCTGGAGAAAAAGGTAGAGGTTGTTGACGGCCAGGCTGCGCATGTCTCCAAGTCCGTCCGTCATCTGGAGCTTAAGGTCGATGGTATGGCAGAGCAAGCGAACATCTTTGCCGGATCCATCCAACAGCTGGCAGAAAAAACGGGATGCATGGACTCTCTGCCGACCGTTGAACAAGAGCCTGTTAACCCGCATGCCAATATCCAGCGTTACTTTAAATCCGATGCGAGAAATGCTTTGATCGCGGCGAGCAAAGAGAAAGAGCTCAAGCAAAAAAGCACCATCAGGGCAAGAATGCATGCGATCGCAAAGGAGCTGGACGGGACTTCTCCCCGGCAAGCACCGGTGAATGATCTGGCGCGTTGGGACAGCGAGGACTCGCCATCTTCGATACATTTTCACTAACAACAGCGGTATTAATAGCTATAGCAAGGCGCGCCCTAAAACGGCGCGTCTTGTCGTTACCGAACCCCTCTGACGCCGAGGCATCCTCTTGCCTGTCACATACCTTTCAATGATTTTTCTGCCATTCATTTCCGGCGGCTTCAACGGGTGGAGGTCCAGAAAACGGGTCGTAACAAAAACAAATCTTGTGGATCGTTGCGCACGGTGTCCTACAGACAGAAGTGGACAAGTTTCTTGTTTCGGCGCGGGCTAATGGTTAACGACAATTCCTTCTGCGGGGGGATGGCAAGGTATAGCTCGTTTCAAATTCGGCTCTAAAAGGGCAGGGTTGTGCCCACAATCGAATAATTATTGTTTATGAAAAAATAACGATGGTAGACCTTGGCGCCATTCTGGGGCATTTTGTTCAGTGCAATATAGGAGCACGAGGCTGAAATGACGACAGATTATAGCAAGACCATCCATCTCCCCAAAACCGACTTTCCGCGCCGGGCAGGGCTTGCGCAGAAAGAGCCGCAGATTCTGGCCCGTTGGGAAAAGATGGGGCTCTATGACCGTCAACGCGCCGCCGCCAAAACGGAAGGGCGCAAGAAATTCATCCTCCATATGGGCCCGCCGTTTGCCAACGGGCATATCCACTTGGGCCATGTGCTTTCCACCGTGCTCAAGGATGTGGTGTGCCGCAGTTATCAGATGCTGGGCTATGATGCGCCGCTGGTGCCGGGCTTTGACTGCCATGGCCTGCCAATCGAGTGGAAGGTGGAGGAAGAATATCGCTCCAAGGGCAAGAACAATACCAAGGATACCGATCGTGTGGGCTTCCTGAAGTCCTGCCGCGATTTTGCGGGGCAGTGGGTGGAAACGCAATCGGGAGAGTTTCAGCGGCTCGGCATTCTCGGCGACTGGAAAAACCCCTATCGCACGATGGATAAAAAATCCGAAGCGACGATTGCCGCGACCGTGCACAAATTCCTGCTCAACGGCGCGCTTTACCGCGGCTCCAAGCCCGTGATGTGGTCGGTGCCGGAGCAAACCGCGCTCGCCGAGGCCGAAGTGGAATACAAGGACCATACTTCGGATACGGTGTGGGTGAAGTTTCCGGTTAAATCCGGTGGCCCGGCTGAATTACAGGGCGCGAGTGTGGTGATCTGGACGACGACGCCGTGGACTTTGCCGGGTAACCGCGCGGTGGCGTATGGGGAGGAGATGGAGTATGTGGCGTTTACTGTTGAGTCTGTTAAAGATGACAGTATTGCCAAAGTTGGAGATAAACTAATCGTAACGCATGATCTTGCTATGCCCACGATGATGCGTGCTGGAATAGGTGATGCTAATGTCTTCTGGCATGGCAAAGGCTTAGACTTTGCAGGCGCCGTCTGCCGTCACCCCCTCCACGCCAAAGGATACGATTTCGACGTGCCGATGCTGGCGGGCGATTTTGTGACGACGGATACGGGGACGGGATTTGTCCACATCGCGCCTGGCCACGGCGAGGACGACTATCGCCTTGGCATCAAACATGGCGTGGAGGTGCCACACACCGTCGGGGGTGATGGCAAATATTTCGACAACGTACCGCTGTTCGCAGGCGTCGAGGTCTATACGGCGGCGGGAAAGAAAGGCCCCGCCAACAAGCTGGTAACACAGGCGATTGCCGATGAGGGCAATCTGGTGGCCAAGGCGCAGATTACGCACAGCTATCCGCATTCATGGCGGTCCAAGGCGCCGGTCATCTTCCGCAATACGCCGCAATGGTTTATCTCGATGGAGAAAAATGATCTGCGCAAAATCGCGTTGGCCGAAATTGAAAAAACCCGCTTTGTTCCCGAGCGCGGCAAAAACCGTATTGGGGCAATGGTCGCACAGCGTGGCGACTGGTGTGTCAGCCGCCAGCGTGTCTGGGGCGTGCCGCTGGCTTTGTTCGTTGAAAAGAAAACGGGACAGCCGTTACGGGATGAAAAAGTCCTGAACCGCATTATCGAGATTTTTGAAAAAGATGGCTCGGAGAGCTGGTTCAACCGTCCGGTTTCCGATTTTCTTGGCGCGGAATACAAGGTCGAAGATTACGAACAGGTCACCGATATCGTCGATGTCTGGATGGAATCCGGCATCACGCAGGAATTCGTGCTGCGTGCCCGGCCTGAGCTGGCATGGCCTGCCGATCTTTATCTGGAAGGCTCGGACCAGCATCGCGGCTGGTTCCAGTCGTCGCTGCTGGTTTCTTGCGGCACACGCGGCGCGGCGCCTTATAAATCCGTTTTAACGCATGGCTTTATCCTCGACGAGAAGGGCTATAAAATGTCCAAGTCGCAGGGCAACGTCACGTCGCCTGTCAAGCTGATGGAAATGTACGGCGCCGATATCCTGCGCTTGTGGGTGGTGGGTTCGGATTACACCGAAGATACGCGTTTTGGCGAGAATATCCTGCAGGCGTATAGCGAAACTTATCGCCGTATTCGCGGTACTTTCTGCTATCTGCTGGGCTCGCTGGGTGAAGGACAGGGGGGCATTGCTTACAAGGATCTGGCCGATCTCGACAAATGGGTTCTGCACCGGCTGCACGAAATTGATGGGGTTGTGCGCCAGTGCATCGCGGATTTCGATTTCCTCAGGCTGATTACCACGGTTCATCATTTCTGTGCGCGCGACCTGTCGGCCTTCTATTTCGATGTCTGCAAGGATACGCTTTATTGCGAGGCGCTGGATAGCGCCAAGCGTCGTGCGGTCGTCACTGTGCTGGATCATATCTTCCAGCGCCTTTGTCATTGGCTGGCTCCTGTGCTGTGCTTTACAGCAGAGGAAGCATGGCTGGCTTATAAAGGCCTGACGCTGGAAGACACGGCGGAGAGCATCCATCTGTCGCGCCTGCCGGATGTTCCGGCGGAGTGGCTGGCGCCTGTGCTGGCGGAGGAATGGTCGAAAATTATTGCTGTGCGTTCGGTGGTGACAGGCGCGCTCGAGCTTCGCCGTGCCGCCAAGGAAATCGGATCCTCGCTTGAGGCCGCCCCGAAAGTTTATGTGGCGAACAAGGCTTTGGCGGCCACCCTGAAATCTGTTTCCTTCGCGGATGTTTGCATCACCTCTGGCATCGAAGTGGCCGAGGGCGATGCGCCGGAAGGCGCTTTTACGCTGCCGGATGTGGCGGGCGTTGGCGTCGTATTCGAGAAATCTGCCGGAACGAAATGCGAGCGTTGCTGGAAATATGCTGATGATACCGGTCATGACCCGCATCATCAGGGCCTCTGTGGCCGTTGTGCTGCGGCTGTCGAACACGAAAAGAAACAGGTGGCGGCGTAATTTAGAGCGGCGGTTGCGGCGGGGCGGGGGGTGCTTTTGCCGCGGCGATTTTATCCGTGGAAAGTTCCTCGGGTATGCCTTTGTCCTCAAACGTGCCTTTGTCGAATTTACGGTCGAGCACTTTATAAATCTCGCGCAGGGAACGCGGCACAAGTTTCCCCTTGCTGTTTTTGGCGTAAAAAATCGGTTTGTTGGCGGCAGCGGCGTCGGGGAACATACGCGCCCCCGTGGCTTGCGGATTTTGTGCCAAACGTGTCAAAAAATGCGCGGCGCCCCGCCGGCCCAAAAAATGGCCAAGGTATTGCTCGGTCCGGTTGATCTCGCGGTTGACGGAGCATTCAACCAGCCATTTATTGCGCATCTGGAATTCGGCGCTCATCAGCGCCGCCAGATGCGGATCCTTGCGCAATTCCAGCATCATCATGCGGGTGTAATCCCCCCATTTTTAGAGGGCTCCGTCAGTAGAACGGTTAGGTAGTTCTGT
>CAYWIT010000021.1:0-42044 GCA_964458415.1 uncultured Rhodospirillaceae bacterium
AGCGGTTTTTGGTACCGCCATTCCCAGGTTCGATCCCTGGCACCCCAACCACTTTTTTCACCCCCCGCCTCCTCAAAAAAAGGTAATTTTTACACTCTTTCTTTTCAGCAGGCCTGCCCCTGAATATTCGCTTTCGTTTGGACATGGCCTGCGGATTTCCGTAGAATGCCCCCATGTCACACAAGATAAAATTCCTCCTCAACGGAGAACCGCGTGAAGTTTCCGGCCTGCCGCCGGAAACCACCGTTCTTCAATACCTGCGCGGACAGGAAAGACTGACCGGCACAAAGGAAGGCTGCGCCGAGGGCGACTGCGGGGCCTGCACCGTCATCATCGGGGAATTGGCCGGCGGTCAGATCCGGCACAAGGCGGTGAACGCCTGCCTGATGCTGCTGCCGACGCTGGATGGGCGCAGCCTGCTTACCGTCGAACACCTGAAAATGAATCCGGTACAAAAAGCCATGGCGGACTGTCATGGCGCGCAATGCGGCTTCTGCACCCCCGGCTTTGTCATGTCGCTCAGCGCCCTTCTACAGGAGGAATCCACGCCCAGCGAAAAAAATATTCAGGACGCCATTGCCGGAAACCTCTGCCGTTGCACAGGCTATAAACCCATTCTTGCGGCGGCACGGCAGGCCAGCCAAGCGGCGCCACTTGAGCTCGACGATGACCCGGCCCGTCTGCAGGCCTTGCAGCGCGACGACATGTTCACCTATGAGTGCGACGGAAAATTCTTTTCTCCGCGCACCCCTGAAGAGCTCAGCGCCCTGCTCGACCACATGCCGGACGCCGTTTTGCTTTCCGGCGGCACTGATATCGGACTCTGGGTGACGAAACAGCACCGTACACTGAGAACCATCATTTATACCGGCCATGTCACGGGACTGCATGATATCTGCAAAACCTCGGCCGGACTTGAAATCGGGAGCGCCGTCACCTATAGCGATGCCTTTGCTGCACTGGCTGCCTATGACGAAAGCGTGGCGGAACTGCTGCGCCGGATCGGCTCGCGGCAAATCAGGAACCTTGGCACCCTCGGCGGCAATATCGCCAACGGCTCGCCCATTGGCGACGGCATGCCGCCCCTTATCGCCCTAAACGCGAAAATTATTCTCCGCGCGAAATCCGGAACACGCATGCTGGAACTTGAAGATTACTTCCTCGCCTATAAAAAGCAGGACAAGGCCCCCGGAGAATTCATCGAGAAAATCATTATTCCGGCGAAGCCAGACAATCTGCTGTTCAAGGTTTACAAAGTTTCCAAACGGTTTGATCAGGATATTTCCGCCGTCTGCGGCGCCTTTGCGCTCTCCCTTGATGCCGGAACCGTCACCGCCGCGCGTATCGCCTTCGGCGGCATGGCGGGAATACCGCAACGCGCCTTGCAAACCGAAAATTTCCTGACCGGAAAGGAATGGACCGAGGAAACCGCCTGTCAGGCCATGGCGGTTTTGAAAGACGAATTTTCGCCCCTGACAGACATGCGCGCCAGCGCCGCCTACCGGCAGCAGGTCTGCGCCAACCTGCTCTATCGCCTGTACAATGAAACAACCGGCAGCAAAACAAGGGTCTATGACTATGCAGCCCCCTGAAGAAAGCAGCTGCGGGAAACCCTTTGCGCACGACAGCGCGGAACTGCACGTCACGGGCAGCGCGATCTATACCGACGACATTCCCGAGCCCGCCGGCTGCCTCCATGCCTGTATCCTGAAAAGCCCGCATGCGCATGCCCGGATCAAAAAACTGGATACCGCCCCCTGCCATATTCCGGGGGTCTATGCGGTCATGACGGCGGCAGATATTCCGGGTGTCAACGATGTCGCCCCCGTCACGCACGGCGACCCGGTCTTTGCCGCTGAAGAAGTGCTTTATGCCGGCCAGTCCGTTCTGGCCGTGGCGGCCATCACGCCGGAAATCGCCCGCCGCGCCGCAGGGCTTGCCGTCGTCCTTTATGAAGAGCTCCCGGCCATTCTTGACGTCCACACCGCGTTGCGGGAAAAATCATTCATCAGCGATCCTTATGTGATGGCCATTGGCGACAGCACGGCGGGTCTCAAAACCGCCAAAAACGTCATAACCGGCGCGCTTGATATCGGCGGACAGGATCATTTCTATCTGGAAACGCAGATCGCGCTGGCAACCCCCGGAGAAAAAGGCGAAATGCATTGCTGGTCCTCGACCCAGCATCCCGCGGAAGTCCAGCACCTGATTGCCAGAGTTTTGAATATTCCCGAACACGCCGTTACAGTCGAAGTCCGCCGCATGGGCGGCGCTTTCGGCGGCAAGGAAAGTCAGGCCTCGCTTTTTGCCTGCATCGCCGCCCTGCTGGCGCGTAAAACCAGCCATCCGGTCAAGCTGCGCCTTGACCGCGACGATGACATGATCATGACCGGCAAACGGCACGATTTCCACGTCGATTATAAAGCCGGATTCGACGACAACGGCGTGATCGGCGGGATCGAAATCCGGCACCTTGTCAACTGCGGCATGTCCGCCGACCTGTCGAACGCCATTGCCGACCGCGCCATGTTCCACAGCGACAACTGCTATTTCCTCGGCAACGCGACGATCACCAGCTATCGCTGCAGGACAAACAAGGTTTCCAACACGGCTTTTCGCGGCTTCGGCGGGCCGCAGGGCATGCTGGCCATCGAATACATCATGGACGATATCGCCCGCGCACTGGGCAAAGACCCGCTCGCTGTCCGCAAGGCCAATCTTTACGACCACAAAACCAGACGCGGCACGCGGGCCACGACCCATTATTACATGGATGTCGAGGACAACATCACACAGGATATCCTTGCGCAGCTCGAAAAATCCGCCGACTATGCCGCGCGCGTTGAAAAAATCCGCAGTTTCAATGCGCAAAACCGTTTCCTGAAAAAAGGCATAGCCCTCACCCCCGTCAAGTTCGGCATCAGCTTCACCCTGACCATGCTCAATCAGGCGGGCGCCCTGATCCACGTTTACAAGGACGGCAGCGTGCAGCTCAATCACGGCGGCACCGAAATGGGGCAGGGGCTCCACACCAAAATATGCCAGATTGTCGCGGATGTTTTCGGCATCGGGCTGGAGCGTGTCAGGATTACCGCCACCAGCACCGGCAAAGTGCCAAACACCTCCGCCACCGCCGCCTCGAGCGGCACAGACCTGAACGGCAAGGCAGCGGAAGCGGCAGCGCAGGAAATCAAAAACCGCCTGATCGCTTTCGCCACGGCACAGTTTAACGTCACCTCACAGGATATCCGCTTTGCCGCAGATCAGGTCTATATCGGCCCGCATGTCCTGCCCTTCGAGGCGCTTATCCAGCTTGCCTACAGCAACCGTATCTCGCTGTCCTCCACCGGATTTTATAAAACGCCAAAAATCAGCTGGGACAGGGCGGCGGCGCGCGGACGCCCCTTCTTTTACTTCGCCTATGGCGCCTCGGTCTCGGAAGTGATTATCGACATATTGACCGGCGAATATAAAATCCTGCGTAGCGACATCCTGCACGATGCAGGCCGCTCGATCAATCCCGCGCTTGATATCGGGCAGATCGAAGGCGGCTTTGTGCAGGGAACCGGCTGGCTGACAACGGAGGAACTCTGGTGGAATGCCAAAGGCGAAATCAAGACCCACGCGCCCAGCACCTATAAAATACCGACGGCACGGGATATTCCGCCGGACTTTCGCGTGACGCTTTTTGATACGGAGAACAGCGAGGACACCGTTTATCGTTCCAAAGCCGTTGGCGAACCGCCGCTGATGCACGGCATTTCCGTCTTTCTGGCCCTCCGTGATGCCATCGCGGCTATCCGCGAAAATCCGCGGCTGAACGCACCGGCAACGCCGGAAGAAGTGCTGCGGAGCCTGACATCGTGAGCGCCGACTGGATTTCCGCGCTTGCCGCGCTTGCCGTAGCCGAGACTCCCTGCGTGCTGATCACCGTTATTGAAGCCAAAGGCTCCACCCCGCGCGCAGCCGGCACCAAGATGATCGTCACGGCAGACAGGATTTTCTGCACCATCGGCGGCGGCAATCTGGAATTTCAGGCCGTAGAGGAAGCGCGGAAACTGCTCTCCGCCGCGACAGACACTTCCCGCATCAAATCATACGCCCTCGGCCCCGCCCTCGCGCAATGCTGCGGCGGCGCTGTAACCCTGCTGCTCGAGCCTTTCCTCTCCCCCCGCAAAACCCTGCTGCTTTTCGGCGCAGGCCATGTCGGGCGGGAAGTCGTCAGGGTGCTGGAAAACCTGCCCGTTAAAATCAAATGGATTGATGAAAGAGCGGCGGAATTCCCGACCGAAATTCCCGCCAACTGCGAGAAGATCGTTACCACGCGGCCTCTGGCCAAGCTGAAAGACGTTTCCACAGATACCTATATCCTTGTCATGACCCATAGCCATACCCTTGATTTTGAAATCGTCCTCGCCGCCCTCAAGGACGCGAAATGCGGCTGGCTCGGCATGATCGGCTCCCATACAAAATCCGCCCGGTTCCGCAAGCGGCTCGCCGCAGCCAAGGTATCCGCTGCCGCACTGGAAAAATTCTCCTGTCCCATCGGGCTTCCGGGCATGAACGGAAAGCTGCCGCGCGAAATCGCCATTGCCGTCGCGGCAGAACTGCTCAGCCGCGGGATGACGTGCGAACCAGACGCCGTTCCACCCCGAAAAGAATAGCGGCTCCCAGAATGTGGGAGAATCCGATCAGAATACCGGCGTTTGCAAAAGCGATCCCGGCAGACGTCAGTGTAGCTGCGGCAATGATTGTTTTCGGATAACCGCTATATTCCGGCTTTTCAAACCAGGCATTATACAGCGTGATCAACGTGGAAACGAATATCAACGGCAACACCCACAAAGCCGCCTGTCCTGCCATCAGGCAAGCCACCGCCGTTCCTGCATTCAGGTAGATATCCGGCCTCTTGAAAAGCAAGGAGAGCAAGCCGCTCTCCCCCCGTCCGGCAGTAGAGAGACTCTCGGCGATCCGAACATTTCCGGTGGCAAATAACACGCCTGCCATTGCCGCAAGAAATTCCCCCTGTAACAAAGCCCCCGCCGCCGTCAGCAGCAGCGCGGCGCTGATAATCCACAGCGTCATTCTGGGGTCCAGCACCCGCACCGGAAGAGCGCGGGGGTTTGCAACGGCGAGCAGCTTGACCGCAACAGTCGCCAGCGCCGCCACCAAACAGGCATAGAGGCCAAGGGGATTGTTTCCCGCGGCGAAAAGAAGAACATTTCGAATGCTGAAACCCACGCCGGGATCGAGAATAACCGTCTTTATACCGGACCCGCGCATGCCCTGTCATCGCCCCCGTATTCTTTCCTACTTGGCGGCAGCCTGCCCCGTCGCTCCGGGCGCGGCCGCCTTGGCGGGCAATGCAAAAGTGCTGTCATTGCGCAGATACACGCTCTTTAATTCCGGCACCGTCTTAAACATGTCCGTAATGCCGATAACCGTTTCAGCGCCGCCAAGGAATAAAGCGCCATCCTGCCGCAGTACCCCTTTGATGGAACCCAACACTTTGGCCTTTGTCGGCACATCGAAATAAATCAGGACATTCCGGCAAAAAACAATGTCGAACTGCCCCAGACCGCTAATATCCTGCAGCAGATTAGCTGTTTTAAAGGTCACCATATCCTTCAATTCCGGCTTGACGCTCCACCTGTCCCCTGCCTGCGTGAAGTACTTGACAAGCATCTGGATGGGTAGTCCGCGCTGCACCTCGAATTGCGTATAAATGCCGGATTTTGCCTGTGCCAGAATATCAAGGGAAAGATCTGTTGCCACAATCTCTATTTTCCACCCCGCCAGCGCTGGCCCGTACTCTTTTAAAAGCATTGCAATAGAATAAGGCTCCTGACCGCTGGAACAGGCGGCTGACCAAATGCGCAAACTGCGTGTCGCCGCCCGTGCCTTGATCACCGGCGGCAGAATATCTTCCCTGAGCCGCTGGTATGGCGTGTTATCGCGGAAAAATGACGTCTCGTTCGTTGTCATCGCCTCGACAACGGCACGGAGAAGATCCGCTTCCTTCGCCTGCCGCATCCGCGCCGCCAGATTTTCAAGCCCCTGTATGCCAAAACGCGACGCAACCGGCAAAAGGCGCGACTCCAGCAGATACGTCTTTTCCGGCGTAATAATCAGACCCGATTCACGCTTGAGAAAATCTTCAAAAAACTTGAAATCGAGAGCGTTCATGCAAAGCCCTCCATCTGGTCGGCATAGTCCCGCACGGCTTTCGCCAGCAACCCCAGCGGCAGAACCTGCGTGCAAACACCCGCCATCGCGACGGCTCCCGGCATGCCCCAGACGACACTGGTTGCCTCGTCCTGCGCCAGAACCGTGCCGCCGGCTTCTATGACTTTCTGGCTTCCCTTCAATCCATCGGAGCCCATACCCGTTAAAATCACAACCAGAATCTTGCGGCCATAGGCCTCAACAACACTCCGCAGCATCGGATCGACAGCAGGGCGGCAGAAATTTTCAGGCGGATCCTGATTAAGGGCAATAACACGCTTCAAGCCGTCTTTTTTTACCGTCATGTGATAGTTTCCCGGCGCGATATAGATATGGCCATTTTCGACAACATCTCCGGCCGCTGCCTCTTTACAGGGAATCCCCGACTGCTTGGTAATATGCTCGGCCAGAATCGCCGTAAAGGTCGGCGGCATATGCTGCGTGACCAGCACCGGCTGGCGCAGCGGCTTTTTCAAATCACTGAAAAACTGGAGCAAGGCCTGCGGCCCCCCCGTAGAACTGCCGACGGCAATCACATCCGGCCTGATCTTGGCAATTTCAGGGCGCAGGACGAATTTCCTTGCAAGCGGCACCGCAGGTTTTTGCGGCACTGCCGTACTCCGGACAACACCTTCGGCTGACACAGCGATTCCTCCTCCCCGGTGCTTGCGCGCCACCATCCCCAAGGCCTTCACTTTTTCGACCAGATCCTGCTTGAAAGCCGATGACGCCGCCAATTCCTGCGAGGTCGGCTTGGCCAGGCATTCCGCCGCCCCCGCCTCGAGACAGCGCAGCGTGATCTGCGCGTTCTCCTTGGTCAGGGTAGAGGCCATCATTACCTGCACCGCAGGGGCTTTCTTTAAAATCAGCGGCAAGGCCGTCAAGCCGTCCATCACCGGCATTTCAATATCAAGCACAACAACGTCGACGGGTGTGCGATCCAGAGAACTCAGCGCCAGCTGCCCGTTGGCCACCGACGCGACAACCCGGATTGTCGGATCCGCCTCCATAAAACGGGAAAGAAAGCCCCGGATAACGGCAGAATCATCGACAACCATGACACGGACGGGGTCGGCGGCAGAGGGGTCTGAAACTGAAGATTGAATTGTCATTACCTGCCTTGCGAGTCCTTCCTTACAGTACACCGATCTGTTGGAATTTGCTCTGGATAATATCGCTGTCAAAAGGCTTCATGATATATTCGTTAGCGCCAGCGGTCAGCGCTTCCTGAATGAAGGAAAAATCATTTTCCGTCGTGCAGAACACAACTTTCGGGACATCGCCGCTTGGCGCGGCGCGCAATTTCCGCAGAAACTCTATGCCGTTCATGACAGGCATGTTCCAGTCCAGCAGTATCGTCTCCGGCATGGCTCCCATACAGGCCTCAAACGCCTTTTGTCCGTCTTCCGCCTCGGTGCAGGAGAAGCCCAGTTCTTCGAGTATCTTGCGCGCGACCTTGCGAACAACGCGGCTGTCATCAACAATCAGACAGGTCTTCATGCTTCAATCCCCCATCAGGCTACCCGCTCATCCCTGCGTCCCAGTGCATCCAGCATACCGGAAACATCAAGAATAACCAGAAGATTATCTTTCAGGCGATATATCCCTGTCGCAACCTGCCTCCAGTTTTCGTCCAGCGTTGCCGGTGTTTTTTCAAAATCGCTATCCGGCAGAGACAGAACTTCTCCCACGCTGTCCACAATCAGACTGTATAGCTCGCCATGATGGTCTACCACGACGCTCATGGTTTTTTGCCCCTCGGGAATATCCGGAAGCCGCAAGCGACGGCGTAAATTAACAGCCGTTACAATACGTCCGCGCAGATTCAGGGACCCCGCAATCTCCGGGGGTGACAACGGCACCCGCGTGACACGTTGCTCTCCCAGTACGTCCTGCACCTGCAGAACCGGAATGCCGAACATCTGGTTATCCACGACCATGGTCAGAAATTCCCTACTGCTCCCATCGCCGGTTGCTTTTCCTTCTGCTGCCGTCATGCTGCTTCTCCTTTTTGCGCCAGAGACCGTAACAGACCTTCACGGTCAAATTTTGCGACATAATCATCAAATCCGGCGGCCTTGCCCCGGTCGAGATCCTGCGGCGTGGCGTGGGAGGAAAGCGCCACCAGCGGCACTGCCTTCCAGTGACTGTCCTCTGCCCTGATTTTTTTGGCGAAATCAAATCCGTTCATTCCCGGCATTTCTATGTCGCTGACAATGATGTCGAATTTATCTCCCGCCTGACAGAGCCGCAAAGCCTCCTCCGCATCCTTGACACAGGTAACCTTGTACCCCGCGACGCCCAGCATCGGCGACAGCATGTTGCGGAAGAACGGACTGTCATCGACCAGCAGCACACGCTTCTGCCCGCCTTTGTGCTCGAATTTCATTTCCCCCGCGCTCCCGAACCAGTCATTATGCGCAATGGACAGGAAATGGCCGACATCAATAACGTCCGTTGCCTGTCCGTTAATGATGGCGCTGCCCAGCAAGCCAAAGTTTCCATCGGAGGAAATCTGGACATCGATTTTTTCCTCCACAATATCGATAATTTCATCAACCATCAGCCCCATCGAGCGCTCGCGGTCGGAGAAGACAAGAACGGACTGCAGCCCCTCGCTCTTGATATTCATGCGGTCGGAGAAGGGGATAAGCGGCATCAGGCGTCCGCGATACTGAATAACCTTTTGCTGGCCGGAAGTTTCGATCTTTTTGACATCAAATTCTTCCAGTCGCGATACCAGAGACAGCGGCACCGTACGCGGCGCCCCGTCTCCCGCACGGAAAACCAGCAAGGACGTTTTCTCTTCGGCCTCGCGCGCTGCGTGCGCACCGGCGCCCATCTCCCTCTCTGCCTGACTTCCGGCCATGCCGCCCATCGTCGACGCAACTCCGTTCGGATCCAGAATCATGATGACGCTCCCATCCCCGAGAATGGTATTGCCGGAAAAAATGCGGATTCCCTTGAGAATGGGCGAAACCGGCTTGACCACGATTTCCTCGGTGTCGAAGACCCTGTCAACGATAATGCCGAAGGAATTCGTTCCCACCTGTACCACGATCACCTGACGGCTGCTCTCGTTCTCGCCGCTTTCCTCCATCCGCAAAACCTGCCGCAGGGAAACCAGCGGCAGCAAACGGTCGCGCAAACGCATGACCGGTGTCCCGTGAATATTCTCCAGCTTGTTCTCGCCATCCCGTGTCAGCCGCACCAGCTCCCGCACGCTCAACTGCGGCACGGCATAGCGTTCATTGCCCGCCTCGACAATCAGGGCCGAGACGATGGCCAGAGTCAGCGGTATCTTGATGGTAAACGTCGTTCCTTTGCCAAAGATGGATTTCATTTCAATCGTGCCGCCGATCTTCTCGATGTTCGTCCGCACAACATCCATGCCAACCCCGCGCCCGGAAACGGAAGTCACTTTCTCGGCGGTAGAGAACCCGGCCGCAAAAATAAACTGCTGTATCTGCTGCTCGGTCATATTCTTGAGTTGATCTTCCGTCACGACCTCGTTTTCAATCGCTTTTTTGCGGATTTTATCCGTGTTTAGCCCTTTTCCGTCGTCGGAAATCTCGATAATGATATGCCCGCCCTCATGAAAAGCATTCAAAAGAATTGTTCCTTCTTCCTGCTTTCCAGTAGCAATGCGTTCCTCCGGCTTTTCGATGCCGTGATCGGCAGAGTTACGGACCATATGGGTCAGGGGGTCCTTGATCAGATCCAGAACCTGACGGTCCAGCTCCGTTTCATTTCCGCGCATATCGAGATTTATTTTCTTTCCCAGCTCCACGCTGATATCGCGGACAATGCGCGGAAGCTTGCTCCAGGCATTTCCGATAGGCTGCATGCGGGTCTGCATAACCCCCTCCTGCAACTCGGACACGACATGGTTAAGCCGCTGCAACGGAGCGGTAAAGGAGCTGTCCTCCTGTGTACGCAAAATCTGCAGAAGCTGGTTGCGGGTCAGCACCAGCTCGCTCACCATGGTCATGAGGTTTTCAAGCACATCAACGCTGACGCGCAGGGATTTGGAAGAGGCATCCTCGGCAGCCGGCGGGGCCGCTGCAGCAGGCGCGCCTGCCACCGTCGTCTTTGGCGTATCCTGAACCGGCGCATTCTGTGCCTCGGCAGACCCAGATTCGATCCGGACATCTGCCGGAGCGGCGATGACAGGGGCCGAAGCCACGGTCTCCCGCCCTTCATAGACGGCATCCAGCCGCGCTATCAGATCGCTATCGTCCCCTTCCGGCTCTGTGCTTGTTGCGGCGATTCCCGCAACGATTGTCTTGATGCGGTCAAAAGATTCAAGGATGAGGGAAACAGAGCTCTCCGTCACCTGCAGCGATCCATCGCGATAGCGCCCGATCACATTCTCGGAATGGTGCGCCACTTTTTCCAGTCGCGGGAGCCCCAGAAAGCCGCAAGTCCCCTTGACAGTATGCACCAGACGGAAAATGCGCCCGATCAAATCCTTGTCATTCG
The DNA here is from genome assembly GCA_964458415.1 of uncultured Rhodospirillaceae bacterium. GTDB lineage: Bacteria > Pseudomonadota > Alphaproteobacteria > Micavibrionales > UBA2020 > CAYWIT01. The sequence goes on from CAYWIT010000021.1 coordinate 10,708, forward strand.
GATTTTGCTCCAGCTTGACGATATCAAGATCCAGCGCATTCAGGCTTTCTGTTGTTTCGGCGAGAAATTCTTGAATCAGATCATCCATGCTCACATACCCCAAAAATAAAACCAGACCCGCCCGTTCATTAGCTCCGGACGCCTCTTAACAGGATGACGCGAATTCATTAAGTTTCTATTATCACGGAGAATATAAAAAACGTAATCTTTTCATAAGCTTCGGATAAATATCACAGGCTCATACCGGCCTCTGCAGGTATTGCCGGAATAAGGCGGACCCGGTCATCAGAATGTCAGTTGGAATTCCAGCCGTCCGAAATCGGTTTGCGCCTGCCAGGAAATCCCGAAACCGAAATGCGCGGCGAATTTTCCGGTAATATAGGCATGCACGGAGCGGGGGTCGAGGTCTTCCGCCTCTGTCTCCCCTTTCAGCGCCATTTCCGTACCATCGCGGAAACTAGCATTGTTCCCGGTCACCAGAATTTTGATCCCCTTGTTTCCCTCCAGCGCGGTCACCGCGATTTTTCCCTCGCCATGATTGCATTCCTCGGCCAGAATCATGAGATTCAAAAGGCACTTGAAGAAGCCGCGCGGCGGCATGGAGAATTTAACGCCCAGCTCCGGTTCAAATTCCGCCTGCACGCGGCCTGACGTCAAAAGATCGATGAACACATCCCTGACATCCTTGAATCCGATGTTTTTATCCGTCCCTGCCGCACCATAGCTCAACCGAAAAGCCTTCAGGCGGATAGAGGCCTGCTGCGCGCTGCTGGCAATGAGCTGCATAGCTTCAGCGCCTGCATCCTCGCCCAGTTCCTCCATCAGCTCGACGCCATTGCTGATCGCCCCCACCGGGCTCACCAGATCGTGGCAGATTCGCGACGCCATCAATTCCATCACGCGCGTGTGCAGCATTACTTCCATGGCGGCCTCTCTTCCTTTTACGATCAGAACGGGGAATCTATCCCGCTCTGGCTTAGCTGTTCAATCAATTGCGCCTTCAGTCTTTCGAGGCCCTCTGGCGAAAATCCCTCGGCCCGTATCGTCAGAACATCTTCCGTATTTGACGGACGCATCAGCCACCAGCCCTCGGGCGTCGTGACACGCACCCCGTCAATGTCGTTTATTGATACATCCTTTTGATTATCATTTCGTAAACGCTGCCTGATTTCCGGCGCAATCTGGAATTTTCGCGCCGCCGGAACATGGAACCGCACTTCCGGCGTATTATGCATTTTCGGCAAGTGGGAAACCAGAGAAGACAAGGGCTTGCCCGCCTTGGCCAAAATATTCAGCAGCCGGATCGCGCAATAAGGAGCATCATCAAACCCATAATATTTGTCCGCAAAACAAATATGCCCGGCCAGCTCTCCGGCCAGCGGCGCGCCGGTTTCCAGCATTTTAGCCTTGATCAGGGAATGGCCCGTATTCCACATCACGGGCTGGCCGCCCAGTCTGGCGATTTCATCAAACAACACACGGCTTGATTTGACATCGGCGATCACCGTTGCGCCCGGATACGCTGCCAGAACTTCCTGCGCATAAACCGCCATGAGAATATCGGCCCAGAGAATGGCGCCGTTTTCATCCACAGCGCCGATACGGTCAGCATCTCCGTCAAAGCCGAGACCAATGTCGCAATTGTTGTCGCGCACGGCTTTTTGCAGATCGACCAGATTTTTTGCAACCGTCGGATCGGGATGGTGATTGGGAAAAGTACCGTCAATCTCGTCAAACAGCAGGATATGCTTGCCCGGCAGCCTTTGCGTCAGACGCCGGACGATTTCTCCCGCCGCCCCGTTGCCGTTATCCCAGGCCACGGTCAATTCCCGCCCGCCTTCAAAGTCCTGCAACAAACGATCGACATAGGCGTCCTGCACATCAACAACCGCGACGCTGCCCGCGCCGGATTCAAAATCCGCGGCGGCAACCAGTTGCCCGATGCTCTGCACCATCGCGCCATAAAATGGCCCGTCCTTATAGGCCATTTTGATGCCGTTATAGGAAAGCGGACTATGCGATCCGGTAACCATCACCGCCGCATCAAGCCCGCGCGATTTCATCGCAAAATAGGTCATCGGCGTGGGGCCAAGGCCAATATTCGTTACGGTGATCCCGCAATCGACAAGCCCCTGAATAACCTTGCCGGCGAAAGCCGGAGAACTGGCGCGGCCATCATAGCCCACCGCCACCGTTTTCCAGCCCCGCCGCCGCACCAGCGTGCCAAAAGCCCGGCCAATAAAATAGCAATCCTTCTCCGTCAGCGTTTCCCCGACCACCCCGCGGATATCATATTCGCGCAGGATGCTGTTATCGAATGTGTGCGATGGCATGAAAAGACCTCAATAGGTTTTCAGAAGTGACAACGTGGAAACATCTTTTTGCGGCAATATCATGCGCACCAGATGGCGCACTTCCTGCCTTGCGTTGACATTGGACAGGCTCATGCTATGACGGTCGCCTTCGCGCAGATCCAGCAATGTCCGCCCCTGCAGGAACAGTTCGCGGAAAATGACACGCTCGCTGAAGCCGGGAGCCAATGCATAGCCGAAACGTCCTTGCAAGGACGCAAGAATGCTGCCCACGTCTTCCTTGTTCTTTGTGTTAAGCGCGCTCAAACGGTTGCGCATCACAAACCAGTTGATCGTGCCGCCATCCCGCTTTTGCCGCTGGATTTTCAGGTCCTGCACCATCTGCGTATAAATACTCGGCCCGGTCATCTCGCGCGTATCGGCATCGCGCCGCACCAGCACATCAAGATCCAGAAAGCTGTCGTTCAACGGCGTCACCAGCGTATCGGCAAATGAATGGCCGATCACGCCCATATAGCGATCACTGCCCGGCGTGTCCACAACGATGAAATCCTTGCCGGAAAGCTCCGCCAGCACAGCTTCTACCCGCCAGCGCTCTTCATCGCGGTTGACCATGACATCGGCACCATCGGCCCGATCAATATGCACATGTTCAGGGGATGGAATATTCTCCCCCGTTTCACGCATATACTGCCAGCGGTTCTTGAAATAGCTGGTCAGGGTCGCCTGATGGCTGTCGAGATCGACCGTGCCGACGCTATACCCCAAACGCAGCAACCCCACCGCCAGATGCATGGCGACCGTCGACTTGCCAGACCCGCCCTTTTCATTACCGACAACGATAACATGGGCTTTTTTTGTCCGCTGACCGGACATAAATACTTCGCTGTTTTGCATAGATTTATTTCTATCGTAAATCCCCCTGTGCAGCAAGCCTTTGATATCGCTTATATTTTTCATATTGAATTGAGTCATAATTATGGTATATTGGCGGTCAGGAGCCCGCGCATGAAACGCCTCGACATAAAAAGCATTGCCGAAGAATTCAATGAAAGAAAAAACGACTTTCATCAGTGGGGCAATGAAGCAAAATTCCTGCCGCTCCTGCAGCAGCTCAGCCAGATTTTTCATGATATGCGCGCAGCCGGACTGGATGTTTCGTTGAACATTACCGGCGACGTCTCCAACCTGGCCTTCCGCATGTTTCCCAAAGGCATAACCGTTCCCATTGAAGGCATTGTGCGCATCGGCGCGAACGAGCGCCTGCTGGCAATCGCCGTCAAGGACAGGACGGGCGCCTGCCTGAAACTGGCGCTGTCCGAGCTGGACATCCGCCACGATGGCATGGATATGTCCCTATCTGATGGCACGATAAAAACCGTCATCCGCTCCAATATCTATGACCTCAATCAAGATCCCGATGCCCTGATCAAGTTCCAGAAAGAAATTATCCGCTTTTCCGCCCGCAACGAGGTTATTTTCGAAAGCGATATTGCGGAAGCCTTTGAAGGCACTCGCAAACTGCGCAAGAACATGCTTAAGCCCGCCCCGTAAGGAAATCGCCAGATGAAACCCGATACAGAAAATAAAATCACGGCGCAGTTTAATAAACTCAAATCCCGATATCTGACACAATGGGAAGAAGTTGGTATCACGGACACCCTCAAAAAAATCAGCTTGGCCATTCACGCCCTTCAGCAAGCCGGACTTGATGTTTCGATTGAAGTTGTCCAGCCCACGGCACAGCACCTTGCATTCTCCAGACATACCGTTTTTGCAGGAAATATCAAAAGCGGGACTACCGAACGTATTTTAATTGTTACCCTCTATGGCAGAGAACAACATATTTATCTTTCCTATCCTTTACCTGCCGCCGATACCGAAAAAATCGAGATGCAGAAAAAATTTTTGATCTCCGCACAATCAGAACTCCATGATCTGCAAGAGCTCCTGATAAACGACTGCGTCTGCCAGAAAATCATGGCAGAGTGTGATGTTGCTCATGTTTTTTTAGGAAACAAAAAAATAATCAAGCCATCCTTCCACAAACTTCCGCGCCATGATTGATAATTTCACCGCCTATCTGGCTCCGGAAGGATTCACTGACGAGCTGCTGCGCGAACTGGGAGCAGATGTCCTTGAAACACATGGCCGCCTTGTCCTTGCAAAGGGCCCGCCGCGTGAGGTGCTCTGGGCCGACAACATCTGGCAAAATCCGCGCTTTATCGAGATTGACTCCATCGGCGACGGCGCAAAAAAACTGCGTGATATCCAGCGCAACTGGTCAAACTATATGTTTGATTTCCACCGCCGCAGCAAGCTATTGCAGGAAAAACTGCCCCATGTTTCGGCCAAACCGTTAAAATTCCCTTCTCCGCTACCGCAGGCGCCCTTGGGATCATGGACGATGTTGCGCGAAAATCTGCTGCTGGCTTCCCCTTCCTGTTCCAGCCCCTTGCCGAACGGTGCCTGGATCTTTGAAGAAAACAAGGACGAACCGCCCAACCGCGCCTATCTGAAACTCTGGGAAGCCCTGATGCGCCTGCAAAAATTTCCCAAGGCGGGGGAAACCTGCGTTGACCTTGGCGCCTGTCCCGGCGGCTGGACATGGGTACTGCAAAGCCTTGGCGCCCATGTCATCAGCGTGGACAAAGCGCCCCTCGCCCCGCATATCGCGAAACTCCCCCGCATAAAATTCGTTCAACAGAGCGCCTTTGCCCTGAAACCGGCCGACATCGGCCCCGTGGACTGGCTGTTTTCGGACATCATCTGCTATCCTGAACGCCTGTTACGCCTTGTCAGGGCATGGCAGGACTCCGGCCTTGCCCGTAACATGGTCTGCACCCTTAAGTTTCAAGGCGAAACGGATTATAATGCGATAAAAGAATTCCTTGAAACCTCTGGCTCTTTCGTTCTTCACCTTTATAATAACAAACATGAAGTAACATGGATATCTCTGGGTAAGGAAAAAAACGATGACAGGCAAAAGGCTTTCTGAACTTCGCGCTGAAATGCAGAAACGCGGGATTGACGGATTTTACATTCCCCGCGCCGATGAATTTCAGGGCGAATATGTTCCCGCCAGTAATTCCCGGCTGGAATGGGCGACGGGTTTTACAGGCTCCGCCGGTTCAGCTGTCGTCACGCAGGACAAGGCGGCGTTTTTTACCGATGGCCGCTATACAATACAAGCCCGCGATGAAGTCAGCGCGACGGATTTCGAGATTTGCAGCACGGCAGAGGGCCAACTTCCAACCCCCACCCTCACCCCCGCCGAATGGATCGAAAAGAATCTTCCGCCCGGGGGCCGTTTTGGCATTGACCCTTGGTTGCATACCCCGACTGAAGTCAAAAAACTGCAGGATGCCGTTAAAAAGGCAGGGGGGGCGCTTGTCCTTCTCGACAGCGACCCTCTTGACGCCGCATGGCAGGGCCGCCCCGCGGCCCCGATGACACCCGCCGTGCCGCACCCGCTACAATTCTCCGGCAAGCCTTCCGATGAAAAACGCCGGGAACTCGCCGCTGTCCTGAAATTGAAAGGCGCGGATGCTCTGGCCGTCACCCTGCCGGAAGAAATCTGCTGGCTGCTCAACGTCCGCGGCAACGACGTTCCCTGCACCCCCTTCGTGCTGTCCTATGCCATTGCCCACAAGGACGGCAGTCTGGACTGGTATGTGGACGCGGCCAAGGTCGCGCAGGAGACAAAAGATTGGATCGGCGCCGATGTCCGCCTGCATCCGCTGGAAGACTTCGCGCCGCATATTGAAAAGCTGGCCAAGTCAGGTAAAGCGCTTTGGGTTGACCCTCATTCTTCCCCTGTTAAGGTCAGCGACACCGTTGAAAATGCCCCGGGCGTGATGATCTCCGAAAAAAGCCCGCTGCAGCTGATGAAAGCCCTGAAAAACAGCATTGAAATTCAGGGTACGATCAACGCCCATATCCGCGACGGCGTTGCGGTCACCCGCTTTCTGGCCGCCGTTCTTGAACAAGGCGCCGCTGCAAAACTGGACGAAATGTCGGCGGCGGATCTGCTGCTGGGGTTCCGCGAACAGGGGCAGGACTTCAAAGGCCCCAGCTTCGATACCATTTCCGGCGCCGGTGGCAACGGCGCCATCGTGCACTACCGATCGACCCCGCGCACCAACAAACCCTTGCTGGCGGGTCCCGTCTATCTGGTTGATTCCGGCGGACAGTATCTTGACGGCACCACCGATATCACCCGCACACTGGCGGTGGATACGCCGACGCCGGAAATGTGCGAACATTTCACCCGCGTGCTCAAGGGCCATATCCAGCTCGCCATGGCTGTTTTTCCGGCAGGGACAACCGGCGACAAGCTTGATGAAAAAGCCCGCGCCGCGCTCAAGGAAATCGGCCTCGATTACGCCCACGGCACCGGCCACGGCGTTGGCAGCTATCTTTCCGTGCACGAAGGCCCCTGCGGCATTTCCCCGCGCGCAACGACTGTACCGCTGGAGCCGGGCATGGTGATTTCGAACGAGCCCGGCTATTACAAGGAAGGCGCCTACGGTATCCGGATTGAAAACCTTGTCACCGTCATTGATACCGGCAAAAAAAGCGCCGATGGCACCCCTCTGCTGGGCTTTAAAACCCTGACCATGGCACCGATCGACCGTAACCTGACCGAACCCGCCCTGCTGACCGATGACGAACTGCAATGGCTCAACGCCTATCATGCCGAGGTGCGCCAGAACCTGCTCCCCCTGCTGGAAAAAGCCGATGCCAAAGCCGCTGCCTTTCTCAAACAGGCAACAGAACCTTTGCACAAACCGAAGCAACCATCAGCCAAAGTGCGAAAAACAAATGGCTTTTTTCTCTAAACCACGCTTGACAGGGCCCTCCTTCCCCGATAGATTCCCATAACCTTGCAATTTGGGAATTAAATCCATGTCAGGCTCTTACAGAGAGTTTTACAGGCTTGCCGCGTCCGGAAAAAACCCCGAACGCCTGAAGGATTATCTCGGTCATCAAGGGCACAGAATCATCAATGAATTCTTTGCTGATATTTATCCCTTCAATATTGACCGCCCGGACAAGAACGGAAAGACCGCCCTTTTCCTTGCGGTGGAAAACGGGCAACTGGCAGCAGTGGAGGCCCTAATAAAGGCCGGGGCACATGTAAATTATATCTGCGCTGACAACATGACCCCGTTACTGATCGCAACAAAGAAATACTATCCAGCCATCACGAAGGCGCTGATTGAAGCGGGCGGGGCTGTCGATATTCACGACAGCTTCTACAATTACCCGCTGCACTGGGCCGCCTGGCATGGCGATACAGATGCCATTGCGCTCCTGCTCGACAAGGGCGCCGCCATTGATATTCAGGACAAAATCAACGGTGAAACGCCCTTGCACAGAGCCGTTCAGGCCAACCGGATTTCTGCCGTATCCCTTCTGGCGGAACGGGGGGCAAACAAGGGCCTCTGCAACAGAAAAGGCCATACAGTGGCCCATCTTGCCAGTGCCGATAACCTTTCCCACCTTCTACCTCTGCTTTTGCCTGCAAAGCCCTCTTCCCCGCCCGCCGCCTCTCCTCCGGCACTTGCCACAACGGCGGCAGACTCACGGATCTGGACACGCATTGGCGGCATGAAAATCGCCAGCGTCGAAAGATCGGATACATTAAGAAGAACACTGACAGAAATCTTCAATTTCGAAAGCCGGGAACGCATTCTTATTTCTCACAACACCCGTCACGATTCCGAAAACATGTCGGCCCCTGTCCGCTTTGAAACCCTGCATCCGGCGGCGGTAGCCAAAGCCCTTGCGGAGTTCATCAAGCAAGGCGGCGTGCCGGACGATGATTTGGTCAAAACCTACACACCGGAATTCACGGGGAGGGACAAGTCCCCCCCGGCCTCCGGCTCCTTCCGGCTTTAATGAAACAAAACCCCCGGCACGTTGCGCGGGGGTTTTGCTTTGAAAGGGATAATCAGAAATCCGATTATTCTTTATGAACGACTCACTCGCCGTCGCGCTCTTTGCGTTTGCGCTCCAGTTTGCGGTAACGTCTGACAGCTTCCGATCTCTCACGTGCCTTCTTGACAGAAGGTTTCTCGTAATGACGGCGGAGCTTCATCTCGCGGAACAGTCCCTCACGCTGCATTTTCTTTTTCAGCGCGCGCAGAGCCTGATCGACGTTATTGTCGCGTACGATGACCTGTACGATGGTAATCACCCCTTTCTCGATTTTTCATAAGTTAAAAGTTAATACTAAGCGTTTGTAACACGGGAATCCTGCCCTGAAAAGGCTTTTCTGCATTTTATGGCTTATTTCCTTGTTCTTTTGCCATACGAGCCTTAATTTCAGCCGCCCTTCTTTGGTCTTCGGCAACGATTCTGCGAATCTCCGCAAAGGATGTTTCCACTTCCTGCTCTGCCCGTTGTGCGGCCAGAGTATCAACCAGAGCAACAACCTTTTTCAGGCGCTCTTTGTATTCCGGGTTATTGTCTTCATGCTCTGACCGATAGCGCGCCTCGGACAGAATGCCGAGACGAATACCGGAAACAATGTCCGGGTCATGTTTGACCAGTAGATCGAAAATCTCAAGATCGGCGTTATAAACGGCCTTATTGATAGCCTGATTGTTATTGGCGTGGATATCCGCCCCTTTTTGCAGGGCCAGTGCCGCAACATCCACTTTCCTGCAAAAAGCAGCATGCCGAAAAACAGCACTGTCGGCGGCCTTTACATCGGCCCCCTCTTCAATCAACCTTTTAACCTTGTCCCAATCGACCTGAACAACCTTGGCTGTTTCCTCGAGCATCTGATTTGTCTTCCAAAATTTTGTCAGCATGATTCTTTCCTCCAATAAAAGCTTTTTCATATTTACCACCCCCCTCCCGGGGCGTCAATTCTTTAATTAAATAATTATGTAAATGCATGTTTAAGGGTTGCCCCCGTCCCTTTCCGACACTAATTTGTATAGTCTGTTTGAGTAAACCGGACTGGGAGAGTGCCCGTATGCAAAAAGCCGTCACGCTGGACGACAAATACACCGAAACATCTGGCCGGATCTACCTCAACGGCCTGCAAGCTCTTGTCCGGATTCCGATGATGCAGCACCAGCTCGATGTGGCGCGCGGCCTGAAAACGGCGACTTTTATTTCCGGCTATCGTGGCTCCCCCTTGGGCGGACTGGATATGGCCCTTTCCAGCGCGAAAAAATTCCTCGACGCACATGATATCAAATTTGTTCCCGGCATCAACGAAGACCTTGGTGCGACGGCTGTCTGGGGCAGCCAGCAGCTTGGTCTGGGACCAAGCGCGCAATATGACGGCATTGTCGGCCTGTGGTACGGCAAGGGGCCGGGCGTGGACCGTTCCGCCGATGTGCTCAAACATGCCAATGCAGCGGGATCGTCGAAACATGGCGGCGTACTTGCCCTTGCAGGCGATGACCACGCCTGCAAGTCCTCCACCTTTCCGCATCAGTCGGAACAGGCTTTCGTGCACTGCATGATTCCCGTCCTGCATCCGGCAGGGATCGAGGACGCCCTGCATCTCGGCCTGCACGGCATTGCCATGTCACGTTATTCCGGCTGCTGGACCGCCTTCAAGGTCATCAGCGACTTTGCCGACAGTTCGGCCTCCGTCCTTACCGACCCGCTGCATCTGGATTTCAAGACGCCAACGGATTTCGACATGCCCAAAGACGGCCTCAATATCCGCTGGTACGATCCGCCCGTGGCACAGGAAGAACGTCTTATCCGCTGGAAACTGCCCGCAGCGCAAGCTTACGCCCGCGCCAACAATCTGGACCGCTATGTCATCAATCCGCCGAAAAAACGTCTGGGCATCGTCGCCACCGGCAAGGGCTACATGGATACGATGCAAACCCTTTCCGTTCTCGGCATCACCGAACAACGCGCCATCGAAATGGGCATTGCAGTTTATAAAGTCGCTCTGGTCTGGCCGCTGGAGCAAAGCGGCATTGCCGCGCTCGCCGCGCAGGTCGAGGAGATTTTCGTCGTCGAGGAAAAACGCGGCCTGATCGAAGACCAGATCCGGACAATCCTTTATAACATGCCCGCCGACAAGCGCCCGCGCGTCACTGGCAAGCGCGATGAAACCGGCGCTCCGCTGCTGCCGGAAACCTATGAACTTTCCCCGGCGCAGATCGCCACCGCGCTGATCCGCCGCCTGAAACCGCTGACGGAAACAAAAGACTTTGAACCGCGCCTGAAAATGCTGGAACAGAATGCCGGATTGAAAAACCAGCTGGCTCCCGTCATCCGCATGCCGTGGTATTGCTCGGGCTGCCCGCATAACACCTCCACCGTCGTGCCGGAAGGCAGCCGTGCGCTGGCCGGTATCGGCTGCCATTACATGGCGATGTGGATGAACCGCGAAACCATGACCTTCACGCAGATGGGCGGCGAGGGTGTGACATGGATCGGGCAAGCGCCGTTCACCTCCGAAAAACATATTTTCTCCAATCTCGGCGACGGCACCTATTTCCACTCCGGCCTGCTCGCCATCCGCGCGGCGGTGGCAGCAAAGGTCAATATCACCTATAAAATCCTCTATAACGACGCCGTCGCCATGACCGGCGGCCAGCACGTCGATGGCGAGCTTTCCGTCCGTGATATCGCCTGGCAGGTTTTTGCCGAAGGCGTGAAAACAATCCATATCGTTTCCGACGAGCCTGAAAAATACGGACTCAAGGCCGATTTCCCCACCGGTATAAAAATCAGCCACCGCGACAACCTCGACCAGATCCAGCGCCAGTTGCGCGAGGTTCAGGGTGCCTCCGTCCTGATTTACGACCAGACCTGCGCTGCCGAAAAGCGCCGGCGCCGCAAGCGCGGGCTGATGCCTGATCCGGCCAAACGCGTCGTCATCAATGAACGCGTCTGCGAGGGTTGCGGCGATTGCGGCGAACAGTCCAACTGTCTCTCCATCGCGCCGGTGGAAACGGAATTCGGGCGCAAGCGCCAGATTGACCAATCCACCTGTAACAAGGACTTTTCCTGCGTCAAAGGATTCTGCCCCAGCTTTGTCACCGTGCTGGGCGGCAAGCTCCGCAAGCCCGGCGCTGCGCAAATCAACGATGACGCCGAAACTGTTTTCGCCGATATGCCGGAACCCGCTCTCCCCGACCTGACCCATCCCGCCTCGATTCTCGTCAACGGCATCGGCGGGACAGGCATCGTCACCATCGGCGCGATCATGGCCATGGCCGCGCATCTGGAAGGAAAAGGGGCCACCACCATGGACCAGACCGGTCTGGCGCAAAAAGGCGGCGCTGTCACCAGCCATGTCCGCATTGCCAAAAGCCCGGAAGATATCCATACCGTGCGCATCGGCATTTCCGAAGCCGACGTCATCCTTGGCGGCGATATGCTGGTCACGGCGGATGGCGACTGCCTGTCCAAAATCCGCAACGGCGAAACCAAAGTCGTTCTCAATACCTACAGAACACAAACCGGGGAATTCACGCATAAACCCGACTGGGAAATTCCCGCCGCGAAGGTGGAATCAGCCATTGCCGCCCTGTGCGGCACGGAGAATCTCCAGCTGGTTGACGCCACCCGGATCGCTACTGCGCTGATGGGCGATTCCATTGCCACCAATATGTTTATCCTCGGCTATGCCTGGCAGAAGGGCCTGATTCCGCTCTCGCAGGACGCCATTCTGCACGCTATCGAGCTGAACGGAACAGCCGTTGCCATGAACCAGAAAGCCTTCCTCTGGGGACGGCGCAGCGCCTTTGCCCCCAGTAAAGTCGAGCCGCTGGCCGTTATTCCCGGCATCAGCGAGGATGCCACGCCGCAGCGGCGCCTGTCGCAATCGCTTGAAGAGGTGATCACCCGCCGTGCCCAATCCCTGACCGCCTATCAAAGCGGCCGCTACGCCGGAAAATATTGCAAACTGGTCGAGCAGGTCCGTCATGCCGATGAAAAAATCCACGGCAAGCCCGGCGCCCTGACCGAAGCAGTCGCCCGCTATGCCTATAAACTCATGTCCTATAAAGACGAATATGAAGTGGCGCGGCTTTATACCGACGGCCCGTTCCTGAAACGTCTCGGACAAATGTTCGAGGGCGATTACAAAATCCGCTTTAATCTGGCGCCCCCCCTGCTTGCCAAACGCGACGCCACAACAGGGCACCTGAAGAAAATGGAGATAGGCGCCTGGCTTTTGCCCGCTCTGCGTGTTCTGGCGACCCTGCGTATTCTGCGCGGCACGCCGCTTGATATCTTCGGCTACACAGAAGAACGCAAAGCAGAACGCGGCCTGATTTCCGCCTACTGGAAAACCATCGGGGATATCCTGCCGCGCCTTTCCGAAAGCAACTATGCCCTTGCTGTGGAGATCGCCGCGATTCCGGAACACATTCGCGGCTATGGCCACGTCAAGGAAGAGCATTTGAAAAAAGCCCGTGACCTGCAGGAAAATCTGCTGAAAAAATTTGACGAGACCCGTCCTTCACAAAAACAGGCGGCTTAGCCGCCATACCACATTCTGACGATGAATTTTCCGGTTTTTGACTATTATCAACCCGGAAAAAGCCTTCCCTATGCTTTTATGCTCCTGCGTTGAACCGAAAATTTCTAACAAAGGAGTAATAAAATGACAATTCCTGTTTATCTGATTGGGAAAGACAGCATCCTCAAGGAAGGCGTAAAAAAGCTTCTCGATAACGAAGAGTTTCATATTCACGGCGAGAGCGATGACATTGAGGGACTACAGAAAACAGGACAGAATCCCCCCCTGCACAGCATTATTGTCAATATTGACAACGGCAGCAGTAACCTGACGGAGACCGTCCGCAATATCCGGACCCATCATCCCGAAAGCCGGATCGCCTTCATCGGCGCGCGCCGGGAAGTTCCCGCCGTAACGGAAGCCCTTGCCTCCGGCCTTGATGGCTATATCCTGAAGGACATCTCGGCGGAAGGCCTGCTCAAGTCGTTGCATCTGATCATGACGGGCGAAAAAGTCTATCCGACATCCGTTCTGTCCTTCCTGCTCAATCAGCACGAGACGACGCCCGCCAATGACGAGCCGAGAACCCTCCCTGCCAATGACCACCGTCTGTCACGGCGCGAGCTGAAAATTATCTGCCATCTTGCCTATGGCGAACCCAACAAGGTCATTGCGCGGCGCCTGAACATCACCGAGGCCACCGTCAAAGTCCATGTCAAAACCATTCTGCGTAAACTGGGCGCAGCAAACCGCACACAGGCCGCCATCTGGGCCATTTCCAACGGGCTTGGCAGCGGCGCGCTGCCCGCCCTGCAAACACCTATTCGTAGTAGCCAAGCGTAAAGACCTGTCCTGTCCAGATATCCACCAGACTGTCGCCGTTGTAAGACACCCCGACGCCGCCGGAAATCACCCGCGCCGTCCAGGTGCTGACGGCGGCGCTGGACAGCTCGCCCCCGGTAAATCCATTGTTTGCCGAATAATCATGCGGCACGAAGAATTCATTGAAAATTCCAACCGCCATTTCCTGATTCCCGCCGCGGAACGAACTTCCGTGCCACGAGGGAATCAATGTGCCGGTGCCAGGATATCTGGCGATGGCCGACTTTCCGGGCCCCTGCACGATTTCCAGCAAAACGCCGTTCTGGTCCCTGACCAGATTCCGCGGCTGCGCGCCGAATAATTTGTCGTTCAGGATCGCCTCTCTTCCGCCGAGGCTCATCCCGACTCCGCCGCCGGGCGTATTTTTAAACGCAAACGGACGATTGTCCATCTGCGCATGCGCCGCTGCCTGCAAGGCCGCCAGAACAACGGCAACGGAAAATATATATTTTGATATACGCATCATGTGACAACCTCCATCAAAAAATTAAGTCTTCATGTTCAATATATCATGGCCGCCTTCTCCTGATTCAACGGCTATAGAGCGACCTATCCTTCATCGCCAGCTCAGGATGGGGCTGCCCCTCTTGGGAAACTGTTTACGTCCTTTGCGCCCTGTGCAAATCCGGCACAGTCGCCTATTTGTGAATGGCCTTCAAGACCAATGCACCCCCGAACCGATTCTCTTCACCGGAATCCGGACGGAACCTGAAAAGCGAGAAAATATTATGAGGCTGGATTTTAGATTTAAAACATTCGCGCTGGTCCTTGGCGCCATTACTCTTTCCGCCTGCGCGCCAACGCAAGGCACCATTGCCAATGGCGGAGTCGAGCCAAATTTTTCTTTTCCCGTGACAAATAACGACACGCCCTACAGTCAATGCCTGCTGGGGCTGCAGGCGCTCAAAGCCAGCAACCTGCCGGTCTTTGCCGTTGGCGAAATTTCCGACAAGACGGGCCAGATTGATATTGACACCAACGGACGCGCGCTCACACAGGGCGTTTCTGAAATGGTCATCAGCGCTCTGGCAAAATCGGGGAAAGCCAATCTGGTCGAACGGCTTGATCTGCGCATCCCCCTTGCCGAGGTCAAGCTGGCGGAACAAAACCGCCTGACCCGCAAGGTCGAGGACTATGGCCGTCTTCCCGCCAGCGATTTTATCGTTGTCGGCGCATTGACCGAGTTGAATTATAACATCGTCAGCGGCGGCGCACAGCTCTATGTCCGCGGCATCGGCGGCGGCGCACGGACCGTCATCATCAATGTTGCGCTTGATCTGCGTGTCATCGATTCGCGCGACTTCAGGGTCAGATACGTTTCGACCCTGCAAAAGCAGATTTACGGCTACGAGGTGGAGGCCAACGTCTTCCGCTTCTTCGGCAATAACCTTATCGAATTTGACGCCGGGGCGATTCGGAACGAACCGATGCAGCTTGGCGTCAGATCCGTCGTGGAAATGGGCGTGTACCAGATCATGACGGACTTTCTCGGTCTTCCGGTATCGGAGAGCTGCGATCTCATGAAGACCGACCATATGTCTAAAAAACTGGAACAGCTCGCACCTGAACTTTAATCAACAAAATGGAGAATACGTATGAAAACGCATTTCAAAAACAAAAAAAGTCTTTTTCTGGCGACCGCTGCCGTCGTTGTCATGGGCACCGGCCTGATTTCAGCACCGGCACAAGCCTTTGATTCGGTGAACTGGTCCTGGGACAAAACCGTCACGGAGAATGTTCTGAAGGAGGTCACCGTCAATATTGAATCCAACCCCTCCGGCATGCTGGAACTGGAAAAGATCCAGACACAGGTCGGTGACGTCACCGCGAACTCTTCAATCCATAACATCAGCAACAATCCCCCTGAAGAGGGCGATGGCTTTGTCCAGATCGAGGATTACTTCCTCTTCGTCACATCAACCGATGACACCACAGACCCAAGCGGGATTGAGCCCGTTGCGCCGTTTCTTGGAAGCGAGGGCCAGTTGACGGCCGAGCTTCTGCCCGGCGGAACGTTCGACGAAGGCGCCGATATCATGCAGGGTACCGTCCACGTCTTTGGCGAGCTGCCGATTGTTCCCGAAGGCGCGCAAAACGGCCTGGACCTGCCGGAAATCGCCAGCACAGCAACCGCTGTGGGCAACAACCAGTCTATCACCAGCGATGTCTCGCTCGAGCTGCATGACGGCCAGTTCCTTTATGGCGGCTACGACTCGGAAAACAGCGCACAGCTGACCAGCCTCGACACCAGCGGCGTCTCTGGCAACGTCAACACCAATGCGGCGGCTTTCCTGACGTTCGCAGGGGCGCTGCAGGGCATTACCCCTGCCAGCGTCAGCGCAAGCTCTGACGTCGGCGAAATCCTCAATGCCAGCGTAGACAGCGCAGCAACCGCCGTGGGCAACAATATCGACATCACGCTGGCTGCTGCAACGCCGGATGATGCCTTCATGCTTGCGGACGTGACGCAATATTCCTTTGCGAATATTTCCGCAACCTCGACGGTCGCCGACGTGACAGTGAACAATTATGCCAACCTGGCTGCTCTGGAAGGACCACTGGTCAATTCCGCAGCAACCGCGGTCGGCAACAACTTCGCTGTCAAGCTGACGTCTCCGTTGTCGGCTAACCCACTCTAACCCACTTCCCCGAGAGGCTGCCCCGGGCGCGACATCCGCCGCGTCCGGGCAGCATCCGGAACAGGAGTATACCATGCGAAATTGTTTCCGATACATACGTCCCAGTCTGGCGCTCGCTCTCTTTTTTCCAACGCTGGCGCAGGCGCAGATGACCCAGCAGCCCTGGACTTTTGCCCAGCAGAACCGCGCATCCATTGCCGCGCTCATGCAGCAGACTGAAAACCCCGCAGCGCTGGCGGTCCCCGCTTCCAATGATATTCTTATCTGCGGCGGCGGCACCGGAGAATCCTCCGCGACAGCAAACTCGACCTGCATTATTCTGAACCAGGCGACAGGGGATATCCAGCTCGGGCAGGATTCAAATGGCGACCAGACCGCCTCCAGCCTGAATGAAAACAGCACAGCAGCGCCCGAAAGCGCCTCCGACGACGTCCTCGCCACACTGGTCGGGGAGACTCAACCAACCCTGCAATAAAGGAGAACATCATGCACGAAGACCTTACCGGAAAAAGAATGGAGCTGATCTACGCCGAAATCAAAAAAACTTGGGACAAACTGACCGATGCCGAAGTCAAGTACTATAACGGCCGGCAGGGGCTATTCTACGAAAAACTCCAGCAAAAATACAATATTTCGCAAGACGAGGCCCGCAAACGCATGCGCGCCATCGAGAAAATCTGCGGCAAATACGAGGAGAGCGCCGCCTGACCCTTATTTTAAAATTAATTTCAGACCATCGACCGGGGTGAAGTATTTCTCCCCGGTCTTTTTCTATACGGAGATGAATGTTTTTTTGACAGATATCAATTTTGCTCTCCGGTCGTCATGGTCAAATGACCAAGACGCTTTCTGCCGAACGGCAACGTCAGTTCAACATCTAATGGCAAGGAGACTTCACATGAAAACGAAATCCAGAACGCTGAGAGTCAAGGATCTCATGGTCAGCAACCCGGCATGGATAGATCCTGATGCAACACTGCAGGAAGCCGCCATACGCATGGAAGAGGTCGATTGCGGCGTCCTGCCTGTTGGAAAGGAAGACGACATAAAAGGTATCATTACAGACCGCGATATTGTTATCCGCGCCATTGCTGCCGGCAAGGATCCGCGCAAGGAGCATGTCAACAAATATATGACCGATGATGTCTTCAGCTGTCAGGAAACAGACTCCCTTGAAGCGGCCATCAGGCAAATGTATGAACACCAGATCAGCCGCCTTGTGGTCAAGGATGACGAGGATGAAATGATCGGCATTCTCTCCCTTGGCAGCGTTCTGAAAAACGAAATCACTCCGGCAGAAATGACCAGAATCGTCTGCGAAGCGGCCTGTTCAAAAGCGGCATAACGTCTTTATTGTGCTCCGGCGGCGGGCCCTTCCTTCCGCGCCGCTGCCGGAGGACCGCCGCAAAACGGTTTTTTGATAAACGTCAAAGCGTGGCCTATTCAGCCCTGCTTTGCTGGAGCATAACAGCCTGCAACTAAAGAGGGACGGCACAGAAAATGACACCCGTATTTCAACGACGACCGGAAGAAACCGTTACAAACCCCGCGCGCTTCTACGCCAGTCCAGGAGAAATTCTGGCCGACAAGGGGCTGACCGTAGAGCAAAAGGCCGCTGCACTTAAAAACTGGGAGATGGACCAGAAAGCTTTGAGCGTTGTCGAAACGGAAGGCACCGCGCCTTCAGGGGATATTATTTCCTCAGGCGAAATTCTACGTGAAATTCTCCTGACAGAACAGGAGCTTGAGGAAGAACCGCCGGAAACGCTGACCGCGCGCGAGGCGGTAGGCACTTTTTATGATATAGAGAATCTGCAGGCTGCAACCGATGAACTACAGAGCAGCGGCTTTATGCGGCAGGAATTGAGCGTGCTCGCCGACGAGCGCGTGATCAGGAAGAAGCTGGGCCGTCTTTATCAAAGCATGGAAGAGGCTGCCGACGATCCGGCGGCGCCACGCAGCGTTTTCATCTCGCAGGAAACAATGGGCACGGCGGAAGGGGCGGTCATCGGCCTTCCGCTCTATACGGCAGCCACTGCCGCGGGAGGACTTGCCATCGCCACCGGCAGCACGATACTCGAGATTATTCTGGCCGCGATTACAGCGGGCGGCGCCGGTGCCGGAATCGGCACGATTCTGGCGATGCTTATTGCCAAAAACCATGCCCGGGAATTGCAACAACAAATAGACAAAGGCGGGCTCCTGCTTTGGGTCAACCTACGCTCTCCGGAAAAAGAAAAGCTGGCCTGCAAAATCCTGAAAAAATACGCCGCGCATGACGTTCATGTGCACGAAATAACATTATAAGGAGGAAACCATGACCGAATCCATGCCATCCACAAGCGGACTCAAAACCTTTCTGGCTGATACCTATGCCCTGATGATCAAGACGCATACCTTCCACTGGAACGTGGCCGATCCCCATTTCCGCAGCCTGCACCTGCTGTTTGAAGACCAGTATAAGGATCTGTTCGAAGCAACAGATATTGTGGCAGAGCGCATTAAAGCGCTCGGAGACTACGCGCCGGGCGGACTGGAAAGTTTTCTGGAGCTGACCTCGATTAATGATCCGGGGGAAGAAACAGACGCCGGTGAAATGCTGGAACACCTGATTGCGGACCACGCGAACCTGACCCGCCGCGCCAAGGAATGCGTCAAGGCCGCCGATCAATCTGGCGATGCGGCCACAACAGACCTGCTGCTGGGAAGAATCCGCGAGCACGAAAAGCAGATCTGGATGATGAAAAGCATGCAGAACCACCGCGCCTAGGCGCAGAACCTGTAACCGCTCCGGCACCGGAAACAGCCGGTGCCGGAGACAACCCGTAATGGTACGGCCTGAAATGACGCTTCACCGCCTCAGGCCGCCTTTTTGCGCATCCCGGAATGCCATGACTCCTTATACGCCTTGCCGGAACCCAGGCAAACCTCGACATCCTCGAACTTTGCGCGCTTCAACAGCGACGCGGCGATAATGGCCCGCTTGCCATCATTGCAAAAAGCGACAATGCCCCTGTCACGCGGCAGGCTGGCAATCTGCTGCTGGATATCCCCGACCCAGATCCGCCGCGCCTGCTCCACAGGCGCTTCACTGCACTCCAGACGGCTCCGCACGTCCAGAAGCAAGGGCGGGCTTTTTCCCTCGATTTTTTGCCGCAGATCGCCCACGGCAACCACGGGAATGCTGGCCATCGGATATCCCCTGATATTCCATGCGGCCATTCCGTCAACCAGCCAGGCCGTCGCATTATCATAGCCCATCCGCATCAGCTGCAGCCGCGCCTCCAGCACATCGCTCTCTTTATCGGCGACGATACCGATATCCCGGTCATAGGGCAGGAACCATCCTGCCATCGGCGATAATTTGTCCAGAGGGATGCTGAGACTGCCTGCGATATGCGCGCCGGCAAAAGCCTCCGCCGCGCGCACATCCAGTACGATCATTTTATTTCTTTCAAGATGTTCGAAGAAATATTCAGCCTTGACGGGTTTTGGCTCCGGCAGCTTGGCGACCAGAGCGATTCCCTGCTGGTTAAGCTTTTCCATCTGGCGAAAATAAGGGGCATAGTGATGCTCTTCGCCCATCTTGTGCCGGATAAAATTCTTGCGGTTTTTCTGCAGGACAGGATTATAAAGACGCTCATAACCCATTGTGGAATAGCGTCTTTCGGATATGTTCAGGCCGCAAAATGAACCATAGCCGTGTGCAGGGTACAGAATAACATGATCGCCCAGCGGCAACAGCTTTTCATGAATACTGTCATAGAGCCTGCCGGCCAGCTCTTCTTTCATCATGCTGTAAAGGTCTGTCCGGCCGACATCGCCGGGGAAAAGCGCATCTCCGGTAAAAACGGCAAACGGCCTTTCATCGCCATTGCGGCTTGCCATGAGGATCGAGATGCTTTCCGGCGTATGCCCCGGCGTTTCAAGAATACGCAGGCTCAGCGCACCATATTCAAACCTGTCCCCCTCCCGGACGCTTTCCCCGTATTTAAATGATAGCGATGACCCGTGAAGGATGTGGGCATTGGTGCGCCGCGACAGCTCCAGAGACCCGATGATAAAATCCTCATGACGGTGCGTTTCGAAAATATGGGTGATCTGCACGCCATGCCGGTTCGCCAGATCGACATAGATTCTACAGTCCCGCCGCGGGTCAATAACGGCCGCTGTTCCGTTATCCCCGACAATATAAGATATCTGGCTCAGCCCCTCTGCATACACAGCTTCAAAAAACATAATGACCTCCAAAATTTTAAACGCCTGTTTTAAATTGTCTTTCATTTCAGCATGCGCTTGTCATCATATATGTGATTTTCATCACGCCGCGCCGCCCATCTTTATTAAATTGATAAAAATCACGCACAGAATATATAATTGAGCTATTATATACTTAGGGTTGTATTCACTGCATTAATTTTATGGGTGTATTCATGGCTGACTTTGCGTATAGAACAGAAAACTTTTTACCAGACTTCCCGTTTTTTTCCGGCCTGCCCAAAGAAGATATTGATGACATCATGAAATCGGCCCGTATTCGCCAGTGCAAGAAAAACGAGCATATTTACCACGAAGGCGACAAGGCTGACCGCTTCTATATTATCCGTGACGGCTGGATCCGGATTTACCGCGGCAATGCAGACGGCGAAGAAAGTATTGCCGACATCCTTACCAATGGAGATATTTTTGGTGCACGCTCCGCACTCCCAGGCAAGAAAATAAACACCTTCTCGGCACAGGCCATAGAAGATTCCTGCATTGTCGAATTTTCCGGCGCAACCCTGCGGGGAAAGGCGGAAACCTGCCCCATCCTCATGCACCGGCTAGTCACACATGTTCTCGAAACCATGGACAAGCTTCAGGTTGAAAACGAACATATGTTCCTGATGAGCACCTCCCAGCGCGTTGCCTGCCTGTTTCTCCGCCTGTCCTCCCATATGCTGGGCAATGGCGGCACCTTTACTTTCCCTTACGACAAGGCCCTGGCCGCCGCCCATCTGGGCATGAAGCGGGAAACATTTTCACGTTCTCTTCTCCGCCTTGGCGAGCTGGGCGTCAGCGTCAGCGGCTATGAAATCAGCATTGATAATTTCAAGGATCTGGGACAGCACTGCTGTCAGCAATGCTCGCTCAATAACAGCTGCAAGGGCGCGAGAATCGACGCCTCGCCCGCAGAAAAAGCCGACAAGGTGAATTTCACATACAGCCGTAATTCTCATGATTCATAAGATGCGATAAGAGCATATCCCTTTCCTTGACTTCCTGCTTGTTTTTTTCTTCCATATACTGCATTACCTCCGTAATGCTCAGCATGCCGACCGGCTTGTCGCGATCCATCACCGGAATGTAGCAAAATCTGTTTTCCGTCAGCGCCTGCAGAGCCTCCTCCAGCCTTGTCCCAGCCGTGACCGTGACCGGATTTCTGATCATGACATCCCCCGCCCTGATCATATTGAACGCCTTGGCCAATCGTTCCAGATTGCGGGCGCCCTCCAGCTCCCATGCCAGTGCATGGATGATGTTGTGCTCACTCAGAAGTCCGGAAAAATTTCCGTTTTCCAAGACTATTGCGGCATAACAACGGTTATCCCGCATCTTTGCGATGATCTCGTTCAGAGGATCATTAATACCGCAACTTAGAAAAGTCCGCCCTTTGGTAAACTCGCCGGCTGTTAACGATTGTGTCGCAAGCACGCTATGATTCTTCTGTTCTTCGCCCATGGCTCTCCCCCTGCCGCTTCTCCTCTACGGCTGCTTTCTGCCCTTTAAAGGGCAAGACCCTTGCTGTTTTTTCATTTGATCATGAATCCGGCTTTACCCCGTTGACCAATGTCACAAAGAATAAAACTGCTTAAAAGAAAGTTTTTTTATTATTTTCTGCCAAATAGCGGCGCGTAGTTTCTGTAGATTTTAACAGCAAAAGCGTTAATGTATGTATGTTCAGAGACTGCTTCCGGATAACAGGAGATCCCGCCATGCCGACCGCGCTTAAATTTACAGATTGCAAATCCCTTGAAGATTTTGAGCTGCACTATCCGCAACGGAATCTCCCCCCGGGGGCGGAAGTCACGCGGATTGGCCCCAGCCCCACCGGTATGCCCCATATCGGCACCGCGATGCAGGCCGTCCTTGACCGCGCCATCGCCGACAAAACCGGCGGTATTTTTATTCTCCGTATCGAAGATACCGATCAGGCCCGGACAATCGAGGGCGCTGTCGATGCAATCATTGACGGCCTGAAATGGTTGAAGACAACCCCGGATGAAGGCGTCACCTTCGGCGGGAATTACGGCCCCTATACGCAAATAGAGCGTCTCCCGCTCTATAAACTGGCGGCGCAGAAACTGGTCGCTGACGGTCATGCCTATCCCTGCTTTTGCACGGAGGAGCGACTGAATCTGGTCCGCAAAACACAAACCGCCGCCCATCAGACCCCGGGGTATGACGGCCATTGCCGGCATCTGGGCAAGGACGAGGTCCGGGAACGTCTGGCCAGAGGCGAGGCGCATGTCATTCGGCTAAAAGTTCCCGAAAACGAAAAGATTTCCTTTCACGATGAAGTCCGCGGCAATATCACCTTTGAATCCGGCGTTGTCGATGACAGCGTTGTGCTCAAATCCGACGGCATTCCGACCTACCATCTGGCCTCGGTTGTCGATGACCACTTCATGCGCGTCACGATTATCGTGCGCGGCGAAGAATGGATCTCCTCGACCCCAAAACATATTCTGCTTTACCGCGCCCTGGGCTGGACTCCGCCGAAATTCCTGCATACCGTCCTTTTGCGCGACAAGGAAAAACGCAAGCTCTCCAAACGCAGCGGCGACACGGCCCTGACATGGTTCCGCAGGCAGGGCCTGATGCCGGAAGCTTTCTGCAACTTTCTTTATCGCATCATGTGGGCGCATCCGGAAGGAAAGGACATTTACCCCCCGTCCGAGTTCGCGGAAAAGCTTGAATTCACGGCCCTTCCCAGCACCGGGCCCGTTGCCGATATGGACCTGCTGTCTTTCATCAATGGCCGCTATATGAGCGCCCTGTCAAACGAAGCCCTGATGGAGTGTTTCCTGTCCTATCTTGATTTCCTGATTGACAGCAAGCTCACGGCCTCCAGCACCCTGCATCAGGACCAGCCGTCACAGGAAACAACGGTCGAGGAAGCTGCGCAACTGCGCGCCGCGATAAAGGCCGACTCTCCCTATGCGACGCACGTTCTTTCCATCGTGGCCCAGCGTTGCGCGCGTTTCGGAGAAATTATCTTCGGCTGCCGCGCCTATTACGATTACGGCTATACCCCGCCCTCTCTTGAGCGCCTGAGCAAGGAATGCGGCGATGCCCCCCTCCGGCAGAAAATTCTTGAACAGTTTCTGCTGGAATATGCCAGCGATGCACAGGCGCCGGAGACCGAAGCCATTCTCAAGAAAATAGCGGCGGCACTGGGGCTCAAGGACCGCGCTGTCTTCATGACGCTGCGTCTGGCAATGACCGGCGAAGAACGCACGCCGCCGCTCGGAGAAGTCGCGGCGATCCTGAAAATAGACAGGATCCGGCAGCGGCTTTCCGGCATCATCGCAAAGAGCGGCGCAGTCAAATCCGTTGGTGGCGCCTAAGGACGCGGCTTATACTGCCTCGATGTTCAGTGCGGCTGAAATCAGCTTCTTTGTATAATCCATGCGCGGCGCTTCGAATATCTGTGCCGTCTCGCCACTCTCGACCACGCGTCCGTTCTGCATCACCATGACGTGATGCGACATTGCCCGCACGACGCGCAGATCATGGCTGATAAACAGATAGGCCAAATTGTGTTTTTGCTGCAAATCCCGCAGCAGGTCAACAATCTGTGCCTGCACCGACATATCCAGTGCCGAGGTCGGCTCGTCAAGAATGACGCATTTCGGCTTCAGCACCATGGCGCGCGCAATCGACACCCGCTGCCGCTGCCCCCCCGAGAATTCATGCGGATAGCGGTGGCGCGTTTCCGGGTCCAGCCCGACCTCCTGCAAAGCCCCGATCACGGCGGCTTCCCGTTCCTGTCGCGTCAGCTGCGGGAAATGAACCAGCAACCCTTCCTCGACAATCTGTTCCACCGACATGCGCGGCGAAAGGGAGCCATACGGATCCTGAAAGACAATCTGCATGTTCCGGCGCAAGGGGCGGATCTCCTTTTCCGTCAGGGTATCCAGCCGCTGGCCGCAAAAAACGACGGGGCCCGTACTCTGCACCAGCCGCAGCAACGCCAGGCCCAGCGTCGTCTTGCCGGAACCGGATTCCCCGACAATGCCCAGCGTCTCCCCCGGACGCACCGCAAGGTCTATTCCGTCCACCGCCCTGACATGATCGACGACACGACGAAAAATCCCTTTCCGAACGGGAAAATGCACTTTCAACTGCTCTGCGGAAAGCACTGGCGCGGCCGCGGACTGATACGCTTGCGGCTGCCCCTTCGGCTGTGCCGCCAGCAGCATTCTTGTGTATTCATGCCGGGGGTTTGAAAAAAGCACGTCCGTCGCTGCCGTTTCGACCATCTCGCCCCGATACATCACCGCGACCCGGTCGGCCATTTTTTGCACAATGCTCAGGTCATGGGTGATCAGCAAAATCGCCATGCCCAGCTTTTGCTGCAATTCCTTGAGAAGCTTCAGCAGCTGGGCCTGCACCGTTACATCCACCGCCGTCGTCGGTTCATCGGCAATCAGCAAATCCGGCTCGTTGGCCAGCGCCATGGCGATCATCACCCGCTGCCGCTGCCCGCCGGAAAGTTCATGCGGATAGGCGTTCAGCCGCTCTGTCAGCTTGTCAAGCCCCACCATCTTCAGAAGCGCGATCACCCGCGCACGGGCTGCCTGCGGCGTCATTTTCTTGTGGATGAACAGCACTTCCGCAATCTGCTTTTCAATCGAATGCAGCGGATTCAACGACGTCATCGGCTCCTGAAAGATCATTGCCACACGGTTACCGCGAATGCCACGCAACACGGCTTCCTTGGCTCCCATCAGCTCTTCCCCGCGGAATTTGATGCTGCCGGACGGGTGCTGCGCCACCGGATAGGGCAGCAGTTGCAGCAAAGAAAGCGCGCTCACCGATTTTCCGGATCCGGACTCCCCCACCACGGCCAGCAATTCGCCCTTGTCGATCGTGAAGGAAATATTGCGCACGGCCTGCGTTTTTGCACTGCCGTTGACAAAATCGACCGAGAGGTTTTTTACTTCCAGCAACGCCATAAATCACCTATCCCCTGAAAACCTTGCGCGGATCGAAAGCATCACGCACGGCCTCGCCGACAAAGGTCAGCAGGCTCAACATGATAGCGAGCGAGAAAAATGCCGTAATCCCCAGCCATGGCGCCTGCAGATTGTTTTTCCCCTGCGACAGAATTTCGCCCAGCGAAGCCGATCCCGGCGGCATGCCAAAGCCCAGAAAATCCAGCCCCGTCAGCGTTGAAATCGATCCTGTCAGGACAAAAGGCATCATGCTGAGCGTCGCCACCATCGCATTTGGCAAGGCATGGCGGAACATAATGACCGGCGTCGAAACCCCGAGCGCCCGTGCGGCGCGAATATAGTCAAGGTTGCGCGCCTTGAGAAACTCGGCCCGCACCACATCCACCAGCGTCATCCATGAAAACAGCAGCATCAGAAACAGCAGGGTGAAAAACCCGGGCGTAATCACGCTCGACATGATGATCAGCAGGAAAAATACCGGCAAGCCCGACCAGATTTCAATAAAACGCTGCGACAACAGATCGAACCAACCGCCCAGAAACCCCTCCATCGCGCCGACAATAACACCAACCAAACTGCCCAGCAGCGTCAGCGTCAGGCCGAAAACAATGGAAATCCGGAAGCCATAGATCAGTCGCGCCAGCACATCACGCCCCTGATCGTCCGTTCCCAGCAGATTCTCCGCCGATGGCGGCGCCGGAGCAGGTACCGCCAGATTATAGTTGATCGTCTGCCATGAATAGCGCACAGGCGGCCATAACATCCAGCCGTTCTTATTGATCAGCTCCTGTACGTAAGAATCGCGGTAATCCGCCTCGGTCTCGAATTCCCCGCCAAACTGCGTTTCCGGATAGGACTGGACGACAGGAAAGTAAAACGCCCCGTCGTAACGCAGCAGGATCGGCTTGTCGTTGGCCACCAGTTCGGCAAACAGGCTTGCAAAAAACAGCAGGGCAAATATCCAGAACGACCAATAGCCGCGGCGGTTTCTTTTGAACTGCGCCAGACGGCGTTTTGCGATGAGGGAAAGCGCCATCAACGTTCTCCCTGCGCGTTAAAATCGATCCGCGGATCCACCCACGTCATGGTGATATCGCTGATCAGCTTGATCAGGAACCCCAGCAAGGTAAAGATATAAAGGGTCGCGAACATCACCGGATAGTCGCGGTTCAGCGCCGATTCAAATCCCAGCAGTCCCAGACCGTCCAGCGAGAAAATCGTTTCAATCATCAGCGATCCGGTCAGGAAAATTCCCATCAGCGCGGCGGGAAAACCTGCGATCACAATCAGCATGGCGTTGCGAAAAACATGGCCATAGAGAATCCGTCCCGCTGTCAGCCCCTTGGCCCGCGCCGTCAGAACATATTGTTTGTTGATTTCTTCCAGAAAGGAATTCTTGGTAAGAATGGTCAATCCGGCAAACCCGCTGATCACCATCGACAGCACCGGTAAAGTGATGTGCCAGAAATAATCCAGCACCAGACGCGGCCAGCTCAGTTCCTTCCAGTTGTCGGAAACCAGTCCGCGCAGCGGAAAAACGTCAAAATACTTCCCGCCAGCAAAAACGACGATCAGGAAAATCGCGAACATGAATCCGGGTATGGCATAGCCTGCAATAATCACGCCGCTGGTCCAGACATCAAAGCGCGAGCCATCGCGCACTGCCTTGGCGATCCCGAGCGGGATTGAAATCAGGTAGATAAGCAAGGTTGTCCACAGCCCGAGAGAAATGGAAACCGGCATTTTATCCAGCACGAGATCAATCACGCGTCTGTTTTGAAAATAACTTTCGCCGAAATCGAACGAAAGATAGTTTTTCATCATCAGCATAAAACGCGTACCGAGCGGCTTGTCAAAGCCGAATTGCTTTTCCAGCGATTTGATGAAATCCGGATCAAGCCCCTGCGCGCCACGGTATTTCGAGGCGCCGCTGCTGCTCCCCATCTGCTGCATCGCCTGTTGCGTCGCCGCCCCCGGATCCGCGCCGCCGCCGCTGAAGCGTTCGGTTGCCGAAACGTTCATTCCCTGTATTTTCGCGATCATCTGCTCGACCGGCCCGCCGGGAGCGATCTGCACGATCAGAAAGTTGAGCAGAATGATGCCCAACAAGGTCGGGATCATCAGCAACAGGCGGCGTATGATATATGCGGTCATCTTCTTGTTTTCTTACGGCTTGCCGGAAGCAGCTTTGGTCTCTCCGCCGATTCTAGCAGCCTTTTCCGCGTCATACCACCATGTATCCACCACGCCAAGGCCATATTTCGGCACGACCGCCGGACGGCCGAATTTATTCCAATAGGCAATCCGGTGCGTGCTGTTATGCCACTGCGGAATGACGTAATAATTCCAGAGCAGCACGCGATCCAGGCCACGGGTGGCCGCAATCAGCCCCTCCCGGTCCGCCGCCATCACAACCTTGTCGATCAGCTGGTCCACCACAGGATTCTTGACCCCGATGAGGTTCCGGCTGCCCTTGATATCCGCCTTATCCGACCCCCAGAAATCGCGCTGCTCGTTCCCCGGCGACAGGGATTGCCCGAATGTCGCCACCGTCATGTCGAAGTCAAAATTATCCGTCCGATTCTGATACTGCGCCGCATCGACAACGCGCAGATTGGCCGCAATACCGATTTTCTTCAGATTGGAAATAAAGGGATTGATCCAGCGCTCGAAAGTATCGCTGTTGGACAGAATTTCAAATTTGAAAACCTGTCCGTCTTTTTCCAGCAGGCCGTTCTTGCCAATCGTCCACCCGGCCTCTTTCAGCAGAGCCGCCGCCTGTGCCAGATTCCGGCGCATATCCTGCCCCGATCCGGAGGTTTTCGGCAGTGAAAATTCCAGCGTGAATACGGCATCCGGCACCTGACCGCGAAACAGCTCCAGAATTTCCAGCTCCTTCGCGTCCGGCAGCCCTATTGCCGCCAGCTCCGAATTGGCAAAATAGCTTTCCGTGCGTTTGTAGGAGCCGTAGGCAAACTGCCTGTTCGACCACTCAAAGTCGAAAGCATAGCCCAACGCCTCGCGCACCTTGATATCCGCGAACAACGGGCGGCGGAGATTGTAGATAAACGCCTGCATGCCCGCTGGCTGTTCGTGCGGGATTTCCTCCTTCTTCACGCGACCGTCGCGGACTGGCGGCTGGTCATAGCCTGTCTGCCAGGCCTTGGCGATATTCTCCTGCCGAAAATCATATTCCCCGGCAAAAAAAGCCTGCAACAATACGGTTTCATCGCGGTACAGATCGTAGACAATCGTATCAAAATTATACAGCCCGCGATTGATCGGCAGATCCTTCGCCCACCAATCTTTCACCCGTTCGTAAACGATGCGGCGCCCGGCTTCCACCGCCTTGACGCGATAGGGCCCGCTACCCAGAGGTAGCTCCTGCGTCGTCGCGGCGAAATCCTTGTCCGCCCAGAAATGTTTCGGCAGCACAGGCATCTGCCCCATGATCAGCGGCAACTCGCGATTGCCCGCCGTATCGAAAACAAATTTGACGCGCTGCGGATTTTCAGCGACCGCTTCCTTCACGTTGGTATAATAGGCCCGATAAAACGGGTGCCCTTTTTCCATCAGCGTATTGAACGTCCAGACCACATCTTCCGCCGTCAGCGGCTTGCCGTCGTTCCAGCGCGCCTCGGGCCGCAGGTTGAATACGACAAAGCTGCGGTCCTCCGGCATTTCTATACTGACGGCAACCTGCCCGTATTCCGAGAAGGCCTCGTTATCCGTATTGGTCAGCAGCGTCTGCGTCACCATGCCCAGCCCTGGCGCGCCTACGCCCTTGATGACGAAGGGGTTGAGTGTGTCGAAAGTTCCGGCCACCGCCAGACGCAACTCCCCGCCTTTGGGCGCGTCCGGATTGGCGTAATCGAGATGCGCAAAATCCGCCGGATATTTCGGCGCGCCATGCATGGCCAGCCCATGAACCGGGGAAATTTCCGCTGCGGTGGACAAGGCCGGAGAAAAAAACAGGCTGCAAAGCACGGCAGCACCGGAGAGCGTGAAAACGGAATATCTGGACATAAAAACCTCATGAAATGACCGCAACAGACTGTCGCCTACTATACCGCCACCAGCCCGCCCGACTCAAGACATCCCACAAAGAAAAACCCCCGTCACAGGGACGGGGGTTTTTTGATTGATCGCTCAGATTATGGAGAGGTTGACGATGGAGCCCCCCCGCCGCCGCCACCGCCAGCTCCACCACCGCCAGCGCTGGCACCGCTGCCGTGGCCACTACCCATACCGCGTTTTCCGGTAGATCTGGCCCATGAACTGCCCAAACCACCGACCATTTTACCTCCGGCAATAAGGTAGCCTTCCGCAGCACTATCCTCGAAGGATGTATCCGCGCTACCGCCCATCCACCGCATCAAGGCATTCGGTATCAAATCGAGGAGCTTGAAGGCCGAATTTGCCACAGTGTATATAGTTGCAACATAAAGCGCGGAGTAAGCCAACATCGTCAAGAAACCAACGAACCCGTTATCCGTCATTCCCACAATCGCTGTTCTCAAGAATGTATGATGAAAGAAGAAGACGAAAGTGTTGAATACCAGCATCGCACCGACATAACCAATCACCGTCAATACAGGCCTCATCAACACATTAAGCCACAATATCCATGCATTTCTTGCCGCAGACCCTGACAGTCCTTCCCCTTCTGTTGTCAAATGCGCCAAGGCGGCAATCGGAACCATCACAACAGCCTCGAACACAGATATCATCCAAGTCAGAACGGCAAAAGCCACACGCATAAAAGGAATAATAGGAACGTAGTAGGCCAAGACCATACCCACGACCAGCATCAACGAGCCAATTGTTGACAAGCCCTCCATAATTGGCCCCTGAACAATTGAAGCCGCTACGCCATCTCCACCCAAAAACTTACCAACCACATTTCCGCCAGCGGCAGAAATAGCTATCCCCAATACTTGTACACCACCCAGAATGGCAATGCCCCATGTCATGATCTGGGATCCTGTAGCCGCCAGTTCTGCCAACGGATAAATATCTGGATCATTTGGCTCCAGAACATCAAAGAAAAAGTTCTTAAACGTAAGAGCCCCAAGAATAACCTGAGTAATGGAATTCGCTGCTCCACGCGCATCCGCCGTCACTAAACTTAATGCAAGATTTTTAGCACCCTTGGCAATGCTCGGAGGCTCGACCAGATCCTGCGCAGCCTGACGTCCACCAGCATCCGCCGTAGTACTTGCCGCAGCTACCGGGATAGCCGCTGGTGGCGCCGTTTGCCACCACTCAGTATAGGCGGCCACAACATCAGCCGCAAACTTTGTATGGCTCGCTGCCGCCGTTCCAGAAGCGGAAAACTTGCCAATTTCACCTGCCGTAATCTGAATTGTCGGCTGAGCGCTCATCGATACGGCCATGTTAACCTGATTGATTTTATGATACCAGATACCCATCCCTGCCCAGCCATCCTGCTGGACATTGGCTATAAGAGCCCCACCTGTAACCGCAGCACTTAAAGTCGCCATAGCTGCCGCATAACGACCCGCCATCCCCGCATATATTGTTGAAACAATATCCTGCATACATCCCGCGCCCGTACCGCCAGCATCCGGAAAATCCCCATCCCACTCCGCACCAGCACTGCACGCTCCAAAACCATTGGGGCAATCAAAGCTCAAAGGATATGGCGCATCTGGTGGAATATACTCCGCCACAAACGCACAAGCCAAATCACGCGACTTTATCTCAAAAGGCTTGTCAGCAAAAGTTGGATCAAAAGCACCACCTAACGCCGTAGGAGAGACAGCACCAAACAGCTCCAGTACCCACCCATCCATGATCTCTTTCC
>CAYWIT010000022.1:0-5442 GCA_964458415.1 uncultured Rhodospirillaceae bacterium
CTCCGGTGCGTCCAGTGAAACCAGGGGGTGAAGGTGTATTCGCTGTTGTTCATGGTCGTTTTTTTCCTCGCTCTCGAATTTACCGTATAACTATCCTATTTTGGGATAATCCTGAAACGGGATTACCTCTGGCGGACAGAAAGGTCAACCGGAAAGATCGACAATCCCTTGAAAAAGAGCATCTATTCAGAAAAACAGCGTATTTTGGGCGATTGGCTGGTCAAAAGCCGCAAAAAGGCTGGTCTTACGCAGATCGAGCTGGCCAAAAAACTCGGAAAACCCCAGTCCTTTGTCGCCAAATACGAAGGCGGTGAACGTCGTTTGGACGTGATTGAATTGCTGGAAATCGCCTATATTCTAGGCGCGGATGTAAAGACTATTCTTAAAAAGATTGATAGTACGCACCGCGCCTGATGCCAAGAACAAATAATGCATTTTGAAAAAATATGTGTTCATTATTTCATGGACAAAAGGCAGAAAGGTTTTAGAATAATGGCGGGCTTTTGAATGGGTGAGTTTCTTTGGAAAATCAATATTTTAACTTAGTCGATATAAAACAGCTCAGTGAGCGATATGGGGAAATGTAATGAAAAAAGTGCGCCTCTCCAAATTGGTGAAATTCCCCATCTTTTCCTTATGTATATGCACTGATAACTCTCAAAAATTTGAAATAGCGCGCTTTCACGAACAAATCCGTTTCTTAAATGGAGGCATCCATGAAACATAAAATATTAGCTGCCATTTTTGTAATGGCAGTTTTGCTAAGTGGTTGCGGAGGACAGGTTATGGCAGACGAAAAAACAAATGATCCGAGAATGAAAATCATCAACAAACTGGTGTTTGGCGATGGATTGCCTGACAGATGCAAAGGCAAGCAGTGGAAAAATTCAAAGGAACATCTTGATTGCCAATTCCCACCGCCCCCGCTCGGGCGATGGAAGGCGGTTTACACGAGAGATTTTGCACAAGCATATAATCTGCCGCCAGAGAATATTTCTACTGATCTTTCTCCAGGCGTTGATTACATGGAAATGGAAACCATGCACTATGGCGCAGGTGAAGGTGATACGGCATGTCTTGTAAATATGTTGATCAAAAAGCCGCATGATGCTTCTTTACATGCTAAGCACAACAGCGATGGTACCAAGAGTTCTTATATAACACCATTTCCACAAGACAGAAAATTAGCGCATTTAATCAATTTGGATAAATTTAAAGAAAGGTTACAGCCAATAGTTTCTTTCTATCCAGGCTCTCGTGACTACATGACAAACAAAAGAGGGTATAGAGCCTCAACAGTCGCCATGTATGCAGAGGATGTTTTGCCGAGTTATGATTATGTTGCAGCAAATGCCTACTGTAGAAGTATGTCTATGCATTCTCAATATTATCCAAACGGATATGCATTTTGGGTTATGAAGGCCTCAGTGTGGGGGCGGTATGAAAATCAATATCGCAATCTTGATGCACCGGGTAGGCCGAAAGGGGATCAGGCTTTTGACGATTCATTTTTTGTCCTCAATATTCCGCATGAACTGGTATCTACAATATTTGATGGTGTCGTTATTGGGGGTAAATAATCATGGCTGATAAACAGATATCTGCATTTCTTTCACAGAAAGTTTACGAGAATTTACTTGAAGAGTCGTCATTTGGCCTACCTGGCGGCCCATCTGATCGCTTCGTTGTGAAACAAACTTGGACTGTCCCAACCACTGGTTATTACGGCGCAGTCATTTATGACACAGTGACGAACGAAGCAATTTTAGTGAACCGGGGCACGGAGCTGACCGACATTAATGACCTTACTGCCGATTTGGATATTGTATTCGGCGGGCCAGGCGGTGGGCAATTCCAGTCTGCGCAAGATTTTTTAACTGCTTATAATTCGACTCACGGTTCCGAGCCCGACTATATGCCCGTGACGACGACTACAGGTCATAGCCTAGGCGCATACATCGCAAAGGGTTTGGGTATTGTTCATGACTTCTTTGTGCAGGCTTTTGCCTCTCCCGGTGGTGCAGGACTTTTAGATGATTTGGTAACAGCTGGATATTCCAGCGAAGTGGGCAGTTTCAACTACGGCAAGATATCGTCAACAATTGGCGTGAACGATCCTGTTTCAAATTTCGGCAGTCAAATTCCTGGTATTAATGTCCAGTCGATTAACTTCGATCAAGCCAACGGTAGCGGGCTTGACTCTGCCATCATCAATATGTCGGAAAAGCTTGGATATCTCGACGAAGCGGTCATCACGCTTATAAACCCGTTTCTTAAATGGAGGTATCCATGAAACATAAAATATTAGCTACCATTTTTGTAATGGCGGTTTTGCTAAGTGGTTGCGGAGGACAGGTTATGGCAGACGAAAAAACAAATGATCCGAGAATGAAAATCATCAACAGACTGGTGTTTGGCGATGGATTGCCTGACAGATGCAAGGGTAGGCAGTGGGCGAAGCCTGAGGACAGGCTTAAATGTCAATTTCCCGCCCCTCCTCTTGGAAGATGGAAAGCGGTTTATACCAGAGATTTTGCACAGGCTTATAATCTACCGCCAGAGAATATTTCTACTGATTTTTCTCCTGGTGTTGATTACATGGAAATGGAGGTTATGCCATACGGGAATGGGGGTACTGCATGCCTTGCTAATATGCTGGTAAAAAAGCCGCATGATATCGCTTTATATGCTCCATATAATAACGATGGGACTATAAGTTCTTATATACCGCCACTGCCGCAAGACAGGAAACTTACGCATTTTATTGACTTACAAAAATATAAAAGCGCCCTTAAACCTCTCTCCAGTTTCATGGACGGATCGAGGGATTACACAAAGGAGAAAACGGGGTACAGAGGCTCAACAATCTCTATGTATGCAGAAGATGTTTTGCCAGGCTATGATTACATAGCCGCAAACGCCAACTGCACGAATATATCCAGGCATGCCCTATATTATCCAGGTGGATACGCATTCTGGATCAATAAGGCCTCTGTATGGGGGCGTTATGAGATGTTGCATCGTAACGCAGATGCTCCAGATACTCCGAAAGGGTTGGATTTTGATCGTTCGTTTTTTTCCATCAATATTCCGCATGAACTGATATCCACTATATTTGATGGCGTTGTCATAGGAGGTAAATAATCATGGCTGATAAGCAGGTATCTGCATTTCTTTCACAGAAAGTTTATGAGAGTTTAACCAAAAGTCAGACATTTGGCCTGTCTGGGGGAGATCCCTATCGTTTTGTTGTGAAAGAAATTCTGCCTGACCCAGTCACCGGCTACTACGGTGCTGTTATCTACGACACAACAACAAACGAAGCAATTTTAGTAAACCGGGGTACGGAGCTGACCGACATTAATGACCTTACTGCCGATTTGGATATTGTATTCGGCGGACCAGGCGGTGGTCAATTTGAGTCAGCTCAGACCTTGTTGACCAACTATGTTGCCAGTTATGGCTCCGATCCTGGTTACGTTCCTATTACCGCCACTACAGGTCATAGCCTAGGCGTGTCTTTACTCTCTACCATTCATTGTGACGGACGTGACCCAATTTAACTTTACCGCATAATTATCCTATTTAAGGATAATACTAAAATAGAGTCCGTTGGACAGGATATTAACTGCCAGTCATTATTTCGTGGACAAAAGGTAGAAAGGTTTTAGAATAATCGTGGGTTTTTAAACGGGCAGACTTAATTGAACAGTCAATATTTTAATTCAGTCGATATAAAGCGGCTCAGTGAGCGATATGGGGTAAGCGCAATGAAAAACGCGTGCATCTCCAAATTGGTGAAATCCCCTATCTTTTCCTTATGTATATGCACTGATAACTCTCAAAAATTTGAGACAGCGCTCGTTCACAAACAAACCAGTTTCTTAAATGGAGACATCCGTGAAATGTAAAGTATTGGCGGCGCTTTTTATAATGGCGGTTTTGTTAAGCGGATGTTTTTTTCACGGAGGCGATGAAACCTGTATACGTCATTGCAACGTAGACCTTAGCGCAAAAAGCCTCGTGCTTGAACATAGGTATAATCCCTGCAGAGATACCAAAAACTACAAGAATATGTCAGTTCCATCTAACTATGTGACTGACTGTACGCAGTGTAGGGGGAGACAATCGATCGAAATGAAGTTATCCTACCCTAATTTTTTTCCGATTGGTAATATCTCTGCGGAGCGCATTATTGATGAAGATGCGATTGGCTTGAGCATAATCGACTCTGGGTGTTATACAGATAGTCTTTCTAAGGAATTGGAGAAGTTTATCATAGGACGACAAAACTCAAAGTTCCAGCCGTTATCTCCCCCTATTTCAATTGGGGGGAATCTGTATCGCATGAGCGGTGTACGGGGAACTTCTGCCAAAGAGGATATTTATTTCTATAAAACCCCTGCTGGAGAGTTTTTATTTTCTAGCGTGTGTGTTGAGCCAGGGGGGAGATGCCATTCGGCTTCTAACCGAATAGATGGAACTCCCTATGTGTATAGCTACAGCTTTAGAAAGCCTCTAACCGAAAATGAATTCTTGGTTATTCACGGTAGGGTTAAGGCTTTTTTAGCTAGTCTCTACGAGGTCTCCCAATAATTTTGAACTGAATCACTTCAATTGCAAACCAAAATAAGGAACAGAAAATGTCCAGAATCGATGACTCACTTCAAGCCGGAGAAATTCTTTGGTTGCGGCAGACTTTTGCGGATTCCATCAATTACAACAACGTAAAAGTTTATAACGAAAAGTGGATGTGGTGGCAGCCCGACTCTGTAATGATCACTCCCGATGGCAGCCCGTATTATCCCAATGGAATCAGCACTTATAGAGATGATTTTAGCACTCCATCGTTATTCGTTAATGATATAATGGCTCAGTCATATTTTGTCCATGAAATGGTGCATGTTTGGCAAAGGAAGTTCTTTGCTTCTTCGGAAGATTTTACAAAGGCAAGGAACATATATTCTGGCTATGACTATAGGGATATTTTTATTGATAAAACCTTTGCGGAACTTTCGTTGGAGGCTCAGGCTGAGTTTATTGGGGTCGTTCATGCGCTCCGAAATGGCTTAACGGAGCAGAACTCCCCTTTCTTTGACGAGTTCCCTCTTGACGGAAAGACTTTACAAGATTTTGAAGCGCACCTTCCAACTGACTGGCAAACGACAACATTCCCAGTAGTAGAGGGTGGTATTCAGGTTGTAGAGATGTATAACGGGGATAGGCCTTACTATTACGGTGCCCCGGAACTAGCCATCACCACAGTTGACGGCAAGCCATACCTATCGTCCCATGTATTTGATAGCTTGGTCGAGGCTGGACAGGCTATCGCTAAGTTTGTCCAAGATCAAACCAATGCAGCAACCAAATGGTTCACCGCCGAAGAAGGCGCGAACATGGCGTTTGCGCAGTGGCTTGGGCAGAACATGCAGAACCTGGTCG
>CAYWIT010000022.1:5542-39153 GCA_964458415.1 uncultured Rhodospirillaceae bacterium
CTGGATTATGCTGGGCGTTCAGGCAGGTCTTGCCTATGGCTCGACCGTTGTGGGCACCGCGTGTTTGCTCCCGCAAACACGCATTAGCAAGCGTGCGCCGCGCGCAATGCGCGCATCAACATGCGCACGGTTACGAAACAAACCATTCGTCGCCCCATATAAATTCAACATGCCGCGTGAAATAATTCGCGCGTCCGCATAGATGTTCG
The DNA here is from genome assembly GCA_964458415.1 of uncultured Rhodospirillaceae bacterium. Lineage (GTDB taxonomy): Bacteria > Pseudomonadota > Alphaproteobacteria > Micavibrionales > UBA2020 > CAYWIT01. The sequence continues at coordinate 5,752 of CAYWIT010000022.1, forward strand.
CGCGCATGCGCGGTCATATAATTAACTTGAAAGGAAGAAAAATGAGAAAAATATCCAGTCTAGTGATAATTGCTTTTATGTTGTTTTCTTTGATGTCGTGCACGACAATGCCTATATCGCCAAAAAACGTTCCGCAAGAGCGCAAACAGCAGATCGTTCAAAATATTATTGAACATGGACAACTCATCGATCTTTTTAAACGGGCAGAGGAAATTTATGATAAAAAATTAAAAAGCGGGGCGCTGGATATCAGTGTATCAGTTGAAAAATATCTTCAACATCAAGAAACGAATGCAGAAAAAATAACCGACATTCTTACAAGTGATGGTTTTAGCACAAAAACTTTCCTCTATGAGAATATTCCCTTACACAGGCAGTGCAAAAGAGAAAGAACTTGTAATATCTTAATAGCCGGCAGTAAACGTGTCGGTACGGTCTATGTGGTTTCTAATAAATCGTATGTTCTAGAAATTGATATGTACGACAATAAGGTTATTAAAGCATTTGCTTATGTTGTTATAGGATAATCTTTAAAGCACACTTTGTGGAGAAAAAAAATGACAGACACCCTTGAAGTAAGATACAAAAAGTTACCAATCCAATCTGCTGAAGGGGTCTGGTTCTATCACAAGTATCTTGTATATACAGTAGATGCAGGCTTGTCTACACAGCAGCAGTTCTACGTGCGCGGCGGTCCGAGTGTTAATTATGGAGGAGAGGGTTTTTTAATAGAGGGGCCCCTTGGGTACATTAAAACACAGTCCGGTCCATACATAACTGGCACCGATGATTGGCATCCTTTAAACGAACCCCCCGAACCAAATGAAATCTTGGTTACGGCGACCGATTCAACCGCCCGCGCCGAACTCGCCGCAAAATGGGACATAGTAAAAGAAACAGTAGCAGACATTAACGATCAGAAATTGGCCTATCTGGGTAACCGTAACAGTAACTCTACAGTAGATACTGGGCTTTATCGCGCCGGTCTGCCGATGCCGCAAAATGATGATATTGACGAGTACGCTACACCTGGCACGGGAAACATCATTGCCACAGGGAATGATGTAGGTTTTTGGGAGTCAGGAAATTATAACAACGACAAGTATGGCAACGATTTTCTAATTGCACAGTCAGCAGGACATTCAATTACGGTTGATAACCAGACATACGACTTACCAGATGTCGTAAAAAGTCTGATTGATGCTTCACAGGCAATCGCGCAATTCATCCAATCCCAAACCGAAGCCGCGACCAAATGGTTTACGGCAGAGGACGGCGCGAACATGGCGTTTGCGCAGTGGCTTGGGCAGAACATGCAGAACCTGGTCGAAGGCAATCTTGACCCCGAGGATGCGTTCATCGACCTTGCCCAGTATCTGGGCGAGCGTTTTGTGGGACATCAGTTCTCGGCGGCGTTGTCGACATCCGAGGCGCACGACCTGATGGTCAAGGTGTTTGAAAGTTTCGGCCTGCCGACCGCCACGGCGCAATCATTGTCGGGCGGCATGGAGCAGGCACTGGTGCGCATGGCGATCGATTTCGCCCTGCATTCCAGCGGCTGGAACAGCCAGGATTATCTGAACGCAGGCATCCTGACGACAACATCGGTGATCACGCAGGAAATCGCCAAGAACATGTTCCCAAGCTCCGCCGCCAACGCGGCAGGAACGGTTGCCGCTGTCGCAACAGTTATTTCTTCGCTGTTGCAAAACGATGATCTTGATCAGGGCGACTGGATTATGCTGGGCGTTCAGGCAGGTCTTGCCTATGGCTCGACCGTTGTGGGCGCGGCATTCGGGTCGTATCTTGCCGGTGTTGCAACAGGACTTTCCGCGACGGGCGTGGGAATTGTGGCGGCCGCTGTCTTATCGATTATCGGGTCTAAAATTATCGGGTCGATTTATCAGGGCGTGGTATTTTATAGCGGAGAATACGGGTCAAAAGCCCAGCTGATCAATTCGCTCTATCAGGTACAAAAGGTCGATGACGGCCACGGCAATATGGTCGATGCCTTGGTCGCCGTGAATGCCCAAGGCTCGACCATCATCATGAAGAGTGGAATCATTTACGCATCGGGCAATCTCGGAAGCGACATTATCGTGGGTGACGGTGGCGGTGTTGCGGTGGACAACGTCCTATCTGGCGGCGGCGGAGCAGATTATCTGGAAGGCCGTGCGGGCAACGATAACCTCTTCGGCGGTGATGGCAATGACCATGCTATCGGAGGTATCGGTGATGATATTATCGTAGGTGGCGCTGGTGATGACGAGCTGTTCGGTGACGAGGGCGATGACATTATCCAGGCAGATGCGGGCGAAGATTTTATTCATGCGGGAAGCGGAAATGACGCCGTCTCCGGTGGCGACAATTCCGACATTATTTTGGCCAGTGCGGGGGCTGACGCGATAGATGGCAATACCGGCGATGATGTTTTGGAACTGGGAAGTGGCGATGATGCCGCTGATGCGGGCGATGGCGATGACGTTGTACTGGCGAGTATGGGGAACGATGTCGTTGACGGTGGCGCTGGAAATGATGATCTTTTCGGTGAGGCTGGTAATGATCAGCTTCTAGGAGGTGCGGGCAACGATACGCTTGATGGTGGCGATGGCGTCGATATTCTAAGCGGCGGAATCGGTGATGATTATCTAAATGGCGGGCTTGATGATGATATGCTCGATGGAGGGCTCGGAGACGATACCTTGCAAGGCGGTATCGGCAATGATGTTCTGGTCGGCGGTCTTGATAACGATCTTCTTCTGGGCGACATCGGTGATGATGAGCTGAATGGGGATTTAGGTGACGATGTTCTGATCGGGGATATCGGTACCGACAAAATCAATGGCGATGACGGTGATGATAAGTATGTTTTCCGCTTGGGCGATGGCGAAGATACGGTTTCCGATACCGCCGGTGCGGATATCATCGTTCTTGACCAGATTGCTTCTGCAAACATTACTTTTACAGCGGACGGAAATGATCTTTTGGTTGCCTATGGTTCAGGCGCAGATCAGATAAGAATTACCGACCAACTGGTTTCTTCCAAGATTGAGAGACTGGAGCTGACGGATGGCTATGTCGATCTGACGGCTCTGACCTTCCCTGGAGGCGTCCCCTCCTATAGCGTCCAAGCGAACCCGACGCCTGCAATTACTGACATCAATACAATGCTTTCAAACCTTGCCACCAAGGAAACCGCGAAAAAACAAGAGCTGGCAAACAACAAGCTTTTGTCGGTTATCGGCTTTCAAACGTGGCATGAAGCCCTGCAAAACGAAATTGAGAATACTTATTACAACGGCAGCCAGATCGATGTCTTCAAGAGAAAGCGCAGCGAGTGGTTTGGCGGAAATTACCTTGTATATCGCGTTAAAAAGGTGGGTGTTCTTCCTGGAGACAGCGAAGTTCTTTCCTATACCGAACTCAAGCCAGGTGACAACACTGCGGGCTATAATGATATCGTCACGGGCGTCAAGGTAACATTCAATAACCGTCTCTTCGTAGTGGAAGATATCTGGATTGATGGCAAGGTCGCCTCGACGACAATCATTAGGAATGGCCAGGCAGAGGAAACAGATCCTGGCGCAGCAGTACGCAACTACCACCTGAACAACGGCAGTAACCTTTCTGCGGCCCAGCGCGCCTCCATGGGGACAACCGCTGATATTTCTCTTGGTGAAACGGTTATCTCGTCCGGGATTGATAAATTCATCGGAAGTTACTGGAATGAAACTATCAATGGCAATGGCGGAGATGATTATCTCTTCGGCGGGGAAGGCAACGATAAAGTCAACGGTGGCACCGGAAACGATTGGACTTTCGGGGGTGGCGGCAACGACATCATGAATGCAAGCTCCGGGGATGATCTGGTCCTGGCTGGCGCAGGTAACGATACGGTTTCAGGGGGCTCTGGTAATGACGCGATTGTTGGCGGCGATGGTGCTGATACCATTGCCGGAGATGCCGGAAATGATTGGATCGACGGGGGAACTGGCGCGGATACGATTTCTGGTGGGGCGGGCAACGACGCTCTTGATGGCGGAGAAGATGTAGATACGGCAAGTTATGCTGCTGCAACAGCCGCCGTTGCTGTCAATTTGACAACCGGCCTTGCGACAGGCGAAGGCAATGACACATTACGCGCTGTAGAGAATGTAACGGGGTCGATCTATAGCGATACGATTACGGGGGATGCCGGTAATAACGTCCTGAGCGGTGGGGCTGGTAACGATTCCCTTAGCGGGGGAGACGGTGCAGATACGCTTGATGGCGGCACTGGCAATGACTCAATGGTTGGCGGTATTGGCGATGACACCTATGTCGTGGATGGCGCAAGCGATGTGGTTACAGAGGCCTCCGGAGAAGGTACAGACACTGTCAATAGTTCTATCAGCTATACAATCGGAAATAATATTGAAAACCTGGCGTTAACGGGATCTTCTGCCATTAACGCTACAGGTAACAGTCTCAATAATACCCTTACTGGAAATAGCGGCATCAACACTCTTTCCGGAGGCGCTGGCGATGACACTTACGTGGTTGGCGCAAGTGATGTCGTGTCTGAAGGAGCTTCTGCCGGTAATGATACGGTCATGTCTGGTATCGCATGGACACTGGGCTCCAATATTGAAAACCTTGTCCTGACAGGGGCTTCTGTCATTAACGGTACAGGTAACACGCTGGACAATACTTTGACGGGTAACAGTGCAATTAATACCCTTTCAGGTGGAACGGGGAACGATACTTATGTTGTTGGCACGGGCGATGTTGTATCTGAGGCGGTAAGTTCTGGCACAGACACTGTACTTGCAGATATTACTTGGACGTTAGCAACCAACCTTGAGAATCTTGTCCTGACAGGAACGGCAAATATCAATGGCACAGGAAACACGGTTACCAATACCATCACAGGCAATGCGGGGAATAATACGATTGACGGTGGCGCAGGTAACGACACCCTCATTGGCGGTGCAGGTAACGATGTTTACACTGTCGACAGTGCAAGTGATGTAGTTACCGAGAGTGCCAGTGAAGGCACAGATACCGTTCGGTCGAGTGTTACCTATACGATCAGTGATGCTGATGTCGAGAACCTTACGCTGACTGGAACTGGCAACATTAACGGCACTGGGAATGCTTCGGATAACACGCTCATCGGAACCACAGGCAATAATATTCTGACCGGGGGTGATGGCAACGATTTCCTCGATGGTGGTAGCGGCACTAATACACTGGCTGGCGGCACAGGCAATGATACCTACCGGGTACGAACGGCTACTGATATTGTCAGTGAAGGCGCATCCGCGGGCACGGATACGGTTCTTCTTAGCGGGATATTGACCTACACTCTTGGGGCCAACGTAGAAAACCTTGTGTTCAGTGGAACAACCCAGACGACGGGGACAGGCAACGCCCTAGATAACGTTTTTACTGGTAATGCGATCACAAATACATTCAGCGGGCTTGGCGGCAATGACACGCTAGATGGCGGTGGTGGCGCGGATTCTCTGAGTGGTGGTCAGGGTAACGATCTCTACATTGTTGATAACGCTGGAGACTTGGCAATCGAAAATGCAAGTGAAGGCACTGATACCGTTCAATCAAGTGTGACTTATACGATTAACGACGTCGATGTCGAAAACCTCACGCTTACCGGTTCCTCGAACATTAACGCCATAGGGAACAGCTCTGTTAACACGCTCACTGGCAATAGCGGCAATAATACGCTGGACGGAAGCACCGGAGCCGACATGATGATCGGTGGTGCTGGTGATGATTTCTATATTATTGATAATGCAAGTGACGTTGTGACCGAGAATAGCGGCGAAGGCGTTGATACTGTTCAGTCAGCTGTGACTTGGACTTTGGGCGCTTATGTTGAGAACATGACTCTTTCTGGTAGCGGTAACCTAACTGGACATGGCAACAATCTTGCTAACATTATTAACGGAAATACAGGCAACAATACCCTTTACGGTTATGACGGCGACGATACTTTGAATGGGGGCGCTGGCTCTGACATTGTCTACGGTGGTTCTGGCAATGACGTTATCGGCACAGGCAGTTCCGCGACTGCAGACACCATGTACGGTGAAACCGGGGATGATTATTACTATGCTAATAACGCTGGCGATCTGCATATCGAGAACGCTAACGAAGGCAACGATACCATCCAGGCAGCGCTAAGCTGGACGCTGAGTGCAAATATCGAGAACCTGATTCTGGGTGGAAGCTCGGTCATCAATGGAACGGGCAATGCTTCAAATAACACCTTGGATGGAAGCCAAAACAGTTCTGCAAACAGTCTTTTCGGTGGCGCGGGTGATGACCTTTACATCGTAGGGGCTTCAGATGTGGCCTCCGAGAATCTTGATGAAGGCACAGATACGGTGAATTCCTCTGTAACCTACGTCCTGGGAGCCAATCTGGAGAACTTGGTTTTGACAGGGACATCAGCAATCAATGGCACGGGCAATGCCCTAAACAACACCCTTATCGGTAACAGCGGCATCAACACACTCACTGGAAACGCGGGCAACGATACTTATATTGTCGGCGCGGGAGACGTTGTGATTGAAGGTGCTGGAACTGATATAGATACAGTCCAGTCTGATGCCAGCTGGACGCTCGGCACCAACCTTGAAAATCTTGTACTTACGGGCACAGGAAACGTTAACGGTACGGGTAACACACAAGTCAATATCATCACGGGCAACAGCGGCAATAATACGCTCGATGGCGGTACTGGTGCAGACACGCTAACAGGCGGCGATGGCAATGATACTTATATTGTTGACAATATCGGAGATGTCGTCACCGAGAATGCAACGGAGGGTACGGACGCTGTAAACTCCTCTGTGACTTATACTTTGGGAAGCAACGTTGAAAACCTCACCCTGAGTGGAGCTTCAGCTATCAATGGCACTGGAAATGCCTTGGACAATACAATAACGGGCAATAGCAACGTAAACACCCTGACGGGCGGTGCTGGTAACGACACCTATTACCTGGATCATGTCAGCGATATGGTTGTAGAAGTTTCTGATGAAGGAACGGACACTGTTAATTCTTCCGTATCGCATACACTTGCCGCAAATGTTGAAAATCTTGTGTTGACAGGCGCAACAGCAGTCAATGGTACAGGAAACGCGCTGAACAACAGCCTTGCGGGCAATTCTGGGGTTAACACCCTGACAGGTGGAGATGGGGACGATTATTACATTATTTCGACGGGAGATGTCGTCGTTGAATCTTCCAACCAAGGCGAGGACACCATCCAAACCGATATTGCCTGGACGTTGGCTACAAACTTTGAAAATTTGAAGCTGACAGGCTCGTCCAATATCAATGGAATCGGCAATGCTATCGTCAACGTTATATCTGGCAACAGCGGTAGCAATACTTTGGATGGCGGTGTGGGTGCAGATACTCTTGTCGGCGGCGCGGGCAATGATAGTTACATTGTTGACGATACTAACGACTATATCGTTGAAAACGATACTGAGGGCACTGACCTTGTAAATGCCAGCGCTTCTTATGTGTTGGGGGCTTACATCGAAAATCTGACGCTGACCGGAGCAGGCAATATCAATGCTTTTGGTAACGCACAAGCCAATACACTAACCGGAAATACCGGAAACAATACGTTGGATGGCGGGGCCGGTGTCGACACGATGATTGGCGGTTCAGGAAATGACACTTATTTCGTCGATGATACCACTGACGTGGTGACGGAGGGCGTCAGCGCCGGAACAGATACGGTTATTTCAGTTACCAGCTTTACTTTGGGATCAAACGTCGAGAACCTGACACTGTCTGGTTTCTCTTCCGTTGATGGCGTTGGAAATACCCTTAACAATACGCTGACCGGAAATGACAACAACAACTCGCTGGATGGCGGCACAGGCGCCGATACTTTGATTGGTGGAGCCGGCGATGACACATACGTTATTGATAACGTTTCCGATGTTGTCACAGAAGATGCTGACAGGGGGATTGATACTGTTCGTTCCTCTATTACTCATACCTTGGGTGCGAACATCGAAAATCTGACACTGATAGGTGCGTCGGTCATCAATGGCACCGGCAACGCCTTGAATAATACCCTGACGGGTAATAGCGGCGTGAATACGCTGACGGGTGGGCTTGGCAATGACGTTTATGTTGTGTCTACCAGTGATGTTGTTGTGGAGAATATAGCCGAAGGTACGGATACAGTCATTTCCGATATAACCTGGACGCTTGGAAACCACCTGGAAAACCTAATCCTGACAGGTACTGGAAATATCAACGCCACAGGCAATGCCCTCGTTAATACTTTGACAGGGAATAGTGGAAACAACGTTTTGACTGGCGGATCAGGATTGACAACTGTTGACTATTCTATTGCCACAGGTGGGGTCGTTGTAAACCTCACGGCCGGGACAGCAACGGGTCATGGCAGTGATACGCTTGTTAGCATCGAGAACGTCATTGGCTCCGGTTATGCGGATACCATTACGGGTAGCACGGGTGTCAATACGTTGGATGGCGGCATTGGCATAGACACGCTTATTGGCGGAAACGGAAATGACCTTTATATCGTCGATGACTCGGCAGACATTATTACCGAAACGAGTGGGCAAGGCACTGATGCTGTCAATTCAAGTGTCAGCTATACTCTGAGTTCAGAAGTTGAAAACCTTACTCTTACCGGAACGGGTAGCATCAACGCTACCGGAAACTCTTCAAGCAATACGCTCACAGGAAATTCTGGGGCCAATACGCTTGATGGAGGGGCTGGCATAGACAGCATGGTCGGAGGAGATGGAGACGACGTCTATATCGTTGATAATTCAAGTGATGTTATATGGGAAAATAGTACACAGCTTTATCCAAACGCTGGTAAAGATACTGTGCTTTCTAGTGTTACATATAATGACCCGAGCTACGTAGAAACTATTATTCTGACAGGAAGCGACAATATCAACGCGGCCATCGGCTCTTTCACGAATGGCGCGACTCTTGTTGGTAATAGCGGTATCAACACGTTGACTGGAGGCTTTGGAAGCGACACCTATTATGTCTCATCGGGCGATAGTATTGTTGAAACATCTACTTACATCTGGGGAATTGATAATGTGATTTCCGATGTCAGTTGGACACTGGGCAGCAACTTGGAAATCCTGACGCTGACGGGATCCGCAAACCTGAACGGGACAGGCAATACACTCGACAACACTTTTGTCAGCAATACGGGGAACAATACGCTTGACGGCGGATCGGGCTCTGACCTTGTCAGCTACGCTTCTTCGATCAATGCAGTTGTCGTCAACTTGTCGACTAATACAGCGACGGGACACGGTACGGATACGTTCGTGAGTATCGAAGGCGCTATTGGATCTTCTTTTAACGACACGCTAACAGGTGATAGTGGAGTCAACAGACTGTACGGTGGTGCCGGCAACGATATTTTAACTGCTGGTGATGGCAATGATACGCTCGATGGTGGCATGGGATTAAACACTCTTACTGGCGGCACCGGAAACGATGTGTATTACGTTTACACGTCAGATGATACAATTGTCGAGCTTTCCTCTGAAGGGACGGACGCGGTTTGGAGCGCTGTAGATTACATTTTGGGAAGCAATCTTGAAAATCTGTTCTTGATTGGGGCGCAAAATCAGGCCATAGCATCAGCATCAATTAACGCCACCGGAAACAGCCTTAACAATTGGATTCAAGGAAACTCTGCCGATAACGTTTTGGACGGTGCCGCGGGTGGAGACACTATAGACGGAGGTACTGGCAATAACTATATATACGGTGGAGATGGTGACGATGCTCTTTATAGCGATGCAGGTAACTCCTTCTACTATGGAGGCAATGGTAACGACGTATTTGAGAAGAGCGGTATCGATGCTCTAGGCGACGATTATTACGATGGCGGCGCTGATTTTGATGAGCTGCGTTATTGGAATGAAAATGGAACATATGGCGTAAGCCTTAATCTGGAGCTTAGCTCAGGAACAGACACCTACGGAACCCATGATATTATTGTAAACGTAGAGAAAATTCTAGCCTCTGAAAATAATGATACGATTATCGGGGGACCTATGTCTGAGACGCTTTCAACAAGCTACGGTGACGATGTTTTGACTGATGGGAGTGGTAACGATTCGGTATGGGGCGGACAAGATGATGACACCTTGTCTTATATTAGGGCTATCAATGGTGGTAACACGGATGTTTTCTATGGCAACAACGGATATGACACGATCAGACTGTATTTCACCGCTACCGAATACGCAAATATGACATTACAGGCAGAGCTTTCTTTGATTGAAACCTTTATCGCGGCGCATCAAAACATGTCCGATATCTATGGTGATACATTCACATTTACCAGCTTTGGACTGACGCTCAGCGGCATAGAGGCATTGGAAGTCTATGTTGATGACGCATTGCAGGGCGGCGGGGAAATGATGATGCGTTCTAGCGGTGGGGGAATCTCTTGGATGAGTTCCCTGTCTTCTGAACAAATCAATGAAATTTATAGTGGCCTGACAATGGAGATGAACCAGTCAGGCAAAGTACAAGACAAGCGAGATACAAACGGGATTAAAGACAGCTATTTCGTCTATAACGAAATGGTTGGCAGCGAAACAGTCGCCGAAATTCATGGCTTTAATTCAGATGAGGGGGATCGCCTCGATCTCACCTACCTTTCAAAAAACACAGATCTTGTCAGCATTGGTGTGGAAGGTTTGTTGCAAATCGCAGAAGACAAACGTGGAACAGTAGTTTCCGTTGACCGTGATGGAACGACGGGTGCTTCTTACGGCTTTGATGAAACCATCATTCTCTCTAACGTTGCTGGATCGGATACAAGCCACGTAAACGTCACTTTCAATGGCTGGTCTGACATGAAAGTTGGTACTACTGGCAATAACGAGATATCAGGTACGACCAGCGATGACCTTATCTATGGCATGGCTGGTAATGATATCCTGAACGGCGGAGAGGGTGCAGACCTTCTTTGGGGAGGTGTGGGAGCAGATACATTCATGTTTGACACTACATCGTATCAGAATATCGATGTAGTCAAAGACTTCTCAGTTTCACAAGGTGATGAGATTGATATCAGCAACCTTCTGACTGAATATGACTCGCTCACAGAAGCTCTGGCCGATTTCGTCCAGATGAACGACAGCGGCGCAAACAGTACGCTTTCGATCGACCGTGATGGTCTTGGCGGGGCATATGGATTTACGCAAGTGGCAACCATCGAAGGCGTGACGGGTCTGACCGACGAACAAGCTCTGATCAATAGCGGCAATCTGATTATTGCGTGATAGGGATCCGCAATGGCCGAAGCGCGTAAAAAGAAATCAACAGGAGCGGGTGGCAAGATTGTGTCATCCCGCGCCCTTGATTTCAGGCGCGGTGTCACGTTGTACGAACAGGGTAAATACGCCGAAGCCGCGCAAGTGTATCGCGCCATTCTGGCACAACAGTCTAAGGATATCTCCGCGTGGCTCAATCTGGGGACGGCGCTTCGCAAGGCGGGACAGTATGAAACGGCGCTGTCCACAAGCAGACGTGCGGTTGAATTGGCGCCGGACAACCCCGGGTGCCTGACCAATCTCGGGAACATCTATTCCGATCTTGATATGAAGGAAGAGTGCCTCCAAGCCCATGCGACGGCCTTGCGTGCCGCGCCTGAGGATCCTCTCGTTCTGAACAATTATGCTTGTGCCTTGCGTGATTTCGGTTTTTGCGAGGAGGCTCTGGTTCTTTTCGACCGTGCGCTTGCGCGGAAACCGGACAATCCCGATATTCTGTGGGAACGCGCGACAGCGCTCCTGCGTCTTGGAAACTATATCCGGGGATGGGACGCCTTCGAAATCCGTTGGAAGCAGGTGGGAATGCAACCCCGTTTCTACAAATCCGCGCCTTGCTGGAATGGTGAGGATATCCGCGGCAAGACCGTTCTTGTTTATGAGGAACAGGGTTTTGGTGACAGCATTCTCTCATCGCGCTATCTTCCGCTGATCGCAGCGCAGGGCGGGCGGGTCGTTCTTGAGTGTAAGAAACCTCTTCACAGGCTTTTTTCAAGGATCCTGGGCGTCGTCAAAATCGCCGAGCCGGGAGCTGTGTCGGCCGGCTTTGACTATCATGTCCCGATGATGGGACTTCCGCGTATTTTCAAAACGGATTTCGGGAACATTCCGCGGCCTGCGCCTCTTTTTATGGCGCCCGAGATTCCAAAACCCATCCAAGAGCTTCTTGACCGCGGTCGTGGGCGCGTCAAGATAGGGATCGTCTGGTCCGGAAGCGTCACCTTTGCCAACAATCGCAGACGCGCCGTTTCGCTTAAGCAATTCCTGCCATTGGCGGGCATCAAGGGTGTCGAGCTTTATTCGTTACAAAAAGGGCCGTGCGAAGACGAGATCGAGGCTTGTGGAGCCCAGCATCTTGTCCACAATCTGGGGCCGCATTTGAATGACTTTGCTGATACGGCCGCCGTCATAAAAAAACTGGATATGATTGTCATGACCGACAGTTCGGTCGCGCATCTGGCCGGATCACTGGGCGTTCCTGTGTGGAACCTGTTATGCACGCGATCCTACTGGCTCTACCTCCAAAACCGGCGCGAAACGCCGTGGTATCCGTCCATGCGCCTCTTCAGACAAGACCGCCCCGGAGACTGGAACGGTGTTTTTGAAACGGTTGCAAAGGAACTTGCACGGGTCATCACCAGGAAAAATGAGTAGCTTTCTAAAAAGAATGCCCGTTGAAGGCAGATCCTATTTTAGAAATTGCTTAAGGTGATAACGTTTAATTGCGGAAATTATAAATTTTCATAGATCAATAAAATCTTTGTTTTTCGATTGAAATCCATCTAAATGCAAAAATATGATAGTAATATCTTGCATAGAGCAAAATTTATATATAGCATTCTGATGTGGGGTTGGTTCATACACAGAGGAGTATATATTAATGGATGACACTTTCGTAAATAAGCTGATCGAGACCCTCCCCCGGGATTTGCTCCTCGACCTGTTTGATATATCGGCAACTCGTGCGCGCGAAGCTCACGAAGCTATTCGCGATCGTTTCGGTTATCTGAACGGCAAAAATGCGCGCGCGGCCGAAGGGCAAATTCGCTTCCGTATCATGGAGCACGGTTTTCAAGAGGTATGCGAGCTGCACGGCGGCATACTGATGGAAGGTGGCGTTATTCAAGGAACGGATCTGCGCGTTTTTCAACCCTTCATGAGATTTGGCGGTTCCGGTCCCGGAATCGTGCTGGGGCTGGCATCAATGCCGGCAAGGGGAGAGCTGCCTGTCAAAAATCAGTCGCGGATGGCCGGCGTCACCCTTAACTATCAACTGACTCCCCGCCTGGCACTTGATAAACATGACCCGCAGCCAGGTGATGTTTTTATTCTTTTCATGGTCGCGCGTGACCGCGAGCGCGCAGGCCATATCGAAGAAGTAGCTGTCGGTGCGGTGAGCTCCGATTATGAAGGTTTTCTGTTTTACGAACCGATTGAAACATTCATGTCTCGGTACGCTCCAGCCGATCGACCGAGAGACAGCCAGCCGGCATCACCCGAAGGTGCTCAGCAGCCGGTGCTAAAACTTAAAAATACGCCTAAGGTGTATCAACCACCTGAAGTAAAAGACAACGACGACACTCTGGAAGAAAAACGTAAGTAAGAAATAAAATACCGCCAAGGACACTAAATATATGCGTATAAGTACAGCAGGCTTTTGCCCGCAGCGCCTAACGGAGGCGCGTGCGGCTAGACGGATTCCAAGCATGACGAGTTTAGCACGGCTTATGGGTGTCAACCCAAGCACGGTTTCACGTTGGGAAGAAGGAACTTCCGCCCCCGATGCCGAAGCACTAATTCAACTCTCTAATGAACTTAAGGTACGACAGGAGTACTTTCTGCGGAGATCATTTTCCGATGGTCGTCCTGTGTTTTTTAGATCCCTTTCAAATACTCATGTCCGCGATATCGATTATCAACGCGCCCAGATGCTCTGGCTTCAAGAAATTAGTAGCATTATCGAACACTATGTTGACCTTCCCCAAGTTGATATTCCTGATGTTCTGGCCGGTGCGAGCTATCGGCAACTTCGAGATGATGATATAGAAAAAATAGCTCTTGAGCTTCGACGGCATTGGAAAATCGGCGAAGGGCCTTGTACTGATGTTGTGAGCCTTATGGAGCGAGTAGGTTTCATTGTCAGCGCTATAGAGATGGGGACCACCAAGTTAGATGGTCTTTGCAGCTGGTCTTCGATAGATAAACGCCCACACATACTTCTCGCGACTGACAAAATGTCTTTTTTCCGTCGGCAGATGGACGCTGCCCATGAAATGGCACACGGCATTCTTCACAAAAATGTTACATCGGAAGAATTTGAGAAAGATCTTAAGTTTATAGAGGCTCAAGCTTTCCGTTTAGCGAGCGCCTTCCTTCTGCCATCTACTACATATCCTGTAGAAACTCGCACGCCATCTCTTGCTAGCCTCGTTACCCTCAAAGAAAGATGGCACGTTTCTATTAAGGCACAAATAAGAAGATTAGTAGATCTTGAAGTAATCGATCCGGAATTTTCTGTCCATCTTTATAAGCTTTATTCGGCTAAAGGCTGGTCGCGAGAAGAGCCTTTGGATCGCCAATGGAAACCTGTGGAACCGCGCGTTCTAAAAGATGCATTACATCTCATTGTAAATGAAGGCGTTAGATCAAAAGGAGATTTGCTTGGTCTAGAATTTACTATTTCAGCAGGCGATGTTGAAAATTTAACAGGATTGCCCAACGGTTGGTTTAATCATGAAGCTGCCGACATTGTTCAGCTTAAATCTTTTAACCGCCCAGCTTCCGAAGCAAATGGTACTGCCGGCGAAGTCGTACACTTCCCACCCAAAAAGTAATTTGAAACAGCCGGAGCACTAACCCCGAAAGGTAGATGCATGACGAAGGCGAAAGTTCCGCCACACCTTGATTGGCTCCTTGATACAGGCAAGAAGCTAAAGACGGCATGCGGCACAGAGGTGAACGTTCTGGAACTTAAGCACGCGAATGATGCGGGCATCTTGTCGGCTTGGGCGAAACACTTTCGCAACCAATATTGCTCCGATAGCGAAATTGACGCTTTGAAAGGCAAAATGAGTCGCAAAGAGTATCTAGAAAACATCAAGTTTCCAAGTAAAACAGGCGCGCCAGGGCCGTCCATCCGTGCGGGCGACTTTGCCGAGATTCTTTTGGCCGACTATATCGAATGGGGATTAGGCTTTTGGGTACCGCGCGTTCGGTGGGATGGGAAGGTCATTAAAAATGAGTCAGCAAAAGGATGTGATGTTATATTACCAGTCAGAAGGCGGAAGGGTGGGCTCCTGTAAAAGCCACCTATGACGATGGCGGATATTCAGGTGGTAATATAGAGCGTCCAGGCATTCAAAAGCTGCTTGGAGACATCAAAGCCGGAAAGGTCGATATCATTGTCGTTTACAAAATTGATCGTCTGACGCGCTCGCTCATGGATTTTGCCAAGCTGGTCGAGCTGTTTGACAAGCATCAGGTAACTTTTGTCAGCGTCACACAGTCATTTAATACGACAACTTCGATGGGGAGGTTGACGTTGAATGTGCTGCTGTCTTTTGCCCAGTTTGAACGCGAGGTCACTGGGGAGCGAATCCGCGACAAGATTGCCGCCAGTAAAAAGAAAGGTATCTGGATGGGCGGTCCGGTGCCACTTGGATATGATTTAAAGGATCGCAATTTGCTGGTTAATGAAAAGGAATCCAGCCTTGTTCAAAAAATATTCAATCTTTACCTAAAAATTAGAAGTGTGGTGAAGCTGATCGAGGTTCTGAACCATGAAGGTGACAGGACAAAAGCCGGAAACGAATTCAGACGCGGCATGCTTTATACGTTACTTGCTAACCCGATTTATATTGGCAAGCTCCAGCACAAAGGCAAGGTCTATGATGGCAACCATAAAGGAATTATTGATCAGGCTGTGTGGTCAAAAGCGCAGGATATCTTGGCAGGTAATGCTATAGAGCCGCGTGGCACAAAGAAACCCCGTCAGCCACACCTGCTGCGTGGAAAACTTTTTGATGAACAGGGGACGCTTTACAGCCCGTCCTTTACCAAAAAGAACGGACAAAGATACAGGTACTATGTCAGCCGCGACAAAATTCTTCGGCGACCGGAACTGGACTTTATTCCCTTGCGTATCCCGGCTCAAGAAATTGAAACCCTTGTCGAACAGAAACTGCGTGACTGGTTCCTGAATAAACTCAATCTCGCCCATATCACGGGCAGAAACCCAGTGTCTGATCATGAAGTTCTCGAGAACCTGTCGGCCAGAATCCAGAAACTGTCTGTCGAGAATCTGTTCAGGATTTTGTCAAAGGTCGTGATAATGCACGATACGCTCGATATCAAGATTAGCCTTGATGGTTTTAAAACTGTCATGCAGGAAGCCGAGGGTATAAAACTGAAAATAGCGCCCAGTATCGATGACATATGCGAGATGCAGGCGCCGTTCACAGTCGGCAAGTCCTGGCATGGCGCGGTTGTCATACGTCCGCCCGAAACAGGCACGCCCGAGGATATGTTTGATTTGCCTCCGCATGAACTACGGGATTTGATACGCGGCTTCATCTGGCGTGACGAGCATTTTAACGGAATGACAATCCGTGAAATCGCAAAACGTGATAAAAGGTCGGATGCATTTGTGGGGACCACCATAAGAAAAACTTTTGATATTTGATGGGTTATAGTATAGCTCTTTCTGTCGCAAGATTACTTTTAATATAAGGAGCCCTCTATGGCTATTAATGTTCAATTGAATGAAGACGCGTTGCTTCACTTGGCTTCTTACCAGTTTTCCGATTGGAAAGTTTCTCCAATGTCCGTTGCTGTAATCGGTGAAACAAACGTACAAACTGCAGAAAATGATGCAGCATACCTATTTATGTGTGACGCAGGTAAAATATTTTTTCGAAAAATAAACGGTATCTATCAAGCATCCTCCTTCCCTGATGGCAATGTGAGATCTGTTATTGATAGGTTTGTAGATATTTGCGAGGTCTATGATCTGACTTATACGGCAGTAGGGTTTGAGCCTTCTTATTAGCCTTTTAAGAAATCTAAGGGCGCCAAATCTGTTTTTGCCTTTTGGAGAGAAACGGGCTATTCCGGATTCAATTTAGGTGTCTCAGTACTTTGGCGCCTCACCCCCGTCGCAAAGTATGCGCCAACAGCGCGCACTTTCGTGCGCTTCTCCTAGATAGTCTCTGGATAGTGGAAGGTTTGGTGGACCCGAACGGGATCGAACCGTCGACCTCCTGCATGCCATGCAGGCGCTCTCCCAGCTGAGCTACGGGCCCTGATGAGGCAAAACATAAGCATCTTGGGCGTCCGGCGCAAGCATTATTTAACGCCTTGAAATACAAAACAAAAAACCCCCGTCCGGGGAAGGGCGGGGGTTTTTGCGGGAAGGGAGGCTTGTGTTACTCGCGGTTGCCCAGCAGGCTCAGCATGAACTGGAACAGGTTGATAAAGCTGAGATAGAGGTTGAGCGCGCCTGTGACGGCCAGTTTTGCATTGGCTTCCGTCATGGCGTGGCCATAGGCATAGGTTTCTTTCAGGCGCTGGGTATCCCAGGCCGTCAGGCCGGTGAAGACGATTACGCCGATGACCGAAACCACGAAATGCATCATCGCCGATTGCAGGAAGATATTGACAAGCATGGCAATGAAAATCCCGATCATCCCCATGAACATGAAGGACCCCATCGAGGCCAGATCACGCTTTGTGGTATAACCGTAAAGGCTGGTGGCGGCGAAGGTCGCGGCCGTGATGAAGAACACGCGCGCAATGCTTTCTGCCGAATAGACCAGAAAAATCGACGCCATGGAAACACCCATCAGCGCCGAGAAGGCGATGAAGAGCATTTTGACTTTTTCCGCGGACAGGCGGGCAATCCGCGCCGGCGTGAAGCCGAAAAGGATAAAGGCCAGCGGCGCGAAAGCAGCGACGTAGAAAAGCGGCGTTTTGAAGATGAGCTCTGCCAGAGCCGGAATATTGGCGACGCCAAAAGCGGTCAGGCCGGTCACGACCAGACCGAGGCCCATCGTGTTGTAAACGCTGCGCATGAAAGACTGCAGGCCGGCATCTGCGACGGTTTGTGCCGTGGCGGTTTGTGGCTGATAGGGATTGTAAGACATACTTATACCTCTTTTGTTAACCCGACTTTATACGCCACACTATACGAAACAGATCACTTGCGAAATGCTATCTTGTATCCTCTTGAAATAAATACATATTTTTGCTATCAAAGGGCTGATCCTGATCCTGAGAGGGAGCCCCCCCATGAAAACGCATCCGGCCTTACGGTTTAAAGCGCCTTCCGGCATACAGGCGGGCGTCCCGTTGAAAAAAGTGATCAACAGGCGGCTTGTTGCCTTGCTGGCGGAATCCATGGAAGACGTCGTGGCCGGGTTTGACACGGACCGTTTTATCAAAACCGCGCAATCCGGTCTGGACAAGCTGGAGTTCAGCGCGCGCGGGCGTCATATCGCGCAGGCGCTGGCGGCGCAACTGTCGCCGGATTTCAGCGTGGCGGGTCCGCAGCTGGTGCAGGCCATGGGGCCGGAGCTGACGGCGACGGCGGGGAACGGGCTTTCCGTCTTTTTCTATCTGCCGCATTCCAGCCTGATTGCCGCATACGGGATCGCGGATTTTAACAGCGGCATGGCGGCCAATTACGCGCTGACGAAAAGGATGACGGCGGAATACAGTGTCCGGCCGTTTATCGTCCGTTACCGTGAAAGGGCGCTGAAGAAGCTGCTGCAATGGGCCAAGGATCCCAATCCGCATGTCCGGCGGCTTGTAAGCGAGGGGACACGGCCGCGGCTGCCCTGGGCGATGCGTCTGGCGGATATCCAGGAAAATCCGCAGCTGACGCTGCCGCTGCTGGAAAAGCTGAAGGACGATCCGGCGCTCTACGTGCGGCGCTCCGTGGCCAATCATCTCGGGGATATTATCAAAGACCATCCGGAGACCGGTTTCGATGTGGCGGAGCAATGGCTGGAGGAAGCGCGGACGACGGGGCTCGGGCCGGAACAGGCCCGCGCGCGGCTCTGGATCGTCCGTCATGCCCTGCGCCATCCCGCAAAAAAGGGGCAGGCCCGTACGGTGCGCCTGCGCGCCGGCGCGGCGCGGTAAAGCCGTTTCCCTTTACTTGTTGCGGAGATAGGGGGCGGGCTTCCTGCGCAGGGCATACCATGTTCCGGCATAACCGGCGGTCACCGTCACCGACAGGCAGAGCACGACGACAATTGCGATGGCGGGTGCGCTGAAGCTCCAGCCGATGTTCATGATATAGTGCAAGACGCCATAGGCGGCAATCGTGCCGAGCACGGCGGCGATGAAAACGGTCACGCTGCCGAGCAGGGCGTATTCGAGCAAAAAGGTTTTCAGGATGCGGCGGCGGCCCGCCCCCAGAACCTTGAGGATAATGGCGTCATAGATGTGGCGGCGTCTGGCTGCGGCGATGCCGCCAGCCAGCACCAGCAGTCCCGCGGCCAAGGTCACGCCGGCGCTCATGCGGACGGCTTGGGAGATGGCGCGGATCATGATTTCTGCGGCGGCCAGCGCTTCCTTGACGCGTACGCTGGTTACGTTGGGGAAGTCCCGCGCGATGGCGGCCTGCATGGCCTCTTCGCTGTCCGGGTCGATAATGACGGTAGAGAGGTAGCCCGCCGGAAAATCCTCCAGCGCGCCGGGGGCGAAGGTGACGGCGAAGTTCATCGTAAAACTGGCCCAGTCGATCTCGCGCACGTTGGCAACGGTGGCGGTGACGTCGCGCCCCAGAATATTGACAGTCAGCGTGGCGCCGACGCCGATATCGAAAGCGCGGGCGACGGCGGTGGCAATGGAAACGCGCGGCGGCCCCTGATAGTCCGCCGGCCACCATTCGCCTGCGGTGATGCGGCTATAGGGCGGCAGGGTGCCGGTATAGGTAAAGCCGCGGTCCGAGCGGATAACCCAGGCTTCCTGCTGGTCAACAAGGGCCTGCTGGCTGGGCACGCCGTTGACGCTGACGATCCGTCCGCGCAGGGAAGGCGTCATCTGCAGTTTTCGCGCGGTGGGCTGTTTCGCCATCAGCGCCGTAAAGGCGTCTTTTTGCGCCGGCTGGATATCGAGGAAGAAAAAAGACGGGGCATCCTGCGCCAGATCGCTTTTCAGCAGGCGGGAGAAGTTGAATTCCACCAGCGCGATGGCGACCAGCACGGTCAGCCCCAGTCCCAGCGAGAGGATGATGCTGGACGAAACGTTGCCGGGGCGGTGGAGATTGGCCATGGCCATGCGCAGTTCCGGTCCGGTGGGCAGGCGGAGGCGCGCGAGCAGGGCTTTGAGCAGGGCGGCATAGCTGTAAAAGAGCACGAGCGCGGCCAGCGTCCCGCCCGTGAACCAGACGGCGAAGCGCTGGTCGCTGGAGCTGGTAATGGCCAGCAGGATCAGGAGCTGGGTAAAGATCAGCACGCCCAGCATAACGCTGGCGGAAGGGCGCTTGTTGTCCTGCACGACGGCATCGCGGAAGAGGTCCGCCGGGGAAACCCTGATGGCGCGTCCCAGCGGCCAGAAGCTGAAGGCCAGCGTGGTCAGCAGGCCGAAGAGTGCGGCCAGTCCCAGCGCTTCCGGATAAACCCCGACTTTGTCGGAAAGGGACAGATGCGCGGTCAGGAAATGTCCGGCGCTCCGCGCAATGGCGGCCCCCAGCGCCAGCCCGCCCAGAATGCCGAGGGCGGCCAGAAACAGGATTTGCGCGATATAGACGCTGAATGCAAATTTTCCGGAGGCGCCGAGGCATTTGAGCGTGGCGATGGCGGACAGTTTGGCGTCAAGATAGGCGCGCACGGCGTTGGAAATCCCGACGCCGCCCACCAGCAGGGTTGTCAGCCCGATCAGGCCCAGAAACATGGCCAGCCGGTCAATCCAGCGCTCGATCTGGGGGGAGGCGTTGTAAAAGTTGCGGCCGCGCCAGTTGGCATCGGGGAAGGCATCGGTGATTTTCTTTTGCGCGGCGGCCAGCATTTCCGGTGTCTTGATATAGGGCATGTAAATGCGCTGGTCGTAATAAACCTGATTGCCCTTGGCGCTGAGTCCGGTGGCGTCGAAGATCATGCTGCTGATCATGATGCGCGGTGCCAGAGAAAATTGCATGCTGCCGACACGGTCCGGTTCTCTGGCGATGATGCCGCGGATCTGGAATTTCATGTTGCCGACATGGATAAAATCGCCAAACGACAGGCCCAGCCGGCCTAGCAGTTCCTTTTCGATCAGCGCGCCCCATTCGCCGATGATTTCAGTGCCGTCCGCATTGTGCAGGGCAACCAGAAGATCCTGCACCGGCGTTTCGACCGGCTTTCCGGCGCCATCGACAATTTCCATTTCTCCGTAGAGGGGATAGAAGACGTCCACGGCCTTGAGCTCGACCAGTGTGGCTTTTTCCTCGTCCGTGCGGCGGGCCATGGCGCGGGTTTCCATGACGACGGTGGTGGGACCCATTTCCTTCTTCAGGAAGGCAAGCTGTTCCTGCGTCGCGGGTTCGTAAATAGTGCGCAGGGCGATATCCCCGCCCAGAATATAGCGGCCGTCGTAATGCAGGCTTTCCACCATGCCGAGCGAGAGCGAGCGGACGGCGGCGATGGCGGCGACGCCGAGCACCAGACAGGCCAGAAAAATGTAGAATCCGCCAAGGCCGGAGCGCAGCTCGCGACGGGCATATTTCAGGCTGAGAAAAAGCTCCCTGACGTTCATGCGATGCGCCCGTCGCGGATATGCACCGGCATGTCGCAGGCGGCGGCCAGTTGCAGGTCGTGGGTCACCAAAACCAGCGTCGTGCCGTTCTGGCGGGTGAGATCGAACATGATCTGCATGACTTTCTTGCCGGTCTCGACGTCCAGATTGCCGGTCGGTTCGTCGGCGAGGATCAGCTTGGGGCGGGTGGCGAAGGCGCGGGCGATGGCGACGCGTTGCTGCTCGCCGCCGGACAGTTGGGCCGGATAATGCAAGACGCGTTCCTTGAGGCCGACGGCTTCCAGCGCCGCCTGCGCCCGTGGAAAGGCGTCTTTGGCGCCGGAAAATTCGAGAGGAACGGCGACGTTTTCCAGTGCGGTCATAGTCGGGATCAGGTGAAAATTCTGGAAGATGATGCCGATGTTATCGCGGCGGAAGGCGGCGAGGTCGTCTTCGGACAATGTCGCGAGCTGCTGCCCGGCGACAGTCAGGGTGCCGGAACTGGGTTTTTCCAGCCCGCTCATCAGCATCAGCAGGGTGGTTTTTCCGGAACCCGAGGGGCCGACGATGCTGATTGTTTTACCTTTAGGCAAGGAAAGCGTGATATCCTTGAGAATATGCAGTGGTCCCGCCGCCCCGGTCAGGGTCAGGTTGACGCGGTCCAGAGTGAGGAGAGGCGTTATGTCAGATATATGTTCCGTCATGAAGAAATTCTCCGCAGGCGTTATGGCGGTTACAGGGCCGGCACTGGTAATCATTATGGGGCTTGGGTTCGGTTTCGGCAATCCCCCGGCGGCATATTCCGACGGGCCTGACATTCGGTTGCTGGTTTTCGGCGACAGTCTGACGGCGGGTTATGGCCTTGCGCCGGAGCAGTCTTTTCCGGCGCGGTTGCAGGCGCGGCTTGAAAAGAACGGGCATCAGGCCGTGCGGGTGATCAATGCCGGCGTTTCCGGCGATACCACCTCGGGGGGTCTGACGCGGCTGGAATGGACGCTGGATGGTGAAAAACCGGACGCGGTCATTCTGGAACTGGGGGCGAATGACATGCTGCGCGCGGTTGACCCGCAGGTGACGCGGCAAAACCTTGTCAAAATGCTGGAGATACTGAAAACGCGGGATATTCCGGTTTTGCTGAGCGGCATGAAGTCCTTTCGCAATCTGGGCGCGCTTTTCGGCGACAGCTATCAGAAGATGTTCAAGAATCTGGCCAAGGAATATGATACTGGATACTATCCGTTCTTTCTGGAAGGTGTCGCGCTGGAGCCGGGAATGGTGCAGGAAGACGGCCTGCATCCGACGGCCAGAAGCGTTGAAGTGATTGTTGATGGAATTTTCTCCGAAGTGGAAGACCTGCTGGAGAGAATAGAGAAGTAATTCATGGACCAGACCGCTTTTTCCATTTTGCGTCATCGCGACTTCCGCTTCTGGTTCACCGGACAGGCGCTGTTTCTTTTCAGCAGCAAGGCGCAGGGCATCGTCCTGACCTGGCTGGCCTATACGGCCAGCGGTTCCGCGATGGTGCTGGGAGTTACCGCTGCCCTGACCATGTTGCCCCTGTTAATTCTGGGGCCGGTTGGCGGATTTTTATCCGATCGTTATGACGAGCGCCGCATGGTCATGCTCACGCAGGGCGCCTATACGGCCCTGTCGCTTGCGATGGCGGCGCTACAGGCCACGGAGCAGTTGAGCCTGCCATGGATTCTGTGTTTTTCGCTGTTGACAGGCATTGTTACCGGACTGGACAGCGGTCCGCGACCGGCGCTGGTCCAGCGGATTGTCGCCGACAGGGGCTTGCTGCCCAAGGCCATTACGCTGAATGCGCTGGCCTATCATGCCTCGCGTTTTATCGGTCCTGCCTTTGCCGGCGTGATGCTGGCGGCGACCGATGCGGAAGTGTGTTTTCTGATCAACGCGCTTTGCGGTTTGCCGCTGCTCTGGACTTTGTGGCGCTTGCGGCCGCGGGAAGAAAAACCCGCCATGATCGCGCCGGGCCTGCTGGAAGGATTTGCTTATGTCAGCCGTCATGCGGAAACGCGGCTGCTGCTCTGGGTGCTGTGCTGCGTCGGGTTGCTGACAACACCCTATGTCAATATGCTGCCGTGGTTCGTGCAGGAGGTTTTTGCCGGTAACGCCACGCAATACGGGTATTTCTTCGCGGCCACGGGGATGGGGTCTTTTCTGGCCAGCGTTCTGATCGCTTTTCGGCCGCCGGAAAACGATCTGGTGCGGCTTTGCCTGCGGTCATTCGCCGCTGCCGGAATGCTGATCGCCCTGTTCGCGGAAACGACGGTTTTCTGGGTGGCGGCGGGTGTACTGCTTTTGGCGGGATTTTGTTTTACGCATGGCATGGTCCTGCTCAATACGCAGATTCAGGTGACAGTGCCGGCGGATGTGCGCGGGCGGGTGCTGGCGATTATTTCGATGGCCGGACTGGGCATGATGCCGCTGGGCAGCTTGCTGCTGGCGGCGGCGGACGGCAATCTCGGCACGGATACCGCGCTGGCGGCGGGATCTGTCCTGACGGCGGGCATCAGTTTATTATTTTGGTACAGGCTGGGTGGGTCGTTGCGGCTTGTGCCGGTGAAGGCGGAATAAGGGGAAATCATGCTGCGGCTTTTTACCGGAATTTCCATCCCTGCGGATATCTCGGCACGCTTGCAGCTGCTGGGGGGCGGGATTGCGGGCGCCGCGTGGAGTGTGCCTGAAAATTATCACATTACTCTGGCCTTTATCGGGGAGGTGGACGACGCGGTGGCGGAGCGGGTGCATCTGGCATTGTCAACTGTGCGCGCCCCGTCTTTTCCCCTGTCATTGAAGGGCATGGGTGTTTTCGAGCGCGGGGATCATCCGCATACGCTTTTTGCCGCAGTAGAGCCTGCGCCGGAACTGCTGGCGCTGAAGGCAAGAACGGATGCCGCGCTGGAAAAGGAAGGCCTGCCCTTTGAACACCGGAAATATACGCCGCATCTGACACTGGCGCGGCTGAAGGCGCCGGATCCTGCAGGTCTGGGCAGGTTTTTGGCCAGCAACAGCCTGTTGACGGCCGGCCCTTTTGTCGTCGCGGATTTTGTTCTTTACCGCAGCCATGCTACTAAAAACGGTTATTTTTACGAACCCCTTGAAAGATATCCCCTGACATGACGAACCCTGCTACGCACTATGACATTGATATCCGCCGGGACGGGACCTGGTATTATCAGGGCACTCCTATCCGGCGTCCTGCGCTGGTCAAGCTTTTTTCGACTGTTTTGCAAAGGGACGCCGGTGGCGCTTACTGGCTGGTCACTCCCGCCGAGCGGGGGCAGATTACGGTGGAAGACTCCCCCTTTCTGGCGGTCGAGGTCCGGAGCGCGGGGGAGGGTCTGGCGCAGGAGTTGTTTTTGCGGACAAATATGGACGAATGGGTGGCGGTGGGGCCGGATCATCCGTTACGATTTTCTTTTTGTCCGGCGTATGGCGCTGCCGTACCCTATGTGCTGGTGCGCGGCGGGCTGGAGGCGCGGGTGGTGCGCCCCGTCTATTACGCGCTCGCGGCGCTGATGGTGGAAAGCCCGACGGAGAAAGGGCTTTACGGCTTGTGGAGCAAGGGGCGGTTCTATGCGCTGGACAACGAGAGAAACGGAGAGCGGGCGGCATGACGGAACAACCCCCCTTCAGCGGACGGATCAGCAAGACGGCATGGATGGCGGCGCCGGAAACGCAGCGCGTGATGGCGGCCTTGCAGGACGAAGGCGGCGAAGCCCGCTTCGTCGGCGGCTGTGTGCGGGATACGCTGGTGAATCGCAAAGTGATGGATATTGATATTGCGACTCCGCTGAAGCCGGATGCGGTGATCGCAAGGCTGGAGCGTCATAAAATCAGGTATGCGCCCACGGGGCTGAAGCACGGCACGGTCACAGCTATTGTGGAGGGCCGGCCTTTCGAAATCACGACGTTGCGGATAGATGCCAATACTTTCGGGCGGCATGCCGATGTGCTTTTCACCGATGACTGGAAAAAGGACGCCGCGCGGCGCGATTTTACGATTAACGCGATATTCTGCACCATAGAGGGGGATATTTACGACCCGTATAATGGCGTGGAAGATCTGCGGCGCGGGCGTGTTGCCTTTGTCGGCGATCCGGAACGCCGCATTCAGGAAGACATTTTGCGGATTTTGCGCTTTTTCCGGTTCTATGCGCATTTTGGCAAGGGGATGCCGGATCCGGCGGGGCTGCGGGCGGTGTCGAAACTGGCGCATTTGCTGCCGCGATTGTCCGCCGAAAGAATCCGGCAGGAAACGCTGAAGCTGCTGGAGGCGCCGGCCTGCGCCGCGGTCTGGCGGATCATGCTGGAACAGGGCGTTGTCACGCATTTTCTGCCGGAAGCGACAAATATCCGCGCGCTGGAGAGACTGGTTGCGCTGGAAGAAAAATATGAAAGCGAGTCCTATCCGTTACGGCGGCTGGCCGCTTTGTTGATTGTGACGCCCGACGGGGTGCGCCACATTGCGGCGGCGCTGCGGCTTTCCAATGCCGAAGGCGTCCAGTTGTTGCAGATGGTCCGCGCGGAGGACGAAATTTCAACGATGATGGATCATGCCGCCGTGCGGCAACTGGTTTACCATGTCGGAAATGATATGGCGCGCAGTCTGCTGCTGCTGGCGGCGGCGCGGAGCGGCGAGGAAAACGATTTGCCGGCTCTTTACGGCTGGGCGACGACTTTCCGCGCGCCGCGGTTTCCGTTGGTGGGCGAGGACGTGCTGAAACTGGGGTGTCCGCCCGGACCGGAAGTCGGAGAGGCGCTCAAAGCGCTGGAAGACTGGTGGCTGGATGAGGATTTCCGTCCCGGGCGGCGCGAAAGCCTTGCCCGCCTGAAAGAGTTTTTAGGCCCAGAATCCTGAAAGGGCCGAAGAAGCCGTCAGAGCCGGAAGCCGCCAGAGGGGCCGTTTTTCTTTTTGGGCGCATAGGTCAGCGGTTTCATCGGCGTGATGGATTTTTTTTCTTCCGGCGTTTCCGTAGCAGGTTTTTGTGCCGTATTTTTATCTGCGTCCGGCAGCGCGTTGAGCAGGGTGTCTGTTATCCCTTTTCTGAGGTCGGCGTAGGTGATGGAATTGGCGTAATCAAAGGCTGTTTTGCCGTCGATATCTTTTGCAAGGATATCGGCGCCCCGTTCAATCATCGGCGCGACCCATTTGGCGTGGCTAAAGTGAATGGCGAGCATCAGCGGGGTTTGCTGTGTTGCCGTTCTGGCGTTGATATCGGCGCCCTTTTTCAGGCACAAAACAAAGCGCTCCCAGTCCTGATTGCGCAGGGCTTGAAAGAGATGTTTCTCGGTAATTCTTTTCTGGTCGCTGGATATCGTCATGTCATTATTGTTCCGGGCGGTTTTTCTTGTCCGCCGTGATACGGAGAAAACTTGTCGGTGTTCACTTTAGCGTTAGAACGTTATTAAAAAAATAAAGTTATGTCAATATAAAGCGTGCGATGGGATCTGATTCATATAAACATTCAAATAAAACAATTGGTTAGTGATGAAAGAAAATTAACCCTTCAGGGGTGGAACAACAGGCTTGATTTGTTATGTTAAAAATATTACAGTCAGCATCGGTAAATAAGCCGATTCTACAGAGCAACGAGCAAAACCATGACTGCGCATAAAAAAACGAATATCAGAAAAATTTTTACCGAGGTGGCGGGCTATCTGGCCAGCGGCGTGATCGGCGCGGGCATCGCCTGTACCGGCTATGAGCTGACCGCGAATAAATATGAAGCCGTGGATACGCCGCATGCGCGGATCGTCAAGGCCGAATTCGAACGGCAGCTGGCGGTGATCGAGGACGACCAGAAGGATCTGGCGCTGACCGATGATGAAGGTCTGGCGATTGCCCTTGAGGTCAAAAAGAACAGATTTGTGGTCGATACGGTCATGAACGCAGAGCTGGGCGAGCAGGACCTGACAAATCTGGCGTTGCGGTTCAATGCCATTCCGGCGCTGGATGGAATCCGGTTCAATTTCCCGGGGAATAGCGGCGTCTATCGCAATGAATGCCTGGCAGAGGTCGATGATACCCAGCCTGCGACGGATGCGGCGGCCGAAGTGCAGAAATGCATGGCTGAAATGGGCGCGGCGCGCTTCTGCATGCAGGGGGTGCTGGGCGGCGCTGGATTGCTTGTCGGGATGGGGGCTTATGGCGCCACAACACCGCTGCGCCGCCGGATGGACGAAAAGAAGGCCAAGCAGGTGAAAAAGAAAAAAGCGGCGCATTCTCATGCCCGTAAACCGCAGCCATAGAGAGAAAAATCATGAGCGATCAGCAAACGGTTGTGACCGTCACGGAAACCGGCGAAGGGCTCTATACACAGGCGGTTTCTGCGGGCGCGCATAGGCTGGTGGCGGACGAACCGGCGGATCTGGGCGGCCTTGACAAGGGGCCGGCACCCTATGATTTTTTGCTGGCGGCGCTGGGGGCTTGCACGTCAATGACCCTGCGCATGTACGCCAATCAGAAAAAATGGGATCTGCAAAAGGTGACGGTGCGGCTGACACATCATAAGGAAACCGATGCCGAAGGAAAAAGAACGGATATCATTACGCGCGATATCGGCGTGACCGGCGCGCTGGATGAAACGCAGCGGGCCCGGCTGCTGGAAATCGCGAATAAATGCCCGGTGCACCGGACGCTGGTCGAAAACCGGCCGCAGGTGATCAGCGCTTTGATGGAATAGCGGCCCCCACTTGTTTTCCAGAAGTTTGAACCGCTTTGCTTTTTTTCATTTCTGCGCTATGAATGAAAAGTATAGAGGGGCGGCAAATGACAAAAAGAATTCTGATTGGGTTGATGGTGTTTGTCGTCATGGCGGGGCTGTTGATTCACGCTGGAACGGCGGATGCGGCGGAAGACCGGCGGCATCCGGAATTGCAGAAATTTGAAAGCGAAGGCGGCCGGATAGAGTTTCTCGGCCATGCGCTGGGACTGGACGGCTGGCTGTTGCTGACAAAAGACGGCCGCGCGCAATATGCCTATACCTCGCCGGAAGGCGGATTGGTGCTGGGAATGCTGGTCAATCCTGACGGCACGGTGGAAACCGCCAATCAGCTGAAGGCTTATAAAGCAAAAATGGAAGGGGCGCAGGAGTCTTTGCCGGGGGCGGACAAGGGGGCCTCCAAGGCCGAACAGCTTTATGCCGCCGTGGAAAAATCCAATTGGGTCGCGCTGGGGAACAAGGACGCGCCCTATCTTTATATGTTTATGAATGTCAGTTGCGAGCATTGTCAGGCTTTCTGGAAGGATTTGCAAAGAACGGTGGAGAAGGGTAACTTGCAGGTACGGTTTGTGCCGTTTGGCAAGCTGGCTGAAAATAACGAGGGTGGCGCGGCGCTGCTTTCGGTCCCCGATCCCGCAGCGGCCTGGCAGGAGTATCTGGCCGGAAAAACCGAGGCACTGGGCAAG
Organism: uncultured Rhodospirillaceae bacterium; assembly: GCA_964458415.1. GTDB lineage: Bacteria > Pseudomonadota > Alphaproteobacteria > Micavibrionales > UBA2020 > CAYWIT01. The sequence goes on from CAYWIT010000022.1 coordinate 35,005, forward strand.
GACAAGATCAGTCCCGGCGCGCTGGACAAGGTTGCGGCAAATACGGCGCTGGCAGAAGAGTGGAGGCTGAAAGGCACGCCCTTCACGCTTTACCGCAAGCTCGGCGATGGAACCGTATTGGCGGTGGTGGGGCGGCCTGCGAATGTGATGCTGGTATTGGCCGATCTGCTCAGAAACAAATGAAGGGTATTTGACGATCATGATTACGGCGCAAGCCTTGGCAGTATGCATTTTTTCGGCGGCGCAGACCTATGCCGTGCCGCCCTCGGTGATACTCGGTATTCTGCATGTCGAGGGCGGGCGCGTCGGTCAGGCGGTGAAAAATACCAACAGCACCTATGATCTTGGCCCGATGCAGATCAATACGCTCTGGATACCGGAACTGGCGCGGCATTGGCGCGTCAGCGAAAAGACGGCCTTGCGGATGGTGCGGGACGATGCCTGCGTCAATATCGGGGTCGGGGCCTGGATTCTGCGCACCAAAATGGGGGAAACCGGCAGTCTTTATGAAGGAATTGCCTGGTATCATTCCGCCACTCCGCATCTGGGGCATAAATACCGGGACAAGGTCATGCGGGCGATGCAAAAATATCGCCTTGTGCGCGCACCTTCCGATCTGGTAACCGCTTATAACAGGCGGTCGCCGGCGCCCGTTGCGCAGGAACGGAGCCCCGGTTAAATTTTATCAATTTATCTTTCACATGTTCACAATTCTGCCGTGATTATAGGGTAGAGTACGATTGTGGGTGTTTTCAGGAGAAAGGTTATGAATCCGCAAAAAGGCAACGCGCTGTTTTTAATTTTGATCGCCGTGGCTTTGTTCGCGGCGCTGAGCTACGCCGTCACGCAATCGGGACGGGGCGGGGGATCGATTGAAAAAGAGCAAACCCTGATCAAGGCGGCAAAAATTATCCAGTATGCCGGGGCAATGCGTTCGGCAACAACGCGGATGCTGTTGACCGGGACAACTATCGATACCTTCCAGTTCGGGACGAATGATGGCAGCGGGGACCTTATTCCCTGTACAAGCGGGGCGGATTGCCTTTTTGCGCCGGAGGGTGGCGGCGTGCTATGGGATCCGCTGCCGGGGTTTAAGGACTTTGGGTATTATAATCCGGCTTCCGGGGCGGAGTCTCTGTTTAATGTTGTTGGTGTGGGCACTGCTGCCAACGATGTTGTTTTCTGGTTCTGGATCGAGAATACGGCGCAGGCACGGGCCATTTGCACGGAAATCAATAAAAGCCTTGGCCGGACAATTCCGCTCCCGGCCGGGCAGTTTTTCAGTATCAGCAGCGAGGAGCCGGGCGAGACGATCGGCTGCGACAATGGCGGCGGTTACCGGTTTTACGTGACTCTGGTCGAACGTTAAGCCGGCGAGTTTTCAGAACATAAAAGAAAAAAGAGAGAAAGCTGCGCTTGTCTGTTTGCATCCCCGAAAAAAATGGTTAATATCAACCTCTAAATATCCTCAGTTTCTCTGAAGGGCAGTGGTGGAACAAGTCTCATGAATACAAAAATCTCCTTTATTGGCGCGGTAACCTTGTCTCTGGCCGTGGCGGCTTGTGCGCCCATGACCAAAATAGATCAGCAGCTTGTGGCCGAGCCGGATCCCGTCTCGCTGCGGCTGGCCTCGGCGGTGGACCGCGCTTCGGCGGCGCTGCAGACGCTGGCTTCGGTCGAGCAGGCGCGGCACCCGCAAGCTTCCATCCAGACCGTCCCCCACGCGCCGCAGGAATTGCGCCGGATCGTTTCGCTGGACTGGGTCGGGCCGATTGAACCGCTGACCCGCCGTCTGGCGGATCGTGCGGGGTATCAAACGCAAATCAACGGCGATGTGCCGCCGGTGCCTGTGGTCATTTCCGTTCAGGCCAAGCAGAAATCCGTTATCGAGGTGCTGCGCGATGTTGGCCTGCAGGCCGGACAACGGGCGGATGTGGTTGTGGATCCTGAACGCAAAATTGTGGAGCTGAACTATGCGCCTGTCTCCGGCGAATAAAGCGACGGCACTCGGTGTCGGGCTGATGATGGGCTTGATCTCTTCTGTCGCTGTTGCGCAGACGGAGGTGCAAACCTTGCCAACGGGGCCCACAGCCGCGGAATTTCAGGCGGCGATGGCATCATCGGATCCGCAGGCGGCGCTTTCCGCCCTGTCGCAGCGCTCTGTGGGTTATGCAGCCCCGCCCTATGCCATGTTTGCGCCGGCACCGGAAGAGGAAAAAGGGATGACGCAGGCGGAATATGATGCCGCCTTGAAAAATGCCGACAGTCCGGTTTATAAAGCGGACGCTCTGGCCAATCAGGCCAAACGGGAAGGCATGCTGAAGGATTTTGCCCTGCAGGGGGCTGCGGCCAAGCCGGTGTTTTTGCTCGACGAGCCAGCCCCCCCGCCGGTGGAGACTTTGCAGGATATCCGGGCGGCGCATGGCGGCGCGTCGGACTTTATCGACGAGGTGATCAGCGAGGATATCGCCATTGATATCCGCCGCGACGCCCAGAAGGAAGCGGCGCTCTCTTATGGCGCCAGAGGCGGTCTGGCCAAGCGGAACTATCAGATCATGGAGCGTCTTTACGGCTATGAAGGCGTGCTCGACAAGGTTTTCAATTTCCGCGCTTTGCTGGTGCGCGCGCCTTCCGGCCTGCTGATCGAGCCGCCGATCGTCAAGGAAGCGCTGGACGCCATGGTTATTACCGAAGGCGGCGTTGAAGCCGCCGTGGCGGATCGCGTCCTGAACATCAACAAACAGGCGAAGATTGTTTCCGCGCCGCGCGACTGGCGGCAGTATCTTGTCATGAATTACGCAACGGAAATCGCGCCGCCGCCACGGGTTTTGTGGCCGAAAAACAAGCAGGAACAGGCCGAGTGGAACACCTGGGTCAAGCAGGGCTGGGACGCCGGCTATGGTCAGGGCGAGCAGATTTTCGACGCGAACATCAATCGGCTGGTCGCTGATTATAACGGGATGGTGCGTTACCGGATGCTCCTGACACAGGGGATGATTTCCCAGCCTTACGCGCTGCAGGAAGATCGTGGCGTGACGGGCGGCGGTGATGAAATGCGTGTTGGCGACCGGGCGTTGCGGATTACGGGACCGTCACAATTGCTGACGGGGGCAGATCTATGGAAGCCGGCAGACCGGTAAGCCTTCTCAAGAAGGGGATAGACGATCTCAAGGAAACCTGGCCGGGCGAGCCGGATCGTTTCCTCGAGCATCATATCGACCCCTTTTTGCTCTGGTGCGTGAAAAAAGGCGCTTCTGATATTACCTTTCAGTCGAACCGTGCCGTCTTTAGCGAGATTCACGGCGTGCTTTATCCTTCTACATACCGGACGCTGGATGCGGCGGATATGACGGCGGCGATTACCCGTCTTTACGGGACGGAGGCGCTGGCGATTCTGGCGGGTGGCGCCGACATCGATCTTTCCTATGAAATCATGGTTGACCGCTTTACGCGCACGCGCTTTCGCGTGAACATGACGGCGATTCTGGCGGATGGCCGTGATGGTATTCAGATCACGATGCGGACGTTGCCGCAGGCGCCGCCGACAATGAAGCAGCTGAATATCGAAGAAGAGATCATCAAGGCGTGGAAGCCGCGTCAGGGGCTGGTGCTGGTGACGGGGCCGACGGGATCGGGTAAATCGACGCTGCTGGCGGCGGGCAACCGCATGCTGATCGAAAGCGCGCATGGGTGCGGCAAGATGCTGACTTATGAAGCGCCGATTGAGTTCACTTACGATACGATTGTCAGCCGCCGCAGTCTGGTAGCGCAAACCGAAATCCCCCGCCATCTGCCGACATTCGCTGCCGGGGTCAGAAACGCGCTGCGCCGCAAGCCGGAAATCATTCTGGTGGGGGAGGCGCGCGACCGCGAGACGATTTCCGCCGCGATCGAGGCCGGGCAGACCGGTCATACCGTTTATGCCACGGTGCATACCACGGGGGTGGCGGCGACGATTCGCCGGATGGTCTCTACTTTTGAGCCCTCGGAACGCTCGGAACGGGCTTATTCGCTTATGGAAACGCTGCGGTTAATAGTTACGCAAACATTAGTCCCTAGAATAGGGGGGGGGCGCGTGGCGTTGCGCGAGTATATGGAGTTTGACGAGGAAGTACGGGAACGGATGCTGAATATGTCGTTTGACAAATG
>CAYWIT010000023.1:0-38641 GCA_964458415.1 uncultured Rhodospirillaceae bacterium
TGTCGGATATTCGTTGATATAGCCGTTGCCGCCCAGACACTGGATCGCTTCCAGCGCCATCCAGGTGGCCTTTTCGGCGGCGTACAGAATGGCGCCTGCTGCATCCTTGCGCGTGATCTCCTTGCGGTCGCAAGCCTGCCCAACGGCATAGACATAGGCACGGGCGGTATTGAGCGCCACGTACATATCCGCGACCTTGCCTTGCATGAGCTGGAATTCGCCGATGCTCTGGCCGAATTGCTTGCGTTCATGCACATAGGGCAGAACTACGTCCATGCAGGCCTGCATGATGCCGAGCGGTCCTGCTGACAGCACGGCGCGTTCGTAATCAAGGCCGGACATCAGGACCTTGACGCCATCGCCTGCCTTGCCGAGGATGTTTTCTTCCGGCACTTCGCAATCCTGAAACACCAGCTCGCAGGTGTTCGAGCCGCGCATGCCCAGTTTGTCGAGCTTCTGTGCCGTCGAGAATCCCTTGAAGGTTTTCTCAATAAGGAAAGCCGTAATCCCCTTTGATCCGGCGGCAACATCTGTTTTGGCATAGACGACCAGCGTATCGGCATCCGGTCCGTTGGTGATCCACATTTTGTTGCCGTTGAGAATATAACGATCGCCTTTCCTGTCGGCTTTCAGTTTCATCGAGACAACATCCGATCCGGCCCCCGGCTCGCTCATCGCCAAGGCGCCGATTTTCTTGCCGGCGCAAAGATCGGGCAGATATTTTTTCTTTTGCGCTTCCGTGCCGTTCAGGCGGATCTGGTTGACGCAGAGGTTGGAGAATGCGCCGTAGGAGAGCGCGATGCTGGCCGAGGCGCGGGAGATTTCCTCCATCGCCACGATATGCTCGATATAGCCCATGCCGGATCCGCCGTATTCCTCCTCGACCGTCAGGCCCAGCAATCCCAGCTTGCCGAACTCGACCCATAGGCCATTGGGAAATTCATTGGCGCGATCCACTTCGGCGGCAATCGGCGCAATATTATCCTGTGCAAACCGCCGCACCGTTTCGCGTAGCATCTCGGCATTCTCGCCCAGCGGGAATTTCAGCGAAGGATAATCCAGAGCTTTGGCTTGATAGGATTCCTTGGTCGCGGTGGCTGTTTTCATGGTTGATTCTCCCTTTCCCCAAAACCTAACGTAAAAGGAGAAAAAGGGCGATATCTCATATAGTTATACATAATATATTGACGTAAAGAAAAAAAAGGATAGGGTGTATGAATTATTATTCACCTCTTTAGAAGGAAAAAAGTCATGTCAAAAGCCGTCAAGCTCGTAACCGCTTTTATTGCCGCTAGTTCTATAGGTATCGGTGCACATACCGCTTTTGAAGCTTCCAGTCACCCTGCGAAAGAACAATCTACAATGTTTCATGTCACTTTTGATTCGGCGGGCGATGAAGGAGTCAAAAAAGCGCAGGGGTGTCTGAAGAAAATCGAAGCGGACCAAGCCTGTTCGTCAGATGAGGTAAAAAATCTTGTTAACATGAAAAATAATGAAAAAAATTTCGTTCAGGGCAGCGGACTGATGCTCATGGGCTCGTTGATACTGCTTGGCGCGGGAGCCGGGTTGCGGAAAGAAGAATCATCTCGGAAAAGCAACAGGCCTGACGTACCCCCCAACCCCGGCCTGACCATGTAGGAAAGCAGAAAAAGTAAAGTCGCGTGGCGAAGGACTTACAGCAGGAACAGTGTTGCCAGCCCTAAAAAAGCAAAAAAACCGACGACATCCGTCACCGTTGTCAAAAGGACACCGGAGGCTGGGGCGGGATCCCGTCCGAGTTTGTCCAGCGCCACGGGAATCAGCGCCCCGAACAGTCCGGCGGCAACCAGATTGACAACCATGGCGGCGGCGATGACGATGCCCAGCGCCGGATTGCCGAACCAGCCCCAGACGATCAGGCCCATCAGCACGGCAAAAAGGAGGCCGTTGATGAGCCCGACAATGGTTTCCTTGCCGATCACGCGGTTGGCGTTGGCGGCAGAGAGTTCTTTGGTGGCCAGAGCGCGGATGGCGACGGACAAGGCCTGTGTTCCGGCGTTTCCGCCCATCGAGGCGACGATTGGCATCAGAATGGCAAGGGCGACGACCTTCTCGATGGAGTCTTCAAAAAGGCGAATAACGAGCGAGGCTGCCACCGCCGTCAAAAGATTAACGGCCAGCCATGAAAAGCGCGAGCGGGCGGTAGTGACCACAGGGCGGAAAATGTCGGTGTCGCGCACGCCCCCCATTTTCAGGAAGTCTTCCTCGGCCTCTTCGTCGATAATATCGACGATATCGTCAACGGTGATCATGCCGACCAGTTTGCCGTCCTCATTGACGACGGGGGCGGAGAGCAGATCCTTGCGCCGGAACAGGTGGGCGATTTCCTCCTGATCCATGGCAATAGGGATGCTGGTATGGTCCTCCTCCGCCAGTGTTTCGATTTTAATCGGGCGCTGGGCGCAGAGCAGGCGGCTGAGGGCGACAGAACCGGCAAAGCCATGCTGCGCATCGACAATGAAAACGTCATAGAATTTATCCGGCAGGGCTTCGGCGGCGGCACGTAAATAGTCAACCGCCTTGCCGACGGTCCAGAATCTTGGCACGGCGACGAATTCCCTCTGCATCAGGCGGCCGGCCGTATACTCGGGAAAGCTGAGGCCTTCTTCAACCGCCGCCCGTACCCGCCGGGACAGGTGGCGCATGATGTCGGCGCGCCGGGCTTCATCAAGGCCGTTGATAATGGTGATAGCGTCATCGCTATCGAGCGCGTCCACGATGGCGGCGACGTGCAGGGCCGACATTTCGCCCAGCACTTCATTCAGGATGTCTTCATCAAGGTAGAGGAAGGATTCAGGATCAATCCCGTCTTCGATGATATCCACCAGTTTTCGCCGCGTGGCACTGTCTGTCTTGCTGAGGAGTTCCGCGACGTCCGGCGGCGGCAGTTCGTGGCAGAGCTCCTGAATACGGTCGGTATAGCCTTCTTCGAGAAGCTCGCGAATCTCGCGGATAAAGGAATCGGCAAGGCCGATCTGCTGTCCCGTTTCTGCTTCCGGGGCGGGGACGGGAGACGGCGGCGTGTCCGCGTGGACTTCCGTCATGGCTGCCCCTTCCGTTTTTCTTCCTCCGTGCGGGGGGTGGCCTGTATTTGCGCACAAACGCAGGCATAGGCCGTGGCGTTGACGATGCCGCGCGGGGTAACAGAGGGTATCAGGACATGCGCGGGTTTGGCGGCTCCCAGCAGCAGCGGTCCGACAGCGATCCCGTCGCCCAGTGTGCGCAGCATATGAAAGGTGATATTGGCGGCGTCGATGTTGGGCATGAGCAGGAGATTGGCTTGTCCCTTCAACTCGGATTCCGGCAGCATGATGTCGCGGATTTCCTCGGACAGTGCGGCAGAGGCGGTCATTTCGCCTTCGACCTCGAGGTGCGGGGCGCGTTCCTTGATCAGGCGGGTAGCCACGCGCATTTTAACGGCGTCCGGACGGTCAAGGCTGCCGAAATCGGAATGCGAGAGCAGCGCAATCTTCGGTTCCAGACCAAAACGGCGGACTTCATCTGCGGCCATGATCGCCATATCGCAGAGCTGTTCTGCTGTCGGGTTCGGATTGACAAAGGCATCGCAGAGAAACAGCGTGCCCTTGGAGAGGATCAGAACATTGAGCGCGGCATAGGTCTGCATTCCCGAAGCATGGCCGAGAATGTCGGTGACGTATTTGAAATGACGGTCATAGCGTCCGGTTGTGCCGCAGATCAGCGCGTCGGCATCACCCTTATGAACCATCAGCGCCGCAATGACCGAGTTGCGCGTGCGGACCATCTGTTTGGCGATGGCGGGTGTGACTCCCTTGCGGCCCATGATCTGGTGATATGTTGACCAGTAATCCTTGAACCGCGGATCGGAATCGGGGTTGACCAGTTCAAAGTCGCGGTCCTTTTTCAGGCGCAGGCCAAGTTTTTTGATACGGTCGGCAATGATGTTGCTCCGTCCGATCAACAGGGGACGGGCAATGCCATCGTCGATAATCGCCTGCACGGCATGGAGTACGCGCGCATCCTCGCCCTCGGCAAAAACGATGCGTTTGGGGTCGAGCGCGGCGCGGGTATAAAGCGGGCGCATCAGCTGACCGGATTTGAAAACGTATTTTTCCAGCTGCTGGCGATAGGCTTTGAAGTCCGTAATCGGGCGCGTGGCGACGCCGCTTTTCATGGCGGCGCGGGCAACGGCCGGTGGCAGTTCCAGGATTAGGCGGGGATCAAAGGGCTTGGGGATCAGATATTCCGGGCCGAATTGCAGCGGAACATCGCCGTAAACATCGGCCACAGTCGCGCTGGTTTCCGCCATGGTCAGTTCGGAGAGAGCCTTGACGCAGGCCAGCTTCATGGCTTCATTGATTGTGGTTGCGCCGACATCTAGGGCGCCGCGAAAAATAAAGGGGAAACAAAGCGCGTTATTGACTTGATTGGGATAATCCGAACGTCCGGTGCAGATGATGGCATCGGGTCTGGCGGCCATGGCTTCTTCCGGCATGATTTCCGGCGTGGGATTGGCCAGCGCCATGATCAACGGGGCGTCGGCCATGGATTTCACCATCGCCTTGTCCAGAACATTCGGGGCAGAAAGCCCCAGAAAAACGTCGGCTCCCTTGATGACTTCTTTCAACAGGCGGGCCTTGGTATCCTGCGCAAAGGGCTTTTTGATTTCGTCCATGCTGACGTTGCGGCCCTTCCAGACCACGCCATCCTTGTCGGTGAGGGTGATGTTCTTCTTTGGCAGTCCCAGGGCGACCAGCAGATTGACGCAGGCCATGGCAGCGGCTCCGGCGCCGGATGTGACAAGCTTGACTTCCTTTAGATTGCGGCCGGAATATTTGATCCAGTTGGTGAAAGCGGCGCCGACGATGATAGCGGTGCCGTGCTGGTCGTCATGAAAGACAGGAATCTTCATGCGTTCTTTCAGGCGCCGCTCGATCTCGAAACATTCGGGAGCCTTGATATCCTCGAGGTTGATGCCGCCAAAGGAGGGTTCCAGCGCGGCGACGACGTCGACGATTTTATCGATATCCGTTTCGGCGATTTCGAGATCGACAGCGTCGATACCGGAGAACTTTTTGAACAGGACGGCCTTGCCTTCCATGACCGGTTTGGCAGCCAGCGGGCCGATATCGCCCAGACCGAGCACGGCGGTGCCATTGGTGATCACGGCCACCAGATTGCCGCGGGCGGTATAGTCGAAGGCGGTCAGCGGATCGGCGGCAATCTCCAGACAGGGAGCCGCAACGCCGGGAGAGTAAGCCAGCGCCAGATCGCTTTGCGTTGCGAGCGCTTTGGTGGGGGTGATAGATATTTTACCAGGCCCGTTCGGGCTCTTATGGTAGTCTAAGGCGTTCTGGTAAAACGTATCTTTTTTGAGGACCATCATGATTCTCCGGGGAGGGACGTCGCAATCTTCAGAAAATACGCTAACACAAAATCTGAAGTTTTTTTCTATCTGTTTCAAAAATAAGTGTAAACTGGCAGCTATTGTCATAATTAATCTTTTTTTAAACAGGAGCGCTTACAATGAACAAAAGAACAGGGGGACAAATGGGGCAGACGGGCCAGCCAGAGCAGCCAGAGCAGCCAGAGCTGCAGACCAAGGCCGAGTTGGAAGAGCAGCTCGAAAGGATCATGACAGAAAAACTGGCGGCGAATGTCGCGCGGGTAGAGGCGTTTTTCAAAAAGGGCACGCTGATAGGCAAGCAGCACGAGGCTGAAGAACTTTTGAAAAACGGCGACACGCTTTTTTTTGATGGTCACGTTTATTGGGGTATTTCGATTCCGTATGACCGCCATTTCAACGGCCAGTCGGAATCAATGACCGACGCTTTGACCTATATCCGCAACGCCCTGAAGTGGCTGCGCAAGGATATTTATCAGGGCGACGGCGAGACCGAGGTGATCTGCTATCTCAAACCCGGTCCGGAAACGGTGGAGATCCCGAATGAGTAGTTATGAAATTCTGTCGCAGGATGAAGTGAAAAAACTTCACCAGAATTTCAAAGATAAGCTGCTTTCCATGCTGATCCGCCAGTTGCCCAAGAAAATTCGCGGCAATCGCATCGACGAGGTGGTTGTGCTCGATGCCGGATGCGATCTCGTCATAACCGCCATGCGTTATGGCGATGAACTGCGTCCGAAGGAGTTTGGCGAACTTATGAATGAGGGGCCGGAGGCGTTGCGCCGCCGCAAAGCCGAAATCGAGACGCTGGGGAGTCCTTTCACGCCATACCAGCAGCTCAGGATCGACAATGCCGCCGCGACGCGCAAGGAAAGTCCGGAAGTCAGCGCGGTCTTTGGCGAGCAGGACAGGATATACCTGCGGATCAAGGATACGATGCCGTCACCGCTCGAAAATCTCGTCATGGCCAAACTGGAAGAAAAGGGGTATCGTCTTCTGGATTACAAGGCCGGATACGCCACCGATGCCGCCGGAAAGCAGAAATTCCGCATTGGCAAGCTTCTTGCCGACGATCCCGATATGATGCGTCTTTTTTCCCAGGACCCTTTTCGTGTAACGGAACCGATTATTGTCCTGTCACGGAATGCGGATGACATTGCCCGTATGTCGGCGGATCGCGGCTGGGACAGCTGCATGTCCCCCGATGCGCCGGAAGCGAAGTTCACGGACCATGTCCCTGAGGACATACGCCAGGGCGCTGTTATCGCTTATCTGATTACACCTGACGATCCGCATATACATGATCCGCTGGCCCGCATCATGATAAAGCCTTACCGCGAAATACATGATGGCGGGGAGCTTTTCGATCCTGATTTTGCCAACGATCATCCCTTGCGGGCCGGGTTTCTCAAGGCGATCGGAAAAGTCGCCTCATTCCCGTTGCTTCCTTTTCTTAAGCCGCGTGCGCGTATTTTCATGGCTGGAAATCCCTATGGCATCGGCACGCCCGGATTTGAAAAGTCCCTGCGCGATTTTATCGAGGACAACTTCAATCGCAATAAAGCGGGAAAGTTCGAAATGTCTCCCGGACTTTACCTCGACGAGCAGCCGTTGCGCATCGAGCGCAAGGAGGGCGTCATATCGCCGCTCTACGAAAGGCGCGCGCCTGAATCTATTTTTTAGCGATCAGCTCCAGCCACGCGTCCTCGCTCAGGACTTTGATCCCCAACTCTGCGGCCTTTTTCAGCTTGGACCCGGCATCCTCTCCGGCGACAACAAAATCCGTCTTGCCGGAAACAGATCCTGCCGCATGCGCGCCGAGCGCTTCGGCCTGCGCTTTGGCCTCTTCACGGCTCATGCGGAGCAGTTTTCCGGTGAAGACGACGGTCTTTCCGGCGACGACGGAGTCCGCGGTTTGAGGGCGCGGGCTGTCCTCGATAGTGATTTCATTGCGCAAATCGGCGATAACGTCGCTGTTGTGCTTTTCGGAAAAAAAAGCGATCAGATCCGCTGCTACGGCGGGGCCGACGTCGCCGATGGAAACCAACTCGCCATAGGCGGCGCTCTCCGGATTTTTTGCCGCCTGCAGCGCGGATTGCAGGCGGTCGAGACTCTGGTAGTGCCGCGCCAGTTTTTTTGCGGTGGCTTGTCCGGTTTGCCGGATGCCGAGCGCGAAAATAAACCTGTCCAGCGGGATGTTCCGGCGTCTTTCAATAGCCTCAAGCAGGTTTTTGACCGAGAGCGCGCCCCATCCCTCGCGGGTTTTCAGCGACTGGGCATGTTGTTGCAGGCGAAAAATATCCGCCGGAGTTTTGATCAGGGATTCATCGTAAAATTCGCGGATGATTTTGTCGCCCAGTCCTTCGATGTCAAAAGCGTTGCGGCTGACAAAATGTTTCAGGCGTTCGACCGCCTGCGCCGGGCAGATCAGGCCGCTGGTACAGCGGCGGGCGGCCTCGCCTTCCTCGCGCACGGCCAGACTGCCGCATTCCGGGCAATGGTCGGGGAATTTAAAGGGCTTGCTGTTGCCCTTATGCCTGATGACAGAAACGATCTGCGGGATAACGTCTCCTGCGCGTTGGATGACAACATCATCCCCTTCGCGGATATCTTTACGGGCGATTTCATCTTCATTGTGCAGTGTGGCGCGGGAGACGATGACGCCGCCGACGTTAATGGGTTCCAGTTCCGCCACCGGCGTCAGCGTGCCAGTGCGCCCGACTTGTATGACGATTCTATGCAGGATGGTTTCGGCCTGCTCGGCGGGAAATTTATGCGCCGTGGCCCAGCGGGGCGAGCGGCTGATAAAACCGAGACGCTTCTGGTAGTCCAGATCGTTCACTTTATAGACGACGCCATCAAGGTCATAGGCAATATCCGGTCTTTGCGCGTAGATATCGCTGTGGGCTTGCAACAACTGCCTTGCGTCTGCGGCCAGCATTGCCGGCTCCGGAACGGAAAAGCCGAAACCCTGCAATTTTTTGCGGATACCGTCTTGCGTTTTGGCAAGGGGGGCGGAAGTTTCGCCCAGCGCATAGCCAAAAAACCTCAGCGGGCGCTTTGCCGTGATGCACGGATCAAGCTGGCGCAGTGATCCGGCCGCCGCATTGCGCGGGTTGGCAAAGATTTTTTCGTTGTCTTTTTCCTGCTGGTGATTGAGACGCATGAAATCGGCGCGGGTAATATAGACCTCGCCGCGCACTTCCAGAATATCCGGCGGCGCGCCGGAAAGCCTCTGCGGAATGTCGGCAATGGTCTGAATGTTCGCGGTTACATCTTCGCCTTCTTCGCCGTCGCCGCGGGTGGCGGCCTGTACCAGGACGCCCTGTGCATAGCGGAGCGAGCAGGACAGGCCGTCGATTTTCGGTTCGGCCAGAAATTGCAGCGGGGCATCGGCGGGCAGGACCAGAAATTTACGTACCCGTTCGACAAAGTCATGCACATCCTCCGCGCTGAAACTATTGGCGAGGGAAAGCATCGGCACGGCGTGACGGACCTTGGAAAACTCGCGCGCAGGTTTCGCGCCGATTGATCGTGTCGGGCTGTCGGGGGCGGCCAGCGCCGGATATTCCTTTTCAATGGCCAGCAGGCGTCTTTTCAGCGCGTCATATTCCGCGTCGGAGATTTCCGGCGTGTCTTTTTGGTGATAAAGGATATCGTGATGGCGGATCTTCTCCGTCAGAGCGGCGGCTTCCTGCGCAACGGTGGCGGGGATTGTTTGTCCGGTGTTAGCGGCGTTATGCGGCGACATCATGACTTTCCAGCAGTCTTGCGGCCTGCGCCCGGGCCTCGCGGGTGATTTCGGCTCCGGAAAGCATGCGGGCGATTTCTTCGGCACGTTCCGGCACTCCGGCGAGCGGTGCTATGCGCGTAACTGTCGCTCCTTTTTGCACGCTTTTGGAAACGTGCCAGTGATGGGAGGCCCTTGCCGCCACCTGCGGGCTGTGGGTGACGACCAGAACCTGATACTTACGGCCCAGCCGTTGCAGGCGTTCGCCGACGGCGTCTGCCGTGGCGCCGCCGATGCCGCTGTCAACTTCATCGAAGACGAGTGTGGGAATGCTGCCGGTTTCGGCCAGAATGACCTTGAGCGCCAGCATGAACCGCGCCATTTCGCCGCCGGAAGCGATCTTGTCGAGGGCGGCGGCCGGCGCACCGGGGTTGGGAGCCACCATGAACTGGATGTCATCCATGCCGTCGCTGCGCCAGTCCTCCGGCTTTTCCAGCGGGACGCAGGAGACGCTGAAGACAGCCTTGTCCAGCTTCAGCGGCGGCAGTTCGGCGTTGACGGCCTTGTCGAGTTTTCCGGCGATCTTCCGGCGTTCGGCGCTGATCGTTTTGGCCAGCGCGGCATAGTTTTCCCGTGCTGCCGCAACGGCGGCGCGCAAATCGAAAAGCGCGCCCTCCTGATCGGTCACCAGCCGCAGTTTCGCCGCTATTTCTTCCTGAATACGGGGAAGCTCATCCACGGTGACGCGGTGCTTGCGGGCGCAATCCTTGAGCGCGAAATAGCGTTCCTCTATATCTTCCAGCCGGCCCTCGCCCCGTCTGCCGCCGAGTTTTCCCAGCTGGTAGGAAACTTCGCCGATCTCATTTCCGGCACGGGCCAGACCGTCGAGCAGGGGAGCAAGATCGGTCTGGGTTTGCCCGCGCAAGCGCTGCAGGACGGTCTGCAGTTTTCCGAGCAGGGATTGAAGGCCGTCTTCCCCGTCAACCAGCAGCGTTGCCGCCTGTGCAGCCTCTGCCAGTTTTTCGCGGGATTTGAGGGCTTGCCGTTTTTCGGCGAGATGCTGCTCCTCGCCTTCTACGGGAGCCAGCTTTTCCAGTTCGGCGGCGGCGTGGCGCAGGTAGTCTTCTTGTTCGCGCAAGGCGCTGACGCTGTCGATGGCAGCGGCCAGTTTATGTTCGGCGGCGCGCCAGTCCCGCCAGAAGCCGGCCAGCTTTTCCGTTTTGCCGGCAAGGCCGGCATAGCTGTCAAGCACGCGCCGGTGCGTATCGGCGTCAAGCAGGCTTTGCGTTTCGAACTGGCCGTGAATTTCCACCAGCAGGGCGCCGGTTTCCTTGAGCAACTGGACGCTCGCGGGGGCATCGTTGATAAAAGCCTTGCTGCGGCCATCCCTGCCAAGGGTCCGGCGTAAAATCAGGGGGTCGGACAGGGGGATTTCCTTTTCGCGCAGCAGGGTATGAACCGGATGGGTGGCGGGCAAATCGAAACTGGCGGTAACAACGGCCTGTTCCTCGCCGTGACGGACGAGGCCTGCATCGGCGCGGGCGCCCAGCACCAGCCCCAGCGCGTCAAGCAGGATGGACTTTCCGGCGCCGGTCTCGCCGGTCAGGGCGGAAAGCCCGGGTTCCCCCTCCAGCGTGAGCTGGTCGATCAGCACAATATTGCGGATGGAAAGGCTGGAGAGCATGGTGCCGCTCCTAGAAAATCCGCTGGAGGAGAGACTTCTCCTGCGGCAGATCGGAAGAAACTTTTCCGCCCATCAGGCGATAGGTGTCCCTGTACCAGCTGCTTTGCGGGTAATTGTGGCCGAGCACCGCCGCGGTTTTCTCTGCTTCGGAGATAATGCCGAGCGCGAGGTAGCATTCGGTCAGGCGGTGGAGGGCTTCCGGAACCTGCGTCGTCGTCTGGTATTGTTCGATCACGCGCTGATAGCGGTTGATGGCGGCCTGATATTGCTTGCGGTCCAGGTAATAGCGGCCGATTTCCATTTCTTTTCCGGCCAGATGGTCAAGGGTCAGGTCGATTTTGAGCGCGGCGTCCTTGGCGTAGCGGCTGTCGGGAAAACGCTCCTTGACCTGTTTGAGGTTTTCGAGCGCCAGTTCCGTCATTTTCTGGTCGCGGCGGACATCGGAGATCTGTTCGTAATAGCAAAGGGCCTTGAGATACCAGGCGTAGGCGACGTTTTCATCGCCGGGGTGCAGTTCGATAAATCCATCCAGCGCAATGATGGCTTCATCGTATTTCAGGTTTTTATAGTGGGCAAACCCGGCCATCAGCTGGGCTTTTGTCGCCCATTGCGAATAGGGGTACTGGCGCTCCACATCGTCGAAAAGCCTTGCTGCCTCTGCATATTTGCCGTTGTCGAGCGCGGCGGCGGCTTTGTTATAGATGGTTTCGACCGGTTCCTGCTTTTCCGCCGCGGCGTCGGCATTTTTTTCCGTCGTCCCGCATCCCGCGAGCAGGAGGAACGAACAAATCAGGAGCAGGGAAAGAAAGGGACGGAACGGGGTCATTTGCATCACGCCTGGGTCAAAATCTTGAACAAAAATGAAACGGAACCCTGCTTTTATAGCACGGATTCAGAATGCCGCAAAAGTCTTAAATAACGGGGAAAAAAGCCGAAAGAGCGGAAAATCAGGCCATAACCGGAATGGCGGCGCCAATTTCCCCGAATTGTCCGGCGGAATGAATCTGATACTGGGCTGGCGGGGTCATTTCGATGATTTCATAGGCGTCTTGCTGCGAAAACAGGACGCGGAGCGCCTTGTTGTTCATGGCGTGTCCGGCCTTGACGCCGTGGTAGTGCCCGAGCAGGCCATAGCCAGCCAGATAAATGTCACCGATAGCGTCCAGAATTTTATGGCGTACAAATTCGGTTTTGAAGCGCAATCCGCCGGGATTAAGGATTTTTTCGCCATCGATGACGACAGCGTTGTCGAGGGAGCCGCCACGGGCCAGCCCCGCCTTGCGCAGGGCTTCAACCTCATGGAGAAAGCCAAAGGTGCGGGCCCGGGCGATATCGGCACGGTAAAATTCTTCGTGGAAATGGTGGGTGAATTTCTGACGCCCGACCAGCGCGTTATCAAAGGCGATTTCAAAGCTGAAACAGGGGGTTTCGGCGGGGCTGAGGAAAACTTCCTTGTCGCCTTCCTGCCAGGAAACGGTTTTCTTGATGCGGATCAGCTTGCGCGGGGCATTTTGACGCTGTAGTCCGGCGGCATCAAGGGCAGTGATAAAATCAATGGCGCTGCCGTCCATAATCGGAATTTCCGGCCCGTCAATTTCAACAATCGCGTTATCCACGCCCAGCGCTGCCATGGCAGAAAGCAGATGCTCGACCGTGCTGACGCTCACGCCGCTGCTGTTGGTCAGAACCGTGCAAAGGCGCGCGTCCGTGACGTGATCCCAGAGGGCGGGGATGACGTTGTCCCGGTCGGTGATATCCGTGCGGATAAAGCTGATCCCGTGGTTGGCCGCCGCCGGTTTGACGGTCAGAACGGCCGGGGCACCGGAATGGACGCCGACCCCTGACAGGGACAAAGCCGATCTGACGGTATTTTGCGGGATGGATTGCAGCATGCAGAAGACCTGTACAAAGTTGAACTGGTGGGAGAAATTCCCTCCTTCTAGGTAACAGACTGTCATGTTTTCCTGAAGTCACCTTTTGTAACAGAGTGTTACAGAAAAATATATTGACATAATTATATTATTTTTATATGCTGAGCCCCTTGATAAAAGGAATCGTTATGTCTTTGAAAAATCCAGAGCTGCGCCAGCAGGCGCGTTTTGCCACCGGCATGGCGGGATTCAAGGCAGCGACAACAAAGATAGCTAGCGTTATCTGGAAACTTGCTGGCAAAGCGCAACGAAAGTTAAAAAGAGGACAGCGGCAAATGAGTTTAAAGCATATGTTTTACGGGGCGGCGCTGCTCGCCGGCGCGCAGATGGGGCCGGGATTTTATTACATGACGCAGGAAACGGATATTGTCCGCGCCACGGTCGAGGGCAAGGTACAGGCTGACAGCGACACGCCCTATGCAGGGCGCAAGTATATGATTTATACGGATCAGGGTAAGTTCGATACTTTCGGCATGCGGGGCGGTGGCGGACTGAAAGAAGGTTGCACCTATGATTTCAATCTGAAAGGAGCACGGCTGCAAACGTGGCCGCCGTCATATAGCCGTAGCATCAGCTCGGTTTCCCGCGCCGTCTGCAAATAGCAAATGAAAAGGAATAAATGATGAAGAAACTTGGTGCGGTGTTTTTATTGGCGGCATTGGGGGTCAGCCCGGCAGGTTTCGCCGGACAGTCGCAATGTCAGAAGGCCTGCCTCGGTTTGGTCGAGCTGGAAATCAAGCAGAGCAGCTTTTCGCTTGATCCGTTTGAACATATGAAGAATGCCGCCAATGCGAGTAAAATGACGGTCCCTATGTTTGTAAAGGATTATGAGCGGCTGAAGGAAGGCCAGAAACTGGAGGATCAGTTCAGAACGGGATCGGCTATTCTCAATGGCTCTATCAGCTGGCGGAACGTCTATGTCAAAAAGAAACTTGGCGTGAAGTGTGAATAATCCGGGGTCAGGAAGTAAAAATGCGATTTGATTGCAATGTCGGCAAAACGCCGGAATTTTCGGAGCGGTTCAATCAAATGGCGCGCAAGCCATTTGACGTCGCGGTTTTTTACGAGATTGCCAGAGACGCCGGATATGCCGAGGCACGGGTGCGCTATCCGGGGAACAGCTTGCTCATGGAAAACAGCCATCAGGACGACAGGATCAATGCCCATGTGGATGAAAGCGGGTATTTGAAGCGGTATGTCTTCGGATAAAGCGGGTTTTCCTGAAAAATCTTATATTTAACATATTTTTAAGTGGATTCTCCCTATACTTGAAGTGACTCGGGGTTTTGACCTGATTCTGGCGCAAGCCGAAGAAGGTCGTTTCGGGATTATAAGGGGGATTTCGGTCTAAAGATGGTAGTTGCGCGTCCCAGACATGCGTTTAACAGCACCACGCAGGATTTCCTGAACAGCCGTTTTCTTGAGGCGGTGCAGGAAGGGGATTTCGAGCGCGCCCAGCAATATCTGCAACAGGGCGCAAATATCAATGCCCGGACGGCAGCAGGGGAGACGGGACTGATCTGGGCGGCAAAAAACGGTCAGGTCGGAATGGCGCTGATGCTTGTTGTCAAGAAAGCCAGTCTGGATGCGCAGGATCCGCAGGGACGGACCGCGCTTTTTCATGCCTCCGAAAATAATTTTTACGAGATTGTCCGCGGCCTGATCGATGGTGGCGCGGATATCACGATCGAAAACCGTGAGGGAAAGAAAGCGCTGGATATGGCGATTAAGAGCGGCAATGCCGATGTGGTCCTGCTTTTTGAAAAGCCTTTGATGGCAATTTTATCGCGGATTCCAACGGCGGAAATGACACGCGGGCTGGTGGCGTCCAATGTCCGGCTGGATGATCTTGATCCGACGGGCAATACGGTGCTGACTTGGGCGGCGCGCGAGGGGCAGAAAAATGTTGCACAGGCCTTTATTGCGGCCGGGGCGGATGTACGCGTTCCAAACAAAGAGGGTGTGACGCCGGTGGAGGCCGCGAAAGCCGCGGGGCAGTCGGAGATGGCTGCGATGTTCGAGGAAGCGCAACGGAAAAAACCGGTCGCTCCGGCCGCCAGTCGTCCGCAGCAGAAACCGCTGTTTCCGGCAGTGAATAGCCGATAGGTATATTTACCATATATTTACAATTCCCTGCTATGCTGAAAGTAGATAGTCCAGAATTCTGTTTATGACGGGGTGGAGCCCAGTCTGCGCGGTGTAAAAGGTTCCGGCATGGAAGACGCTCAAAAGGCGGCGTGTCGTTACAGAGAAGTTTTGTTGGGGTGTGTATACAGCTTTTCGGGGATACTTTTACGCCAGAAAAAAAACCGGTTGGGGGATCCCCCGCCGGTTTTCTTTTTCAGCCTTGCGTGGCGGCGTGATTTCCCACAAACTGGATGCAGAAACAACAGGGGGAAATCATGGAAAGCTGGATGATTTGGGTGGCGCTGGGCGCCGTGGCGCTTTTGCTCGTCATGCTCTACAACCGTATCGTGGCGCTGGTGCAGCGGCGCAAGAACGCTTTTTCCGATATTGATGTGCAGTTGAAGCTACGCCATGACCTGATCCCGAACCTTGTCGAGACGGTCAAGGGCTATGCCAGCCACGAAAGGGAATTGTTCGAAAAGGTGACGGCGGCGCGGGCGACGGCAATGCGGGGCGGCGCGGTGGATGATCGCGTGCGGGCGGAAGGCGCGCTGGGCGCGGCGATGATGAACCTGATGGCGGTGGCGGAAAATTATCCGCAGCTGAAGGCGGATGCGAATTTCCAGCAATTGCAAAGCGAGCTTTCGGACATTGAAAACAAAATCGCGGCGGCACGGCGTTTCTTCAACAATGCGACGAACGAATACAATGCGGCTATCCAGCAGTTTCCGGCGGTGCTGATCGCGCGGATGTTCGGGTTCAGGGAAGAGATTTTCTTTGAACTGGACGCCGGTGAAAAAGAAGCCGTGAAAACAGCGCCCAAGGTCGGTTTCGGGGGCTGATACAGGGGAGCGCGCGATGGCTCTGGCGGCGACGGGACTGGCGACCCATATTTTCAACAATCACCTGAAATCCGTCTTTTTGCTGGCAGGGTTCCCCGTGCTGTTGCTGATGATGCTGGGGGCATTTTTCGCGGCACTGGACGCTCTGGCGCAGGGCAGCATGGCACAGCCGGGCAGGGGGATAAACTGGGATCAGGCGCTGGAGTCCGGCATTTCCGGTCTGGCGCATTACGGCCATTGGGCTTTTCTGGCTGCGGGGACCTGGTTTGTGATCGCTTTTTTCTTTCACAGCCAGATGATGCGGGCGGCGTCCGGCGCGCAGCCGGTCACGCGCGCGCAAATGCCCCGCATTTATAACCTGCTGGAGAACCTTTGCATTTCGCGCGGCCTGACGATGCCGCAATTCGAGGTGATCGACAGTCCGGCGCTAAACGCCTTTGCCACAGGGATCGGCGAAAAATCCTACCGGATCGTGCTGACCCGCGGATTGATAGAGAAATTGCAGGATGACGAGCTGGAGGCGGTCATTGCGCACGAGTTGTCGCATATCATGAACCGTGATGTGCGCCTGCTGATTATTTCCGTGATTTTCGTCGGTATTATCAGTTTTCTGGCTGAATTCGTGTTCCGGATGCTGGTGCATGGCGGACGGGTGAATCATTATGCCCGCAGCCGCAACCGGCGCGAGGGCGGCGGGCATGTTGTGATTTTGCTGGTGGCGCTGGCCATTCTGGTGATCGGTTATATTTTTGCCATTGCGATCCGTTTCTCTTTGTCGCGCAAGCGCGAATATCTTGCCGATGCCGGTGCCGTCGATCTGACGCATAATCCGGAGGCGATGATGCGGGCTTTGCTGCGCATATCGGGGCATGATGCCGTGCCGGGGATGCCGGACGAGGTGCAGCAGATGTGCATCGAGAACAGTCATAATTTTATGGGCCTGTTCGCGACGCATCCAAAAATCGAGGATCGTGTGCGTGTTATTTCGGAACTGACGCAAACACCGGTGCCGGACCTGCAGGTGTCGCTGCGCCGTGTTCCCAAGCGACCCTGGGGATAGGGTTCATTATCGGCAGATATCGGGACGGCGGTCGGGGGCCAGTGTCGGGGCCTGTTTCACCAGAGCGCGGCTGTCCGCTTCGTTGAGCAGGCGGCCGGTGGAAATGTCAAGCGCCCAAGGCGCAAAATTGAATCCCGACATGGCGTTCAGCTGGAAAGCGGCGCGGGCATCGGTCATGTCGCTATAGATCTCGATGCGGCGGGCCTTCAGGTGGTCGTCAAGATCGCAGTCCATGCGGCCATGTCCGGCCCCGTAAAAGATAGCGGATTTCTCCTTGCCGGCTTTTTCGCGCGCAAACGCGGCAATATACCTGTCGGCGTAAAGGCGCTCTTCCAGCAGACGGTTGCGGCTGGCGCTGAGGTACCGGATCTGCTTGTCGTCCTGCAAGGCATAGGGCGTCATGACTTTTTTGATGGCGTCTTGTGCGGCGTCCTCGGCCAGTCGTCCGCCGCTGGCCAGATTGAGCAAAACAGATCCGCGCTGACGGAGGTTGTCAAGCAGGCCGGTGTTTTTTTCTGCGTTTTGCAGCAAGGCCTCGTGGAGGCGCATTTCTGCAAAGCCAAGCCGTTCGCTCATCTTGTCGTGGCTGCGGATGGAGGACGTCTGTTGTTCGGCACACCAGACTTTGATGCCATGGCGTCCGGCGGCGGCGATGACGGCGCCCTCCAGCGCGTCGCGTTCTTTGGTCTGGTAGAACTTCACGCCGCTGTCATGAATGATTTTCAGGCGTTTTTCCGCATATTCCTCCGGGGTGATTTTTCCGGCGGCGACCTGATCGGCAATATCCTGAAATTCAGGACGCACTTCCATGAACAGGTTTTTAATCCCGTTTTTCTGGAGGGCTTTCATGGTTTTGTCATTGGCCATGAATTCCATCAGATCCATGTTGCCGTGGCCGGTATCGCTGATGATCGTGAATTGTCCCGCCTTGGTAACGACCTGCCCGAGGGCCTGCGCGGAACGCTGGTCAGCCGGTAAGCTTTTGGCATTGAATTCCGTGGTGATAACGTTTTTATCGGCGGGAGTTTCTTTGTCCGCGCCGGACGACATCCCAAAGACCCCGCCGCCCGCGAGAATGGCAGCTGCGGCGACCGACGCCGTCCATTTTTTAATCCGGGTCATTGCCCCCCCTGAAAAAAGTTCAAGCCCTTACAGCCTACATTAAATATATGAAAAACAGGTTAAGGCGTCTGTTTCTTGACGGGATATTGCAGGGGCTTGCCGATTTTGAGCTTGCGCGGATCGGACAGAGTGACGGCCTTGTCAGCCTGTTTTTGTATGATGGTTGAAAAATCATCTGCGAATTGCTCTCTCATTTTTTCCAGCAGCTTTTGGCGTTCCTCGGGGGATTTTTCCGCAAGTTGCTCGATCATGTTTTTTTTCGGAAGACCGGAAGGATTGCTTGGTGGCGGGAGGGGCGGGGCCGGCCATGGCGGGTGCGGTTTCGGAGGAAACTGCATTTTGGGAGGCGCAATGGGGCTTTTAAGGCTTTGGTGGTGCTTGTAAGCCTTGCTCAACCCCTGAAAAATACCGGGAACGAAGCCAAAGGTGAGGCCGGCGATGCCAGCCAGTGCAGAGGCTGTTGCAAGGCCGCCGATCGCGCCACCAACAAGACCCGCAGCGCCACCGGCCATTGCGGCCGAAGTGATGGCGATGGTTTTGAGGACGACGTTGCTTGCTGCAAACGCGCCAAAAGCAGTACCTCCAGCATGGCCCCCGAGAAATAGCATGCCCGCAACGGCTCCGATCAAGCCAGAGATGCCTCCCAAAGCTTCCCCTGTTGTAGCGTCGATGGGCTCATATGTCCCTTTGAATCTGGCGATGATGTCTTTGAGCGGATAAAGGGCAAAAGCCGCTACGTTTTTAAACGGTTGCGTCAGCGGGGCTGCATAGAGACTGTTCACCAATTCCTTGATTTTACTGACCATTTTTGATTCCCCTTAAATAAGGCATTATGATAATGTATTATTAACATAATGTCAAGAAGGCGCGGGAATTCAGGGCATTGGTTCTCCCGTAATAGATCCTGAACCTATTTTTACCTTGTCATGCCGGACTTGTTCCGGCATCCAGCAACCTGCTGTACGCGCAAAGCGCGTATGGACACCGCAACCTGTGCGGTGTGACGGATGTGTAAGAGGCGGAGATCAGTAATTCGGCTTGACCTTGCGGACGGGAAGGTCGGCCGCGACAGGTTCGTCGTCGATCATCTCGATCATGCCGTTTTCCGTCATCGAGAAACGCGCTGAGAACAGGGCATTGCCGTAGAGTACCATGGCCGAGGCTTCAAAGGCGCCTTCTGCGGTGGTGCCTTCAAAGGCGGCGGGGCGCAGGGCGTCTTCGATAACCTTGCGGGTGTCATCGGTCAGTTTGTCCTTGTCGAGGGCGGGATGATCGATGGTTTCGACGATCAGGAACGGGCCTTCATCGCCGTGCACGAAATAGCAGAAGAAGCGCAGATAATCGAGGGCGTTTTGCTCGGTCACCTTGATCGGATCGGCTTCGTTGGCATCATGAATTGGGGCGCTGGAGCCGTCGAGCAGGAACATGCGGCCCTGCTTGGCCAAAAACCAGAACGGACCTGTATTGGGTGCCCAAGAGGTGTCGTTGATGCGGACCAGCGCAATAGAATTATAAAAAGGCAGCTGGCTCCATTCCACGGTGGCGGTGGCAGGGGAGGCGTTATGTTTGCCCTGAATGGGATTAATGAGCTTCAGGAAGGGATCAATGGCCGCGCCTTCTACTTTTTGCCAATTGTACTGATCGAACATAAGAAAATCGCCTTTCCGGAAAAAATACCCAAACTTCCCAGCATGTTGTCATGTTCCCGCCGGAAAATCAAGGGATTGCAGGGAGAATGTCTTTTTAGGCGGCTTGCAGCTTTTCCAAAAGACGGTCGAGGAAGATTTCGCATTTCCGCAATTGTTCGCGCGCGACAAATTCATTGGGCTTATGGGCTTGGGCGATATGGCCGGGGCCGCAGACGATGGTCGGGATCCCCTTGTTCTGGAAGATTCCGGCCTCAGTGGCAAAGCTGACCTTCTCGGAGGAATTGGCGCCCGTCAGGGCCAGCACCAGTTCTACCGCTTTATCGTCATTGGCGATGTCAAAGGCGGGGACGCGGGCGGCGGCTTTGAATTCGAAACCTGTTTTCGGGTCGATGGCCTTCATCCGCGGTTCCAGAGCACGGAAAGCATGCTGACGGATTTCTTCCACCAGCGTTTCGGCGGCGACTTCGGGAATATTGCGGATCTCGAAGGAGAATTCGCAGCGGTTCGGCACGATATTGAGCGCGGTGCCGCCCTTGATCAATCCGACATGGAGCGTCGTAAAGGGCGGATCGAACTGGCGGTTATAGGGGCCTTCGCCTTCCATGCGGCGCGCAATGCCTTTGATGTGCGCGACCAGCTCGGCTGCGGATTCCACGGCATTGACGGCATAGGGGGCGAGCGAGGAATGCGCTTCCTTGCCATGGACGACGCAGTCGAAATCGCAGATGCCCTTATGGCCGGTGATCGGCTTCATGCCGGTGGGCTCGCCCACGATGCAGAGGTTCGGTTTGACCGGCAGATCCGCGATATGGGCGGCGAGGCTGTGCGCGCCAAGGCAGCCCACCTCCTCGTCATAGGAGAGGGCGAAATGGACAGGTCTTTTGAGGGGGTGGCGGGTCATTTCCGGCAGTCTGGCCAGCGCCACGGCGATAAACCCCTTCATGTCGGAGGTGCCGCGGGCGTAAAGCAGGTCATCTTTTTCGCGCAGGACAAAAGGATCGGATTCCCAATCCTGCCCTTCGACCGGAACGACATCGGTATGGCCCGAGAGGACAATCCCCGGCTGGTCGGCCGGACCGACAACGGCATGCAGGTTGGCTTTGTTTTTCGTAGGATCGAGGATCAGTTCCGACTTGATGCCGTAGTTCTCCAGATAATCCCGTACCCAGTGGATCAGCTCCAGATTGGTTTTGCAGCTGGTGGTGTCGAAGCTGACGAGTTTCGCGAGCATTTCCTCGCTGGACAAGATTTCTCTGGACATGGGTCGTTTTCTCCGTTTTTCTGCACTATAGCAGAAATTTACTTTCAAAACAGGAGGATTCAATGACATCGTCAGCGCTGACCCTTTTCGCCGTTCATGGCGCCGGAATGCACGCCGGAATCTGGGGAATGCTATTGCCGTTGCTGGCGGACCAGCCGTTTCAGGCGCTGACCCTGCCGGGACACGCGGCGACCGGGGAAGCGCCTCTTGACAATATCGGCGATATGGCGGAATGGGTGCGGGGCCGGCTGGCGGACCGGCCTGCACAAAGCGTGATCCTGCTGGGGCATTCCATGGGAGCGCTGGTGGCGCTGGAAGCGGCGGCACACCCTGCCGTGGCCGGCGTTATTCTTATGGGAGCGGCGGCACAAATGCCGGTCAATCCCGATTTGCTGAAGCTGGCTGCAGACGATCCTGCGGCGGCGGGCGAGATGATCCTGAAATACGGGCTCAATCCGGACAATGCCGACTTGGAGGAGCTGAAAGCATTTATGCGCAAGTTGATGCAGGCTGGCGCCGGTGGCGTCATTTTTTCTGATCTGAAAGCCTGTGATAATTACACCAGCGGCATGGCATGTGTCTCCGCCCTGCAAAAACCGCTGCTGGTGATCTGCGGGGAGCGGGACAAACTGACTAGAGCTGCCGAGGGGGTCGCGCTGGCGGGGATGGCGGCCGTCGGGGAAAGCGATGTGCTTGTCGGCTGCGGGCATATGATGATGGTGGAGCGACCAGCGGAAACGGCGCTGCTGATCCGGCAGTTTCTTGAAAAATTCAAATGAATTTATGGGGCTGGGGGCATTAATCCTTTTTCAAGTCCTCTTTGCTAGAATGGGAGAACGATCATTTGAAAAACAGGGAGTAACGGCATGTCTCAGGCGCATCTTTCCGCATTGAAAAAGAAACATGAGGATATCGAGAAAAAAATTCATGAAGAAACGGCGCGTCCGGCCTGGAACGAGAGCCTTGTCCGGAAAATGAAGGAAGAGAAGCTGCACATCAAGGAAGAGATCGAGCGTCTGCAAAAGACAGGCGCTAACGATTAAGAACAAGGCATAAATCGGAACTATAGCCGGAACTGGTTACTTTTTTGCGGGGGTTCTGCGGGGGCAGGGGCGGATTTTTCCTGTGCCTGTTTCTCTGGCGCGGTTAATGCCGTTGTGCTTTGCCGGCGTTTTTCATCATCGATTTTCTGAAGTTCGCGGCGGCGGTTTTCTTCCTCCCGTTCCTCGCGTCTCAGGCTGTGCCGAAAATGATTTTTCAGTTTTTGACCGCCGAGACCGAATGCAAGGTAAGAAGAAATAATCCCTCCAAAAAGGCCGATTAAACCGAGAGCCCCCACGCCAAGTCTGGCGTGGCTTTCCGCAGAAGATTCGAGCGCATACATTTTTTGTGTGGCTGCTGTAGCGCCTAATCCGGTCGGGTCAAAGCCGGCGCGGATTTCATCACGATATTTATAACTCATCGTAACCTTGGCGGGCAGATTCCACTGGACGGCATAGGCCCCGATCGTTGCTTCCACCGTTGCTTCCGACAGGGCGGTTTTTTGTAAGACGAAATGATGGAATTTTTGCGTCTCGTCGTCGAGGGCGAAACGGGCTTCCAATTTATCCATTGTCAGTTTGGCCAGCTTGTCTCTGGCGGCAGTAACGTCTTCGGCCTGTGCCAAGTCTCCTTCAGCCTTTTGCAACACTTCATTGATCTCGCTATATTCTTTGTAGCTTTTGCCGACCAGATTCAGGTGCTGACCAAGGATGGCTTTTTCTCGCGCTGCGGCTTCCTGTGTCAGCGGCGCTAGCGGTGTTTCGGAAGGGGCGTCGTAGAGAGCAGAGCCTGCGCCATAAGCGCCCAATCCGCCGGAGAGGAATACCGGTATAAGAAGCCAGACGCCGTCATGGTTATAGTGCCGGACAAAAGCCTGTTTGAATTTGCGTGACAGCGACATGGGTTTTTCCTCTGGATAATTCCTCTGAGCGGACATCATCAGTAACATTGACTGCCGTTTCTGTCAATATGGCAATATAATATGAATACTCTTTAAAATCAGCGGGTTATTCCGGATAATCGACACGCATAAAATAAAGCCCCTGCGCGGGGGCGGTGGGACCGGCGGCCTTGCGGTCACGGGCTTTCAGGGCGGCCCTGACATCTTCTGGCGACCATTTGCCTTCGCCGACCAGTTTGAGTGTTCCTGCCATGTTGCGGATCTGGTGATGGAGGAACGAACGTGCCTCCGCCCAGAGCGCGATATGGCGTCCGGCGGTCAGGGCGTTTTCTTCCTCAAGGCATTCCAGCCGCTGCAGGGTGCGCAGCGGGGATTTCGCCTGACATTCGGCGGCGCGGAAGCTGGAAAAATCATGTGACCCGAGAAGATATTGCGCGGCGCGATTCATCGCCGCAATATCGAGCGGGATATTCACATGCCAGACCCGGTTTTTATCAAGAACCGCGTCTCCGCGGCGTTCGGTGACGATACGATAGCAATAGACGCGGTGCAGGGCGCCGAAACGGGCGTGAAAGCTTTCCGCAACCGGCTCTGCCCTGACAATGGCAACCGGATGGGGGCGCAGGTGAAAGTTGATCGCGTCGCGCACGGTTTTTTCATCGGCGGGCTTTTCAATGTCGAAATGGGCAACTTGTCCCACGGCATGCACACCGGCATCGGTGCGGCCGGAAACATGTACGCAAACGCTTTCGCCGCAAAACTTCCGGATCGCCGCTTCGACGCAGCCCTGCACGGACAGGCCTTTTTCCTGACGCTGCCAGCCGACAAAGGGCGTGCCTTCGTATTCCAGCGTGATTTTCCAGCGTTGCGTCACGTCAGTCTGTCCCCGACATTGAGATGTGCGCCGTTCATGAAAGAAGCGCCATCCATCGGCTTACGGTCCTGCGGCTGCACGGTTTTCAGCAACAGGGCATCCTGCCCGCAGGCGGCGATTAGATGACGGTCAAGAATTTCTCCGGGTTTACCCTTGCCATCAGTAACGGTAGCCTCCAGCACCCGCAGGCGCTGCTCTCCCAACAGGCACCAGACGCCGGGCCAGGGCGTGAGGGCGCGGACCTGGCGTTCGATTTCCGCGGCAGGTTTCGTCCAGTCGATGCGGCCATCGTCCTTGGTCAGCATGGCGGCATAGGTGGCGCCTTCTTCCGGTTGCGGCGCGGGTTTCAGGCTGTCGATGTACGCCAGTGTTTTGGTGATCAGCTCTGCCCCCAAGGTGGCGAGCGCATCATGCAATTGCGGCGCGGTGGTCGTCGGGGTAATAGGCACGGCGCCGCGTAGCAGCACCGGGCCGGTATCGAGCCCTTTGTCCATCTGCATAATGCAAACGCCGCTTTCGTGATCACCAGCCAGAATGGCGCGCTGGATAGGGGCCGCTCCGCGCCAGCGCGGCAGCAGCGAGGCGTGGATATTGATACAGCCGTATTTGGGCGCCTGCAAAACGTCTTCGGGCAAAATCAGGCCATAGGCGGCGACCACCGCGACATCCGCGCCAAGGGCGGCAAAAGTCCTGCGCGCTGCGGCGTCTTTTTTCAGGCTGAGCGGACAGTAAACCGGAATACCCAGTTCCTCCGCGCGTTTTTGTACGGGGGAGGGTTGCAATTTATGTCCACGTCCGGCCGGACGCGGCGGCTGGCAATAGGCAGCGATAACGTCGTGCCCTGCCCTGACAACCGCATCAAGCGCCGCCACCGCGAAGTCCGGCGTTCCCATGAAGATGATTTTAAGAGGCTGTCTACTCACAACACATGCGTCTTTTCGATGTCTTCGGCGAATTCTTTGGTCCATTTCTTCAGCTTGCGCAACAGCATGTCGCGCTTGAGCGTCGAGAGATGGTCAACGAAAAGAATGCCGTTGAGGTGGTCCATTTCGTGCTGGAGGCAGGTGGCGAGCAATCCGTCGGCTTCGATTTCCTGCGGCGTGCCGTCATAGTCCAGATACTTGACACGGACTTTTTCGGGGCGTTCGACTTCGGCGTATTGGCCGGGAACGGAAAGGCAGCCTTCATTATAGATGTTTTGTTCTTCCGAGGTCCAGAGTATCTCGGGATTGACAAAACATCTGGGCTTGCCGCGGGTGGCAAGGCCGTTTTCACCCTCGGCACCCTGTTCGACGTCGAGAACGAGAATGCGTTTGGAAACGCCGACCTGCGGTGCCGCCAGACCAATGCCTTGCGTCGCGTACATAGTGTCCAGCATGTCGTCCATCAGTTTGCGCAAGTCATCGGTGACGCCTGCGGTGACGGGATCGGCGATTTTTTTCAGTACGGGGTGCGGGGCAACGTAAATGCGCAAGACGGTCATGGCTTTCTCCTCTTCTTCAAATAGGCGGCAGGGAGATAAAAGTCAAGGAAATCAGCCGTTTTCTGCGATTTTGAGGGGCGGTTCCTCCGCTTCGGCCAGCTCCTTGGGCATATTCTTCGCGGTTTTGAGCCCGAGCGCTTTCAGATCTTCGGTGCGCTTGACGATATTGCCGGTGCCGGAAGACAGTTTCTTGAAGGCGTCGTCGTAGACGCGTTGGGTTTGGGATATTTTCTGGCCGAGCGCTTGCATATCCTCGACAAAGCCGACGACTTTGTCGTAGAGCTGGCCCCCCTGACGGGCGATTTCCAGAGCGTTGCGGTTTTGCAGCTCGATGCGCCAGAGCGAGGCGATCGTCCGGAGCGAGATGAACAGCGTCGAGGGGCAGACAATGGCCACGCGTTTTTCCCAGGCGTAGCCGTAAAGCGAGGAATCTTCATGCATGGCGAGGGCATAGGCACCCTCGATCGGCATGAACATGAGCACGAAATCGGGGGTGCCGAGTTTTTCGGTGTCCTGATAACGGCGCTGTTCCAGTCCTTGCACATGGGCCTTGATCGAGGCGAGGAAGTCTTTGACGCTGGCGGCTTTTTCTGCTTCGGTAGCGGCGGCGCAAAAGCGCTCGTAGGCCGTGAGCGAGACTTTGGAATCGACGATGATATGCCGATCTTCCGGCAGCATGATGATGACATCGGGCTTGAGGTGGCCGCCGCTGCCATCGGCATGCTTGAGCTTGAGCTCCGCGCCCTGCACGATATAATCGATATCCTTGCGCAGGCCGGACATATCGAGAATTTTTTCCAGCACCACTTCGCCCCAGCTGCCCTGTACCTTGACGTCGCCGGTCAGGGCCTTGGTCAGGCTTTCGGTTTGCACGGTCATCTTCTGATTGACGGCGATGATGTTTTCAATCTCCCGCTTCAGGGAGAATTGCTCTTTGGCCTGCTGGCCAAAGGAATCGTCAACCTTTTTCTGAAATTCCTGCAGGCGTTCCCGCAGAGGGGCGAGCATCTGGCCCAGCCCTTCCTGCGATTCTTTTTTGAAGAGGGCGGATTTTTCCTGAAAGATGCGATTGGCAAGGTTTTCAAACTGGAGAGAAAATTTTTCTTCCATCCCCGCCAGATCTTCCTTGTGGCGCCGGATCTGTGTTTCAAAGGCCTGCTGTTCCGCTTTCAGCGTCGCGTTCTCCTGCAGGAGGGCCTG
Organism: uncultured Rhodospirillaceae bacterium; assembly: GCA_964458415.1. Classification (GTDB taxonomy): domain Bacteria; phylum Pseudomonadota; class Alphaproteobacteria; order Micavibrionales; family UBA2020; genus CAYWIT01. The sequence continues at coordinate 26,328 of CAYWIT010000023.1, forward strand.
AAGATGTTGTTCCAGCAGGATATTTTTTTCGGCCTGTTCCTTGCGGGTGGCTGCCGCCTGCCGCAGCAGGATAAATCCGGCGCCCAGACCGGCCGCGCCACCGACAGCAAATGACAGGAGGTCCAGCGCGAGAGCCATGCGGTGTCCTTATATATAACGGGATGGAATCGATGTGCGGATTATAACGGGCCAGGCAGGGCAGGCCTAGTCTATATTCGGAGCCGTGGTAAAAAAAACATGCTTATTTATGAATAATAAAGCAAAAAAACGTTAGCGGCGGGTCCAGATTATGAATTAAATTAGTTATCCGTGCGACGCGAGGAAATTATACAAAAGATAAAAAACCGTTTCGCTAAGAAAATTTCCAGTGGGGGAAAACATGTCTGATAGCAAAGTTACGAAACACCTGATTATCGACCTGAAAACGGGTTATGCCTATGGCATCAAGCTGGACAGCGAAGGTAACTGCAAAGCGGCACAGCCGCTCAACAGCGCTATTGAATCGCTCGAAGGTCGGGTCATTGAGAAATTCGGGCCTTTGCTGGGTGTCGGCAATCCCCTCGGCGCAACCCCGCCAGCGGATCAGGCAGCGCTGCCTTACGGGCAAACGACCTATGCTGTCGAGATGACCAAGGATGGCAAGGGCGCGCAGCTCTTTACCGTGGTCTGGCCTAAAAAGGAAGAGGCCGAGGCTGGCGCGTTCCCGCTCGTCGCGAAGAAGGACCTGCCGGCGGATCTGGTCAAGGCTGGAATTGCTCCCGCCCCCAAGGGCGTTAAAAAACAAAAAGGCGCTGGCGTTGATGACGAGGCTGTCCTGAAAGAAGCTCTCAAGAATATTGACGATATGATCGGGCTGGATACGGCCAAACGGGATATCAAGCAAAACATCGCGCTGGCCAGATTTAACAGCATGAAAGAGGAACTGGGCCTGAATACCAAGCCGATTTCCCGTCATATGGTCTTTACCGGTAATCCGGGAACAGGCAAGACGACTTTTGCCCGCGAAGTTGCCAAGGTTTATCAGGCGCTCGGTTTTATCGAAAAAGCGGAGGTGCATGAAGTCAAGCGCGAGGATCTGGTGGCCGGTTTCGTTGGCCAGACCGCGATCAAAACCAAGGAGCAGATTGAGAAAGCCAAGGGCGGCATCCTGTTTATTGATGAGGCCTACGCGCTTTCCCGCGGCTCCGAGGGGGGCTCCTCCGACGGCAAGGATTTCGGCAAGGAAGCGATTGATACGCTGGTTGCCGCCATGGAAAACATGCGCGAGGATCTGATCGTTATTGTGGCGGGGTATCCCGAGCCGATGAAACGCTTTATCGAGGCGAACGAGGGCCTGAAGTCCCGCTTCATGACCTATATTAACTTTGATGACTATAATCTGCCGCAGCTGGGCCAGATCATGGACTTCATGCTGGCGGAACGTGGCTATAAAATGTCCGAGGAAGCCCGCGAACATGCAATGGCTTTGCTGAAGGACGAGCGGGAGCGCGCCAAGCTGGACTTTGGCAATGGCCGTACCGTGCGCAATCTGGTTGAAAAGGCCGAGAAAGAGCTGGCGATGCGGCTGGAGCATGAAAACAAGCTCAGCAAAAACCATGGCCTGTCCGATGAGGGTATCAGAACGGCGCTGACCACGATCACGCTGGCGGATATGAAAGGCGTGAATTTGCAGGGCCTGACATCCAAGGTTGTGCAGAGAATCGGGTTTGGCAGCAATGATGATACGCCGCAGCAGCAGCCTGCGCCGAAATCGGTGGATGCCACTCCGGCAGCGGTTGCGAAGCCAAGGAAAGTATCGGTGCGCAACCACTTCAACCCCTGATCCTTTTTCATACTGTATTGAAAGGGCGGCTTCTGGCCGCCCTTTTTTCTTTTGGAGGTATTGTTTTTATTGAGAAGACGGGGGGGAATTGCTATCTCTTGAAGCAATCATGCCGCAGAGAGAATTTAAAAGGGATATTTTAATGCAGGATTATCTCGACGATCTGGAATCGAAAAGTATTTATATTTTGCGCGAGGCCTATAACCGGATCAAGCCGCTGGGCATGCTCTGGTCGATTGGCAAGGATTCAACAGCGCTGCTCTGGCTGATCCGCAAGGCGTTTTTCGGTCGCGTGCCGTTTCCGATGATCCAGCTCGATACCGGCATGGAGCTGCCGGAGGTTTATGAATTCCGCGACTGGCTGGTGAAGGAATGGGGGTTTGATCTGGTGGTCGAGCAATGTCCGCCGGAAGAAGAGATGGACCAGACGTTGCCGCCCGCCACCCGTGCCGCGGCGCGCAAGACCGAGGGCCTTAAAAATCTGATGTCGCGCGATAAATACAAGGGCATGATCGTCGGTATCCGCCGGGATGAGCAAAGCATGCGCGCCAAGGAACGGGTTTTTTCGCCGCGTTCCTTTGACGGGACATGGGATTACAAGGATCAGCCCGCGGAATTCTGGGACCAGTACAAAACAGAGTTTCCTGAAGGCACGCATGTGCGGATCCATCCCATTCTGCACTGGCGCGAGATTGACATCTGGCGCTATACGCAGCGGGAACAAATCCCCATTGTGCCGCTTTACCTGTCGCGGGACGGCAAGCGTTACCGTTCGCTCGGTGAAAAAAATATCACCGTGCCGATCGAGAGTAACGCCTCCACCATTGCCGAGATCATTGCCGAGCTGGAAACGACAAAACAGTCCGAACGCGCCGGTCGGACGATGGATGCCGAGACGGAAGACAGTTTTGAACGCCTGCGCAGAAGTGGATATATGTGATGACCGATAATAAACCCGCATCGCCTGTGTGTTACATGCCGGCCATGCCTTTGGCGCAAAAGCTCGGTGTCGTTATCGTTGGCCATGTCGATCATGGCAAGTCTACCTTGATCGGCAGGTTGCTGCATGATACGGGCAGCTTCATGGAGGGCAAGTATGACGAACTGGTCAGGGTCTGCGAACGGCGCGGCGTGCCTTTTGAATGGTCGTTTTTGCTGGATGCCTTTCAGGCCGAGCGCGATCAGGCGATCACCATTGATACGACCCAGATATGGTTCAAGACGGAAAAGCGCCCCTATATGATCATCGATGCGCCGGGGCATCGTGAATTTCTCAAGAACATGATCAGCGGTGCGGCTTTTGCCGATGCGGCCATTCTGGTGGTCGATGCCAAGGAAGGCGTGCGCGAGCAGACCAAGCGGCATGCCTATCTGTTGCATTTGCTGGGCCTGCGGCAGATCGTCGTGGTCATTAACAAGATGGACAGCGTCGGCTATGACATTTCCCGTTTCGGGGAAGTTTCGGCCGAGGTGGAGCAGTATCTTGCCGGAATCGGCGTTTCCCCCAAGGCGATCGTTCCGATCGCGGCGCGCCATGGCGAGAATATCGCGAAACGTTCGGACAATATGCCGTGGTATGAAGGCCGGATCTTGCTGGAAATGCTCGATACCTTCGAGCCTGTGCTGCCGCCGGTGGAACGGCCATTGCGTTTTCCGGTGCAGGATGTTTACCGTTATGACGAGACGCGCTATATCGTTGGCCGTCTTGAATCGGGGATCGTGCGCAAGGGCGACATGCTGACGTTCTCGCCCTCGGGCCGGACGGCAAAAGTCGTTTCCATCGAAAAATGGGGTGCGCCGGACGGATTGCTCGAGGCGCATGCGGGCGAAAGCATCGGGATCACGCTGGATCAGCCGATTTTCGTGGCTCGCGGGGACGTCGCCAGCCACGGGCAGAAAGCGCCGATGCTGACCAATGTTTTCCGCGCCAATATTTTCTGGCTGGGGAAAAGCCCGCTCAAGGTCGAAGGGATATACCGGATCAAGCTGGGAACGGCAGAAGCGACGGTCATGGTACAGTCGATTGACCGGGTTATTAACACCGACGACCTTTCCAAATCGGAAAAGGACAGCGTCGAGATCAATGAAATGGCGGAAGTAACCTTCCGCAGCCGCGAGATGCTGGCGCTTGATCCCTATCTCGATAACCCGCGACTGGGCCGCTGCGTTGTGATCGAGAATTACGACGTTGTCGGCGGCGGTATTATCAGCATGGAAGGCTATGCCGACCAGCGCGCGATGCTGCACAAACCGCGCGAGAATATCCATGCCGTCGATCATCTTCTGCCGGCCGAGGCGCGCTGGGCACGCAACGGTCATAAAGGTGCGGTGATCTGGCTGACGGGTCTGTCGGGGGCCGGCAAGTCAACGCTGTCGATGCGGGTCGAGCATGTGCTTTATAACCGCGGGTTCCAGACCTATGTGCTGGACGGCGACAATGTGCGTCATGGTCTTTGTGCCGATCTGGGCTTTTCGCCGGAAAACCGCGCCGAAAATATCCGTCGGGTGGGCGAGGTGGCGGCTTTGATGGCGAATGCCGGATTGGTATGCATTACGGCGTTTATTTCGCCTTATCGCTCCGACCGTCGCCGGGCGCGCGAGGCGGCACCGGAGAATTTCCATGAAATCTACATCAAGGCCGATCTGGCGACTTGTGAAAAACGTGATCCCAAGGGGCTTTACAAAAAAGCACGGAGCGGCGCGGTGAAGGAATTCACGGGCATTTCTTCCCCCTATGAACCGCCGGAATCACCAGAATTGACGATTGATACGGACAGGCATGATGTGGATGAATGCGTGGAGATGATCGTGAATTATATTCAGGATAATATCCGCATCTCGGCGGCGGTGACGCCGATCGCAACGGCAAAGGCCAAGGCATGACGGCAACAGCGGATTTGTTAAAGCTGGCGCGGGATCTGATTCCGGTGGTGCGGGCGGCGGGCGAAATTGAAATGGGCTATTATCGCGCAGGGGCCGAGGTCATGGATAAGGCTGACGGCTCCCCCGTGACGCTGGCCGATCAGGAGGCTGAAAAGCTGATTTTTTCGGCGCTGCAGGAAATGGCGCCGGAGATTCCGGTGGTGGGTGAGGAGGCGGTGGCGGCGGGCGATATTCCCGATATTTCCGCCGGTACGTTTTTTCTGGTGGATCCCTTGGACGGGACCAAGGAATTCATTACCGGCGGCGGCGATTTTACTGTAAATATCGGGTTGTTGCAGGATTGCGTGCCGGTCATGGGGATTGTCTATGCCCCTGTTTCCAATACGCTTTATTTTGGCGCCGGTGATGAGGCCTACATGATTGAGTCTGGGGGCACGGAACGAAAAATTTCCATGCGCGAGGTGCCGCATGACGGGCTGACAGTTGTGGCAAGCAAGCGGCACGGCGACCCTGAACGGCTCAACGATTTTTTGCATGGGCGAAGCGTCAAGGAATTGATCAATCGTTCCAGCTCGCTCAAATTTTGTGTTCTTGCCGCGGGGCAGGCGGATTTTTATCCGCGACTGGGGCCGACATGTGAGTGGGATACAGCGGCGGGGGATGCTGTCCTTCGGGCAGCGGGCGGTATAGTGACAACGCTACAGGGGGAACCGTTGTCCTATGGTAAGGTGGATCGTAAATTTCTTAATCCTGAATTCATGGCCCAGCGTCGTTAGGGCTTGAATATTGTCCTGGGTTTATTCAGGCGCATCAAATTTTGAAATTGTCTGGTGAATTTTTTTTGTTCTGCTCCTGCTTCTCAGCGAGAGCATTGGTAGAAATTGTTTTTTGAAGGTTCTTGGCATTGACCGCAGAATCAAAACTTTTCTTTAGTTCAGGGGGGCAATGGAAAAGCGCCGCGGCCAGATGTGGGGAATTCAAAATTTTATTCAGATTTTCATTTTTCAAGTTGTCTTGGATAAAATTTTCCATGCGGGATTGAATTCCGCTCAAGGCTTTTTCATCATCTCTTCCCAAGAAAGACATTCCATAAGCTGCAGGGAGGGCAAGAATAAAAACGGGATGAATAAGAGCGGCGGTCAGTGCGGCGCCAATGGTTCCGCCAACCAACAGCATTGCATCTTCCGGTGCACTGCTTTTCCACATGACATCGAAGTATTGTTGTGTTTCTTTTAATAATTCGCAGGAAAGGGAAATCTTTTCTGCCGAGTCTGTGAGGTTTCTGATGTTTTCAAAACGCTCTTCAAATGTGGCTATTTTTTTGAGGTGCTCCAGGCGTTTGCGGTTCAATGGATATTTCATGACGATGCCCTTAATTTAATTCTGAAAATAACAAGAATTTATTATGAATAAATACACCAGTCAATGGGAAATCAATATATTTATCTCATTATGAAAATTGATAGTCAGATATTAGAAAATCATCTGGACTCTTCTAAACCAGACAATCTATGATCTATTGAATTCTCCTCAATCGATTGATTCTGTCAATCGTCGCCTTCCTCGAAAAGGGCGCGCGGAGAAAAGCTATTTTGATGAACAAAATGAAAAGACAGGGAATTTTATCATGGCTTATCCTTTGATGCCGAAAGCGACCGCCGCTTGGCTGGTGGACAACACCACGCTGACTTTTGATCAAATCGCTGAATTCTGCGGTTTGCATCCGCTGGAGATTCAGGCGCTCGCCGATGGCGATGTCAATGCCGGGATCATGGGCATGAGCCCGATCCAGAGCGGAGAGCTGACGCAGGAGGAAATCTCGCGCTGCGAGGCCAATGGCAATGCCAAGCTGAAAATGCTGAAGACGGATTTGCCCAAGCCGCGCGCCCGCTCCAAAGGGCCGCGTTATACGCCGGTCACCAAGCGGGCAGAAAAGCCGAATGCGGTGCTGTGGCTGTTGAAAAACCATCCCGAGCTTGCCGATGTGCAGATCGCGAAGCTGGTCGGATCGACCAAGCCGACGGTTGAAACCATCCGTAACAAGACCCATGCGGCGATGTCGAGCCTGCGTCCGGTGGATCCGACCAGCATTGGCCTTTGCACTGTGGAAGAAATGGAAAAGACGATCAAGCGCGCCGCGCGCCGTATCGAACGGGAAACCAAAGCTGCCGTAGGCGGGCAGACGGCTGTCGTGCAGGATAATGACGACGAGGACGCAGCCGCCGCTTTGTAAGCGCCGGTTTGGAAAATAAAAAACGGCATTCCGGATATTTTCGCGGGATGCCGTTTTTTATTGTTCAGCTTTTATCACGGTGCGCGGCGGACGAGAGCTTCGATCTTTTGTGTATCAATCGTCACGGGCTGGCCGGATTTGTCGGCCATCAGGAAACCGTTGCCGCGCCAGAGACCGTCGCAAACCGAACGATAGACGCGCAGCGCCAGTGCGGCGGCCTGTTTGTCGGAGCGCAGATTGAAAGCCTTGCGGATTGTCGTGAGACTGGCATGGTCACGTTGTGACAGCGCGACATCGACGGTGCCTGTCAGGTAGGCGGTGCGCTCTTTGCTGCGGGCCAATTGTCTGGCCCCTGCCGCATCAAGAAAAGTGTCGGGGCCGGTCCAGCTGCTGCCGGTTTCAATCACAGCACCCTTGCGGCCGACATCGTTTGCGATGGGAGCCAGAAATGCGATGGCTTGTGAAAGGGTTGCCTTGACCTGACGATTGGGGCGTGCACCGGCCTTGATGTTGAATTTTTCCGCGAGAGACAGGGTTGCGGCGAATTCGCTTTTGAGTAATGCCGTGGTTTTTTTATGTGCCATGTTTTAGCTTGCCTCTATTTTATGGGTCTGGAAAAGGGCAATCTAGCGGAGGTTGATGATTATGTCAAGATTATCCATGAGGGGGCTCCTCGTTCGGAAGAGGGCAAGAAAAAACCCCTGCCGGTGAGGGCAGGGGTTTTATAGTCCGGCGGATGCTGAAGATTATTCTTCAGATTCCGCTTTGGTTTTCTTGGCTTTTTTAGGCGCTTCTTCGGAAGCGTCTTCGGCCTTCGCGCTTTTCTTGTGCAGGGCAGCACCAAGGATGTCGCCCAGCGAAGCGCCTGAGTCGGAAGAGCCGTATTCAGCCATCGCCTGTTTGTCTTCCTCGATTTCGCGTTGTTTGATCGAGAGCTCAAGCTTGTGCGATGCGCGGTCTACTTTAAGAACTTTTGCATCGACTTTTTCGCCAACAGCGAAACGGTCAGCGCGCTGTTCCGAGCGTTCACGGGAAAGGTCACCCTTTTTGATGAAGCCGGTCAGTTTGTCGCCGACGGCTACTTCAATGCCTTTGTCGTTCACAGCTGTAACCGTGCAGGTCACGACAGCGCCTTTGGAAACGCCGCCCAGAGCCTCTTCGAAGGGGTCGCCGGAAAGTTGCTTGATACCGAGAGAAATACGCTCTTTCTCGGGATCGATCTCGAGGATCTTGACTTTAACCGTATCGCCTTTTTTGTAGGCCTTGATCGCGTCTTCGCCGCTTTCGCTCCAGGACAGGTCGGAAAGGTGTACCATGCCGTCGATCTGGTCGCTGACAGCAACGAACAGGCCGAATTCGGTAATGTTGCGGATTTCACCTTCAATGACGTCGCCGGTCTTGCGCGTTTCGCCCAGGCCCTGCCATGGATTTTCCATGCACTGCTTGAGGCCGAGACTGATACGACGCTTGGAAAGATCAACGTCGAGAACCTGCACTTCGACTTCCTGACTGGTGGAAACGATTTTGCTGGGGTGAACGTTTTTCTTGGTCCAGGACATTTCAGAAACGTGAACCAGACCTTCGATGCCGTCACCAAGCTCCACGAAAGCGCCGTAATCGGCAATATTCGTGACGCGGCCCTTGTAGCGCTGGCCGACCTTGAACTTGCCTTCGACGTTCGCCCATGGATCGGATTCCATCTGCTTCATGCCAAGGCTGATGCGCTGGCTTTCTTCGTTGAAGCGGATGATCTTGACGTTGATGGTCTGTCCGACGGACAGAACCTCGGAAGGATGGTTGATGCGCTTCCACGAGATGTCGGTCACGTGCAGCAGGCCATCGACGCCGCCGAGGTCAATAAAGGCACCGTAATCGGTGATGTTCTTGACCACGCCCTGCAGCTCCTGACCTTCCTTGAGGTTGGAAACGAGCTCGGAGCGGGCTTCGGCACGGCTTTCTTCCAGCACGGCACGGCGGGAAACGACGATGTTTCCGCGGGCCCGATCCATTTTCAGGATCATGAAAGGCTGTGGTGTACCGAACAGCGGGGAGATGTCGCGCACAGGGCGGATATCTACCTGCGATCCGGGCAGGAAGGCCACGGCGCCGCTGAGGTCAACGGTGAAGCCGCCCTTGACGCGCCCGAAAATAACGCCGGTGACGCGCTCGTTGGCCTTGTGCTGTTTCTCCAGCACGGTCCAGCTTTCTTCACGGCGCGCTTTTTCACGGCTGAGGCCAGCTTCGCCGTCTTTATTTTCCATGCGCTCGACAAAGACTTCGACTTTGTCGCCGATCTTGATCTCGGATTTTGTTCCGGCCGCGCCGAACTCGCGCAGCGGAATACGGCCTTCCGATTTCAGGCCGACGTCGAGGGTGACGAATTCGTCATCCACGCCGACAACGGTGCCTTCGACGACAGAGCCGACGAAAGATTTGACGTTCTTGAAACTTTCATTCAGAAGCGCTTCGAAGCTCTCCTTTTCGCCCGTGATGTCTTTCACGGTGACGTTTTCGATGATTTTGGTGGCTAGTTTTGCCATAGTGTTGGTACTCGCTTTCAGTAGAAAATACGTCTGCAAGGCTGCCCAAGCGGCACCCGCGCCCTGCAGGCGTTGGCAAGAGTGATAGGGCTTTTATGCCATGGAGTCAATGAAAGAAGCCTTAAAATAAAGGATTTTGACGCAGGGAGCGTGAGAGACAGAAAGGCTCATTTGTTTTCATAAAATCAAGACGGGCTAAAGGCACATTTTTTGCATTAACTATTCAGACGGTTTGACACCGTTTTTGTATGCTCTACACTGAAAATACTGGGGTTTAGCGACTTGATATCTTATGAATAAATATTCGTCACCACATACCGTGCTGCGCCACGGAATGCTTTCGACATCCATGCTGGTAACGCCAGTGATGGCGGCGGGATTGTTATTGCTTTCTCCCGGACCCGCCATGGCGGCTTGTACGGCAACAGCCGGAACCCCCGCCATTCCCGCCGCCGGAGCAACGGTGACCTGCGATTCTCTTTCGACGTGGCTGGCACGGATTGGCAATAACACGACACAGGCCACGGTTAATCTGCTGGACAATGCGATTGTGGACACAACAGCGAGCAATCAAAGCGGTGTTTTTCTGGTCAATCCTACAGTCACGCTGGGAACGAATGCGCAGATTATTGCCGAGGCGGGCGCGCTCAGTTACGGCGTTCGCTCGACGGGAGGGAGCAATGTAACACTGGGTGCCGGTGCGCTGATCAGTGGTTATTACGGCGGCATCCGGAATAGCGGTGCGGGCAGCACCGCTACGGTGACGCTGGGAACCGGTGCGGTTATCAATGGCGGGCACTATGGCATCAAGTCCGGAGCAAAGGCCAATGTGACAATGGGCGCCAATTCACAGATCAATGTGACTGGGCCTAGTATGTATGGTTATTATGCTGGCATCAAAACAAGTACCGGAAATAGTGTTGTGACAATGGGGGATGGCGCAGTCATCAACTCGACAGAGTATGGGATTCTGGCCGCGACTGGAAGCGCCAGTACGCTGACGGTGACAACCGGTACCGGATCGCAAATCAACGCAGCGAACTATTCCGGCATTCGTAACGTTACCGGAAATAGCGTTGTTACGCTTGGCGCGAATTCGGAGATCAATGCCGGGGACAGGGGAATTTATACCAAATACAGCGGCAATATTACACTGGATTCCGGAGCCAAGATTCATTCGGTGGCTTCAGGTATTCAAAATGGTATTTCCTCACTCGCTAATTTGACACTGAATATGGGCTCCGGCGCCGAGATTGTCAGCTCCAGCAGCTGGGGTGTGATCGGCAGCTATGGTGGGGCTGGCGGTGTTGATACCATCACGCTTTCCGGACTGGTGCAGGGCGCGGCGGGCTCGCTTTCCTTGCGCAAGGGAGATGATAGTCTGACTTTACGCGCGGGGGCCGATCTGGTCGGCAATGCGGATGGCGGCCTTGGTACGGATACGCTGACGCTGGAGGATAGCAACAGCGAGGATGTAAATTTCGTCAATTTTGAAAATCTGGTGATGAACGGCACGTCCTGGACGCTGTCCGGCACGTCGAATTTTTCCACCGCCACGACGATCAATTCCGGCACGCTGACCAATAGCGGCAGCCTGACTTCGCCGGTGACCGTTAACAATACGGGAGCTTTTGCCAATTCCGGTACGCATTCCGGCACGGTGTTTGTGGCGAATGGCGGTGCGTTTGATAACACGGCGACGCAGACGGGCGCTGTCACGGTCGCTACGGGCGGTGCAGTCAGCAATAGCGCGCCTGCCACGATCACCGGCGATGTGACGCTGGGCAGCGGCGTGACCTTTGACAATCTTGGCACGGTTGTCGGAGATATTATTGCCGATGCCGGATCGTTTTTTACCAATTCCAACATCCTGACGGGCGGGATCGACACGGAAAACGGCGCGGCCATTACTTTGGCGGATGGCGCGACAATGAATGCCGGTGCGCGAAACGGCATATATACCCCCGATGGCATCACGGTGACGATGGGTGCTGGGGCACAGCTGAATGCAGACGCGAGCGGCGTTTATTCGTCGATGGGCAATGTTGACCTGACAATGGGGGCGGGGGCGTCAATTACCGCCGGTCTGACGGGGGTTAACAGCTTTTTTGGCGATACAACGGTAACGCTTGGCAATAATGCTGAAATCAATGCCGGTACCTATGGTGTCTACGGTAAGTATAACAACAATGTGACGCTGGGGGCCGGGGCGAAAATTCACTCCGTTAACGATGGGGTGTCCAATGGCTTGATCGGCACGGCCAATCTGACGCTGGATGTTGGTTCCGGCGCTGAAATTGTCAGTTCCACCGGAACCGGCGTTGTTGGCACGGACGGGACAGTCGGCGGGGTGGATAATCTCAACATCTCGGGCCTGGTGCAGGGCGCGATCAGATCCCTTTTTCTGCGTGATGGCGACGATAGCGTGACGCTCCATGCAGGGGCTGATCTGGTCGGCAATGCCGATGGCGGCGACGGTACGGATACGCTGACGCTGGAAGGCAGCAACAGCGAGAACGTGAATTTTACCAATTTTGAAAATCTGGTGATGAACGGCACGGCCTGGACGCTGTCCGGCACTTCGAATTTTTCTACCGCCACGACGATCAATTCCGGTACGCTGACCAATAGCGGCAGCCTGACTTCGCCGGTGACTGTCAGTAACGGCGGCATTTTTGCGAATACGGCAACGCAGGTGGGGGCGGTCACTGTCGATGCGGGAGGAGCGATCAGTAATAGCGCGCCTGCCACGATTACCGGCGATATGACGCTGGGCAGCGGCGTGGTTTTCGACAACCTCGGGACGATCGCGGGGAATATCTACACGGCCATCGGT
>CAYWIT010000024.1:0-36744 GCA_964458415.1 uncultured Rhodospirillaceae bacterium
AGTTAATGGAAAATTCTACTTCTGAACACCTCTATTCTTAGGGGGTATTACACGGGCATAGGGATTTTCGACACGGGCGACCAGCGTACCGTACATGTCGTTTTTGGCTTCGATTAATTCAGCCAGATGGCCAAGGCCGTATTTTTCGCCATAGCGCCGGATCATGTGCAGCCATGTATCTTCGGTGAATTGATAAAGTCCGGTGGCCGATGATGTGGCGGCCTTGGCGGTGGGGTCAAAATTGCTTTCCGCAGATGAAAGTTCCATCATATAGCCAAAATCCGCGTCCGTGCGCAGGCTTGCCAGCCGGATGGCGGCAGCGGCGGCGGTGGAAATGCCGTTGTTCGTCGCGTCCTTCTGCGCCAGTTCCGCAAAGAGGCGGATGTAGGCTTCCTGCGCATGTCCCGCTTCCGTCAGAATTGCTCCAAATGTCGCATAGGCGGGCGTATAAAGCTGGGTAAATTTCCGAAGGGCGGCTTCCGTGGCGGGGCCTTGTATGCCTCCGTGTTCCTCTCCATCCAGATCAAATCCCAGCAGACGCAGGTTTTGCTGTTGTTCTGCAAGTTTATAAAGCGCGGGCAGCGATGATTTATAGACTGCTTGCGGTGTTTTATCGTTAAGTTCCGCCGCTAGTAAAACAGACAGGCGCGGATGGTCGCGCATTGCAAGGATTTGCTGCAACAAGACAGGATCAGTCACGGAAACACTCAGGGTGTTGCCCTGCTTTGTTTTTTCTATTGCCTTGCTATAGGGGGACAACCCGTATTTATCGCCGTGCAGAGCGACAAGCGCGAGCCATGTTTCTGCAGCGATGGGAGATGGCTTGCCCGCAGAGAAGAATTTTTTAAATACGGTATTGGCATCAAGGGAAGTATGGCGTGTCGCCATCAGGAGGGTTACAGCTTCGTCAGGAGGCAGATTGTAGTGCGTCATGGTTTTTTCAACTTCCGACGAGAAATTCCTGAGGGCCTTTAGGTCAGCGGATGTCAGGCTTTCACGAAAAGCGCCATGACCTGTCAGCATGCGGTATTCATTGACGGACTGGATCGTGCGTTCGGTAAAAACACCGTCAGGGCTCTTGCGTCCGATCACAAAACCCGTTTCGGCAAGAAGCGTTTGTTGCTGCGTGGAGGAAACGTCAAACGAGGGGCGCAGCCATACACGTTTGGCTGAGGCGTCTTCCGAGGGGCAGGTTTCTCCTGTGGGCGAATGGGGAACAAATTTCTTTTTTACAGGCGCTTTTTTAGCGGCAGTTTTTTTTACCTGATGTTTTTGTGTCTGAGCGGGTTTATTTTGCGTTGCAGCATCCGCAAAGGCTGGGGCGCAGGAAAGTGTGATAGCCGTTGCCGCTGCGGTAAACAGCTTTCTGAAGGAATATCCGTTGCTCATTCCGAATCAAACCTGTCCTGTTTCCATGAATATCAGGTCAGGATAGGAAAGCAGGGCAGGGATGTAAAGAGCGACTTTCCCCTTTGAAATCAGGCAGTAGGTGTCGAAACATCTGGGCCTGCAGATTTCTTCATATGGCGCTTCTGCTTTTCATGCCGTTCATTTTTCTCATCGAACTGTGTCGTGTCGAATTTCCTCTTGAAGTGGTCATAGACTTCTTTCAAGCTGCGGGGCGTGTTGTCCGGCTTGTAGAATACGCCTTCATTGGATCCGGCGGCAGCAGGAAAAACAGTATCTGCTGGCTTGTCCGGGTTCTTTTTCATCTGGCTGATGAAATTGGCGGCGTTTCCGGAGCCGAGGAAGTGTGCCAGATATTGGTCTGTCCGGTTGATTTTTTGTTTTGGCAGGGCGCCCTTCAGATTGTCCATGTTTTCCTTGGCGAACTCGGCGCCCATCAACGAGGAAATGCGCGGATCTTTGCGTAGCCCGAGAGCGTATTTCTGAATAAGCGGATCATCGATTTTTGCAGTAACGACATTGCCGTTTTTGTCCTTTGTCGTTTCTATCTGGCTGACAATATCACCCAGTCCGTATTTTTCACCATGCTTGTAAAGCATGGTCAGCCATGTATTGTCGATGAACTGGAAAAGCCCCGTTGCACTGGAGGTGCTGGCTTTGATTTCCGTTTTGAATCCGCTTTCTGCATTGGCCAGCTCCATCATATATCCGAAGTCGGCGCCAACGACTTTGGCGGCATTGCGAATGGCAAAGGCGTCTGCCGGAGAAACTTCTCTGTATTTATTTGTGTATTTTGCAGCGTCTTCTTTCGCTTGAACAGCCGCTTCATGGAGGACCTGATCAAGCGGCTTGCCGGAGGCAAGAGAAACTTTGCTCATGTGGATGAATTCTTCCAGTGCCGCTTGCGTCAGCGGGCCTCTGAAGCCATCAGTGCCGCGTACGCCAATATCGAAACCCAAGGTGAGAAGGTCGCTCTGTTGGGCGGAGATGCGCGTGTCGGATCTGATTCCGATCCCTTCATAACCGACCAGAAGTTTATGCTCGCTGTGATTTTTGATGTATTCGGCGCCCATGATGGCCGAGATGCGGGGATTTTCACGCATTTCCGAGATCTGGCGTAAAACAGCGGGGTCGTCTACGTGGACAGAAAAATGGGAGCCTTTATTTTGAACTGTAATTTTATCGGCAAAATAATCAAGGCCGTGATCAGGCCCATAGGTTTTGACCAGATAGAGCCAGTTGGAAACATTGAACTTGAAGAGGGCTGATTTTGACAGACCGCCAGCGTTATTTGCGGCGACGTTCCCTTCGGTTTCATTCAAGCGGTTCATATAGGCGGTATGGTCAAGTCCTGCCTCCTGCGAGGCAAAGCGAAGGGCGGCGGCCATCTCCAGCGGTATTTTATACGTCTTGGTGTCCTTGCGGGCTTCTTTGAGCAGCGTACGGATTTCCTCACGTTCTTCTTTCGACAAAGGCCCCCTGGCGTCAGAGCGGTCAGACAAAATACGATATTCTTTAAGCGCCTGCGCCGTCTGTTTAAAGAAAATATTGCGCTCTTTTTCGCCCGGAACAGCAAATGAAGGGGTGAAGCGTGACATGGCCTGTGGTTTCATAGTGGGGGTCTGCTGTGTAAAACGCGAAGCCTGTGTTTGCAGCTCGTTTTTGGAATCTGTCATGTGCGGGTTCTCCGAAGTATGTACCGGAACAGTGGGGGCTTGAAATCTTGAGGCATAGACAGGTGTGGGAGCGGTGGCCACGCCAACAGCCAGCGCTACGGCATTGAACATGGCGCGGGCGCTATGTGCCTTTTCGTGCTGCGGTTCTGTTGCGTTATAGATGTCCACGCGGCTACCCCCATTATAAATGCGAGTCTGTCTTATTCATTATATCCATAAAATAGAGTATATTCATTAATATTTAATAAAAGCTAATAAAATCAGATGGATAGAAATAAGAACGCCTGTCTGTGAAAGCTATTTACGTGCAATACGCGGCTTTGCTTTTGCGGGTGTTTCCGGCGCATTTGCAACGGCAGGAGGATGAGAGTAAGCGGGGCCGTCATAGATGCCCTTGTCAAACTTGGCGCTGAAGAAGTTATAGACTTCCCCGAGAGAGCGTTCGCGGGAGGACTGGCGCCCTTCCTTTTGGTAAAAAACGCTGATGTTATATTCCGCCGCTTCAGGAAAAATCTTTACGGCCGATTTGTTTTCATCCTGTCGCAGGGCATTGATAAAATACACAGCGTCATGCGCGCCAAGAAAGTGGGCCAGATACATATCGGTACGGGAAAGGTCGCCCTCGATATAGCAGCTCTGGCGACCTCGGTTCTCGATCTGGAAGTCTGTGCTGAGAAGCGCCGAGAGATGCGGATTCTTGCGCATCTCGAGAACCTGTCCACGCAGCAGGGGATTGTTGATCCGGGCCTGTGAACGGCCATAGTCGTCCATATAGACATCGACCTCCGTGGAAAAATCTGCAAGGCCGTATTTATGGCCGTAGTCCTGCAGTGTATGATGCCATGTGCTTTCGATGAACTGATAAAGACCTGTGGCGCTGCTTGACGAGGCCTTGATCGCATGAGAAAAGGAGCTTTCCGCTGCGGCCAGTTCCATCATGTATCCAAAGTCAAATTCATTCTTTTGGCTGGCCATGCGGATAGCGCCAACCGCTGCGGCAGGGACATTAAAACGGTGGGCATCTTCCCGGGCCTGCTGTGCCGAGTGCAATAGCAGTGCGCGCTCTTCTTTGCTGAGCAGGCCGTTTGGGGTGCCTTCTTTGCCGTATAGAAGCTGGAACTCGCGCAGGGCTATTTGCGTCATCGTGCCGCGTAAACCGTCAGCAGTGCTGCCGCCGATATCAAAGCCCAGAGTCATTAGCGCATTTTGTTCTTCTTTGATTTTTGACTGAAAGGCAAGTGCTGGCGGTTTTGCGAGGACAGGAAAGCTGTCCGCCTGCGAGAGATACTCGGCAACCAGCAAGGCCGCAAGGCGCGGGTTGCTTTTCAAAGCCAGAATTTGTCGGTGCATAAAGGGATTGGCGACCGTAGGGCTGATGCCATGGGCTCCTTTTTCAAGAGTGATATGCGCGACGTAAAACTCCATCCCGTATTGTGCGCCATAAATTTTTACAAGGGCGAGCCAAGGAGCATGTCCAATCCGGAATAGCCCGTTTGACGCGCCGGCCGCATCAAGGCCGTTCAGGCTGCCGTCATTATCCCGGATGACGGAAGTCAGTTTGTCGAGGTCAGTATTCGTTCGTTCTGCAGCAAGCCGCAAGGCCGCCATGGTGGAAACGGGCAGGGCATATTTTTTTGAATCAATTTGCGCCTGCTCCACAATCCGGTGGAGTTCAGTTGCATCCTTTTCATCAAGCGTGCGCTGATAATCCTTCACACCGTAAAGCGGGCCGTAAAATAATAAAAACTCGCGCATGGCGTGACGCGTGCCGGGCCCCGGTTTTCCATCCGGTCGGCCCAGCGGCAGATCCAGTGTGCGCAGCAGGGTCTGCTGCTCCTTGATAACCGGATCGGGGGCTATATCCCGACTGATGCGGTGCATGGGTGTTTCAGGCTTCTTAAAGTCGGGAAATGCAGCACAGGTGTTGGCGGGCTGGACGGGAGCAGAAAGGTCTGAAGCGGGGGTCGGACTTGCCGCAATACCCGCCGAGAGAAGCACTGCGGCGGAGAATTTGTTGAATGTCTTTTTCAGGTTAAAATCTTTTTTCATGACAAGGGAAGGTTAACGCAGGGATTTTGCGTTTGCAAAACAAATAGTATAAAAAATGACAAATTCTATTGTTATATTATGATGGCGGCGTTAAAAAAGAAAGAATATTACTTATATAGAAGGCTTGGCGTTGGGGTATTTAAACCTATATCCTTGTACTGAACAATTTTTAACCTGCAGGAGAAAAGAATGACTGTGCATGAACTTTCCGTTGCCCATGATGTGCAAAATATCGAAAGCCTTAAGGAGTCTCTGCCCGAATACGCAAAGGATATCCGGCTGAATATTTCGAATGTCCTCAAGGAAGACGGAAATTCCGGACTGTCCATCAATCAGGTTTTCGGGATTGCTCTTTCTGCGGCTTATGCAACACGTCATCCTCTGGTGATACAGGCAATGGAAGGGGAGGCTTCATCTGTTCTTAGTGCCGAGGAAGTCCACGCAGCGAAGGCCGCTGCGACAATTATGGCCATGAACAATATTTATTACCGTTCAACCTATATGACGCAGGATGACGAGCTGGGAAAAATGCCGGCTGCCTTGCGCATGAATGTGATCGGCAATCCCGGTATTGATAAAGTGACTTTTGAAATGTATAGTCTGGCGGTTTCCTGTATCAATGGTTGCGGGGCTTGTGTTCAGTCCCATGCAGCGGCTGTCCAGCACGGAGAGTACTCGAAGGTTGCCGTACAGCATTGTTTCCGCATTGCTGCTGTTATGTCTGCCTGTGCACAGGCCTTGTCAATTTAAATCAGGAGAAAAACTATGAGCAAGAACAAAAATGCCGCTGTTATTGACGCTTTGTCGTGCCTGTTGGCCGATAGTTACACCCTTTATCTGAAAACGCAAAACTATCACTGGAACGTGACAGGCCCGCATTTTAATACGCTGCATACCTTGTTTCAGGCGCAGTATGAAGATCTGGCGCTGGCCGTCGATCTGGTGGCCGAGCGTATCCGCTCTTTGGGCGAAAAGGCCCCCGGAAGCTACAAGGCTTTTGCCAAACTCGCGAAAATTCAGGAAGAAACGGGGTATCCATCTGCTGACAAGATGTTGAAAACACTGGTCAAAGACCAAGAGACACTGATCGCGACAACGCAGGCTGTTCTGAAGGCCGGAGAAGCGGCGGGGGATGATCCTACCGTGGATATGGCCATTGAACGTATGCAGATTCACCAGAAAAACCACTGGATGCTCAAAGCCCATCTGGAGTAATATGTGCGGGCTTTAATTTTCCTTGAAAGGCCCGCTATATAAATGTCATCTTCCCGCCCCTCGCTTCTGGATGGAGACGTGGCGCCGCATTTGCGGCGCCTTTCCATTCCACTGGTCTGGGGGCTGTCTTCGCTCTCACTCTTTTATGTTGTCGATACATTCTATATTTCCCGTCTGGGCACGTTGCCGCTGGCTGCGCTCGGTTTCACTATTCCGGTTGTGTTGTTTAACATGGGGATTGTTTTCGGGTTGTCCGTTGGCACGACATCCGTGCTGTCCCGTGCATACGGTCAGGGAGATATCGAGAAGTTCAGGCAGCTGGCGACGGATTCGCTGTCTCTGACGGTGGCGCTGACGGTGGCGGCGGCGATTGTCGGGCTTATATTCATGGACCCGATCTTTCGCATGATGGGGGCATCGGATGATATTATGCCGCTGATCCACCGCTATGTGTCTGTGTGGTATTGCGGGTTTATATTTTTTGGCACGATGATGGTCGGCAACGCGACATTTCGCGCGACGGGGGAGACGGGGTTCGCCTCGCGGATGATGATTATGCAGGCGGTCATCAATCTTGTGCTTGATCCGTTTTTGATCTTCGGCTGGGGCCCGTTACCGCGGCTGGGGTTGACGGGGGCGGCGGCGACCTTGGTTTTCACCTATTATACAACCTGCATGACGACGATGTATTACCTGATTTTCAGGAAGCAGATTCTGTCGGTGCGTGTCATCCATGCGGGTATATTTGATTCATGGCGGCGCATTTTGCATGTGGCCTTTCCTTCGATTATCAGTAACCAGATTTCGCCTGTATCGGCGGCGGTTATTACCTGGCTGGCTTCCGGTTTTGGCAAGGAGGCGGTGGCGGCACTGGGGGTGGCCACGCGTATCGAGAATCTTTCAACGCTGGTTTTTTATGCGATTGGGGCAGGGCTTTCCATTTTTACGGGGCAGAATTTTGGTGCCGGAAACTACGGGCGTATTCAGGAGGCAACGGCGGTCGCATCGCGCTACTGCATTTATTGGGGGCTGGTTGTGGCAGCAGGGCTATGGATTTTTGCGCGCGATATTCCCGAGCTTTTTGACGGTAACACCATGGTTGTTGACTATGCTGCGCTATACCTGCATTGGGTTCCGATCAGTTACGGCGCGATGGGCATGATGATTGCTTCGAATGCGGCGCTGAATGCCATGGGGCGGCCTCTTCCGGCCACGTTCCTGATCCTGTTGCGTGCGGTTGTTTTCTATGTGCCGCTGGCTTGGGTATTGCGTGAATATTTCGGCTTCATGGGAATTATTATCGCGCTGACCCTGACGAATCTGGCCGTCGGGGCGATTTCCTATGTCTGGAACCGTAGGGTCGCATCGTAGTAGTTAAAGCATTACTTCTTTTTCAGTTTTGGCGCTGTGGCAACTTTTGGACGGGGTTCTTCCGCGTTCACCCAGTAGGAACCGCCTGAAAATTCGTAGCAGGCGCTCGGTTCTGCCTCAAGCCGGTTTAATTCGATGGACTTTTTCAGGAAGGAAAGCCCCAGGAAATATCCGGAGGCTATGACGGTATCGGTATCCTTCATCGACAGGCTGATCCCGTAACTTTTTTGGTTGAAGGGGCTGTATATAGAGCCGGACCACTCACCTTGAGCTGGGTTTTGTGTCAGTTTGACTTCAGCTTCATAATTGCAATAGCGGTCTACAAGCCAGGGGTAAACCTGGTCAGGATCAGGTTCGTATCTGGTAAGAATATCGCTGAACCCGTCATCGACGGCTTTGCCGAGTCCCAGCAGCCGCGCCAACAGCAGACGATTGTTGAAAGATTCATTGTCGATATTGTGGACAGAAATGCAAAGGCCTTTTTCCTTGCAGGGTTCGACCTTGGCGATAATGTTATATTCAGGATGTTTCCAATAGGTTGTCTGGCTGAATGTCGCTGTAGAAATCTTTTTAATTTCGGCAGATGTCAGTGGCTTGTCGGCAGGATAAACGGATCCCGTTCCGATGGCCATTAGAAAGCCGGCGGCTATACTGACAACTGTTTTTTGGCTGTGACGAGCGGCGGAATTGAAGAAATGGCTGATCTTCTTGCGCATGGGGTATCCTGTGAAATAAATAGGTTTAATGTGGATAAGTGTACCCGCTGATTCCCGTTATCGCAAGAGACAGGCTATTTTTTGCGCGGCTTCTTGGCCTTATGGCTAACCAGAAAGGTATAGGCCAGAATTTTATAGGCCAGTTTTGCGGCCAGAAAATCGCAGGCGTGGAGGTTCGGCTGTGGCGCCAGCTCATTGATATCGGCGCCGACGAAGTTCGAAACTTTGGCTACCTCATGGATAATATTAATCGCTTCATCCCAGAACAGGCCGCCGGGTTCCGGTGTACCGGTGGCAAGCATCTGGCTGATGTCAAGGCCGTCAATGTCAAAGGTCACATAAACATTCTTGCCTTTGAAGTGGCTGACGATTTCCTTCATGTTCCATTTTTGTTTTTCCCGTGCCCAGTAGATTTTGACGCGGTCCGGATTGGCTTCAAGAAAAGGAACCTCGCTTTGGGACATGCTGCGGATGCCAAACGAAAATACTTTGACATGTTTGTGGTCGAGGACGCGGCGCAGGGCGCAGGCATGCGAATAATGCTCGCCGAAGTAGCTGTCGCGTAAATCGGCATGCGCGTCGAAATGCAGGACAGTCAGATCTTTGTAGCGGCGGGCATAGGGACGGATGGCTCCCGCCGTGATGGAGTGTTCGCCGCCGAAGACAAACGGGAATTTGCCCATTTGCAGGACTTCTTCAACCATGGCTTCAAGCTGGTCAAGGGCTTTGGCGATCGGTTTTTGTATTTTGGGCTCTTTGGCCGTAACGATGCCGATCTGGCGGAACGGTTCGCACCAGAATTCGTCGTCGAAGTATTCCACCTTGGGAGAGGCGGTCAACATGGCCTGCGGGCCTTTGGCCGTACCTCCGCCATAGGAAACCGTAGCTTCCAGACCGAAGGGGATGATAACCGCCTTGGCGTCGTCTATGGTGACGGCGTCATTTTTCGGCAGGCCAAGAAAACCTTTGGCGGGCGTGTGGAATTGCATTTTTCTACTTTCCAGGAGTTAGGAGTTGACGAGCATTTTTACCTGATGCGCTGCGACTTCCGGAATTTCATCGTACATCGTCAGCAGCGGAGGGGTTTTGACAATAGCGTTCTCTGTGGCGTAGAAGCCGTTGAAGTTCGTGCGGAGCGTATTGCCATAGGCGCCGACCTGTCCGATCTCGATATAGTCGCCTTCGCGGATGTCTTCTGGCAGCATGAAGGGGCCGGGCATATAATCAATGCTGTCGCAGGTCGGGCCATAGAAACGGTAGGCCTTTAACGCCGCCGTTGATTTTTCCTCATGCGGGCGGACAAGGCGTACAGGGAAGCGCAGGCCGCAATGACCGGCGTCAAACAGGCTGCCATAGGTGCCATCGTTGATGTAGAGAACGTCGTCCTTCCGCAGGTCAACCTGAACGAGAACGGATGAGCTTTCCGCAACAAGGGCACGGCCGGGCTCACACCAGAATTCATAGCGGCCCGGATGCGGTAACTGGTCAAATCCGCGCTCAATGGCGGATTTGTAGTCTGCTAGTGAGGGGGGAAGCAGGTCGGGATAGGCAGAGGGAAAACCCCCGCCGATGTCGATAATATCGACGCGCAGGCGCGGGGCAGACTGGATCATTTTGCCAACCAGCGATAGGGCGGTCAGATAGGCTTGTGGGTCCATAGTTTGCGAGCCTACGTGAAAGGAGATGCCCAGCCGTGTGGCGTGCTTGCGAGCCGCCTTCAGGAGAGGAAGGGCCTTGTCCTGCGTGACGCCGAATTTGCCCGAGAGCGGGAATTCGCAGGCGGTATTTGGCACCGCCGTACGCATGATCAGTGTCAGATCTTTGGATTTTCCGGTAACAGCGACAATCTTTTCAAGCTCTTCGAGCGTATCGAAGGAGAAATCGCGCACGCCATGGTCGAAATAGGCTTGTTCGATGGACAGGCGGCTTTTGACCGGGTGCATGTAGGACAACGCAGCGCCGGGGCAAAGCTCCCGTACCAGCTGGATTTCGGGGACAGAGGCAACGTCAAAATGGGTAATCCCGGCGTTCCACAGGCCGGAAACGACATGGGGCGCAGGATTGGCTTTGACGGCGTAGAGAACCTTGCCCGGAAAATTGGCAGTAAACCATTGCGCCGCCACCGTCAGAACAGTCGGGCGGAAACAGTTTACAGGAATATCGGGGCGACGGTGTCGTACAATGTCTTCAGGACTCTCGAATTCGTCCATGGTAAGGAACCTCCCAGTTAAAGGATGTAGAACCAAACCCCGCCAGACGAATCGCTTCCTTAACGGGCCTTATACTTTAAGCATATAAGCCGATTCGATTTTTTGTAAAGCGGTTTTGCCCCCAGCAAAAAAAAATCTTCCGGGCGTGACGCCGCTACATCAATTTCAGGGCTTTGGCGGGCGTGCGGGAAGGGGGGCAGCCCCGCCGCCGGAGTAGATTCTGCCTTCATCCGCAACGAAGACAGTCTGGGGTTTTTCCGTACCGCTGCTGTAGCTGATGGTTCCGGCGGTGGGGTGGACGTCAATACGGGCCACCCGGAAGTCATGCGCGAGGTAGTTATCGAGCCCATTCACGCTCTGGTAGTGTTTATTGCCGTAGATAACCACGCCTTTTTCCCCGGCCTTCAGGCTGGCGGCGATGATGTCGTAGGTCTGGCTGTCGTCGAGACGTACCTTGTCGGCAGCTTCCAGCAGGCGGTCTGTTTCGGCAATGGCGACCTTGACAGCCGGGGTGTGCAGGGCCTGTTCCCGCCGCAGCATGGCACCATATCTTTCGGCTTGGGGGATATCGCCTTCGCGGCCAGCCTGCCAAAGATCGAAATAGCCCTGATCTTTGGGGGAGAGCTGGGCCCGCCAAGTATCATAGGCCTGCCCCAGTGCCGCGTCATAGCGGCGGGTCTCCGTATCGGCAAGCCCCGCATCGGAGGCATGGACTTTGATGCCTTTTTGCGCGGCATGGGAGAGACTGTCGGCCAGACGGTTCAGGCTGATATCCCGATCCTCGGCGGATTGATGCATATTCTCAAATGTATTTTTATAGGCGGTGACGAAATCTTGCTTTGTGATCTTTCCTTCCTGCAGGGCATCCATATGGGACTGGAAACCGACGGGGATTTCAAGAAACAGATGTTTCACGCCGCCCGCCGCCATCTGGTCGAGCAGTTTTTTGTCGGTAAAGGCCGCATTCAGGGACATATCACCATGTGCAGTGTCCCCCAGCATGACAATGTCGTTCTTTGCCAGATTATGCACGACAACTTCTGAAAGACCTTGTGGGGCTGGAGATGGAGCGGGGGGCGTAGCTTCGGCCCGATCCGCGCTGCCCATCGCCACCGTTCCGGCCAAAAACATCGAGGATATGAACTTGCTTCCCGTCATGCGCGCCACATATTTGAATAGTCTCGTTACATTATACTATACATAATTAAAAAAATGTGTATTATATGGCGCTTCTGCGGGCATGTGGGTTGAAAAATCTATTTTTTTCAATAGGATGAGCGTCGAAAATGCATAAAAAAATATAAAAACAACAGTTAAGGCGGACAAGGGAACATGACAACAAATACAAAACTTAAAAATATCGCAATTATTGCCCACGTTGACCATGGCAAAACGACCTTGGTGGATGTGTTGCTGCGGCAGTCTGGCCTGTTCCGGGAGAACCAGCAAGTTGCCGAGTGCGTCATGGACAGCAATGATCTGGAACGCGAGCGCGGCATTACCATTCTGGCGAAGGTGACTTCGGTTGTCTGGAAGGATACCCGGATCAATATCGTTGATACCCCCGGTCACGCCGACTTCGGTGGTGAGGTAGAGCGTATCTTGTCGATGGTTGATGGCGTGATCGTTCTCTGCGATGCAGCGGAAGGCCCCCTGCCACAAACCAAGTTCGTTGTGGCCAAGGCGCTGAAACAGGGTATTCGCCCGATTGTGGTCATCAATAAGGTTGACCGCCCCGATGCGCGGCCAGAAGCTGTTCATGAGGAAATTTTCGATTTGTTTGCCGCACTGGATGCCACCGACGAGCAGCTTGATTTCCCGCTGCTCTATGCTTCGGGGCGTCAGGGCTGGGCCAGCACGACGCTGGATGGCGAGCGCAAGGATATGACGCCGCTGTTTGACCTGAT
This sequence comes from uncultured Rhodospirillaceae bacterium, assembly GCA_964458415.1. Classification (GTDB taxonomy): domain Bacteria; phylum Pseudomonadota; class Alphaproteobacteria; order Micavibrionales; family UBA2020; genus CAYWIT01. The sequence continues at coordinate 12,552 of CAYWIT010000024.1, forward strand.
CTGTGATTTTGTGCCTTCGCCCAAGAATGAAATAGACAAGCCTTTTTCAATGCTGGTCACACTGATCGAGAATAACTCCTACCTTGGCCGCCTGGTAACGGGCAAGGTCATGTCGGGTAAGATCAAGGTGAATGAGCCTGTGAAGGCCATGACCCGCGAGGGCAAGCCGGTGGAAAACGCCCGCGTTTCCAAGATTCTGGCTTTTCGCGGCATCAACCGCGAAGCGCTGAATGAAGCTACGGCAGGCGATATTATTTCTCTGGCCGGGATGACGGAGGCGACCGTTTCCGATACAGTTTGTGATGTCGCAGTAACAGAGCCCCTCTACGCTGTGCCAATCGATCCGCCCACCATCAGCATGTCGTTCGCGGTGAATGACGGGCCGTTTGCCGGCACCGAGGGGAAAAAAGTAACCTCCCGTGCTATTCGTGACCGTTTGTTCCGTGAGGCCGAAACCAACGTCGCCATGAAAGTGCTGGACGGCGCGACATCGGATACTTTTGAAGTATTTGGCCGTGGCGAGTTGCAGATGGCCGTATTGATCGAGACCATGCGCCGGGAAGGGTTCGAGCTTTGCATCGGACGTCCGCGCGTTGTGTACAAGATTGATGAAACAACCGGTGAAAAGCTGGAGCCGATCGAGGAAGTCATGATCGACGTCGATCAGGAATATTCCGGTCAGGTTGTGCAGAAAATCGCTATCCGCAAAGGCGAAATGACGGCGATGGTGCCAAGTGGCGGTGGTCGTGTACGGATGACGTTCATTGCGCCGACGCGCGGGCTGATCGGCTATCATGGTGAATTTCTGACCGATACGCGCGGTACGGGCATTATCAACCGTCTGTTTCATGGCTATGCGCCGTACAAAGGCGCCGTCGAAAGCCGTCGTACCGGCGTATTGCTGGCGATGGAGCAGGGCGAAGCAACGGAATATGATCTTTGGAAGCTTGAAGAGCGCGGCACGATCATGGTCCTGCCAGGAACGCGCGTTTATGAAGGGATGGTCGTTGGCGAACATTGTCGCGAGAACGATCTGCCTGTAAACGTGCTCAAGGGCAAGAAGCTGACGAACGTGCGGGCTTCCGGCACGGATGAAGCAACAAAACTGATTCCGCCGCGTATCCTGACGCTGGATCAGGCGATTATTTATATCGCGGATGACGAGCTGGTTGAAGTCACGCCGAAGTCCATCCGTCTGCGCAAACGTATTCTTGATCCAAACCTGCGCAAGCGTTCCGAGAAAATGGCCGAGGCGGGGTAAGCAGGGCTTTGCTTCCTATTCAAAACTAAGCGCGACGACCGGATCCATCCGGGCGGCTTTCCGTGCGGGGAGAAAGCCGAAGATCAATCCTGTCAGGACAGCGGCGGAGAAGGCAACAACGGCGGGCGGAACGGTAAAAATGACCGAAAGCCCGAAGAACGTCAGCCCTTTGGCAACGCCAAGGCCCAGAGCGACGCCCAGTATGCCGCCGAAAATGCAGACAATCGCGGATTCGATATTGAATTGAAGCAAAATATCGAACATGCGCGCGCCCACGGCCCGGCGGATGCCGATTTCGCGCGTGCGTTCGGTAACGCTGACCAGCATAATGTTCATGACGCCGATCCCGCCGACCAGCAGGGATATGGCGGCGACGGCGCCCAGCAGCACGGTCAGGGTATTTTGTGCCGCCGTGGCGGTTTCAAGGATCGAGGCGGTGTTGCGCACCCGGAAATCCTCTGTGCCGTGACGTTCTTTCAATAGCGTGCGGATGGCCTCTTCCGTTTTATCAACTGTGGCAACGTCGCTGATCTTGACGGACATGCCGGTCAGGTGGCTTTGCCCGAACAAGCGAACCATGCCTGTCGTGACGGGAATAAAAGCGGCATCGTCCAGATCGGCGCCCCAAGGCGCCGCTCCTTTCGGTTTCATGACGCCGATGACTTCAAATGGCACCTTACCGACAAGGATATGCTTGCCAATAGGTTCCACACCTTCGTGAAAAAGGCTTTTTATAACGGTCTGCCCCAGAACGATAACCGGTGCATAGGATGCGGCGTCCCTGTCCGTGAAGAAAAAACCGCTGGCGACAGGCCAGTCGCGTGCCGCAGGGAATTCCGCCCCCACGCCCTGAATTGTCGTTGCATAATCGGTATTGCCAAAGCGCAGTGTGGCGCGACCCTGGCGTTCCGGCACAACATAGGCGACATTGTCCAGTGTGCGTATGGCGGCGGCATCAGCCAGTGTCATGGTTACGACATTGCCGGTGGTGGAGCGGACATCGCCTGTTCCCGGACGGATGGAGAGAAGATTGGTTCCCATGGCGCTGATCTGGTTCAGCACATCCTGCTTGCTACCGTTTCCGACAGCCATCATGGTAATGACGGCGGCAACGCCGATGACAATACCCAGCAGGGTCAGGGCTGTGCGGAAGATATTGGAGGCCAGCGCCCGCAGCGCCGTTGTTACCGTTTCCCCCAGAACCGAAAACAGCCCCGGGGCTGTGCGAAAGAGCGTTTCCTCTGTGACTGCGGCTTCAGGGATTATGGGGGATTGGCCTGCATCGGAAACGATTTTTCCATCGCTGATGCGGATGATGCGGTTGGCATGGTTGGCAACTGTCTCGTCATGTGTGATCAGGATAACCGTGTGGCCTTCCCTGTGCAGATCGGCCAGCATGGCCATGACATCCTGCCCGCTTCTGCTGTCAAGGGCGCCTGTCGGCTCGTCTGCCAGAATAACCAGCGGATCGTTCATCAGGGCGCGCGCAACGGCAACCCGTTGTTGCTGACCGCCTGAAAGCTGCGCCGGACGGTGATGTTCGCGGTCTGCAATGCCCAGACGCTCGAGAAGTTCATGCGCCTTTTTCTGGCGCTGCCCATGCGGCATACCGGCGTAAACAGCGGGGATGGCGACATTCTCGGCGGCAGAGGCCGTGGCAAGAAGATTGTAACGTTGAAAAATAAAACCGAAAACATTGCAGCGCAAGGCGGAGAGCTCATCGGAATCAAGCGTTGTTACATCCTGTCCCTGTATATAGTAATGACCGGAATTCGGCTGGTCGAGGCAGCCAAGAATGTTCATGAGAGTTGATTTTCCCGAGCCGGATTGCCCCATGATAGCGACGAATTCGCCTGTGTTGATAGAAAGGGAAACGTCATCAAGCGCGCGTATCTGCGTATCTCCGCTTTGAAAAACGCGGCTGATATTTTCAAGCCTGAGCAGTGGGATGGCTGTCGTCATAGGCGTGCGGGTCTTGCGTAGCCGCTGTTGCGTTTTTGTGCGCTGTCGTCTTGTGTCGCGTAGATCACTTCGTCACCAACGTTCAAGCCGTTGCGCACTTCCGCCTGCGAGCGGTCCATCAGGCCGATATGAACGGTAATTTCCGTTTCGCCCACGATATCCTGCCGCATCACGCGATAGGCATCGCCATTTTCATTGTCTTCCTCTGTCACGCGGCGCCCCAGTGCGGCACGGGGAATGAGGGGGATATTCTCTGCCTTGCCGATAATAAAAAACATCTGCGTGCTCATGCCCGTCATCAGCTCATGATCCTTGTTGTCTACGTCAACCAGAACATTATAAAGCACAACATCATTGATCACTTCAGGGGCGGGGAGGATCAGCCGCGCCGTGCCGTTCCATTTCCGTTCCTGGGATCCCAGTGTCGTAAAATAAACAGGCGTGCCGGGCTTGATGCGCGGAATATCGGCCTCCGCTACTTGTGCACGCACTGTCATGACATCAAGATTGGCAATCTGTACCAGCGTCGGCGCGGACTGGCTGGCATTCAGCGTTTGTCCCTCCTGCACGTTCTGCATGACGATTGTGCCATCCATCGGCGCCAGAATACGGGTATAGCCAAGATTGGTCTTGTCGGCGTCAAGTGTGTATTCCGCTTCTTCAATCTGTGCGTCGAGGGAAATGAGCTGAGCCTGCGCGACGCTCAGTGCGGTTTCAGCATCCTCCAGCGTTTCCTTGGAAGCGGTGCTGGCGGCATAGAGCGATTTCCGGCGCTCGAACTTTTGCCGGGCCTGACGAACGAGAGCCTGCTGCTCGGCTTTTTTTGATTGCAGGGTTTTCAATCGCGCTTCATCCTCACGCACGCGGGAAAGATAGATATCCGGGTCGATTTCCGCGATCAGCTCTCCCGCCTTGATCGTATCACCTTCTTCAAAATATATCTTTTTAAGCTGGCCCGAGACTTGCGCGCCGACGTCAACATATTGCCGGGGTTCCAGTTTTCCCTGTGCGGTTACGGTGTCTTCAATATTTCCGCTCTTGATTTCAACGATTGTTTTTACTTCAGCAGCCCGATCTGTGGTTTTCTGTTGCTGATACCACATTCCCGCGGCGCCCAGAAGAGCAAGGACAACAAGCGCGCCAACGTATCTTTTCCAGCGCAACGGCTTTCTGATTTTATTTTCCATCAGCTTTCGATCCTGTCAGGCATGGCTTCACGGGTCATCTGTAGCCAGCTATTATCCTGTCTGAAGGCGTTGACGTCAATCTTTTTAAATCAGGGGGTTATGGAGGTTGCCGGTTTTAAAGGGGTACATTTAAAACCGCTGGTTATCGTGCCGTCCGGTTTTTTGATGTCGATGCGGGCACAAGTGACGGGTTCGGCATTTTTTTTGATTTCAAAGCGGATTTGCGTCATGGAAGTGTTCATGTCTTCCTTCAGCATGCGATCCATAAACTGACGCACGGAAGCATTGCTTTCCTCGTAAAGGGCAGAGGCAAAGGCATAGACTTTCATATCGGGTGTCCCGTCTTTTTTACGCATTCCTGCAATGGTCGTTGCCGCACGGGCTGTTGCACATTCTGTGCTAAACTTGTCATTGCGGCTGCTCATGCTGCCGAGCAGAGGGAGGGTTACGGTGGTGCCGTTGCGTTCGATGCAGTCGGCGGCACCGGTATAGTTCATCGTTGCGCACCCGCCAAGCATGGCAAGCGCAAAGGAGGCTGTCAGTTCTTTTGCCAGTTTTCTGGCATATAAATCTGTCATGCTGTCCTCCTTTGTGCCTGTCTTTTTTTTTACTTATTGGTGCAGTTGCATGGCGTTGTTTTTTTGACAGCCTTTTTGACTGTCTTTTTTACAGGGGCCGCGGTTTTCTTTTCTTGGTGAATAATATCCAGATTGACTTTCACCTCGGTCGGAGCAGCGGGTACGGGCTGCAGGGTCGTAACGGCGCGGGCTGCTTTTTTGTTAAAGGATTTTGCGCCGAAAACCTGCATGACGGATTCAGGCTCTTCTGCGCCATTTTGCTCGATATAGGTGTTGACGCGCTCGACCGCTTTTTCCATCGCTGGCTGGGCATAGGCAGGAAGAGCCTTGATCAGCATTTCAATGGCAAAGGTTTCCATTTGTTTGTCACCCGAAGCGCGGTTCCAGACATCGAAGGCCGATTTGACGGCGGCGCATTGCGCGACGTAGGTTGCCTGCTGGCTGCCGCCACCGATGCCGACACCTGTGCCGCCAAAGATATTAAGGGCAAAACTTGTCCCCGTGACGGCCAGACAGTTATCAACCGAGGCAGAGAGGGCGGGCGCATTCGTACCAACAAAGGAACGGAATTCGTTAACAGTGCTCTGGCTTGGCGCAACGGTGGTTGTCGTTGTGACAGGGCCGGTATTGCTGCTGCTATTGCTGTTGCCTCCTTGTGCTGAAACTCCCGAGACATGGGCACCGGAAATGGACTGAGCGCCGGAAACAGACTGGGCATGAGAGTTTGAATTGGCATTCGAATTTGAATTTGAATTTGAATTGGAAGACTGCTGTTGTCCTTGAATCTGCCCTTGTCCTTGTTTCTGTGTCTGATCTTGCTGGTTTGTTGTCGGTGTTGGATAGGGGTATTCCTCGTTCTGGCAGGTATAGCAGGTGGCACTTGCAGCAGTGCTGAAAGCAACGAGTGTGGACGAGAGAAGTAAAGTATTGATTTTTTTCATTTTATCACCCTTTTGTTGTTTTTTTATTGTCGACTCGGAGGATCGATTTTTTTGAACAATAGAATAAAATACTTACTTATGTCAATAATTAAATAACATAATTTTATTTGCATATTACCATGGGCTGCGATATGCTGCGCGAAAAAAAGAGGTGGATTATGGCTGTTGTGGCGGTACCAACGCTCCCCATAGAGGGAAATCAAGGTACAGAAAAAAATCAAAAGGGCTGGTTTAAAAAAATTTTTAACAAGGTTGCGGATTCTGCAGGACGCGCCACTGTCACCGGTGCAATGAAGATTGCTGTGGTGACAACGCTAGCGGGCGCCGGGGCTTCGACTGTTCTGACCCTGGGCGCTGCAGCAGTGGCGGCAGGAACGGGTGCGGCGCTCTATTCCTACGGCAAGGACCTGACGTTTGACTGGCTGCGGGCACGTAAAACCGGAGAAACCATAGCATTGTGGGATTGCGAACGTGCAAAACGGGCACGGCTGGCTTTACTGGTGGGAACGGCAGGCGGTGCCTTTGGTGCATGGCTGGCAGGAACAGATGTGCTGAAGGAAGGTCTTGCGCTGTTAAAAGAAACGGGGATGAAGACGGCAGGTTTGCTGTCCGGGGCCTTTATCCAGAGTGCCAGTGCGGCTGAATTGCCGCAGGATTTAATGGGGGCGCGAAAAAATCCGCTGGAAAAGCTCTGGTTTTCTGTGATGAAATCCGATCAGGTAAACGGGAAGTTCATGGGGGAATTGTTCAAGGCCGATCCCGATAACATGAAATCAGTATCGCCGCAGTACCTCAAGGATCGCGCGCACGATATTTTGCGGATCAATGATATTCCCTGGGCCGAAAGGCTGGATGTTGCGCGGAGCCTTGCCGAGGAAGCCAGATCACGAGGAAACAGGCAGGCCGTGCAGTTTTTGAAAGACCTCGCCAGACTTGAGGCCTTGCACGGGGTGCCAGAGGTTCCTGATGTATTACCGCAGGCTGAAATTGCCGAGCCTCTTCCGGTCAAGACGGTCATTATTGAGACAAATGATGCCGGACAAGTGACGGAACGCATTGTCGAGGCTGAAACAGGAGCCTCTCTGGTGATCGAGAACATGTCATCGCCATTATCTCCGCAGTTTGATGAGGCGGCAAGCTGTGTGATCGCAAGTTCTCCCGTAGCCGATGAGATGGATGCTGACTGCGTCATTCATAAGCAACATATGGCGCCGGGAGACTATATTTCATTTGTGGCGAATGATGAGACAGGATACCGTCCTGTTGTCCCGCTTTCGATAGATTCTGTGTCTGTCGAGACGGAAAGTTTCCTGAATGAGAAAACAGTCGCTGAAGGCATTAGAAAACTTGTAACCCCAGGGGTAAGGTAAATGGTTTCGAAAACAATTGCGGAAAAGCCTGAGAACATACTGCTGACTGTGCGCGATGTCGTGCGTTATGCGATCAGTTGCTTTCATGAGGCCGGCTTGACCTATGGGCATGGAACAGGCGATGCACTGGAAGAAGCAATCTTTATTGTTTTTGAAACGCTGCGACTGCCTTTTGACGATACGGAACGCTGGTGGGATGCACGGCTGACTTTGCCGGAACGCAAGAAAATTCTTGGCTTGATCGTCAAGCGGGTAAAAACGCGCAAACCATCGGCCTATCTGCTCAACCGCGCCTATATTCAAGGGATTCCGTTTTATGTGGATGAGCGGGTCATCGTCCCGCGCTCCTATATCGGCGAGCTGATGTTTTCCGAAGCGTTTCAGGGGGGTAGCGGTTCGCTCATCGGGGATCCGTCAACCGTTGTCTCCGTTTTGGATCTTTGCACGGGGTCGGGCTGTCTGGCGGTTCTTGCCGCAGGATTGTTCCCGAATGCTGCAGTTGATGCAGTGGATATTTCAAGAGACGCGCTTGATGTGGCGGCAATCAATATCCGCGAGCATGGATTTGAAGATCATATTCATTTGCTGCGCGGGGATCTTTACAAGCCTGTCAAGGGTAAAAAATATGATCTGATAATCACCAATCCGCCCTATGTTGATGCCGAGGCGGTTGCCGCGTTCCCGCCGGAATACGGGCATGAACCTGTATTGGCGCATGCGGGTGGAAAAGACGGCCTTGATCTGGTGCGAAAAATTCTGGAGGAGGCTGTTGATTATCTTAATCCCGGCGGCGGCCTTTTGTGCGAAGTGGGCTATGGCCGTTTTATCCTTGAGGAAGAATATCCGCATTTGCCGTTTTTGTGGCTGGACACGGCGGAAAGCAGCGGGGAAGTCTTCTGGCTGGCGCGGGACCAGATGGTCCGTGGATGACAGGATGCTGAATTAAAATGAACACACCGAAACTCACAGCGCAAGTCAAAGCCGGAGGTTGTGCTTCCAAACTGAGTCCCAAAATTCTGGATCAGGTTCTTTCGCGGCTGCCGCGTCAATATGATGAGAACGTTCTTGTCGGATTTGATACGGCGGATGATGCCGGTATCTATCGTCTTGGTCCGGATCTCGCCTTGGTGCAGACGGTCGATTTTTTTACGCCGATGGTCGATGACCCTTATTCCTTTGGGGCTATTGCTGCCGCCAATGCCGTCAGCGATGTCTATGCCATGGGGGGCAGGGTCTTGACGGCCCTTTCCATCCTTGTCTGGCCCGCTTCGGGCGATGTCGCTATTCTGGAACATATCCTCAGGGGCGGGGCTGACAAATTGCAGGAAGCCGGTTGTGTTATTCTTGGCGGCCATAGCGTCAATGATCCGGAGATCAAGTTTGGTTATGCGATTACGGGTCTGGTGCATCCGGATCGATTCAAGCCCAATGCCGGAGCCAGACCGGGGGATGTTCTCCTCTTCACAAAGAAGCTTGGCACGGGGGTCATATCGACAGCGCTGAAGCGCGGCATCGCGCAGGAAGCGCATGTGGCGGCGGCTGTTGCTTCCATGCTGACGCTTAATCGTGCGGCAGCGGAGGCGATGGCTGAATGCGATGTTCATGGCGTGACCGATGTGAGCGGGTTCGGTCTGTTGGGACACGCGCGGGAGATGGCGCTGGCGAGTGGTGTGACGCTCGAAATTGAAGTCAAGAAGTTGCAGTTTCTGGATGGCGCCGTGGAATACGCGCGTGCCGGAGCGCTGTCCGGAGGACTGGGCAATAACAGAGACTTTGTGTCCTCCTGCGTCGAGGGAACTTCGGAGTTTGATGATCTACTTTATGATCCGCAAACCTCGGGCGGCCTGCTGATTTCTCTGCCGGAATCCGATGCTGTGCGGCTGGAGAAAAAGTTACCGACTGCCTACAGGATCGGCAGCGTTCGGGAGCGCGGTATCAAGCCGTTGAGGATACTATAGGGGTTTGGCTGAAAATAAGTATTCGCCAATCTCCTACTTTGTGGCCCGTCTTACGGCCTCCGGTTTTTCAATCTCGCGTTTGAGTTTCAGGGCATCGTAATAGCTGGCAAAGGGTGGGCGCTCGATGTAGCGGCCTGCGCCTTTGATGGTGCGAACCTCGCCGTCTTTGTAAACAACCTTTCCCTGACTGAGCGTGACAGTATTGACGCCTTTGATCTCCATGCCTTCAAAAATATTGAAATCGACGTTCTGGTGATGGGTTTTGGCCGAGATAGTGCGGGTTTTCTCCGGATCCCAGACAATGATGTCGGCATCGGCGCCAACCGTCAGGCTTCCCTTGCGGGGGTAGATGTTGAAAATCTTCGCGGTATTGGCGGAAGTGACCGCAACAAATTCGTTCATCGTCAGTCGGCCTGTATTCACGCCGTGATGCCAGAGAACGCCCATCCGGTCCTCGACGCCGCCGGTCCCATTGGGAATTTTGCGGAAGTCGTCTTTCCCTGCGGCTTTTTGCGGCGCACAGAAACAGCAATGGTCTGTCGCCGTCGTATGCAGTGTGCCACATTGCAGGCCTTTCCACAGAGCAGCTTGATGTTCGGCGTTACGAAATGGCGGGCTCATGACGTGCGCCGCGGCGAAAGTAAAGTCAGGGTGGCGGTAGACGCTGTCATTGATCAGCAGATGGCCAGCCAGAACCTCGCCGAAAACGCGCTGTCCGTCGGCGCGGGCGCGGGCGATGGCGTTGAGGGATTCTTTAGCGGAGTTGTGAACGATATATAACGGCACATCGAGGACATGGGCGATACGGATGGCACGTTCGGCGGCTTCGCCCTCCACGCCCGGCGGACGGGAGAGCGGGTGGCCTTCCGGTCCTGTAATCCCCTGTTCGAATATCTGCTTTTGCAGATGGGCGACAAGTTCGCCATTCTCGGCGTGGACAGTCGCAATCGCGCCGAGTTCGCGCGCGCGCGTAAAGCTGTTCACCAGAACCTCGTCATCGCACATGATGGCGCCTTTGTAGGCCATGAAGTGCTTGAAGCTGTTGACGCCGTGTTTTTCCACCAGAGTCCCCATATCCCTGCGGACGCTTTCGTCCCACCAGGTGACGGCGACATGGAAGCTGTAATCGGTAGCCGCTTTCTCTGCCCAGCCCCGCCATTTCTGGTAGGCTTCCAGCAGGGGTTCTTTGGGAGACGGAATGACGAAATCGATGATCATCGTCGTACCACCGGCCGCCGCTGCCGTCGTGCCGCTAAAGAAGTCTTCCGAGGCGACGGTTCCCATGAAAGGCAGTTCCATGTGCGTGTGCGGATCTATGCCGCCCGGCATGACGTATTGCCCGTGCGCGTCGATGACTTCAGCGCTGCAAGAATTTTCCAGATTTTTACCGATTTCTTTAATGACGCCATCCGCGCAATAGATATCGCCTTTGAAGGTCTGGTCTGCGGTAACAATTGTGCCGCCTTTGATTAAAATGGACATTGGCCTGCTCCATAAAGTTAAAAAACTTGAATCCTTCGGATAACTGATGTCTTATTATATCTACAAAATAATCAGGTCAAAAGGAACAAATATCATGACAATCGTAAAAGCAGGATTGATTCAGGTTGGCCTGAAGGGCGACCCCGTGACAGATACGCCGGAACAGATCCGCGACAAAATGCTGGCGGCGCATATCCCCCTGATCGAAAAGGCGGGGAAGCAGGGGGTGCAGGTTCTGAGCTTTCAGGAAGTCTTTACCCAGCCTTATTTCTGTCCTAGTCAGGATGCCAAATGGTATCGTGCCGCCGAAAAAATTCCGGATGGCTATACGACGAAACTGATGCAGGAATACGCCAAAAAATACAATATGGTGATTGTGGTTCCTATTTATGAAGAGGATATGACTGGCGTTTATTACAACACCGCCGCTGTGATTGATGCCGATGGAAAATATCTTGGGAAATATCGCAAGACGCATATCCCACAAGTGGCGGGTTTCTACGAAAAATTCTTCTTCAAGCCCGGCTTTTCAAACTGGCCGGTCTTTGATACCGCCTATGTGAAGCTGGGCGTTTATATTTGCTATGACCGCCACTTCCCGGAAGGCTGGCGTGCGCTGGCGCTGCATGGTGCGGAATATGTGGTTAATCCTTCGGCGACCGTTGCGGGATTGAGCCAGTATTTGTGGAAGCTGGAACAGCCGGCCTCCGCCGTCGCCAACGGCTATTATGTCGGCGCGATCAACCGTCCGGGGACCGAAGCGCCATGGAACATCGGTAAATTTTATGGCAGTTCCTATATCGTCAATCCGCGCGGTGAATTCCTTGTCGAGGCGGGCGAAGACAACGATGAGTTGGTCGTCGCTGATATGGACATGGATGTGGTGCGTCAGGTGCGTGACAAGTGGCAGTTCTTCCGTGATCGCCGTCCGGAAACCTACGGGCTGTTGACGGATATCGGCTAGGCGTTTTGCCAGATTTTGCGTAGTGCAAGGTAGATAACAAAGGCCAAAGCGAAGCCGACAAACCAAGCGTAATTATAAAGCTCTGTCAATATGACAGGCACGCTGGAGGCATCAAGAATTTTTACGTTCACCAGAAATCCGGGCAGGCTGGGGGCGGCTCCGGCTATAAGGGCCATCAGCGCAACAATGCTGAATCCGCCCGTGAAGCGGTACGCGCCATCCGGCCTGTAAAGGGCGGTGATGTCAAGGCGGCAGCGATGCACAACAAAGTAATCTGCAATGAGGATTCCGCCAATGGGCCCCAGCAGGGCGCCATAGCCGATGAGCCAGGTAAAAATGTATCCGCTCGGGTCGGCAATCAGTTTCCAAGGCATGGTCAGAATGCCGATGATGCCCGTGATCAGGCCGCCTGTGCGGAAAGAAATTTTCCGGGGAGCAAGATTGGAAAAATCATTGGCGGGAGAAACGACGTTGGCGGCAATATTTGTCGCCAGCGTAGCGATACAGAGGGCCAGAAGTGAGATAACCAGTATAACCGGGTTTTGAAAACGGGTCAGCACATCCACGGGATCCCAGATTGTCGTGCCATAGATGATCGTTGTTGCCGATGTGACCGCTACGCCGATAAAGGAATAAAGCGCCATCGTTGTAGGAAGGCCAAGAGCTTGCCCAAGCATCTGGTCGCGCTGCGTCTTTGCGTAACGCGAGAAATCCGGGATATTTAGCGACAGCGTTGCCCAGAAGCCAACCATGCCGGTCAGCGCCGGAAAAAAGAAGGAGAGGAATTGACCGGCTTGCGGCTGTCCGGCGTCAAACTGGGAGGGCTGTGACAAAATCGGACCGAAGCCGCCCGCTGTATGCCAGGCCCAGGCCAGCAGCAGCAAGCCCATGGTGATCAGGAGAGGAGCCTTGATGTTGAGCAGGAAGCGGATCGTATCGATACCGCGATAAATGACCCACATGTTGATGCCCCAGAAGAACAGGAAACAGGAAAACTCGCCAGGCGTAATGCCAAGCCAGTTTTCGGCGGGTGTGACATCAAGATTAAAAAGGACAACGCAAATTTTGTAAATCGCAGCGCCACCGATCCATGTCTGGATGCCAAACCATCCGCAGGCGACAAAAGCGCGGAGGAGGGCTGGAATATTCGCGCCGTGTGTCCCGAAGGCTGCGCGGCAGTAGACAGGAAAAGGAATGCCGTAGCGTGTTCCGGCGTGGGCATTCAAAATCATGGGGGCAAGCACAATCAGGTTGCCGAGAAAAATCGTTAGCACGGCCTGCCACCAGTTCATGCCGCCGCCGATGAGCGACGAGGCAAGCATGTAAGTCGGGATACAGGCCGACATCGAAATCCACAGCGCGGCAAAACTGAACAGGCCCCATTTTCGTTCCGCGGTGGGAACAGGGGCAAGGTCGGCATTGAATAATCTGCCGTGATTTAATTCAGTGTGTCCGTATTCTGCAGTTTCTATCATGTAGGGTTCATTTTTCAATTCAATGTTTAATGTTTGCTGATCAAAGTGTAGAGAGTAATAATTTTTTGTGCAATAAATGATCGGTGCAGGAAATGGCGGAAGAGGTGAGATTCGAACTCACGGAAAGCTTGCGCCTTCGCTAGTTTTCAAGACTAGTGCTACCTTTGTAAGCCATTGATATTTAAAGATAAAGTTTTTGCCTCCCTTGAACTGTGTAACAAACTGTGTAAGTTTTCAAGTGTTTTCTGCTCCAAAACTACTCTAAAAGTGTACAAATGTATCAAGAATAAGTGCAGCGTCATTTTGTGCATTCCAATTCCGACCGGAGGTCAAAAGAGGCGGGACGTCTGATGTAAAACGGGTGTCTTCAATCTTTGCCGCAAGGTTTTCTTCAAAGACTGCTCGTGTGACGCGGTGGCCCTCCGGCCATGAACTGTTCTGGCCTGTTCAATCCGCCCGTTCAGGGGAGCGTTCCATGCAATGCTCATTCGCATTGCATCCCCTGAAAACCCCATGACCAACCGTTTGCCGATTGGATGCGCGGTAAAATATCCGGAGATTTGCCCTCAAATGGCATATTTTCACCGTATAAAAAATATTTTTTGATAAAAAGTGACACATAGATGGAGCGGCAATAATTGTTATATTAGTTTGATAAATCAGGTGCTTATTTAAAATTTCTATTGTAAATTCAAACACTTTTAAATTGACATATTATGAGAACAAAGCGCGACCCTATGGAATCCCTCAGGTAGACGCGGGCAACGGCATTTAATAGTCTCACTTGTGATTCGATTTATCCAAACTTTAATGAATGATAATTTCAGCGGAAATAAAGAGAGCAACGTTGATACAAATACTAACCTGAGCAGTTTGTTTTTAATGATTACTGGCTACTCCAAAATGAACAGGCTGGCAGAGTTTCGTCTAAAATTATTTTACAGGTGCATTTTGTTTAAACCATTTTTAAAGCGCATTACAAAAAAAACAACTGTCGTCTTTCCCGTCATCAGTAACCACGTACCAGCAACCCGCCCGCGTGCCATGACTCACGCGGCGTGAAAGGAAAATGATCATGAAAAAAATGCCGAAGTTTATTTGGATACTCGCTGTGGTGTTTGTGATGGGTGTTTCCATGGCTTCTTGTGCCGGTGCGCAAGACGGCGGCGGATATGCCAGCGGATCCTGGTCATATAAAATGACGGTTGAGATCGAAACACCCGAGGGGATCAAGACGGGCTCGGCTGTGCGCAAGGTTAGCGTAATACGTTCAGGCATATTGACATCTCAAATGTTGCCAACGGTAAAACTGAAAGGCGAGGCGGTTGTGGTTGATCTGGGCGCGCGGGGTGTCGTGTTCGCCTTGTTGAAAGGGTATAAAGTGGGCGCTGATTACGGCGCGGATATCCCCGCTTATATGTTCAATCCTGAACGGGCCTATATGTCGAGCAAGGGCATCGCGCATATGTCGCAGCTCAAAGGCGAAAGCAAGGTTCTTGATCCCGAATGGTACCCCCAGTTCGTATGGTTCCGCGATATTAACGATCCGAAGACGGTGGAGAATTTGCTGGAGATGGAATCCGACGGCAGGAGCTCGCCGACCTTCACCATCAAGAAAGACCACTTCGCAGAAGCCTTCGGCGCGGGCGTGAAGCTCAGGGAAGTCACCATCGAAATGACAGATGAGCCTGTGACGTGGGGCGTTGTGGAAAAATATATGCCTTCATATAGGCCTATTGAAGACTATATGAAATGGATTAATACTCTCAAATATAGTGACCCTAGACGCATTGGTCCCGATTTATTTAGAAAAGGAAATTAAAAATGAACAGCACTCTTATGAAGGCTATTCTTGCCATGGATTCGTATAACAGAAGTTATAACGAAGGAATTAAACTGACCGGAGATGTTGTAGGAAATTATACGATCCTCAAGGATTCGTTTGATCTTGGCTATGTTGATCCTGAAGCACCTGTTCTTGTCAGGAAAGATGAGGACATCGGCTTCTACGCCATCGCATACCAGAACACTGATGCGACAAGCGCGGACTACGGGCAGGTGACGAT
The DNA here is from genome assembly GCA_964458415.1 of uncultured Rhodospirillaceae bacterium. Classification (GTDB taxonomy): domain Bacteria; phylum Pseudomonadota; class Alphaproteobacteria; order Micavibrionales; family UBA2020; genus CAYWIT01. The sequence goes on from CAYWIT010000024.1 coordinate 27,796, forward strand.
TTCCTATCGCGGGACGGATGAAGGTTTTAATCCACTGACTTCAAAGGACGTGCAGCACGGATTTGGGGTGGGGATCGGGGATGCCGATACAAATCAGTCCCGTATGGCCATTGAATTCTATCAGGCCGTTGCCGCCGCCCTCAATCCGTCAAACCCCGCTCCTTATGCCGCGAATATTTCCCTGACGGGAGATTCCATGGGCGGGGGCCTCGCCGGACTGGTGGGGGCCATATACGACAAGGATGCCGCTGTTTTTAATAGCATGGGGTTTGTAACGGCAGCCAACAGCCTTGGGCTTTATAATGTCGACCCGCAGACCAATGATAAACTTAGCCTTTATCCAGATCCACCAGGGGATGACGTGTCACTTTATCAGCTGATCAACGGCACACCCGGCTATGTTGTGAACGGAACGACGCTGGACGCAAAATGGGATAACGGCGGAGAATTTGATGTCGATTATCAAGGGATATCGGCCTATTACTTGCAGGGCGAAACGCTGACCAGTCTCAATAGCCTGCTAGACGACATCCTCGTGAATACGGTCAATGAGCCGCAGATGCTCTCTCTGGATCCTGCGATAGATATTTCCGGAAACGACCGGCATAATATAGCCAGCGTTGTTATCCGCATGTTTGCAGGCACGACAGCAGAAGAAGAGAATTTATTCGGGACAGACTGGAAGATATCCGCAAAATATTTCTGGCCCGTGATGTACGATGTTGGTTTTGCCACAAAGATTGGATTTGGAGAGTATGGCGGCAGATACGATGCCGCCGCGAAGATGCGTAATGTTATCGCCTACTCGGCGATTGACGAGGGGGAGGATTCCGTTTCCGCGCGTCCCTTCGGCGACACTGGTATTCGCGCGCTCTATAATGATGCGAATGATCTGGGTTGGGCTTTGTTTTTATCAGGCGGATCGGAAACGAATCTGCTCCGTACCTATGCAAAGGATATTAGCTATGCATTTGTACAATATGCTGGTCAGCTGGCAAAAAGCCATATTCTGCAATCCAGTGCGGCCATTGATGAGACGCAAGGTGTTGTGTCTGTCGGGGCCGATGCCCTGACGGTGGATTTTTCCGATGAGACGTGGACATTCGGCGCGGACGGAATGCCGAAAATGGCGGCGCGGGAGATGTTTATCGATCATCTCGACGCCACCGTTTCTTCCGGAGCGCTGCGTAGCGCCATGACACAGGTCTATGGTTCAAGTACGGCAGAGATGATTGAGAAAATGACGCTGGCCATTACAGAGATTGGTAATGCTTACGTTCTCGCAGACCCATCGGGCGTAGAAAAATCTCATATTTTTATCAGTGCTCAAAACAGTGGTATAGAGACGTCTGCGGATAACATAACAGGGTCATCTGGCAATGACATCATTCTTTCTGGAGCAGGGAATGATGTTATTAATGCAGGTGCAGGGAATGATATTGTTGATGGCGGAAATGATGATGATATTCTTCATGGGAACGACAATAATGATGCACTGATCGGCGGTACGGGTGTAGATCAATTATACGGGGATAGTGGCGACGACGTTTTGTATGCGGATGCTGACGCAAGCCTGATCACGCAGGAGATCTATGATGGCGGGACGGGTACAGACACGCTGGATTTCAAGGGGTTTGGTACAGGGTTGCGCTATGTAACAGATGGCACGACGGTGCTGATTGCAAAGAACGACGGTATCGGCGGTACTATAGATAGAAACAGCGCGAACATTATCGATATCGAGAATATCAACCTGACGGATAAGGCTGATTATCTGGAGATCGGAGCGGGTTCGGCGGGGCTTGTCATGGATACGCATGGTGGGGCTGATGAGGTTCTTGTTCTGGGCAGCGGCGCAGAGATTTCTACTGGCGCTGGCGTCGATACCGTTACAATCGGCGGGACTGGTAATACTGTCCGCACAGGAGCTGATGCCGACAAGATAGATGTCGCCGGAAACGGTAATATTGTCTACACGGAAACCGGGGCGGACAAAGTCGACATCGGCGGTCTGCTGCTAACGGGTGGGCAGACATTGCTGGCTGATATTTCTGCGGAGGACAGAATTTATGCTTTTGGTTCTGAGCTTTCCGGGGGTGTCAAGAACATCGCACAGGAAGGGAGCTGGATCACCAGCGGTCTTGTTAAATACGGTGTTAACCAGCTTGGTGATCTGGTGGCCGGCAATGCGCTGGGCGGAACGGGTCAGGCTTTTGTTTCTGGTTTCAATAACGTGCTTTCCGGCGCGTTAACAGCCAACATTTTGTTGGGCGAAGTGGCGGCAGGGGCTTATGCCTTTTTCCGTCAAAACCCGGATTATCCTTATGGCGTCTCGCTGCGCGATACTATCGACAATCTGCCGCAAACGATCAAGTCACTCTCGCATAATGCCAATCCGCAGTATGATCCTCTCATTCTTGATCTTGATGGCGATGGAGTCGAGACAACCGCCGTTTCCTCGATCGCGCCGTACTATGATTTCAACGGGGATGGCTTCGCAGAACGCGTGGGCTGGGTGCATTCAGATGACGGTATTCTGGCGCGGGATACAAATGCTGACGGTGAAATATCCGCTGCCGAAATGTTCGGCAACGCGACTGTTTCCGGCTTTGATGCTCTTGCTGTGCTTGATGGAAATGCGGATGGCAAAATTGACGCGAGTGATGCCGCCTTTGCCGACCTTGTGGTCTGGCAGGATATTGATCAGGACTCAGTGACCGATGGTGGCGAATTGAAGACTCTTGTCCAACTTGGCATCAAATCTCTCAATGTGACGCCTGATTCAACAGTACCTGTAACGCAGGCTGGCAACACCATTGCCGCAGCGGGAACCTTTACGCGTAATGATGATACGACCGGTACGACTGGCGAGGTGCATTTTAATTCCACGCCGTACTATGCGCAGTGGCTTGAAAACGTAACGATAACTCCCGCAGCACAGGCTTTGCCTGATTTGCAGGGACACGGCAGCATTGCCGGATTGCGTCTGGCGATGAGCTATGCCCCGGATCTGGTTAATACAGTTAATAACGTTCTGGCTGCGATGACCACGCATAACCTTGCGGATCTTCGTGCCGATATTCTTCCCTTGTTACAGGACTGGATGAATGCGATTCCTGTGCCCGCCGGAACGCCGGGAACGACGTCGCGCGCTAATGTTCCTGTTTTTGCAACCTTGGATGATCTTGCTGGTCCGCAGATTACGGATTACGGCCTTAAGGTTACAGATGGGTCGGGTACATATTGGGTTTTGGCCAGCGGCAATGATGTTCTTGACGGAGCCAGCAATCCGATTGCGCGTCCGACCTATGCCGACTTGATGGCGCAGACGGGTTGGACGGTTCTGGAAGGTTCCGTGATCCAGTTTTTTGAACGCTGGACCGGTTTGAACATTCCGCTGGGAGTTGAAGGTGGAGAAACAGGTCAGGCGGCAATTAATGCTGCTAAAGACGTATTTTCGTCTTTCTGGGCGGAGATGAACACGCTTGCCGTCCGGCTGGCGGTGCAGGGTCCCCTGTCCGGAATTTTTGAGGGCGTCACTTTTGATGTTACCAAGGACAAATTCACCGCGACGACGGATGCGCAGCTTGTTCCTTTGTTTGAAAACCTGCTGGGTTCCTCAGCGACTATTGAGGCGCTTGAGAGCTGGGCACCGATGCTGAATGTATTCCTGAATGATTTTGAGCGTCCGGGAGGGCTGGATCTTTCCTATGCGTGGATGTACCAAAACATCATCGCTGCTTTTGAAAATACCGTGCCTGCAGGCTATACGTTGGCGCAGGCTGCTGTGGCCGTTGGTGTGCCTAGTGAGCAACTTGTCACGACCGGAACCGAAAACAATGATCTCTTTTACATGGGCGCTGGCAACCAGACCGCCGTCGGTGGCGAGGGCGTTGATTCCTATATTTTTGGCAATAATTTTGGACAAGACATCGTCAGTGACGAGGATAGCGGTGGCGGGTTTGATCATACAGACAGTATTCGCTTTGCCCATCTTACCCCGAACGACGTAAGCCTTTATCGGGAAGGGAATGATCTGATTATTGATGCCAATAATTCGACGGACGAAATTCGTGTCACCGATCAGTTTCTCTACAGGATACCCGGTCTTTTCGGGGGGTATTTGAATCCTGCAAACGGCGTTTCCGAGATTATCTTTGCAGATGGAACTGTTTGGAGTAGAGGGGATATGGCCGTTGCCGTATCTCATCCGCAGATAACGGATGATCTGGTGATCGGTACCGGACAAAGTGACTATCTGGATGGCGGGGCAGGTAATGACAAGCTGACCGGCGGAAATGAAGGCGATGTTTATGTTTTCGGACTTGGCTATGGACAGGATCAGATCGCTGATGCTGTGCCTTCAAGGATTGATCTGGTAAACGATAATGACACTTACTACTCCTTGTTAATTGAAACGCCGGACGTTTTGTACTTCAAGGATGTCAATCTTGATGATGTACAATTTCTTCGTGATCAGGACTCTAATGATTTGACTATTGCAGTGACAGGGACAACAGACAGTATTCTGATCAGCAACCAGTTTAATGCTTCTTACACGGGGGTCTTTGGGGTTCAGTGGTTTGACAGGATAGAATCCCTTGTGTTTGCAGATGGCCAAACTGTGCAATGGGACGATATTTTCTCTACCGTAATTTCGCAGAACACGACAAATGGCGATGATTTAATTTATGGTTTTTCATGGGAGGATACTCTGGATGGCGGGGCGGGCGATGATTACCTCTCCGGAAACGATGAAAATGATACTTATATTTTTGGTAGAGGGTATGGTCATGACACTATTTATGAGCACTATCTGAATGCTCTAAGCGGTTCATTTGATGTTCTGAAACTGAACCCGGATGTTCTTCCTTCAGATATTAAAATCGAAAGGGGATTAGGAAAAGACGATCTTGTTTTAAAGATTATTGATACAGGAGAAACCGTCACGCTGATTAAGCAGGCCAAAGAGTATGTTTACGGCTACAATTTTGATGAAATTGAGGAAATTCGCTTTGCTGATAACACGGTTTGGAATACGGCCTATCTAAAAGCAACATATCTTACTGGGGCAACTACATCAGGGGATGACAGTATCATTGCTTTTACGGGCGATGATTTACTGGTTGGTGGTGCGGGTAATGACTGGCTTGAAGGGCGCGGTGGTGGAGATACGTATATATTTGCACCGGGGCATGGTCAGGATGTTGTGAATGATTTTCTTGAGCTGGCAACGTGGGATAACCCGGATACTTTCGATTTTCAAGGCGGTATTACTCAGAGTGATCTTGTTTTTTCAAAGGTAGATAGGGATCTTGTTGTAACTTACGTGAGCGGGACAGATTCTATTACTGTTGAGAAATTTTTTGCAGGAGTTGATTTCTACAGGATTGAGAATTTCCATTTTTCCGACAATACGACGCTAAGCGATACGGACGTGATGACGCTTGTTTTTGGCACGGCTCCGATTACAGGAACAGACATCGGGGAAACGTTAGCAGGAAACGCCGGTGACAACTGGATTTATGGACTAGATGGTGATGATACGCTAAATGGCTTGGACGGAAATGATTTTCTGGATGGCGGCGCTGGCAATGACTCTCTCAATGGTGGGAATGACGATGATATTTATTACGCCTCTGTTGGAAATGATGTCATTGAAGAAATTAGCGGGCTTGATGTAATTCAGTTTGGTTTTGGTATTACCGCCGCTGATCTGGAGTTTAGTCGTTCCTATGTTAACAGCTATACAGAACATTTGCTGATTAAGTGGGGGGCTGACAACTCTATACTTGTTAATAATCATTATCGTGATATTACGGCATCAGATTCGCGCGTTGAAACGATAGTTTTTGAAGATTCCTCAACCATTGATCTGCTTGCATTTACCCCGGTTACCTATGGCACCTCCGGTGATGATATAATCTATGGGGAGCTGAGCTCTCTTTTTGTCGATCATAATGATGTTATTTATGGTTTAGAGGGTAATGACATCCTGCGTGGAAAAGACGGGAATGACATGCTCTATGGCGGGGCTGGAAACGACACGCTGGAAGGCTATACCGGAGATGATCTTTATGTCTACGATAGCGGGAATGATATTGTAGATGACTCTGGCTCATCGCAGGGAAACGATACTTTACTTTTAGATATTGCCGTTAACATTAATGATTTGACGTTCTATCGTTCAGGATCATCGCTAAATCTGAATATTGATGTGGCTGGTTATGGCAGCGTATTGATTGACAGCCAGTTTTCAACCGGATACGCAAAAATTGAAACGCTCCGTTTTCAGGACAGCACAACTCTAGACCTTATTGGCGTTCAGATTGAAACGCGCGGCACGGCTGCAAATGAGACATTGAATGGTGACGTTTTAAATGCCGGAATCAATGATATTATCTATGGCAATGATGGCAATGACACGATAAATGGCGATACTGGGAATGACATCCTCTATGGCGGGAACGGGAATGACACACTCAATGGGGGGACCGGCATTGATACACTGTACGGTGGCGCTGGCGATGACATTTATGTGGACAATGCGGGCGACCTTGTTGTGGAAAATTCTGATGAAGGTATTGATCTTGTTAAGTCGAGTGTTACGTATGTTCTTGGAAACGCCATTGAGAACTTGACGCTTACGGGATCAGCCGTGATTAGCGGAACTGGTAACAGCCTTGATAATACGATCACCGGAAATAGCGCGGTAAATATTCTGGTGGGGGATTTGGGCAATGACACGCTGATTGGTGGGAGTGGCAATGATACCCTGCTGGGGGGAGATGGTGACGATTATCTGGATGGGGGATCGGGCAATGACTCCATGGCAGGTGGCGCAGGAAATGATGTTTACTACGTCAACGCGACAAGTGATGTTGTGACAGAAAATGCTGATGAGGGCGTTGACACGGTTTTTTCCAGTATTGCACGTACGCTTGGAAGCAATTTTGAGAACCTTGTTCTGACGGGATCATCGGCAATTACCGGGACAGGAAATGAGCTTGATAATATTATTGATGGCAGTCAAAACAGTGCCATCAATACGCTTGCGGGAGGGACTGGAAACGATACTTATATTATTGGAACTAATGATGTTGTCTCAGAGGCGGTTGATTCAGGCGTGGATACAGTCCAAACGGGAGATAGTTATACGTTAACCGCTAACGTCGAGAATCTGACGCTGACAGGAACAGCAGCAATTGATGGCACCGGAAATAATCTGGACAACGTTATTACCGGGAACGTTGGCAATAATATTCTGGCTGGAGGTCTCGGAAATGACACGCTCTATGGCGGAGAGGGGGATGACACCTATTTCTACGCCGCAGGCGATGGCAATGATTTGATTAATGATCAGGTCAGTGGGGCTGATATTCTAAGGCTCTCAGGAGTCACCCTTGCAAATCTTTCTTTTCAAAGAGATGCTAATGATCTGTTGATTGGAACGGATGGAACATCTGTAAATACAATCAGAATGCAGGATTTCTATACGGTGCCAAATGGCAGAGTGGAGACGATACTTTTTGATGACGCTACTACTTTTGACCTGACAGGCCTTCTTAATCAGGCTCCTGTCGCACAAGACGATATTGCTTCTACCAATGAAGACGCTATTTTGAGCGGCAACGTCCTGCTTGATAACGGCAATGGAGTGGATAGCGATCCGGATAATGATGTGCTTGCTGTGATTGCAGGAACGATTGCAACGGCACAGGGCGGCAGTGCCGTACTGGCGGCTGACGGCAGCTTTACCTACACACCAGCGGCTGGTTTCTCTGGGGCCGATGGCTTTTCTTATACGCTGGATGATGGGCGTGGCGGCACGGATACGGGGACTGTTAATATTACAGTCAACGCCGTCAATCATGCGCCAGTTGCACAAGATGACAGCTTTACAGCCGCCTATGGCCAATCAATCAGTGGGGACGTCTTCGCGGATAATGGCAATGGAGCGGATAGTGATCCGGACAATGATGCCCTGCAACTCGTAGAGACCTCTGTTACGAGCGCCTATGGATATACTGTTAATCTTAACACGATGGGTGGATTTGCGTGGATTCCGACAGCTGATTTTGTCGGCACGGATACGTTCAGTTATACGATTTCAGATGGTAACGGACTGACGGATACGGCGACGGTGACTCTGGCGACCACAGCCCCGCAGGGTGCTATCGTCGGTACGTCCGCAGGAACAACCATCAATGGTACAAGTGGAAGCGATCTGATTTTTGCTTTGGCCGGGAATGATGTTGTCAATGCCAACGATGGTAATGATACGGTTTATGGAGGTACCGGCACTGATACGCTTTATGGCGGAAATGGAAACGACCATCTTCTTGGCAATGACGGGAATGATACACTCTATGGCGATTTGTCAAGCAGTGGGACAGGTGATGACCTGCTCGAGGGAGGTTTTGGCAACGATACGCTGAGGGGTGGTGCAGGAATTGATACAGCCGTCTGGAATACGAACAGCACCAACTTCATCGTATATCGCGATAATGTAAACTTTGTTAGAGTTGTTGATATGTCTCCGTCCGGATATGGGAACGATCAGATATACAATGATATTGAATACGTCCAGTTCAATGATATTACACTGGATATCGCCGCTCTGAACCTGACGGTGGGTGGTGCGGCTTGGGGCATTGCCCCGACCGTTTATGGTACAGCGGGAAATGATACCGCCCTCTACGGCACGCAGGCACGGGATGTCATGTACGGCGGAGATGGCAATGACAGCATGAACAGGATCAGCAGCAGTGTAACGACAGGCACCGCTGGCAATGATGATCTCTATGGTGAGGGCGGTGCCGACACGCTCTGGGGCGGAGTCGGCAATGATATTGTTGATGGCGGGACAGAAAACGATACCCTGCGTGGTGAAGACGGGGATGACATTCTCATTGGCGGACGTGGCAGCGACCAGATTTATGGCGACGC
>CAYWIT010000024.1:36844-38641 GCA_964458415.1 uncultured Rhodospirillaceae bacterium
TGGCGTCGAAACCCTGCAATTTAGCGATGTGACGTTCGATGTGGCGGCTCTGGGCTTGACGATTGGCGGCGCAGGTTTGGGCACTGCAATTACCTATGGAACGATTGGAAACGATACGATATACGGCACATTGTCCCGTGATATTATGCATGGCAGCGACGGGAACGACGAGCTCAACAGAATTAGTAGTAGTGTGACAGTTGGTACTGTCGGGAATGACGATATTTATGGAGAAGGTGGTAACGATAACATCTGGGGTGGTGATGGTAACGATCTTTTAGTCGGAGGCGCGGGTGTCGATAACCTCTGGGGAGATGCAGGAGCTGATATCTTTCAGTTTGATACCGTATCTCTTGGTTCCATTGATAGTGTCAAAGACTTCTCGGTATCCGACGGCGACAAGCTTGATATCAAAGATATACTCGTTGGGTTTGATCCTCTCACCAGTGTCATTGCTGATTTTATTGAGATTACGGATAGTGGCTCAAACAGCATCGTGAAGGTTGACAGAGATGGGGCAGATACAACTTATAGCCTGATTCAGATTGCTACGCTGACAGGTGTTACGGGCCTGACAGATGAGGCAGCGCTTCTTGCAAGCGGTAATATCATCGCGGCCTGATAAGGAGGTAGGTTTGAACTTTAATCTGATCTGGATGGTTGCCCGCTAGGAAATCAAAAAATCCCAACGTTTTTTTATGTTTGTAGCAATATGGAATATATGTGCGTTAAAATTATTGATTTAAGCAATTTTCCATTTTACAAATTATTCCATTCAGAAAGGTAGGTCATTTTGGTTTCCAAACTTGAGTGGAGCATGATGTGTGGCGCGGTCAACAAATGCCAGCAGACGTATGGCCTAGATACGCCAGACAAGGCATTCCCGTATTATATACTTTCGCTCATGTTCTCAGATGAGGGCGAAGAGTTAGAAGACCTAATTACTGATGGCGGCAATGACCGTGGAATTGATGCTATAAAAATTAGTAAGCAAGATGGTTACACAGATATACATGTCTTTCAGTTCAAATATCGCAACACCCATGATAACAGTCGCAAAAACTTTCCCGATGAAGCAGTAGACAAAGTCATTTCTTTTTTTAAAGCGCTGTTTGATGAAGATTCATCTCTAGAAAATTCATGCAATCCGTTCTTATGGCAGAAAGTTCAAGAAATTTGGGCTTCAATTAATGAAGCTAGCACCCGCTTCACTTTACATTTCTGTACAAACGGTCAAAATCTCATTCCTACACAGAAAGAGCGCCTTCTTAGAGGATTGCAGGCTTACTCTGAGGTTGAAGCATTGCGTATGGATACCAATACAGCCTTAAAAAAAGGTGTTATTGCGCAAGCGGATACATTTCTAACCTATGGGCAGTTCCATATACTTTATCTAGTCTCCATCCTGTCGGAGAAAACCAAACTGGACATTTCTAGAGCACAAAATAGAAAACGCTTGATAAATGATGCCCTCAATATCATTAGGAACTACGTTTCTGACAGAAAATCACATTCCTACTATACGCTCTTCAGGAACCCCAAAACGAAACAAGATTTATACGACTTGGTGTTCCAAAGGGGGCAACTAGAATTTCAACTTACCCAAGTGCAAGAGCGACAAACCGCATAAACTTGAAAGCAACGTCAAGTTAGAAAAGATTATTTCTTATCAGAAATCTTAAGTCCCTTAAACTCTATACACGCAGCTACAAAATCATTTTCTAAAACATATGGCTTTCCACCTGTAATCCCCCCATTTTTAGAGGGCTCCGTCAGTAGAACGGTTAGGTAGTTCTG
>CAYWIT010000025.1:0-31587 GCA_964458415.1 uncultured Rhodospirillaceae bacterium
CAAGGGTGAAAAGGTGCGGTAAGAGCGCACCGCGGGACTGGCAACAGGACCGGCACGGAAAACCTCACCGGGAGCAAGGCCAAATAGGGAAAGCACGTACGGGAAACCGGACAGGGTCTGTTTTCAACCCCGCTTTCCGGGTAGGCTGCAGGAAGCGTCAGGAGACTGGCGTTCCAGATGAATGGTTATCCGGTTGAAAAACCGACAGAACCCGGCTTATAGACTCTCTGGCAATTTTCTTGACATAAAAACAGGCGGCTTGTATCTTAACGGTGTTTATACATCACCTCGGCAGGAGTGCGCGGTTGCTATGGGAATAAGTTATCACAAGAAAAATGATTATTCGCTCATTGAGCATTCGGTTGAAGCGGGGGAGGAAAACGACATGTATTTCTCTTCCTCCCTCAGCAGGACCTTCAATTTTCTATCCGGTCAGGTCACGACGGTGACGCGCGATTTTATTTATGAGCCGAGAGGGAGCAGCGCCGGGGGTTCGGCCAGTGTGGCCACGCAGTTATATGTTCAGAACTTTACGGACCTGGGCTCGCTGGCCGAGGTAAGGCTTATGCATCAAAAGCTCGTGGAGCTGGCGGGCAACCCGCCGCCGCTGGAAGAAATTCTGCAGGACAATATGGGCAAGCCACGCCACGCCACATTTTCTGCGCCGAAATAAAAACGCAAAGAAAATCAGGCTTTTCCTCCCTTCCCGCGATTGACGTCAGCAGAACGGCCCTATAAACTGAAGTCAGGGTTGGCAAGCAGGTTTTTTGGGGGTTTTCGGGGTGTTGAAACCTGCTTTCTTGACAGAATAATAAAAACAAAAAAGTCGGTTTCGGGGATAAGTTGGGATGCGCGCTCAAGCGGGAATTGATTCTGTAGCGCCGGGGCATGTGCCGGTCATGCTGCACGAGGTGCTGGACACCGTGAAGCCGCGGGATGGCGGCGTATATGTTGACGGCACTTTCGGCGCCGGCGGCTATACACGAGCCTTGCTGGAAGCGGCGGATTGTACTGTTTATGCGATTGACCGCGATCCGGCCGCGCAGGCGCGCGCCGCAGTGATGGCAAAAGATTTTCCGGGCCGTCTTTATCCGCTGCACGGCTGTTTTGGCAGCGTGGCGGCGCTGCTGGCCGCGGCAGGCATTGCAAAAATTGACGGTCTGGTGCTGGATCTGGGGGTTTCCTCTCCCCAGCTGGAGACGCCGGAGCGGGGTTTTTCCTTCCAGAAGGACGGGCCGCTGGATATGCGCATGGGCGATAGCGGGCCCAGCGCGGCGGATGTCGTCAATACGGCTTCCGAGCAGGAAATCGCCGATATCCTTTTTGACTACGGCGAGGAGCGGGCGGCCCGCCGGATCGCGCGCCGGATTGCCGCGGCCCGCAGTCTGCGCCCGATTGTCACGACCAAAGAGCTGGCGGAAATCATTCACAGCGTCCTGCCCATGCATGGCGGGCTTAAAACCGATACGGCGACGCGAAGCTTTCAGGCGTTGCGGATCTACGTGAATGACGAGCTGGGGGAACTTGATCGTGCGCTGGAAGCGGCGGTGCAGCTGTTATCTCCGGAAGGGCGGCTGGTCGTGGTTTCCTTTCATTCTCTGGAAGACAGTCGGGTCAAAAAATTCTTTCGGGAAAAATCCGGCGGGCAGCCGCAAGGATCGCGGCATCTGCCGCCGGTGAACGCGGGGGCGGCGCAGCCCTTGTTTTTGCTTGCGCAGCGGCAGGGTCTGGGGCCGTCAGCGGAGGAAATCGCGCGCAATCCGCGGGCGCGTTCCGCGCGGCTGCGCTATGGCATTCGTACCAATGTTGCAGCGAAGGGAGCGGCCTGATGCGCTATTCAACCATGTTCTGGATTGTTCTGGCGGCCTTGAGCGGCAGCGCCCTGTTCTATACCAGCCAGCAGGTGACCGGCGGGCGCGACCAGCTGGCGCGGATCGAAAAAAACATCGGGCAGGAAGAGGAATCGCTCCGTGTTCTGCAGGCGGAGTGGAGCTACCTGAACCAGCCGGAGCGGCTGGAGAAGCTGGCGCAGCAGTATCTTGATCTCGCCCCGATGACTGGACGGCAGTTTGCGCGTCTGGCGGAGATCCCGCTTCGCCCTGCCGCGGCACCGGTGCTGGCACAGGAGGATATTTCGATTACAGACGATAAAAAGAAAAAGCCGGAAGTGCCGGCAGTCGTGCGGGTCATGAAACCGCAGGCCCCCGCCGCCACCGCGCCGGTTGTAAAATCCGTCAGCGTCCGGCCACAGACGCCGCCGGCCAGAACGGCACCAGTCAGAACGCCGCCCGCCGCCGCTGTGTCCAAAAGAGGCTTCGGCGACGTCATGAAAAGTCTGGGCGTGGATTAGGGTATGGCAGGAGGATTCATGCGCAGCAGCCAGACAAATATCGCCGGAGACAGCGCCCGCCGCCTGATGCAGGCCCGTCTGCGGTTGCTGGTTGTCTCGGCTTTCCTCTTGCTGGGCTATTTTATCATTTCCCTGCGCTTGGCAGATCTGACGCTTTTTCACAAGGAGGTTGCGGCAACAGCGGCGGCGCCGGAAGCGGGCGACATCCGTGTGCTGGCCAAGCCGTTGCGGGGCGGGATTTTTGACCGCAACGGCGAATTGATGGCGACTTCGCTCAAGATGGCTTCTGTCTATGCCGATACGACTTTGGTCAGGGATCCGCAGGCCTTGGCGCGGGAACTGGCGGAAATATTGCCGGATCAGGGCGAGGAAATTCTGTTGAAGAAGCTGTCTTCCGGCAAAAAATTTGTCTGGATCGAGCGGAATATTACGCCGAAGCAGCAATATGCCATTAATACGCTCGGGCAGCCCGGGCTCGCCTTTCAGGAAGAAGACCGGCGGATTTACCCGCATGGCCGCCTGACCGCGCATATTCTGGGTTATACCGATGTCGATGGCCGCGGTATCGCGGGGGTCGAGAAATCCTTTCAGGGGGTGCTGGCGGCAGGAGAGGAGGATCTGCGTCTGACGATTGACCTGCGCATTCAGCATATCCTCCATCGCGAGCTGTCCCGGGCGGTGACGAAGTTCAGCGCCAAAGCCGGAATCGGCATGGTTATGGATGTGAATACGGGCGAGATTATCGCGATGGTCTCTCTGCCGGATTTTGACCCGTTGCATCCGGCAGAAGCGGTGGACGATGCCAAATTCAACCGGGTAAGTCTGGGCGTGTTTGAAATGGGCTCGACCTTCAAGCTGTTTTCGACAGCAGCGGCGCTGGACGCAGGCGCGGTCAGTTTCGGAACGCAGTTTAATGCCGCCGAGCCGATCCGTTATGGCGGTCACACTATTACCGATTATCATTCCAAAAACAGGATGCTGACGGTGCCGGAGATTTTTATTTATTCCTCCAATATCGGTACGGCGCGGATGGCGCTGGCGCTGGGAACGGAAGGAATGCGGGATTTCTATCAAAAGCTGGGGTTCTTTGAACCGGCGGAGATCGAGCTGCCCGAGCGCGGCGCGCCGCTTTATCCGCGGCCGTGGCGCGATATCAGTACGCTGACGGCCTCTTACGGCCACGGGATTTCTGTGAGTCCGGTGCATTTGATGCGGGCGGCGGCGGCGATGGTTAACGGAGGGATTCTGGTCAGGCCAACGTTGCTGGCGACGGAAAAAAGGGGCGGGATTTTGAAACCTGTCGGGCAAAGGATTGTCCGGCCGGAAACATCGCGCATGATCCGTCAGTTGCTGGAGCTTGTCGTTGCGGACGGCACGGGCAGCAAAGCCTATGTCGAGGGCTATCAGGTCGGGGGGAAAACCGGAACGGCAGAGAAGGTCGTGGCGGGAAGGTATAATAAAAAAGCGGTGATTTCCTCTTTTCTCGGGATTTTTCCGGCAACGCAGCCGCGTTATGCGGTCGTGGCTATTCTGGATGAGCCGCAGGCAACGAAAGAGAGCTATGGCTATGCGACGGGGGGGTGGACGGCCGCGCCGGTGGTGGCGCGGGTGATCGAGCATATGGGTCCCCTCTACCATATCCCGCCGGATTTTGACGCAACCCATGATATTGTGCAGGACATGGCGGCATATTTAAAGGAAAGCAAAAAGGAGAAAGGCGTTGCGGCTCTCGGAACTCATCGCTGAAACGGACGGGATATTGCAGGCGTTGTCCGGCACGGCGGGGCAGGTCGTCATTACCGGCCTGACGTCGGATTCGCGCGAAGTGCGGCCCGGCTTTCTGTTTGCCGCCTTTCCGGGCCGGCAGCAGGATGGCCGCGCCTATATCGCTGCCGCTGTCCAGCAGGGGGCGGCGGCTGTTCTTGTGCCGGAGGGAACCGCTTTACCGGAAGGAGACGCGGTTTCGATCGTCAGCCGCAACCCCCGGCGTGACTTTGCGCGCATGGCGGCGGCATTTTTCGGGCGGCAGGTCGGGGTGACCGTTGCCGTCACGGGGACGAATGGCAAAAGCTCGACAGTCAATTTTTGCCGCCAGATCTGGCAATCCATGGAACATGCGGCAGCTTCGCTGGGGACGCTGGGCATTGTCGCTCCCGGGATCAGCCGTCCGGGCGCCCTGACCACGCCCGATCCTCTGACCTTGCATGCGGAGATTGCCGAACTGGAAGCGGCCGGTGTCACGCATCTGGCGCTGGAGGCTTCCAGTCAGGGGCTGGACCAGTACCGGCTGGACGGGGTGCGGCTGCAGGCGGCGGGATTTACCAACATCACGCGCGACCATCTGGATTATCACGGCAGCATGGAGGCTTATTTTGCCGCGAAAATGCGCCTGTTTCGCGAAGTCCTGCCGGCGGAAGGCATTGCGGTCATCAATATGGATGCCGCTTATGGTCAGGCGGCGCGGGATATTTGCACCCTGCGCGGGTTGCAGGTCATTTCCTATGGTGAAAAAGGAAGCGAGATACGTTTGTGCAAGCAAACCCCCTTGCCGGCGGGCCAGTTTCTGGAGATCGAGGTCTTTGGGGAAAAATACAGTCTCGAATTGCCGCTGGTCGGCGGGTTTCAGGCGTCGAATGCGCTTTGCGCTCTGGGGCTGGTGCTGGCGGAAGATCCGGGGAACCGGTTGCTGCACATGCAGGGGGTTTACGCGCTGGAGCGGCTGGGGAGCGTGCGCGGGCGCCTTGAATTTGCCGCCCGCCATCCGAACGGCGCTGCCGTTTATGTCGATTATGCCCATACGCCTGACGGCCTTGAAACCATGCTTCGAGCCTTGCGGCCGCATACGGAAGGAAAGCTGCGGGTTGTTTTCGGCTGCGGCGGCGACCGGGATCGCGGCAAGCGGCCGCTTATGGGCGGGATCGCGGCGCGTCTGGCCGATGCCGTTATCGTCACCGATGACAACCCGCGGACGGAAGAGGCCGCTGTAGTGCGCAGCGAAGTGATGAAGGGCTGTCCGGGCGCGACGGAGATCGGCGAGCGCCGCGCCGCCATCCGCAGCGCGGTGCGCTCTCTCCTGCCGGGGGATGTGCTGGTGATTGCGGGCAAGGGGCACGAACAGGGGCAGATCGTCGGTCGCGAGATCCTGCCCTTCGATGATGTGAAAGAGGCGAAAGCCGCGGTACTGGAGGTAACGCAATAATGGAAGAAAATAAAAAAAATGCCCCGCTCTGGACAGCGGAAGAGGCGAAAGCCGCCACGGGCGGGGAAATCACCCATGATTTTCAGGCCAACGGTGTTTCCATCGACACGCGCTCGTTAAAGCCGGGGGATATTTTTCTGGCGCTCAAGGGCGACCGGCTGGATGGCCATGACTATGTGGCGACGGCTTTTCAGGCAGGGGCGGCGGCGGCCATTGTCTCAAAGGATTATGTACCTGCCGATCCGGCCTGGCCGCTGGTGCGTGTCGATGATACGATGCAGGCCTTGCAGGCGCTGGGGGAAGCGGCCCGGGCGCGGACGCAGGCGACGATTATCGCCGTGACGGGATCGGCCGGAAAAACCGGAACCAAGGAGATGCTGGCGACGATGTTCGCGGCGCTGGGCAAGACGCACGCCAGCAAGAAAAGTTTCAACAATCACTGGGGCGTGCCCCTGTCGCTGGCGAATTTGCCGCGGGACGCCGCTTTCGGGATCTTCGAGCTCGGGATGAACCATGCCGGCGAGCTGGCTGTGCTGACAGCACAGGTGCGGCCGCACGTCGCGCTGGTGACAACGATCGAACCGGCGCATATCGAGCATTTTGGCACGCTGGAGGCCATCGCCGACGCCAAGGCGGAAATCTTTCTGGCGATGGACGAAAATGGCATTGTCGTGCTGAACATGGATAACCCGATGTATACGCGCCTGCGGGCGGCGGCGGAAAAGCAGGGGGTCGGCACAATTCTCGGCTTTGGCGAGGATGATCATGCCTCCAGCCGTCTGGTCGATTGCGCCCTGCATGCGGATTGCAGCAAGGTGACAGGGGATGTCATGGGGGAACGGGTGAAATACCGGCTTCCCATCCCCGGACAGCATATCGCCATGAACGCTTTGGGCGCGCTGACGGTCCTCAAATCCGTAGGCGGGGACTTGACCCCGGCGATCAAGGCGCTGGAAAACGCTGTTCCCGTCGCGGGGCGCGGCAATCGCCTGCAGATTACGATTGTGGAGGGGCAGCCGCCTGTCACGATCATTGATGAAAGCTATAATGCCAATCCCGGTTCCATGCTGGCGGCCTTTGCCGTCTTTGAAATGACGGAACCGGCGGCAGGGGGGCGGCGCATCGCTGTGCTGGGCGATATGCTGGAGCTGGGCAAGGAGGGGCCGCGGCTGCACTCCGATCTGGCCAATCCGTTGCTCAAGGCGCGGGCGGATCTGGTTTTTTGCTGCGGGGCGCAGATGGATGCGCTCTTTCAGGCCTTGCCGGCGGACTGGCAGGGCGGGCAGGCGCAGGACAGCAAGGCGCTGGCGGAAAAAGTTATCGACGCGGTGCGTCCGGGAGATGTCATTCTTGTCAAAGGCTCGGCAGGGAGCAAGATGGCCTATATCGTCGAGGCGCTTAGGGCCCTGCAGGTTTCTCCCTCCAGCAAAATAAAGGATAACCGCAATGCTTTATAACCTGCTTTATCCTTTGGCCGACCAGTTTGCCGTTTTTAACCTATTCAAATACCTGACTTTCCGGACGGGCGGCGCGGTCTTGACGGCGATGATCGTGTCTTTTGTGATCGGCCCTGCCGTCATCCGCTGGCTGAAGTCAAAGCAGGGCGAGGGGCAACCGATCCGCAGCGACGGCCCTGAAACGCATTTCAAGAAAAGAGGCACGCCGACGATGGGCGGGCTGATGATCTTGTTTTCCGTCACGCTGGCAACCGTTCTCTGGGTGGATATTGCCAATCCTTACATGTGGATCGTTTTGGGCGTTTTTCTGGGTTATGGCGCGATTGGTTTTGCGGACGACTATGCCAAGCTGACCAAAAAAGGCCATAACGGGATTTCGGGACGGATGCGTCTGGCGCTCGAATGTTCGATTGCGCTGGTGGCGGTGCTGGGCGTCATGGTTTTGACCACGGGGACGCTGGGCTCCAGTCTGGCTTTTCCGTTTTTCAAGAATTTGCTGGTCGATCTGGGCTGGTTTTTCGTGCCGTTCGGCATTCTGGTCGTTGTCGGTGCCGCGAATGCGGTCAATCTGACGGATGGGCTGGACGGCCTTGCGATCGGTCCGATCATGATTACGGCGGCCTGCTTTGGCGCTATTTCCTATCTGGCCGGACATGCCGCGTTTGCGGATTATCTGCAGATTCATTCGGTCAAGGATGCAGGGGAGCTGGCGGTTTTTTGCGGGGCGCTGGTGGGGGCTGGTCTCGGCTTTTTGTGGTTCAATGCGCCGCCGGCCGCTGTTTTCATGGGGGATACAGGGTCGTTGTCGATGGGCGGGGCGCTGGGGGCCGTGGCGGTCATTACCAAGCACGAGATCGTTCTGGCCATTATCGGCGGTATTTTCGTCATCGAAACCCTTTCGGTGATCATTCAGGTGGCTTCCTTCAAATTGCGCGGCAAGCGGGTGTTTTTAATGGCGCCGATTCACCATCATTTCGAGAAAAAGGGCTGGCCGGAAACGCAGGTGGTTATCCGGTTCTGGATTATCTCGATAATTTTCGCCTTGATCGGGCTTGCAACCCTGAAGCTGAGGTAGGGCAATGATCGATCTCAAGCCATTGCTTTCGGCGCTTCGCGGACGGCCGCTCGCCGTGCTGGGTCTGGGTAAAACCGGTCTTTCCGTTTTCGCGGCCTGCAGGGCGGCGGGGATAGAAACGGTTTTGTGGGACGATAACGCGGCGCGGCGGGAAAAGGCGCGGCAGGCGGGCGGGGTGATCGCCGATCTTGCGCAGGCGGAGCCGCCCCTTTTTTCGCTGCTCTGTCCGGCGCCCGGTATTCCCCTGACGCATCCGGCCATTGTCCGGGCACAGGCGGCGGGAATTGCCGTGCTGGGGGATATTGAATTGTTTCATCGCGCCCTGCCACGGGCGCATACGATCGGTATAACCGGCACGAACGGCAAGTCCACGACGACGGCGCTGACCGGGCATATTCTTGCCGTGGCGGGACGGACGGTAGCGACAGGGGGTAATATCGGCGCACCGGCATTGTCTTTGCCGCCATTGCCGGAAACGGGCGTCTATGTGCTGGAGCTGTCTTCCTATCAGCTTGAACTCTGTCCTGATTTTGCGCCGGAAATTGCGGTACTGGTCAATCTGAGCCCGGATCACCTTGATCGTCATGGAACAATGGAAAATTATGCGGCGGTCAAGGCGCGGATTTTCAGAGGAGCGGGGACGGGGATTGTCAGCCTTGATGACGACTGGTCGGCGGCGATTTACGGCGCTGTGGCCAATGCGGCGCGGAAAGACATTCCCGTATCCTGTCAGACGCTGCTGGCGGCGGGGGTCTGTGTCACGCCGGAGGGTATTTTGCTGGAAAACGGCTGCGCCGTCACGGATCTGAAAAAATGCCGGACCTTGCGCGGCCGGCATAACTGGCAAAATGCCGCGATGGCTTATGCGGCCACGCGGGCGGCCGGTGTGACCGTGCCGGAGGCGATCCGTGGACTGGAATCCTTTCCGGGGCTGGCGCACCGGCAGAATATCGTCGCAGTGCTTGACAAGGTGTCCTACGTCAATGACAGCAAGGCGACGAACGATGAATCGGCGGCGGTGGCGCTCGCGACTTTTTCGCCGGTTTACTGGATTGCCGGCGGCAAGTCCAAGGGCAGCGGCTATCGGGCTTGTGAAAAACATCTGGATCATGTGCGTCATGCTTTTCTTGTCGGGGAAGCGGCGCCAGAGCTGGCGCAGTGGCTGGGGGCGCGTGAAAAACCCTATACGTTGTGCGGCACGCTCGACAAAGCCGTGGCCGCCGCGCATAATATGGCGCAAAGGGAAAATCTTGCGGACGCGGTTGTTTTGCTTTCTCCCGCCTGCGCCAGTTTTGACCAGTTTCAAGACTATGAGCAGCGGGGGAACGCTTTTGAAGCGCTGGTCCGGAGCGTGACGGAAACGGCAGAGGTAAAAGAGGTTTCGGGATGACGGTATTGTCGCGCAGCGAAAAATCTGTTCTTGGAAACTGGTGGTGGACAGTGGACCGCTGGACGCTGGGCGCCTTGCTGGTGCTGGCAGCGGCCGGAATTCTGCTGGTTTCCGCAGCCTCCCCCGCGGTGGCGGAGCGGCTGGGTCTCAGCCCTTTTCATTTCCTGCTCCGGCATGTGCTGATACTGGTGCCGTCCATCGGCATCATGCTGCTGGTCTCCCTTGCGGAGAGAAAAACGCTCTGGCGGATCAGCACGCTCGTGCTGCTGGCGGCGATGGCGTTGATGGTTGTTTCCCTCTTCTGGGGCGTTGAAATCAAGGGGGCGACGCGCTGGGTGCAGATTTTTGGATTTTCCCTGCAGCCGTCCGAGTTTGTCAAACCGGCCTTTGCCGTCATTTCCGCCTGGCTGATCGCCCGTCATCATTATCAGGAGAATTTTCCGGGGCATCAGCTGGCCACGGGGGTTTTTGTGCTGGTGCTGGGCCTGCTGCTGTTGCAGCCGGATTTCGGCATGTCGTTTGTCCTTTCGGCCATCTGGGGGGTGCAGGTTTTCCTTTCGGGGCTGCCCTTGCTCTGGGTGGTTATTCTGGCGGTTCTGGGCGGGGCGGGGATCTTCTGCGCCTATCTGTTTTTCCCGCATGTGGCCAGCCGGATCGACCGTTTTCTGGATCCGCAGAGCGGCGACAATTATCAGGTGCAGAAATCGCTGGATGCTTTCAGCAACGGCGGGCTGTTCGGTACCGGCCCCGGCCACGGACAGGTCAAGATGACTTTGCCGGACGCGCATGCCGATTTTATTTTCTCGGTCGCGGGGGAAGAGCTGGGCCTGATCGTGGCGCTTTTGCTGGTTTTGCTTTATTGTTTTATCATCGGCCGCAGCATCTGGCGCGTGATGAACAGTGACGATCTGTTCGTCGTGCTGGCCGCGGGCGGCCTGCTGACCCAGTTCGCGCTGCAAAGCCTGATTCACATGGGCTCCTCGCTGCAGCTGCTGCCGGCCAAGGGCATGACGCTGCCTTTTATCAGCTATGGCGGTTCGTCACTGTTGTCGCTGGGGCTGGGCATGGGGATGCTGCTGGCCCTGACAGGCAGGAATGCGCAGGGCGGCCGGTCGGCAGGACAGAATTTTTCATTGCAGAATTTCTCATTACGGGTGCGGAAGGCGGGTAGAAATGACGGATAAAATGCGAACAACCATTATGCTGGCGGCTGGCGGAACAGGCGGGCATCTTTTTCCGGCGGAAGCGCTGGCGGCAGAGCTTCTGGCGCGCGGCCATAAAGTGGTCATCGTGACGGACAAACGCGGCAACGCCTTTAAAAGTCTGGGCGACAAAGTCACGATCGAAACCGTGATGGCGGGCTATCTGAAATCCGGGATTGTTTCCAAGGTCAAGGCAGTTTTCGCGATGGGAACGGGGATCCTTCAGGCTGTGCGGCTGTTGCGCAAGCACAAGCCTGCGCTGGTTGTCGGATTTGGCGGTTATCCGTCTTTTCCGGCGATGTTTGCCGCGCAAAAAACGGGCGTTCCGACTTTGCTGCACGAGCAGAACGCGGTGCTGGGCAAGGCGAATGTCTGGCTGGCGGACAAAGCGGAAAAAATTGCGACGGCGCTTTCCGGTACGAAGGGGATCACGGCGGAAAATCTCGCCAAGGCCGTTACGACCGGCAATCCGGTGCGGGCAGCTATTCTGGCGGTGCGGCAGGAAACCTACAGCGCGCCGCAGCCTGAGGCGGACTTCAACGTTTTCATTACCGGCGGCAGTCAGGCAGCCAGCGTTTTCAGCGATGTTGTCCCGGCGGCCGTCGGGCTGCTGACGGAGGCGGAGAAGCGCAGGCTGCGCATTGTCCATCAATGCCGGGAGAACGATCTGGATATTACGGCAGACAGGTATCGTCAGGCGGGCGTGAAAGCGGAAATTAAAACGTTTTTCAATGATATCGCCGTACGGCTGTCGGACTGTCATTTGTTCATCGGGCGCTCCGGCGCTTCGACGGTTGCGGAAATCGCCGCTGTCGGACGGCCCGCAATCTTTGTGCCCTATCCGGGCCATAGCGATATGCAGCAAAAATATAATGCCGATTCCGTAGCCGGTGCTGGCGGCGGCTGGGTCATGATGCAGGAGGATTTTACGCCTGAAGCACTGGCAGAAAAGCTGGGGCAGCTGATGGCGCAACCCGCTTTGCTGGAAAAGACGGCGGCGGCTGCAAAAACCTGCGGCGCGCCGGATGCCGCGTTCCGGCTGGCGGATCTGGTCGAGGCGGAAACGCGCCGGCTCAAGCCGCCCAAGCCGTGAAGAAAAGGATAAGATAAACAGCATGCCTCTCGACTTACCCTTTCATATCGGAACCGTGCATATCGTCGGAATCGGCGGGATCGGCATGAGCGGCTATGCCGAGGTGCTGCACAAGCTCGGCTATGAAGTGCAGGGGTCGGATCTTTCCGAAGGAGCCAACGTCGCGCGGTTGCGCGCGCTGGGCATTCGCGTCCTGACCGGCCATCAGCCGGAAAACATCCGGGATGCCGCGGGGGCTCTCGTCGCCGTTGTCGTCCGCTCAAGCGCTGTCAAGGACGATAATCCGGAGGTTGTAGCGGCGGTGGCGCAAAAAATTCCGGTGATTCCGCGCGTGGATCTGCTGGCCGAGCTGATGCGCAATAAATGGTGCATCAATATTTCCGGCACGCACGGCAAGACGACCACGACGGCGCTGACAGGTTGCGTGTTGGAACGGGCCGGGCTTGACCCGACCGTTATCAATGGCGGGATCGTCAACAGTTACGATACCAACACCCGTCTCGGCAAGGGGCAGTGGATGGTGGTTGAATCGGACGAAAGTGACGGCACGTTCATAAGCCTGCCCAGCGTTATTTCGGTTATTACCAATATCGATCCGGAGCACCTCGACCATTACGGCAGTTTTGCCGCAGCGAAGAAGGCCTATCTTGCCTATGCGCATAACCTGCCCTTTTACGGCGTGGCGGTTGCCTGCATCGATCATCCCGTGGTCGCGGAGCTGATTCCACAGATTCACCGCAAGGTCATCACCTACGGCTTTTCCGCGCTGGCGGATATTCAGGCGGTGAATGTCCGGACGGAGGCAGCAGGGCAGGCTTTTGATGTGCGGATCAATCATCCTGCGCTGCCGGGGTTTCCGGACAAAATTGAAAATATCCAGCTGCCGCTTTTCGGCGCGCATAACGTGCAAAATGCGCTCGTCTCCTTTGCCGTGGGGCATGAGCTGGGACTGAAGGCGGAGAAAATCATCGCCGGATTGGCGGGATTTGCGGGAGTCAAGCGGCGCTTCACTGTGACGGGGGTTGTGCGGGGCGTCACTGTTGTTGATGACTATGCGCATCATCCGGTTGAAATCGCGGTTGTCCTGCGCGCGGCGCGGGAAGCGCTGGCGGCGCGCGGCGGCGGCGGACGGGTCATTGCCGTCATGCAGCCGCACCGTTATTCCCGTCTGGCGGGATTGTTTGACCAGTTCAGGTCGTGCTTTGGCGATGCGGATACGGTGGTTATCGCGGATGTTTATGCCGCTGGGGAAAAGCCCGTTGCCGGCATTGATAAAGGCGCGCTGGCCAGCGGCATCCGCAAGGCCGGACACGGGGATGTGCGGGTCCTGCCCGCGCCGGAGGCCTTGCCGACTGTTATCGGCGATATCGCGCGCGCCGGCGATTTCGTCGTCTGTCTGGGGGCTGGAAGTATTACGCAGTGGGCGCAGAGCCTGCCGGCGGCGCTGGAACAGGTCTGGGGCGCGGCGGCGGCACAAAAGGGAGGCATCGCATGAGTCCGGTTATTCGCCATACCGTGGATACGCCGCATTTCAAGAGCGTATTGAAGGACAGGTTGCCGCCAGTGCGGGGGCGGATGACGCCCAATGCCCCGCTCGGGCCGATGACATGGTTTGGTGTCGGGGGTCCGGCAGAGCTTTTGTTCCGTCCGGCGGATCGTGAGGATCTGGTTGCTTTTTTGCAAGGCTGTCCGCCAGAGGTTCCCGTCACGGTTCTCGGGGTGGCGTCCAATGTTATTATCCGTGATGGCGGAATTCCGGGGGTGGTGATCCGGTTCGGGCGGGAATTTGCCGCGATCGTGCCGGAAGAGGGGTTATGTATTTCCGCCGGCGCCGCCGCCATGGACATGAATGTGGCGCTGGTGGCGTCCAGTCATGGCATTGCCGGTCTGGAATTTCTCAGCGGCATTCCGGGCACGATTGGCGGGGCGCTACGCATGAACGCCGGGGCTTACGGCGGCGAAATGAAGGATGTTGTGGTGACGGCCGATGTCCTTTTCCGGGACGGGACGGTAAAGGCGCTGGGACCGGCGGAAATGGGGATGAGCTATCGCAAGAATGCCCTGCCGGCATCGGTTATTTTTCTGGGCTGCCGGTTGCAGGGGTATGCCGGCGATGTTTCTGATATCGAGCTGCGGATGGCGGAGATCAAGCAAAAGCGATCGGAAAGCCAGCCGATCCGCACCAAAACCGGCGGTTCGACCTTTGCCAATCCCGCGCCGGAGGAATCCGGCGGCAAGAGCGCCTGGCAGCTGATCGATGAGGCAGGGTGCCGGGGGTTGAAAGTGGGACAGGCGGAAATGTCCACGCTGCACTGCAATTTCATGATCAATAACGGGACGGCGAATGCGGCGGATCTGGAACGGCTGGGCGAGGAAGTGCGTAAACGTGTTGCGGAAAAGTCCGGTGTCATGTTACGGTGGGAAATCAGGCGTCTCGGTCTCCCTCTTGAAAAAGATACGGATATCCGGGCCCTGATGGATAAAGGGGCATAAGGGGCAGCAGGGAAATGGCCAAAACGGTCGCGGTTCTCATGGGGGGATGGTCGGCGGAACGCAATGTATCGCTCACCAGCGGTAAAGCTTGCGCGCAGGCTTTGCGCGACAAGGGATATCAGGTTCATGAAATTGATGTGCGGCGGGATTTGCCGGCCCTGCTCGCGGCGCTGACGCCGGCACCGGATGTTGTTTTTAATGCCCTGCACGGGCGCGGCGGGGAAGATGGTTGTTTGCAAGGCGTTCTGGAAATATTGAATATCCCCTATACGCATTCCGCGCCGCTGGCTTCCGCACTGGCAATGAACAAACACAAGGCCAAGGAAGTGCTGCACCCCCTCGGGATGCCTTGCGCGGAGGGGCAGTTGTTGCATATTGACGACATCCGGCGGGGGCATGTGCCTTTTGCCCCGCCCTATGTTGTCAAGCCGAACGAGGAAGGGTCGAGCGTCGGTGTTTTTATTGTGCGTGAAGGGGATAACCGTCCTCCGCTGGGACTCGATCAATGGGCCTATGGGCCGCAGGCGCTGGTGGAAAAATATATTCCGGGTCGTGAACTTTCGGTCGCCGTGATGGGGACGGAAAAGGAAAAAGCTCGTGCCCTGACGGTAACGGAAATCTGCACGCAAAATACCTTCTATGACTATGACGCGAAATACGCCGCTGGCGGCTCTGCCCATGTCGTGCCCGCCGCCATTGATCAGGCTGTTTTTAACGAGGCGCTGCGGCTGGCCGCCTTCGCGCATGAAAATCTGGGCTGTGCAGGTGTCACCCGCAGCGATTTCCGGTATAATGACAACGAACCGGGGGTTTCGGGACTTTTCTATCTTGAAACCAATACCCAGCCAGGCATGACGCCGACATCGCTGGTTCCGGAACAGGCGGCTTATACGGGGTTAGGTTTCGGGGATCTGGTGGCGTGGCTGGTTGAAAATGCCAGAGTGCATACCTGAGTTTATGCGCTTGAAATACGGGGCTTGAGAGAACTGGGGATTTGGGGATGAGGTTCTGGTTTAAACGGGATAATTCGCGGGCGCGGCGCAGCTCCCGGCTCTGGGGCTTGCGGGCGCGCCGGGCCGTTCTGGCTCTGACGGGCCTGATGCTGACGAGCGCGGTTGTCTTTGCGGGATGGCACAGCGGAACCTTCACGCAGGCCGGGGACTGGCTGCGGGGGAAAAGCATCGGGGTGACGGCCGCCGCCGGGTTCCGCGTTGAAAACATTCTTGTGATCGGGCGGCAGCGCACACCGCAGGAAGAAATCCTTTCCCGCCTCGATATCCGGCAGGGGATGCCCTTATTCGCCGTCAATGTCGGTGCGGCGCAGGAAACGCTGGCGGATATTACGTGGGTTGACAGGGTCGTTGTTTCAAGGCGGCTGCCGGATACGGTGATCGTGGATTTGCAGGAGCGGGTTCCCGCCGCCCTCTGGCAGTATCAAAAAAAGATATCGGTCGTTGACGACAAGGGGCATGTTCTGGCGCTGGCCCGGACGGAGGAATATCAGGAGCTGCCGCTGGTCGTGGGGGCGGGGGCCGCCGAACAGGTCCGCCATCTGAAAGGACTGCTGGCCGCCGAGCCGTTTCTTGCGGCGGCGGTCGTCTCCGCGGTGCGCGTAGGGCAGCGGAGGTGGGATCTCCATCTCCGGAACGGCGTGATCGTCCGTCTGCCGGAACAGGATACCGAGCTGGCTTTGCGGAGATTTGTCAAGACGGCGCAGGAACAGGATTTGCTTGGAAAAGCGGTGGCGACGGTGGATCTTCGTGTTTCGGGCCAGATGATCGTCGATATTCTGCCGCTGGAGGCGGAAAAAGCCGCCGGAAAGAAAACATAAGCGGATAAGAGATAAGAAGAAGAAAAGAAAAAAAGAAAAAAGCGGAGGAACAGGATGAAAGAAAAGATCGGTAAAGACAAAAAAGAGAATAAAAAAATAATGGTGCCGCAGCGGGGAAAGCAGGATCTTCTTTCTGCCCGCAATATCATCGCCGCGCTTGATATCGGTACCAGCAAGGTCTGCTGTTTCATTGCCGAGGTTAAAAGCCACGGGACGATAGAGGTTATTGGCATCGGGCATCAGGCCTCGCACGGGGTCAAGGCCGGAACGATTGTCGATCTGCGCGCGGCCGAAGCCGCCGTGGCCAGCGCTGTCGAGGCGGCGGAACAGATGGCGCGGGACAGGCTGCAGGGGCACCCCATCCGCTCCGTTATCGTGAACGTGCCGGGTACGCAAACCTTGTCGCACCAGCTGGCTGTCGATATTCGCATTTCCGGGCATGAAGTTTCCGACAGGGATATTCGCAATGCGCTGGCGCATGGCCGCACGGTGGCCGTGCCGGGCAAGGACGAACTGATCCATGTGGCCCCGGCCGCCTATACCATCGACAAGCAGCGCGGCATTCAGGACCCGCGAGGCATGACCGGCCAGCTGCTGGGGGTCAATCTCAATATCGTGACGGCGCTGTCCGCTTCAACGCGTAACCTGTCAATTGTCGCAGCGCAGAACCAGATTGAAATCGATGGTTTTTGCGCGACTCCTTATGCCTCCGGGCTGGCGACGCTGGTCGGGGATGAAATGGATCTGGGGTGCACGGTCATTGATATGGGCGGCGGCACGACCAGCATCGCCGTATTCTTCGAAGGCAAGCTGATTCACACCTCGGCCATTCCGGTCGGGGGGAACCATGTCACCAGCGATGTGGCACGTGGGCTGACGACGTCGCTGGCCGATGCCGAACGGATCAAGACCCTTTTTGGCTGCGCGCACGCGATCAACCATGACGATGGCGCCATGATTGACGTGCCGCCGATCGGGGAAGAGGAGCATGCGCAACCCAACTATGTGCCGAAGTCCTTGCTGACGGGAATTATCCAGCCCCGGATCGAGGAAACTTTTGAACTGGTGCGGGCAAAAATCGTGGATAGCGGGCTGCAGCAGACTGCCGGACGGCGCGTCGTGCTGACCGGCGGGGCGTCACAACTGCCGGGCCTGTGCGAAATCGGCCAGCTTATTCTTGACAAGCAGATCCGGCTGGGCCGGCCGCATCATGTGCGGGGTCTGGCCGAGGCGACGAGCGGCCCCGCCTTCTCGACTTGCGCCGGTTTGCTGATTTATGCCGCCGAACATGCGGGCGAAATTCCGCAGAGTCGCGAGGGTTACGGGCTCGGCGGCGGCTTTATCATGCAAATGCCCTTTACTGGTAATTTTTTGCAGAAGGTCACGCATTGGTTGAAGGAGAACTGGTAAACGATTCAACTTTCAGGATTTTCACGCTTTTCGACCCTGAAAAACTGCTGATTCATCAAATATTTAGCCTGAAAAAAAGTGCAGAGAAACGCATGATGACTCTGGAAAGAAAAGAAGAGAGCAAGTAGAATCACCCAAAAGCGAAGCGGAGGAATAAAAAAATGATAAACGTCAGAATGCAAACACCAACCAATCGTCTGAAGCCAAGGATCACAGTGATCGGCGTGGGCGGGGCCGGCGGCAATGCCGTCAACAACATGATCAATTCCAACCTCGAGGGTTGTGAGTTCCTTGTCTGCAACACAGACGCCCAAGCGCTGGAAGGCAATGCGGCAGCGCATAAAATCCAGCTGGGGGCCAATGTGACGCGTGGTCTCGGGGCCGGGGCCAATCCTGAAATCGGGCGCGCGGCGGCGGAAGAAAGCATCGACGAGATTCTTTCCTATCTCGAAGGCTCGAACATGGTTTTCGTCACGGCCGGCATGGGCGGCGGGACGGGAACGGGTGCGGCGGCGGTGATTGCCGAAGCGGCGCGCAATGCGGGGATCCTGACAGTCGGTGTTGTGACCAAGCCTTTCCACTTTGAAGGCACGCATCGCATGAAGCTGGCGGAAACGGGGATCGCCGAGCTGCAAAAGCATGTCGATACGCTCATTATTATTCCGAACCAGAACCTGTTCCGCATCGCGAACGAGAAAACGACTTTCGCCGATGCGTTCAAGCTGGCGGATGAAGTCCTGCAATCCGGTGTCCGCGGTGTGACGGATCTGATGGTCATGCCGGGCCTGATCAATCTCGACTTTGCCGATATTCGCGCCGTGATGGCCGAAATGGGCAAGGCGATGATGGGCACGGGCGAGGCTGAAGGGGAGCGCCGGGCCGTGGAAGCCGCGGAATCCGCGATTTCCAACCCGCTGCTGGACGATGTTTCGATGAAGGGCGCGCGCGGCGTTCTTATCAATATCACCGGCGGCCTCGACATGACGCTGTTCGAGGTGGATGAAGCCGCCAATCGCATCCGTGACGAGGTCGATCCTGACGCCAATATTATCTTTGGTTCTACCTTCGACCAGACGATGCAGGGCAAGATGCGTGTTTCCGTTGTCGCCACCGGCATTGACATGGCCGTTGCCGCAAAAGACCGCACGATGCAGTTCGCCAGCGCGAATGTCGAGCCGGCGCGGCGCCCGGCTGTGGCCCCGCAGACAAAACCTGTTTCCGGCGGCTACGCCAGCGCTGGCGGCTATCCGTCTTACGAAAGAACGGCGTTGCGCGGCGATATTCCGGCAGCGATCATGCCGCATCAGGGCGGGACGGGGACAGGATACGCGACATCCATGGCGGCGCGCCCGGGGATGATGGCGCAAACTCCAGCACAGGCCCCTGTCATGGCGCAGCGTTCCGCGGCTCCGGTTATGGCAGCGGCGCCAGCGGATGGCTGGGAGCGTTCGCCGGAACCGCAGATGACTGTCGGTCATGCCGCGGCAACGGGATATGCGGTTGCTGCCGCAGCCACCGCCCGCAAGCTCGATGAAGTGGAAAGCGAAGAGCAGACCTGGACGAAACCGCTGACCCCGCCGGTCACGCAGAATTACCAGCGTCCGCCGCTGCAAGCACAGCAGCCGCGTGCCAAACGGCATGGGGACAGCTTCATTCCGCCCAAGCCGGTTGATCCGCGCCAGGCGTCTTCCGCCGATCTTTTTGCGGCAGAGGAAACAATAACGGCATCGGCGGCAGTCGAACCGGCGGTTTCTCAGCCGTCGCTCAAAGCGCCGGTGGCGCCTGCGGTTGAAAAGGCTGTAAAAAAATCGCCGTCTTTGTTCGAGCGCTTCACCATGCAGCGCAAGGACGAGGCTCCGGCGGCGGCCAGAACGGAAAATGCGGCCAGACTTTCCGTCGAAGACGGCGGCAAGAAGGACGAGGACGAGCTGGATATTCCCGCTTTCCTGCGTCGTCAGGCAAACTAGACCGGACTATAATCTCCGCTTTGGGAAGCCCCCGCGACCGGCGCGGGGGCTTTCTTTTGTAAAAATCAGGACGTGCGGCGGCGCAGGGCCAGCTTTTGCCGCATGACGGCGGCCATGCGGCTGACGGTATTCAGATCGGCAACGCCGACTGCCGCGGGCGTAGCGAAAACCTCCGGAAAAAAATGCCGCTGGAAGCCGGTGACAAGCGTCTGGAAATCCTCGCGTGCATTGTAGCCAAAGCGGCCCAGCAGATTGCAAATATCTTGTTGGGAGGAAAGAATCTCTTCGGCGGCGCTGACGTCCTGTCCGGTCACTTCCGGCCAGAGCCCGATGCCGTTTTGCGCCAGCCATTCCCACGGGAAAAGTTCGCCCGGATCTTTCTTGCGGGCGGGGGCGATATCGGAATGCGCCAGAATATGATAGGGCAGAATACTGTGGCGGGCGGCAATGTCGCGGCAGAGTGCAAAGACGGACTGCATTTGATCGTCGGGAAAAGCCCGGTATCCGTTGCTGTGGCCGGGGTTCTGGATCTCGATGCCGATCGAGATGGAGTTGATATCCGTTTCCCCTTCCCACCACGATTTTCCGGCGTGCCAGGCGCGCAGCTCCTCGGGGACAAGACGGGTTATACTGCCGTCTTCATCCACCAGATAGTGGGCGCTGACTTTCCGGACGGGGTCTTGCAGGATATTCAGGGATTCAAAGGCGCTGTTCAGGTCGGTGTAATGCAGGATCAGCAGGCGCGGGGACTTGCCGTCGGCGCGGGCATCGAAATTGGGGGAGGGCGCTTCGGCAACCATCATCCTGTTTTTCTTTTTCTGCGCGCGGCATTGGCGCGGGCCAGCGCGCGGAGTTTGGCAACGGTGCGCGCGGTGGCTTTCCCCGGGACGCCCTTGCCGGCGTAGACTGCAGGTTCATAGCGCTGCTGAAAAGCGGCAACCAGCTGCTCTGTGGTGGCGCTTTTGGTCGGATAGCCCGCCTTGGCGAAAAGGGCGCGGAGTTTCTGCGGTTTTTTGGCGGCTGCCGCGGCGTTAAAGCGGTCCCTCAAATTCGGCCGCGGCCATTTCCCGATCCCGTGGCGGGACAGCATTTTCCAGGGAAAATGCGCGCCGGGATCGTCCTTGCGATCCGGTGCGATATCGGAATGGCCAACGACATTTTCCGGCGGGATATTGTGCCGGTGCATGATGTCCTTGCACAGCAGGGCGAGCGCAAAAATCTGTTTCGGCGGATAGGCGTTGCCGTTGCGGTTTGAAAGCTCGATGCCGATCGAGACAGAGTTGATATCTTCCTGCCCGTTCCAGCCGGAAACGCCGGCATGCCAGGCGCGCTTGTCCTCATCGACAAGATGATAGATGTTGCCTTCCTCATCGATCAGATAATGCGCACTGACTTCCGCCTGCGGATCGCAAAGACGCTCCAGCGCGGCGGCGGTTGAATCCATTCCGGTAAAGTGGATGACGACAAGTTCCGGCTTTTTCCCGTCCTTGCGGTCATTGAAATTCGGCGAGGGGTGCGGGAGATAGGTCATAGCGTCTGCACAAACCCCGTGACCAGTTCTTCAAAGTTCTGCGCCCCCCGCCCGGCGTTTTCCAGCGTATGCGCATGGCTCAGGTTTTCATCGCTTAGCCCCGCCCCCATATTGGTGATGCAGGAACAGCCGATCACCCGCAAGCCGCAATGACGGGCAATGATGCAGTCCGGCACGCTTGACATGCCGACGGCGTCGGCGCCCAGTGTCTGCGCCATGCGGATTTCCGCCGGTGTTTCAAAAACCGGCCCGCGAAAGGCGATATAGACACCTTCGTGCAGGGGGATGTTTTTTTGCCGGGCTACCGCCGTTAATTTGTCGCGCAGGCCTTTATCCCAAGCGTCGCTCATGGGGGGGAAGCGGGGGCCGACGTCATCGTCATTGGGGCCGATGAGCGGATTAAATCCCATAAAGTTGATATGATCGGTGATCATCATCAATTCGCTGACGCCGATCCGGGGCCGGAGACTGCCGGCGGCATTGGAAATAAAAAGTATTTCGACGCCGGCGGCCTTCATGGTGCGGATCATGGTTTTCAGGGGGTGTGGGTCATTTGTTTCATAGAAATGCTGCCGGCCTTTCAGGGCAAAGACGGCCACGCCGCCGAGCGTTCCGGCGACAAGTTCTCCGGCATGGCCGGCGACGGTGGGAACGGGAAATCCCGGCAGGTCGGCATAGGAAATCCGCTGCGGCTGCTCGATTCTGTCGGCCAGCCCGCCCAGACCGGAGCCAAGAATGATGGCAATTTTCGGGCGCAGCGTGCCGATCCTGCCCAGAATAAGATCGCGGCAGTGTTCAATGTTTCTTTTGTGCGCGGTCTGCGGCATGAGTCCGGATCCTAACTATTTGATTATGCGCATTTATACTACCGCAAAAACCGGCAGGAATAAACCGGATTTATCAGGCCAAACCCGTAAAAACTTCATAAAAAAGCCTGATTTGTTTGTTACTCTCCGGAGGAGAGAGGAGAGGTTAAATGCGCTCCCAGCGCGGAAACGCCTTATTTCTGATTCTGATCGCGGTCGCCTTGTTTGCGGCGCTGTCCTATGCCGTCACGCAATCCGGGCGCGGCGGAGGGACGACGGACAAAGAGGCCGCGATAATTATGGCGGCCCAGATTTCGCAGGAGGTCGCGGCGATCCAGACGGCAGTGACGCGCATGGTCCTGACCGGAACAAACAGGACCGATCTGGAATTCATGCCGGATACGCTTTTCGATCTTTGCAGCACGGGCGTGAATTGCGTTTTCTCCCCCGAAGGGGGAGGGGCAAGAATGCCGGACCCGCCGCCGGCGGCTTTTACGCAGGATATGACGGCTGGACCCCTTAATACGCGCGCGCCTGTTTGCGATCCTTATAATCAGTTTGGAATTTGTCTTTTTGCGGGGCAGTCGGTGGCGGTTGACGGCATTGGCACGACGGCGCCGGATGTGGTTATAAGCTATTTGTCTCTTACGAAAGAAGTGTGCATGGCGATCAATAAAGGGCTTGGCATTTCCGGCATTCCGGTCGAGGCCAGCCTCGCCGATCCCCTTCTGGACGCGGCCCCGGGGGAGCCTGCGGCCTGCATCTTGCGGACCGGAAGATATGATTACTATCATGTTTTGGTGGAATACTGACAAAAGAAAGGATTTGTTTCAGGGCGAATCCGCCAGCGCTGCTTGCAGGATATGCGCGGCGGCATGGGCATCGATAACGGCCTTGCGTTTGTCACGGCGCATGTTGCGTTCCTCGATCAGGAACTGTTCGACAGCGTAGGTAGACAGGCGCTCGTCCTGAAAGGCGATCAGGGGATCGAATCCCAGCGCCGTTTGGGCTTTCATCAGGTTGGCGGCAAAGCCGCGGACAGATTCGGCCCGCCGCCCCTCGCTGCCGTCCATATTATAGGGAAGCCCGATGACAAATCCACGGACGGCATATTCGCGGCAGATCCGGGCGATTTCATCTACATTTTCCGTAAACGTGGAGCGCCGCAGGGTTTTGAAGGGCGTTGCAAAGGTCAGGTCCGGATTGGACAGCGCCAGCCCGATGGTCTTTTCGCCATGGTCCATGCCCAAAATGCGTGATTTTGGCGGCAAATGGGCTCTCAGTTCTTTAATTGTGACAACGGGCATGTTAGATTCCTCCCATGTTTTTAAATAGGGAAAACGCAAATGTCCATTGATAAAGAAACGGTGGGAAAAATAGCCCGGCTGGCGCGTATCCGCGTCAGCGAGGAAGAGAAAGCCACGCTGGCGACGGAACTCACGAATATCATGACGATGATCGAGGAGCTCAACGCCGTTGATACGGCGGGAGTGGAGCCGATGACCAGCGTTGTGCAGATGCAGCCCTTCCTGCGCGCGGATGAAGTGACCGATGGCGGCGTTCCTGAAAAAATCCTCGCTAACGCGCCGGAAGAAACCGCCGGTTTCTTTGTCGTTCCCAAAGTGGTGGAGTAAATCATGACCCGTTTGACGCATCTGACGATCAGGGCCGCCCTTGCGGGGCTGAAGAAAAAAGAATTTACCGCCAGCGAGCTGACGGAGGCGCATATCAGGGCTTCCGAAGCGGCGCGGGGCCTGAACTGTTATATCACCGAGACTTTCGACGCCGCGCGCGTTCAGGCGAAAGCCGCCGATGCCCGCTATGCGGCGGGCAAGGCTCTGCCGCTTGACGGCATTCCGATTGCCATGAAAGACCTGTTTTGCACCGAAGGCGTCCAGACGACGGCGGCCAGCAAAATTCTCGAAGGGTTCAGGCCGCCTTATGAATCGACGGTGTCCGGCAAGCTGAAAGCGGACGGCACGATTTCGCTCGGCAAAGCCAATCTGGATGAATTCGCGATGGGGTCTTCCAACGGCACTTCCGCTTTTGGCGGCGTGATTAATCCCTGGCGCAGCACGACGGCGCCGGACAAGAAGCTGGTGCCGGGGGGGTCTTCCGGCGGTTCCGCCGCTGCTGTCGCGGCGCGGATCGCGATGGGCGCTACCGGAACGGATACGGGCGGTTCCATCCGCCAGCCTGCCGCTTTTTGCGGGATCACCGGAATCAAGCCGACCTACGGGCGATGCTCGCGTTTCGGCGTGATTGCCTTTGCTTCCTCGCTCGACCAGCCGGGGCCTTTTGCGCGGACGGTGGAAGACTGCGCCTTGCTGTTGCAGTCCATGGCCGGATTTGATCCGAAAGATTCAACCTCGGTCGATTGTCCGGTGCCGGATTATGCCGCAGGGCTCGGTGGGAGCGTCAAGGGCCTGAAGGTGGGCGTGCCGCAGGAATACCGCGTGGCGGGGACCAATCCGGAGATTCTGGCCCTGTGGGACAAAGGTGTCGCGATGCTGAAGGATGCCGGGGCGGAAATCGTCAGTGTTTCCCTGCCGCATACCAAATATGCGCTGCAGACCTATTACGTGATTGCGCCGGCGGAGTGTTCCTCCAATCTGGCGCGGTATGACGGTGTGCGTTTCGGCCTGCGGGTCGAGGGTGACAATCTGATCGACACCTACGAGAAAACGCGCGCGCAGGGTTTCGGCCGCGAGGTCAAGCGCCGCATTCTGGTAGGGACCTATGTGCTGTCGGCGGGGTATTACGACGCCTATTACAATCAGGCGCGTAAAGTGCGCAAACTGATCTGGCAGGATTTTATCAATGCTTATCGGCAATGCGATGTGCTGTTGACGCCGACGGCGCCGACGCCGGCTTTCGCTATCGGCGAGAACCTGCAGGATCCGGTGACGATGTATCTGAACGATATTTTCACCATCCCGGCCTCGATGGCGGGGATGCCGGGGATGAGTCTGCCGGTCGGTCTCAGCGCCGACGGGCTGCCGCTGGGCCTGCAACTGCTGGGCCGGCCGTTTGAAGAGCAAACGCTTTTCAAGGCCGCACATGTGCTGGAAGAGGCGGCCGCCTTTACCGCGCTGCCGCAGTCTCTTTTGAATAAAGCCGCATAAGGACGCATGACATGACGCACGCATTGTTGAAGGGTGAAACGGGGGAATGGGAAATGGTCATCGGGCTGGAAGTCCATGCCCAGGTGCTCACCAGATCAAAACTGTTTTCCGGCGCTTCCGCGGCTTTTGGCGCGGCGCCGAATTCGCAGGTCTCGCCG
Organism: uncultured Rhodospirillaceae bacterium; assembly: GCA_964458415.1. Taxonomy (GTDB): domain Bacteria; phylum Pseudomonadota; class Alphaproteobacteria; order Micavibrionales; family UBA2020; genus CAYWIT01. The sequence goes on from CAYWIT010000025.1 coordinate 25,088, forward strand.
GTGGATGCCGGGATGCCGGGCATGCTGCCGGTGCTGAACCGGGAATGTGTCGAGAAGGCCGTGCGCACGGGGCTGGGCCTGAATGCGAAGATAAATCTCGTTTCCGTGTTCGAGCGCAAGAACTATTTCTATCCCGATCTGCCGCAGGGCTACCAGATTTCTCAGTACCAGCACCCGATTGTGGGCGAGGGCGCGATCGAAATCGACCTTGCGGACGGGACGACCAAGGTTATCGGCGTCGAGCGGCTGCATCTGGAACAGGATGCGGGGAAATCGCTGCATGACCAGCATCCGTCGAAAAGCTATGTCGATCTGAACCGTTCGGGCAATCCGCTGATGGAAATTGTCTCCAAGCCGGACATGCGGGCACCGGAAGAGGCTGGCGCCTATGTGACAAAGCTGCGCGCGATCGTGCGGGCGCTGGGCACCTGCGACGGGAATATGGATGAAGGCTCGATGCGCTGCGACGTGAATGTTTCCGTCCGCCGCCCCGGAGAGCCGCTGGGAACGCGGTGCGAGATCAAGAACGTCAATTCGGTGCGTTTCGTTGAACAGGCGATCGTTTACGAGGCGCGGCGCCAGATCGAAGTGATCGAGGGCGGCGGTAAAATCCATCAGGAGACGCGGTTGTTCGATACCAAAAACGGCACGACACGCGCCATGCGTTCCAAGGAAGACGCGCATGATTACCGGTATTTCCCCGACCCGGATCTGCTGCCGCTGACGCTGGAAGAGGATTTTGTCGCGCAAATCCGCGCCACGCTGCCGGAGCTGCCGGATGCGAAGAAAAAACGCTATATCGCGCAATTGGGCCTCTCGGCCTATGACGCGGGCATTCTGGTGGCGGAAAACGAGCGGGCCGCCTATTACGAGACGGCAGTCAAGGGCCGTGACCCCAAGCTGGTGGCCAACTGGCTGATCAGCGAATTGCTGGGCGCTTTGAATAAGGCGGAAAAGGAAATTTCTGAAAGTCCAGTTTCGGCCCTGCAACTGGGCGGGCTGGTCGATCTGATCGCGGACAATACGATTTCCGGCAAGATCGCCAAGGAGGTTTTCGCTGAAATGCTGGCCAGCGGCAAGGATGCGGCGCAGATTGTCGAGGAAAAAGGATTGCGCCAGATCACGGATACCGGCGCGATCGAGAAAATCGTCGATGCCGTTCTGGCCGCCAATCCGGACAAGATTGCGGAATACAGAAGCGGCAAGGACAAGCTCTTCGGCTTCTTTGTCGGGCAGGTGCTCAAGCAATCCGGCGGCAAGGCGAATCCCGGCGTCGTCAACGATCTGTTGAAAGCGAAGCTGGATCAGGCATGACGACGGACGGCGCGCAGGACTGGCGTTTTCATGCGACGACGCTGAATCGCCGCTGGTCGAATGCTTCCCTGATGCATCATCGGGGGTTTGACGGGCATATCGTTTCCATGCAGCAGTCCGGCAGCCACTGGATCAAGAACCTGCTGGGCCATGCGCTGATGGAGATTTATGATTTGCCGCCGATGGCGCATATTCAGGATGACAGCATTATCGGCCATGTCAAATCGCCGCCGCTTTATAAAAATATCCCGCAGATCGTGCATTCGCACGGCTATCCGCATGCGCTGACCCTGCAGCTGCCTTTTCTGCACTATCCGAAATATCTGGTGCTGGTGCGCGAGCTGAAGGATTCCCTGGTTTCGCATTACGAGCGTTTCAAGGGCGATTATGGCACGCCGGATTTTTCCACCTATCTGCGCAGCGACCTGAGAAAGAAAAAATATTATAGCGATATCTATTCCCGCATGCGTTTCATGAACGAATGGGGCCGGGTGATAGACCGCGCGCCCCGAAAGGTCTTGTCGTTGCGTTATGAGGACATGAAGGCCCGTCCGGAAAGCGCCTTGCGGGATGTCTGTGCGTTTTTCGGCATTACGGGGGCCACGGCGGAGGTGATTGCGCGGGCTGTGACAGCCAGCACGCGCGAGAAAATGGCGGAAAAGCAAAACCCGGCGGTGACAACAACGGTGGTGCGCACAAATCACCAGCCGCTGGAGTCCTACTTTACCCCTGAAAATCAAAAATTTTTTGACGAGGCCTGTCGCCGTTTTCTGACGCATGATTTCGGGTACGGCTATCCGCTGGTGGAAAAGAAAGCGCGGGCATGTCCGGTCTGATTGTCTTTGATGTCGATGGCACGATCCTTGATTCCTTCGGCCTGTTTGAAAAGGTGGTAGCCGAATATTCGCGCGATAAAGGCCTGCCGCATCCCTGCCTCGAAACGATAAAATTCGGCTATGGCGATCCGCATAACCATGATTTCAAGTGGGGCGTATCGCGCGAGGAGCAGCGCGCCCATCTTTACGCCGCTTTTCACATGACCGATGACTGGTCGTTGTCGGGCGAGGCGCACAAGACCCCCTTGCTGTTTGCGGGGGTCGAGGACTCCCTGATCGAGCTGAAGGATCTGGGCTACACGCTGGGCATCGTTACGTCCAAGCCGGAACCGCCCCTGCGGCATCTGCTGGAATGGCACAATATCGGCCGGTTGTTCTCGGCCACGCGCAGCCAGACGGATGTCCGCCGCCGGGGCGAGAAGGAGAAGCCGGAACCGGATCAGCTGCAAAGCGTCATGCGCGAGCTGTCCTTTGCGCCCGCGGAAACCGTGATGGTCGGCGATACCAGCATGGATATCCGCATGGGGCGGTCTGCCGCGACGCATACCATCGGCGTGACCTGGGGGACGCATCTGCGCGCGCATCTGGAAGAAGCGGGGGCGCATCATATCGTCGATAAAAATTTCGGCGATGTGACCCGTTGTGTGCGGAAGATTTTTGAAGGGCTATAAAGCGACGGTTATCGCCGCAGGGCCGGGTTGATCAGCTTGCGGTCGGCGGGTTTTTCCACATACTGGATGCCGTCCACTCTGCGGACCAGCGCTGCGAATTTCTCCGGCGCCTTCATAAAGAGAATGCCGATTTTCGCCATGGATTCTTCAGGATTGAAAGAGACCTTGTCGGCAAAGCCTTTTTCCGCCGCCAGCTGTTTCAGGGTTTCGACCATCTGCGCGGCTTCGTTCGCGTAGTTTTTTTTGCGTGTGTTATTGGTGCGGACACTGACGGAATAGAGGTAGAGCCGCGGGGCGCGGGTCTTTTTGCTAAATTCTTTGGCGGTTTTGCTGGTCATAATACTGAAATATCCTTAAGTCTGATTCTGCAAATCTATACGCCCGAAACGATCTGTTGTCAATTTTTCAAGGGTCTTTTACATTTGCCGGGAGGGCGTCAGGATGATACTCTCGTTTAGTCAAATTATGTAAATTATCAAAGGCAAGCCGATGTTCGATACAGGTCATATGCTGCTGGGGATACTGTTTCTGCTGACCATCGGCCATCTTGTTACGCTCAAGGTCTGCAGCGTGCGGCTGGATCATCGCACCGCGCCGGTTTTTATCAGTATCTGGACACTGTTCGGGTTGCTCTGCGTTGCGCCGGTTTTCGGGCATTTGTGGGGGGAGGGCTGGCAGAAGTTCATGGCCGCCCCGCTGTTGCTTGTTCTGGCGCTGTTGAAAGGTGCGCTGCTTTACCTGCTGTTTGTCGTCAGTCAGGAGCTGATGCAGATGAGCCTGTCCTCGCGCCATTACGTGACGCCGCTCGCTGTCGGCTTGATTGCGATTGCAAATGCGTTTCTGGGGGAGACCCTGACGGCAGGGCAATGGACGGCGGCGCTGGGGCTTTGCGGCCTCTCGGCGGCATTTTTCCTCAAGGGACATTTATCCGACCTTTCGCTGCGGGGACGGCTGGCCTATGTCAAGCTGGTGGGGATTTCCGTCGTGCTGTCCTCGCTTGACCATGTGCTGACGCGGGATGTGAACTGGTTTTCCTTGCTGCTGGTTTCCAATCTTGTCCTGCTTGGTGTTGCGCTGGCGCTCAACTGGAAAAATGCGGCAGTGCTGAAAACGGCCCTGTTGCACAAGACGGCGGCTCTGGCCGGAGTGTTTTATATGGCGACGGAACTGGTCAAGTTTTATCAGCAGGTTTCCATTAATCCCGTAACTGCCGTCGTGACGGTGCAGGCCATGACCAAGCCGGTCATCCTTATTCTGGCCGCGCTGGTCTGGAAGGAACGGACTGTGCGCGAACAGCTGGTCTGGGGCGCGCTGGCCTTTCTTGTGACGCTGCCGTTATTTCTGTAGAGTGCAATCATGGTCCGTTTTTACGACATTATTATTTTTGGCGGCGGCATCGCCGGCCTCTGGCTCGCCAACCGGCTGAAGCGCGCGGGCTATAACCTGATCGTGATCGAAAAAGACGCCGTGGGCAGCGGCCAGACCCTGGCCTCGCAAGGCATGATCCATGGCGGGCAGAAATATACGCTCAAGGGCGGCACGGGCGGTCATGCGCAATCCATCGCCGCGATGCCGGCGCGCTGGGAAGCGTGTTTCAGCGGCTGGGGCGATATCGACCTGTCCCGGGTCCGGTCGGTCAGCGAGACGCAGGTGATGTGGAAGGCGGGCGGGTCATGGCTCTCGGGGCTTGCCATTCTGGGTGCGGCGCGGGCGGTGAACAAGAAAACCGTCCGGCTGAAACCGGTGGATTTTCCGCTTGTCCTGCAGGAGCAGAAAGCGTTCCGCGGCCCGGTTTACGAACTGCCGGAGCGGGTTCTCGAGACGAAGTCCCTGCTGGCGGCGCTGACGGCGAATCTCGCCGGACGCGTTCTGCGCGGCAGCGTGCAGGAATTGCTGCCGGATGGACAAGTCGCCGTTGACGGGCAGGTTCTGGGCGCGCAACTGGTTATCTTCGCAGCAGGAACGGGCAACGAGGAGGCCTTGAAACTCATGCGGGTGGCGGAGCAGAAAACCCAGCGTCGTCCCCTGCGGCAGATCATGGTGCGGCCCTTGCCGGCACCTTTGTTCGGTCATGGCATTGTGGGCCAGCCCAAGCCGCGCGTGACGGTGACCAGTCATATTTTCCGCGAGAATGCAGCGGGGGATCCGGAATACGTCTGGTATCTGGGCGGCAATGTGGCGGAGAAAGCCGCTGCGATGACGGAAGAGGAAGCGATTGTTTTTGCGCGGGCGGAAATGCAGGAGATGTTTCCGCAGATCGACTGGGCGGAAAAGGAATGGGCGACGCTGGCGGTGGATCGGGCCGAGCCTTTTGATGTTAAAGGGCAATTGCCGCCGGGGCCTTTCCTGCATCAGCGCGGCCGGATTTTGCTCTGCTGGCCGACCAAGCTGACTTTTGCGCCCGCACTGGCGGATCGGGTCTTTGACTGGCTGCAGGGCAAGGATATCCAGCCCGTGTCAAAGGAGGCGCCGCCGCCGTTGCCGCAGGCGGACATCGGTCTTTACCCCTGGGAGGCGGCGACATGGCGGAAAAGCTGATGCAGCGGCCCTTTGCGGCGACGGGAAAAAATGTCAGCGTGCTCGGGCTCGGCACGGTTAAATTCGGGCGCAATCAGGGCGTCAAATATCCGGGCGGGGAGGGTTTTGCCCTGCCGACCGACGACGAGATCGAATCCCTTCTGGAGCTCTGCCGCGCGGCAGGGATCAACCTGCTGGATACCGCCCCCGCCTATGGCACGGCAGAGGAAAGGCTGGGTGCGGCTCTGGGGCGGCGCCGCGACGATTTTTTTCTGATGACCAAGGCCGGAGAAGAATTTGAAAACGGCCAATCCCGTTATATCTTCAGCGCGGAACATATCCGGTCAAGCGTGGAGCGCAGCTTGAAACGGCTGCGGACGGATAGGCTGGATTGCGTGCTGGTGCATTGCAACCGCGACGACGTGAAGGTGCTGACGCAAACGCCGGTGCTGGAAACGCTGGACCGGTTGCGCGCCGAAGGCAAGATTCTCTCGACCGGCGCCTCGACCTATACCGTCGCGGGGGGCTGTCTGGCGGCGGACCTTTGCGATGCGGTGATGGTGGCCTATAATCGGGACTATGTCGCGGAACGGGCGGTGATTGATTACGCCGCCGCCAGAGGCAAGGCAGTGCTGGTTAAAAAGGGCCTTGCGTCTGGTCATGTCGGGACTTCCGCGGCGGCCGGCGAGAATATCCGTTTTGTCCTCGGGACGCCCGGGGTGACGGCGCTGGTTTTCGGCAGCGTGAATCCTGCCAATATCCGCGCCAATCTCGCGGCGCTGCGGGATGGTGCGTAAAACCCTCTGATTTCAAGAGGTTATTAAAATGTTGAAAAATCTGAAAAAACGACTATTCTGGCAGGCAACGGAGACGTGGCCGAGCGGCTGAAGGCAACGGTTTGCTAAATCGTCATACGTGGTAACATGTATCGTGAGTTCGAATCTCACCGTCTCCGCCATTAACCCTAAGTGGTTGTTTTTAATTGAGAAAATAGCATTTTAAGTCCGCATTTAGCGGGCTTTTTCGCACCATGGCTTTTTGCCAAACCTCCGAGAATGCCTGCAAATAAAGGAGTTCTGCGTCTTTTCTCAGATGCGCTGATTTCCAGTTCGACGGAAATTCAACGGTTCAATCGTGAGAAAAGTTTCGATACCCAACAGAT
>CAYWIT010000026.1:0-31512 GCA_964458415.1 uncultured Rhodospirillaceae bacterium
GCGTTGATACGCTGGATCCACAGACCGCGGAAGTCGCGCTTCTTATTGCGACGATCGCGATAGGCGTATTGCAGCGCTTTTTCAAGACGTTCAATCGCGATGCGATAGCATTTGCTGCTCCGGCCGCGGAAACCCTTGGCGAGTTTCAGAACTTTTTTGTGACGATTGATCGAGGATGTACCACCTTTGACGCGGGCCATATTATGCAGCCTCCTTCTTTACAGTTTTTGCGCGGGCATTGCGCTTTTTACGGCGCTGATAGGGCAGATAATTGTCGAGCAGGACTTTTGCGTCCATCTCGGTCATGATCAATGTTGCGCGCCCGTCGCGTCTCATTCTTTTTGATTTGTTGGTCAGCAGGTGGCGCTTGGCGGCGGCTCTTGCCTGAACTTTGCCTGTGCGCGTAACGCTAAAACGTTTTTTCGCACCGGAGTGCGTTTTCATCTTTGGCATTTCGTTTCCTTTCAAAAGTTTATTATGCGTGGTCGAGGCAGCCAAATTCAAGCCAGATCACGATTTCGGAAAAGATTATTAGGCCTGTTTGCGCTTTGAGTCAAGGGCAAAAGCAGGCTAAAAAACCGGAATGGTGTGAGAACATCTCGCATTACGGTGTAATTTTTACATATTGTTAAAGAAATATGTGTTTTAACCCGATAAATCAATAAATTAGACTGATTATAGCTTGATTAATGGGGGGCTTATACTAGATAATTATGGAGACTGTTACGGAGGAGGCTGAACATGCTGCGTCAAATGCTTTCCATGTTGGGACTAGGGGACGGCTCCCTGAACGGCGCGGCGGAAATGCGCCGCCGCTATATCCGCCATGCGGGACAGGACGTCGAAGTTGTGGTGGCCGACCGCGTTTACACCGTGAAAGACTGGAGCTATGGCGGGGTTTCCTTTGAAACCCTGTTTGATACGCCGGTCAGTGCCGGTGAAAATCTCCAGATGACGATTCGTTTCCGCTTTCCGCACGAAACGGTCAGTGTGACCCAGCCGGGTCGGGTAGTGCGTTCGGCCAAGCGTGGCGTCGCGGCGGAGTTTGCGCCGCTGTCGAAAGAAATCCGGCGCAAGTTCGACCGGGCGCTGGATTACGTCCATACCCGTGATTTCCTGGAATCGCAGGTTGCCTAGGGTCTGAAAATCGATCAGAATAGGGACAGTTTTTTTTAACGGGGAGGCTCTATGGCTTCGTTGGTCGCTTTGCTGTTTGTTTTGGGTGTCTTTGTTCTGGTGCTCTATATTCGCTTTCAACCGCAGTTCGCCAATAAAAAACAGATCGCTGTTTTTAACTGGATGGTTCTGGGGGTTTGCGCTTTTCTGGGCGGGGTCTGGGCATTGAGCGTCAGAAGCACCCTGATCGATACGGTGGATGAACACTGGATCGGTCCTTTTTCCATGGCCGGGGCGCTGGCCATCGAGATTGTTTTTCTGTCAGTCTGTTTCGTGTTGCGGAATTTCTGGATTTTTCGTCCGCCCCGCCGTCCGGGGGGGAACCCGTTTTGACGGCCCGGCAGAAAATTTCTGCCCGTGTTGCCGGGTTGTTGCTGGATATCAATGCCGTGCATTTCAATGCTGAAAAACCGTTCATGCTGACCTCCGGTTGGGCCAGCCCGGTTTATATTGATTGCCGCCGGGTTATTTCTTTTCTTGGCGCTCGGCGGGAGATTACGGCACTGGCCGCGGCCCTGCTGGAAGAGAGATGCGACATGGCGGCGGTGGATTATATCGCTGGTGGCGAAACGGCGGGAATCGCTTATGCCGCCTGGATTTCCGAAGCGCTGGACAGGCCCATGCTTTATATCCGCAAGAAGCCCAAGGGTTTCGGGCGCGGCGCACAGATCGAGGGTTTCATGCCGGAAGGCGCGCGCGTCTTGCTGGTCGAGGATCTTTCAACCGATGGAGCCAGCAAGGTCGCGTTTGCCAAGGCGATCCGTGATGGCGGCGGCGTTATCAGCGATGTGTTCTCTGTATTTTTCTACGATATTTTCAAGGAAAGCGCGCAGATTCTGGGCGATGCCGGATTGACGCTGCATTATTTGGCGACATGGCAGGACGTTCTGAAAGAAGCAACAGCGCGCCGTCTGTTCGATGAAATGACGCTGGCCGAAGTGGAAAAATTCCTGCAGTCCCCCGCCAGCTGGTCGCGTGACCATGGCGGTGCCTGCGAGCGGGTTGCGGAACCTGCGGGGAAATAAGGGGCTTGACTTTTTCTTTTTCATATACATTAATAATGCCTTGTTGAATTTCTTGCAGGAGGGTGTTTTTCATGAAAGATGAAGAGTCTGTTTCGCCGCCGCACGTGCCAAATAAACAGGAAATAGCAGCTTTGTGCGCTGCCGCGGCAGACGGGAATGACGCCGTCATTGCGCAATGGCTCAAGCTCCATGGGGAGCAGCATATTAACGCGAAAGATTTTTACGGCTGGACGGCCTTGATGGCGGCGGCCAGAGAGGGGCGTGAAAGCACGGTCAATCTGCTGCTTTCTTGTGGGGCAGAAGCTGGAATAACGGATGATCATGGCAAAACCGCGGCGGATTATGCCCGCAAGATGAATTACAGCGAAGTCGCGGCGTTTATCGATCAAGGCTGGGCTTTGCAAAAACAGGCTGCCATCAAAATGCAGGAAGAAGCGCGGGAAGCGGCGCTGAAACAGGAAGTGCTGGCGCAGCAGAGCGCGTTGAAAAAGAAAATCCCAAAATTTAATTTGAAATAAAGAAGGCGGCCCGATGCAGGGAATTATCGTTTTTATACTTTTCCTGATTTTGTTTTCAGATCCTTCCGCCGCGCAGACCCTGCAAGACTACGAATCCTCCATCGACAAAACCTGCGGGGTCGATAGCGATTGCGTGATCAAGGACGTGCACAATTGTTGTGGCTATTATCCGGCCTGCGTCAACGTCGAGGCCGTGCCCGATCCGGCGCTGGTGGAGGAACTGTGCCGCGCTGAAAGCATGGCGGGTGTTTGCGGATTTGAGGATATTACCGGTTGTCATTGTGAGAGTGGGCAGTGTGCTAATGAACCATCAGATTGAAAAATAAAGATATTTTTATTTTTTTTGACATAACCGTATAATTTCTTTACAAATATTCCGTAAATTAATGTCGGTACGGAAGGATTCGCCATGAATAAGACCCTTGAAGATTTTCTCCTCAACAAAAAAGAAACACTGTCTACGCGCGTCAAACAGAAGGTGACCACCGTGACGGCGGCGGCAGATCGCGCGATGACAGCGGCGCTGGCTGATCCGCTGGCGCGGAAAGTAACCAAGGAATGCGCAGCTGTGTGCACAGCGGGGCTGGCTGCGGTGACGGCAGGGCTATTTGCTTCTACCGGTGCTTTGGTGTTTTCCTCACTCATAGCAGAGCAAACTTTCTGTGATGGCCCCCTGCATAAGCCTTCTGAACACGTGATGGCCGGTTACTTGGGCAAGGCCAATGCCGTTGATGTGCTGGCCCTACATAGAAGTGGGGGTATCACAGTGCTGGATCAGAAGATCGTCGATGAAATTTCAGACCTGACGAAAACCGATCCGCTGACGGTTAAAAATGCGTCAGGAGCCCAGCTTGAATCGCTGGTGGATACAAGTATCACAACGCTCAGCAACCAGGCCTTTGCCGATACGCGGCTGAGCGAAAAAGACCTGGCCCGCCTGCACCTGCAAAGCGGGTTCAAGATGGCCTATAACTATAGCGGTGCTTACATGCGTAATGAATGCGCCGCAAAGGGGCTGACGGATATGAAGGCGTGCCTGCAAGATAGTGATTTGGCGGCACCGCGCACGCTGGAGATTCTTTTGGGGGCAGGGATATTTGCAGCGGGCCTGTTGACGGCAGCGGGAACTTACCGGCTGTCTTATAAGGAGATTGAGGAGAAGCTGGACGAAAAACTGCCCGGTCATCCGGACCGCCCGCGTCAGGCCAAATTCGATTTCAAATGATCAGGGCTTCGGCCGTTGCGTAAAAACGACGACGGATTTTTCCGGGATGCGGTAAACGCTGCCTTCTGCCTTGAGAACGGGGTCTTTATCCAGCTTGGGTTCGGATGTATCCAGCACGCGCTCCCAGTCGTCGCCGCAGGATAAATCCGGCAGGGTAAAGTCAACCGGTGTGGCGGCGCTGTTGAAAACCGCCAGCAGGCTCTCGCCTTCCTTGCGGACGGCTTTTTTTGTCAGCGCGGCGCCTTCGTTGAGCATCAGGCCAAGGCAGCGGTTGTCCGCGCGCTGCCAGTCGGCGGCGGTTTTTTCCTGTCCCGTGGGTGCGAACCATTTGATGTCGCGTTCGCCGTGGGCGCAGGTGTCGTGGCCGTGAAGAAAATGCGGAGCGGAAAGCACAGGGTGTTCCTTGCGGAAGGCGGTCAGTTTTTTGACAAAGGCTGTCAGGTCTTCCCCAGCGGCGGAAATTTCATCCCAGTTGAGCCAGCCGATTTCGTTATCCTGACAATAGGCGTTATTATTTCCCTGCTGGCTGTTGCCGTGTTCGTCGCCGGCCAGCAGCATCGGCGTGCCCTGCGCCAGAAAGACCGAGGCGAGCAGATTGCGTTTCTGTTGTTCGCGGCGGGCCTGTATCGCGGCATCGTGCGTATCGCCTTCTGCGCCGTGGTTATGGCTGTGATTCCCGTCGTGGCCGTCACGATTGTTTTCGCCGTTGGCATGGTTCTTTTTATAGGAATGCGTCACCGTATCGTGAAGGGTGAAGCCGTCGTGGCAGGCGATAAAATTGATGCTGGCGGCGGGGGGGCGTCCGGCTTTGTTGAATTCCGGGCTTGATCCGGCAAGCCGCGTGGCCTTGGCGCCGATCATGCTTTCGTCGCCGCGCCAGAAACGGCGGACATCGTCGCGGAAACGGTCGTTCCATTCGTGCCATCCGGCGGGGAACTGGCCCAGCTGATAACCGCCCAGACCGGTATCCCAAGGTTCGGCAATCAGCTTGACTCTGGAGAGCACGGGGTCGGCGGCAAGCTCTTTAAAAAACGGCGCTTCCGGCGTGAAGCCGGTCGGTTCGCGGCCCAAAACGGGTGCCAGATCGAAACGGAAGCCGTCAATGCCGAATTCCTCCACCCAGTAGCGCAGGCTGTCGAGGGTCAGGCGGCGCACGGCGGGCTTGGAAAAATCCAGCGTGTTGCCGCAGCCGGTTTCGTCGTTATAGTACCGCTTGTCATGCGGCATGAGTTTGTAATAGCTGGCATTGTCGATGCCGCGGAAGGACAGGAGCGGCGCATCGGGGCCGCCCTCGGCGGTATGATTGTAAACGACATCAAGGATGACTTCTATGCCCGCTTCGTGCAGCTTTTGTACCATGTCGCGGAATTCCTGACGGCCATTCTTGTCCGCGGCGAGATAATCCGGCTCTGCCGCAAAAAAGCCGAGTGTGTTGTATCCCCAGTAATTGCGCAGACCGAGGTTCGCCAGCCGGTCATCGTCAAGCTTGGCTTGCACGGGGAGCAGCTCAATCGCGGTGATGCCCAGCTCCTTCAGATAGGCGATGACAGCGGGATCGGCCAGTCCGGCAGCCTTGCCGCGCAATTCTTCCGGTACTTTCGGGTCGGTGACGGTAAAGCCCTTGAGATGCGCTTCATAAATAACTGTTTCCTGCCAGCTGGTTTTCGGCTGTGAGACAAGCGGCGATGCACCCTGTAACGGTGTCGGGACGCGCGCCTTGACCATGACTGCGGCATTATCTTGTGCGGGATCTGCGTGGGCCGGGGTCCATTTGACCTCTCCGGTGATTTCCTGCGCATAAGGGTCCAGCAGGAGTTTATTCGGATTGAAAAAATGGCCCTGTGCCGGATCGGAGGGGCCGTGGACGCGGTAGCCGTAGAGCTGCCCGGGTTTCAGGCCTTCGACATGGCCATGCCAGATATCGTCCGTTCGTTCGGGCAGGGGGATCCGTGCTGTTTCAATTGTGCCGGTTTCATCAAACAGGCAAAGCTCTACTTTGGTGGCATGGGCGGAGAACAGGGCAAAGTTCACGCCCGATTTATCGGCATGGGCCCCCAGCTTGTCCGGATTTCCAGCAGAGGTCTGCATCAGGAAATAAGCCTTTCGTTGTTGTCGGATATATATGCATAACATAACCGGGTACGAAAGATAAAGAGAGAAAAGATATTATGTAATATTATTTCAATTTGCTGAAATAATCATTTCAATAGTAATAGAGTTGACTCTTGGGGTTATTATGTCTATTTTGCGAGACACGCAATAATCTGAAAACACTGTCCAGAAATAACGCCGGAATCCACGCAGTATGGCTGAAGACAAAAAACAAAAAAAAGGAATTTTCAGGAAAGCCAGTGCTTCTATTCGCGACCTGAGCAAAAAATTCCGTCAAACGCATCTGGATCAGGGATTGCTGGTGGCGTGCCGCGGCGGTCATGAAAAACAAGCCGCTTTGCTGATCCAGACCGGCGCCAATCCGCAGGCGCGGGACAATCTTCCGCTGGTGATGGCGGCGGCGGCGGGACATATCGAAATTGTTGCGCTTTTGCTGAAACACGGTGCCTCCGTGCATGCAAGGCATGATGAAGCGCTGATGGAAGCTGTGCGGCACGGCCACCGCGATATGACCCGTTTTTTGCTGGCCAACGGGGCCGCAGCCATGGCGCGCGGCGGGGCCGCGCTTGTTATTGCCGCAGCGGCGAACAATATCCGGATGACGGAGACTTTGCTGGCGGCGAAAGCGCAGGTGGATGCGCAAGACGGCGCTGCGCTGGTGGCTGCTGCCAGACAGGGGCGCGAGCATGTTGTCGGGCTTTTGCTGAAACACGGCGCCGACGCGAAAAAACAGGACAGCGCCGCCCTTTATTGGGCCTGCCGCAACGGCCATGTCACCACGGCAGAGCGTCTGATCAAGGCCGGTGCGGATATTCAGGCTCGCAACGGGGTGATGCTCGATGTGGCGGCGGCCTACGGTCATGCCGGCATTGTGCATCTACTGCTGAAGGCGGGGGCGCGGCTGGCGTCCGAAAACGATCTGGCCATCACTTGGGCGCGACGTAACGGGCGCAAGGATTGCGTCGATATTTTGTCGGAACATCTGAAGAAAAATGCACCCCCTGCCGTCCCGCTGCCGCCTTCACCGCAAGGGCCGCAGCCATGACCGCACCGGATGATTACATCGACGAAATATTCGGCAGCTTCGATCATTTGACGCAGGAGCAAAAGAACAGCCGTCTTTATACCATGGTGGATAATCTTTGTTATGCCGAAGTGCGCGAGCTGGCCCGCTGCGGCGCGCAAATTGACACGCAACTCCTGCCTTGGGCGTTGCGCCGGACCGAGGATGCTGCCATGGCGCATCTGCTGCTGGATCTGGGCGCCAGCGCTGAAAAGACGCGCTGGAGAGACCTGCGCCGCGTTTCGGACGAGGGGGAAGAGAACGGATTTGATGTTCTGTTGCGGGCCTGCAAGGCAGGACTGCCGCTTGAAGAAAGAACGCGGGCCTGTGTCCATGCGCGGGAAGTCTTGCGGCCGGATGTGGCGGAAAAGCTGATTGCGCAGGAAAGCGATATCCGCGCTTTCACCTGGACGCTGGAGCGTAACGACTGGCGCGGGTTGTTCAGTAAGCTGGACTGGGACGAAAAGATCGAAAAACTTTGTCAGGAACAAAAAGAGGAAAGAAAAGCCCTCTATGACGCGCATTTCAGCGGCGGCATGACGCTGGAGAAATTGCGGGAAACCGTGACGCCGGAGGGCATGACTGGCTTTATGCTGGCTGTGCAGGCCGAGCGCTTTATTAAAGTTGTGCATTTCATGGCGCATTATCCGGGACAGGCGGCAAGGGCGGATGACTTTATGACGGAAGACAGGGGTGGAAATTTCGTCGCTCTCTCCCTTATGGCGCGTGGGCAGCAGCGTCCGCGTCTTTTATTGCTGCCTGCGCTTTGGTACCGTAAGCCGGCTGAACTGGCGACGATTATCGGTGACTTTATGGTGCCGTTTGTCATGAACCAGCAGGAGTCGGAAGCCCTTTTGAATCGCTGCAGGCAGATGAACCTGAAAATGCTGCAGGCAAAGCTGCCGCGGCTGTGGCGCGGGCCGGAAAGCGGGGCGCCGTGAGCGATAAATTGCAATTAGATCTTTTATATGCGGCGAAGGAAGGGTGTCTTGATGGCATCCATCGTTGTCTGGATGCCGGTGCAGATCCCGCCTATAGCAACAATGCGGCATTGGTTCTTGCCGTTGTCGGCGGGCATCTGGAGATCGTCAAGGCGCTGGTCGCGGCGGGGGCGCCGCTGGAAAAAGCAGAGGATGACGAGTCCAGCCATGCCTATATTTCCTATGTAACGCTGGCCTATGACAGCCGGCAATGGGATATCGCTGAATATCTCATTCAGCAGGGGGCGGAACCGCATTTGCGGATCGGCATCGTCAGCGGCCAGATCATGAAGGACGCGCCGTTGGAAAAACTGAAGGTTTTCGCGCGGAATTCAATCGACATCGAGAGGATGCAGGACAAAGGCGAGCAGGGTGATTCCGTGACGTTTCTTACCATGGCCATGGTCGCCGGACGTTCTGAAGCATTGGACTGGTTTTTAGGGCAGGGGCACTTGAACGATGAAACAAAACGGGTGATTTTCCAGCGGACGCTTATCCGTCGCCCGGCGTTTTTGGCCTTGTTGAAAAATCACGGTATTTTTTATCATGATGATCGGGACCAGGGCACGCCTTTGCTGCGCGCGATTAATGGTAACAGCCCGGAGGCGGTCAGGGCTCTGATTGCGCTGGGTGCCGATGTTAACCAGAGAGCGCCATATCCGGCCTTGCTCAAGGCGGTCAATGCAGGAAGCCACGCCGTTGTCGAGGCGCTTCTGGAGGGCAATGCGGATATTTTCATGTTCGGCGGTGAAGTCTTTGTCCGGGCTGCCGGACGGGATAAAGCGTTTTATGAGATGGTGCAGGAGCAGGCCGCACGGCAGCAGGCAGGCTGGCTGGAAAAATACAACAGTAAATTCAGCACCATGACCGCACGGGATATTCTTGCCGCCACCGATCTTCCCTACGGGCAATCCGGCGTTCTGATGGCGATCAAGGCAGGGGTTTTTCCTGAGCTGCTGGAAAAAATCCGTGCCGAAAAGGCTTGTTTCGACGAGGCTGATCCTTTGCTGCTGGTGCAGCAGGATGATCACGGCACCAGCGCCGTCCGGTTGCTGATGTTCACGGGCAAGCTGGATCTTCTTGTCGATCCCGCCCTTTGGAAAGACCTGGAAAAGGGGCTGAATAGCCTTCTGCCCTTCCTGCCGGAGTCGTGGGCCCGTCCCGACTTTCAGAAGAAAGTGACGGAAGCGCTGTTGCGTCACGCGGCGGATAAGGATATTGGCGCCCTGCATCGCAAGCTTGGCAACAAAAACAGGTTTCGCTTATGACCGAAGAAGAGCGCAATGACCAGTGGAAGCAGTTCGGTCTGCCCGATCAGGAGATGGAGCGGGCAGGGCGCGATGAGCTAATTCGCGCTTTTAATCTCGCCTGTCTGATCGGCTATCCCGAAAAGGCGCGGCTTTCGCGGGGGTATATTACCGGGGCGTTTGACCACAGCATGGCCTTGCGGGCCGCCGCGGAAAAAGGACATCTCGGCATTCTGAAGATGATGCAGGAGGACGGGTTCGATGTCCGCGCTGAAAACGATGTGGCGTTGATGAATGCGTCTTGCTTCGGGCGCCTTGATTGCGTCGAGTGGCTGCTGGCGCACGGGGCTGATCCAACGGCGCGCGGGGCGGCAGCGTTGTTGCTGGCGATCGGGAATGACCATGGCCGGATTGTCAAAGCTTTGCTGAAGGGGCGGAGTTTTGATAAGAAAACTCTGTGGGACTCTACCTGGAGGGCGCTGACGAACGAGAATGAAGATGTGGTGAGGCTCCTTCTCGATGCCTGTTCCGACCGGGGGGCAGCGGCAGGAGAAGCCTTGGCTTTTAGCGCCCTCCGGTCTGGGTACAAGATGATCCCCTTCCTGCTCGCCGAGGGCGCCGATGCGCGCTGGAACGGGGATGAGGCATTAATGAATGCGGCATTGGCAGGGCATGTCGGAAATGTCCAGCTTTTGCTGGCAGCAGGGGCAGAGCCGATGGCGCAGCAAGGCGGTGCTTTCCGATGGGCGGAGGAGAGGGGCCATGGGGATGTTATCTCCCTGTTGACCGTTGCGGCAGAGGAACGCAAAGAGGAAGCAAAGTCGGTTTTGATAAAGTTGCCGCAGGGTGCTTCTCTTGAAATTCTACAGGATACGGTTGGGCGGGAAGATTATAATATTCTGGCGCTGGCGGCGCGTATCGGCGAGACGGAGCGTTTGCTGCGTCAGGCCGTTGCCAGCGGTGAACATCTGACGGCGGACGTCTTGTTGCAGGGTGCGCCCGGGCGTTCCGTCCTTGATACAGCCATTGATTACGGCACGTGGCGGGATTTGTTCGATCCGTTGCTGTGGTTGAAACAGCCGGTGGAAATGCAGAAGCTCTGGCAGGCGCTGCCGGAACAGCAGCAGCAGGAATTGCCATGGGGGGAATGCGTGTTCAGGCTGCATCATCAGACCTTGCGTGCAAAAAGAGCACCGCGGCTGAGTCGGGGGCCACAACCATGAATGACGAAAATAACATCCATGAGCTGTTGCTTGCGGCGGTGCGCGCGGGAGATGTCAGGCGCGTGGCCGAACTGGTCGAAGGAGAAGGGGCGGACTGGGAAAGGAACGATCAGGAAGCGCTTTATATCGCGGCGCAGGAGAATATCCGCCCTGTGGTGTCCTGGTTTTTGAAGCAGAAAATATTGCCGGTTGCACGGGAAGAGACGCGCCGGATTTACCGATCATCGGATCATCTTTCTCCGGATGACGTGATTGACCGTGTCGTGGAAAACATGCTGGAAGGGGATCTGCGCCGTCATGAGGCCTCAATCGACAATGCCGTGGCTGCGATGGGGCACGGTCCTCTGTTGCTGGCGGCGGTCAATTACAGGGCGAGCGGCCTGTTTCGCTTTTTGATGGATATGAAGCCGGATGAGACATTAAGAATGGGTGTTCTTGTCTGCCAGAAAACTTCGGATGCGGGGTTTGTCAGGCCGTTGATCGCGGCGGGTGCCGATCCCTCCTTTGCCGCAGGGGATATCTTGAATACGGCGGTGCGGTGCGGTGATATCGAAACGGTGCGCTTTTTGCTGGAAAAGGGCGTTGATCCCAATATTCTTCCGCTCGGGAGCTCGCCATCCGGCGGGCGGCATGCGCTGGTGGATGCGGCATATCTTTCTGATCGGGATATGATGAGGGAAATGGTGACATTGCTTTTGCGGCATGGTGCGGATATCCGTCTGGAGAAAGGCCGCTTTATTGCGGATCTGGTGGCGAACGGGCAGGATATTGTATTTGACATGATGAAAGCCGTGGAAAAAGATTCCGAACTGCCGCTTCTGATCGGTCTTGCGCGCGAAGCCCGGTTCAGGTTGCCGCCTGAATCTCTTTTGTCGCTGCGGTATCCCTATATAACAAAATGGCATGCGCGTGGAATGATCGAACCGGTCTTTAAACTCAACGCCATAGAGACGGCGTGGTTTGAAAATCTGCGGGATAACGATTTGAACGAGGATGACGGTTTCATGCTGAAGCTGGCGGTTGTTTCGGATCATGCCGATATTTTGCTGCCGTTCATGCTTGGCTGCGGGGCGAATCCGAATACGCAGCGGGACAGGCCTTTGAAACTTGCCGTCTTGCTGGAAAAACATGCCTTGATCGGGGTTTTATGCGATTTTGGCCAGGCTGATATTTTTGCCAACAAGGCCGAGGTCTTTGCCCTGGCAGCGGGAATCGGTAACGTCGCGCTTGCGGAAGCGCTACAGAAGGCGCGGGATGTCCATGCCAAAACGCAAAAGAAAGTCTTTCTTGAACGCTATCCGGATGCAGACGGGATGACGCTGGCGGAACTGCGCGCGGTCAAAGACGGACAAAGCGGATTGATGCTGGCGGCGCGGGCCGGAATGTTCGCCCCGTTGCTGGAGAAAGGGATTCTTCATGCCGTGGCCGCAGAGGATTTGCTGCGCGTGGAAAAAAACGGCGCGACGGTGCTGTCTGTTCTATGCGTGCGGCACGAGCATCGGCTGATTTTCAGCCCCAAACTCTGGGGCACGGATATCCTTGCGCCGGAGAAAATCTGGCAGGGGCTTTCTCCGCAGGAACAGGACCTTTGCCGTGAAGGCTGGCAGGAATTGCAGCGGCGGCATGCCGTTCATACCGCGCAACTGCAGTTGAAAGAAAAGGCGCGGAAGCTCCCCCGACCGAAACCGTAAAACGGGCTTGCCGGTCGCCAATGTCTCTGTGCTATATTGTCGCAGGGAGAGGGTTTTATGTTCGACGCGGTTTTTGATCTGATGTTCAGCGGAATGATGGCTTTTAATCAGGTGGGCTGGATGCTGGGCGGCCTGATTTTCACCGCGCTGGGCGGGGCGCTACTTTCCAATGCCCTGTACTGGCGGCTAAAAGCCATGCGTGTTGAAGGCGAGATTATCGGCGTACGTGAAAAAAAACAGGGCATGTATCATAATGTTTATCGCTATACCCTGCCGACGGGGGAGAGTTTCGAGGCGTCTTCGGATACGGGTTCAAGCCTGACAGGCGGGCGTGAAACGGGGCGGCGGGTAGCGCTGATGGTGTTTCCCGACAAGCCGGATGAAGTACGCGAGAGCGGCGGATACCTGATGGGTATTTTTGGCGCGATTTTTCTGGCCCCCGGAATCTGGATGTTTTATATGGCGCTGACCGCTTACCCAGTCACGCCCATGACGGGCCTTGTGGCGGTAGGCATGATCGTCATGCTTGTGAAAAAAGCGCGTAGATTTCTTATTCCGAAGGCAGAACGCCTGTCCGTCACGGATTGGAAAAATAAAAAAATGGCGACGCGGCGCGCGGAAGTGTCGTCCTTGCCGGTTCGTTCTATGGAGGAAATTTTGTCCGCGCCCGAAACGATCGAAAAACTGGAAAAACAGCGTAAAAATGCACGGATTGCGGCGCCGCTGCTCTTGCTCTTCGCGGGGGGGCTGATCTGGGGCGGGCTTTATCTGGGACAGAAAATGCGGGTGCTGGAGAATCAGGGGCTGCGTGCGCCGGGGGAAGTCGTCCGGCTGGAGGAAAGCCGCAGCAGCGATAGCACAAGTTATCATCCGGTCGTGGAATTCACCGATTCAACCGGCAATGCCAGAAGCTTTCGGGACAGCATGGGATCGAATCCGCCTTCTTACCACAGGGGCGAAGCCGTGACGGTTCTCTATCTCGCCGGCGCGCCGGAGGAATCAGCGACAATTGATCGTGGGCTTTGGAACTGGCTGGTGCCGTTTTTGCTGGGCGGTTTCGGCGCCTTGCTGCTTTTTGCGTCATTCGGGTTATTTCGCCAGATGCGTCAGGAAGAGGTCCGGTAAAAGAAAGGCCGCAGCCTTGACGGGCTACGACCTTCTTTAGAACACCCCAAAGACCCCTTTGAAAAAAAGTTATGCCATGGCCGGACGCGTTACGGCGGGTGCGGTGCCGGACTTCCCGTTTTTCTCGTTGATCACGTCAAGCGCGCGCTGCATGCTGCTGGCGCTTTTGTCCAGACCATGCCCTTTGAAAACGGCGATCCGTTCCTCCAGCTGGTCGGCGGTCATCTGGTGGATACCGGCCCTTGTCCGCATGGCATTGAAAGCGCCGGTGAGACTGGCGGAGCGCAGGGCTTCGATACTGCTGCCGTTGGCCGCCAGAACATTGGCGTCCGCGACAACCGCGACCCATTCCCCGTCCCGCTGGACGCTCTTGATAAACTGGTGTTGTGCTGTTGCTTCTGGCATCTGAAACCTCCTGCGTTTCTTTCTTTTGCTTAAGTCACGTTCTGTCAATCCATATAATGACTTTATGCAAATAAAATTAACAATTCGTGAATGTTTCGCATAAATTCGATTTTATTATGGTTTTTTATACGGGGCAGGGGAAATAGGGGCGATGAAACGAATCTTGCTATGGGCAAGGCTTTGGGTTATCAAGGTTTAGGCTTTATGTTTATTATAAATCGGTATACGCATGTCTGCTGAAAAGAAACCAGAGGCGAAGGAGAATTTTTTCCGCGAAATGCTGACGTCGCCGCGCACGGCTTGGCGGACGATTCGTAATCTGGCGGCCGAGTTCTGGAACGATCATGAATTCTGGATTCATACGCTGGCGGTCAAGGGCGGCGCTTCGGCCATTGCGATTGCCGGTGTGATGGCGGTTTCCCATGTGGTGGCCCTGCCGTTTTTGCTGGCGGCAGGCGGCATTGCACTCTGCGGCGCGGCGATCGGTCTTGGCGTTTTTGTCGTTGTGGCGGGGGCGGCTGAAGCTTGGGGCAAGATGCGCGAGATTTATGCCCGCGCCCGCGGGATTGATTTGCCCGCGGCTTCTTCCGATGCGCAGCCTTCATTTTCACAACGGCTGAAAGAAACGCCTTTTGTTCAAAAGCTGATGCAGAAGCCGGCTGTGCAAAAGATACTGGCGAGCCGGGCTTGGAAGCTGAGCCGGAAGTTTGCGCAGAAAGAGCAGGATATGATTCTGGGTGGTTTTGCGGTTGGCGGCTCTTTTGTCAATGTCGCGGTGGGCATCACTTTGCTGGTCACGCAAATCGCCGTTTTGCCCGTGATCGCGCTGGGAAGTCTGGTGACCGTGGCTTCTGCTGCGGCCATCGGCACGCTGGCAGCGGGCGGGGCTGGACTTTATATCAGTCTGCGGAGTCTTTTTGAGCGGCATCACGCCCGTCAACAGGAAAAGGCGCAGGCGGTGCCGGAAACCCTGCCGGAAAAGTTGTCCGAGAAGGCCCCTGTTCCCACGCTTGCCGGAAACGGAGATTTGACGCAAAAGTTTCAGGATGTTCAAAAGTCAGAGGAAATTCCTGCATCAGCGGCTCAGGGCAAGAAAGCGCCGGAACCGGACGGGAAACCACCTTCTGGCCCATAATTTACATAATTTTAATAAAACTTGTTGTACCGCTATGGAAAAGTGGTAGAGTGTTTTTGTTACTTTTTCACTTTAGTTTTTAAAACATGGAGCGCTTCTTGGTGACGCAGACGAAATTTTGTGCACGGGATGGTAAAAAGACGCGGATTGCGCGTTTTCTTCTCCCGTCGCTGGAGGCGCAGTCTGCTCTCCTTCCTTCGGATCGCTGGATCATGGCGACAGTGCGGGATCTTCTCGCCACCAATGCGGCGTTGCGGCGTGATGTGAAGCGTACAGCCTTATATACAGGCGGGGCGGTGGTTCTGTCGGTGGCGGCTCTGGCGGGTGTTGTTGCCGGCGGCGTGATGTTTCCGGCGCTGCTGCCGGCGGTGATTGCCGGTGGTGCCGCGGTACTGGCGGGCGCGGCGGCCTGCGGCTATAGCGCGAAAAAAGCCTTGTCGTCACTGCGGCAAAAAACGCTGCCGGATCTGCGTCAGGATATCATGGCCCGCTATGTGAAGATGAAGGGTAACGAGCTGACGGGAGAATGGGCGCGCAGGGTCAAGATGCGTAAACAGCAGCGCGCACAGGAAGATTCTGTCGCCGATAAAGAGCGCCCTCATCAGGCGCCTGTGCCGGAAGTTCAGCCTGTTCCAGCCGATACAAAGCCAGTGGAAAAAAAGAGCATCAAAAAAGCCGGTGCGGGCAGCAAACTGGGGGCTTGGGCGCTGAAAGCGGCGCTGGATAAGGTGAAAAAGCCGGATTCGGGGACGCCGGCAGACAAGGCCAAGCCCCCTGTGCCGGAGGCAGGCAAGCCCACGCCGCCAAAAGCCGCACCCTGAGGGTGTATTTTGGTGTGGCGGCCCATTGACAAAACCCGCCTTTTTCCCTAAGAATTAAGCCATTATCTATAGCAAAATTTAAAGAGTTCATGCCGGGAGGTTTTCATGAAAGGCCGTAAACCATTTGGGTCGCGCGTCAGAAAAGCATTTGTTATCGCGACGGCCGCGTTGGGGTTGGGCGCTTCGACCGGAATCATCGAAAGTCTCGACAAAAATCCCGTGACGGATACGCAGAATGTGACGACCTATCATGAAGGCACCTCCGCCCAATATGGTTATAACATCTCGCCGTTGGACCAGATGTGGAAACATACGCTGCAATTCAGATCGGAAGACCAGCGGATAGAAGATCTGCTGGCGGCGGCCGGTGCAGGGGACAGCTGGCGTGTCCAGGCGCTGATCGATCATGGGATCAATACCGGAGATGAGGGCGTTGCGGCGCTGGAGGCGGCTATTCGCGGGCATCATGCCGATGTGGTCGGCGTTTTGCTGGAGGGCGGTGTTTCCGCCAGTGCGGACAGGAGCAATACGCTTATCGGCGCCGCTATTCTCGGGGACACGAGGATTGCAGAGATGCTATTGGTGCGCGGGGCTGATGCAACGGCGCAGGACAGCATGGCCTTGCGTGCGGCAGCGTCTGACGGCAATCTGCCCATGGTCCGGATGCTGGTTGCGGCTGGCGCAGATCCCGGCGCCATGGGGAGTCAGGCGCTGATTGATGCCGCCAGCTGGGGGCATGCCGGCGTTGTCGAATATCTTTTGACGACGACAAAGACTTTCCGGTTGTCGGAGGACGGCTTTGATCTTGTGCGGGTTCCCGATGCAGAAGGATTTTCGCTGCAAGGCAGCACGACTTTTACCTATAAGGCGGTGGATATCCATGCCTTCGGCGATGCGGCTTTGCAAGCAGCGGTCGATGGCGGGCATGAAGACGTTGCGAAAATGCTGATTGCAGCCGGGGCCAATGTAAACGTGCGGAACGGAGAGCCTCTGGCCAGTGCGGTTTTCAGCGGGAATCAGCAGCTTGTAAGCTTCATGCTGATGAATGGCGCAGATATCAATGCCGGGACGGGCAAGGCGCTGAACATGGCGGTGATGATCGACGATGCAAGCATGGCAAGGCTTTTGGTGAATTCCGGCGCGGATATGAGCCTGAACCTCCAGACACTGGATATGCTTGCGCAATCAATCAATCCGGATATGAAGGAGGCCGTTCCTCTGGGGCCGGTCGGAAAGATAAAGCCGCTCTCTAGCGGTTTCGGGATCTGATTTTCGTGTTTACTTATTCTTCATGCTTTTGTGATTAACTGCGCAGACTTTCGAATAAAAGCGGAAACGAGAAAAAGGAGCGGACATGCAGGGACATCCGGTACGCAAAGCGGTGGAATCCGCACCCTTCATCGGGGTTGAAATCGTCGATGCGCTTGGTGCTGCGGATGTGAATGATCTCTGCGATGCGATGGATGCCGCTATTGAAAGCGGCGGCGGCTTTGGCTGGCTTGTCCCCCCGGCGCGGGATATGATGGAGCGTTACTGGCGCGGCGTGCTTGTGGTGCCGGAGCGGAATTTGCTGCTGGCGCGGCTGGACGGCGTTGTTTGCGGCGCCGTGCAGCTTGTGGAACCCAGTCGTCATAACGAGGCGCAGGCCTTTTCCGCGACGCTGCTGGCGGCTTTTGTCGCCCCTTGGGCGCGCGGGCGCGGTGTGGGACGCAAGATGATCGAGACGGCGGAAAAGCTGGCACTTGAAATGGGCTACCGCGTGTTGCAGCTGGATGTGCGGGAAACGCAGTCCAGCGCCATCCATCTCTACGAGAATATGGGCTATCGCCGCTGGGGAGAGAATCCCGCTTATGCACTGGTAGAAGGCCGCATGCTGACGGGGTATTACTACAGCAAGCAGATTGGGCCACTTTTTGTCCCAAAGGCGCCGTTGAAGGCGTGCAAGGAAAAGCAGTAAGTAGTGTATTTGTTGAATCTCTGGGGCAAATGACTTTGCCCCCGGATCAGCAATGGGCATCGAGAGTTTCTATTCGATTTTATTGACATAGCTAAAAAATAGAGCTATTAATAAGCCTGAATTACCGCATGAATTTATTGCAGGAGCTTCCAAGTGAAAAAAACGCCGTATGATCCAGGTCTGATTTTTCCAGCTGTCACCCCTTTGCAGGAGGTTATTGCCGAAGCCGCGGCCAGACAGAACAATTCAAGTGACCCCATGGCGCCAGCCGAGGCCAAAGCCAAAGCGGAGGTTTACAAGGGGCTGTACGATGACGCTTTACAGCGGTTATCAGGGCCGGACATGCTGACGATTGATCAGGCGGCGGCGCTGTTATCGATCACGGTTGCGGAATACCAGAAAAAAGCGGAGCAGGGAGAGGTTCTCCTGATCCAGATGGAAGGCAAAAAAGTCGTTCCGGCCTGGATCTTTGACAAGCAAGGCCGGATTGACGAATTGAAGCTTGATATTGCGAGGGAGTTCGCGCTTGAAGGCACGGACTATTTTAAATTTCTCGATTATTTCAGGTTCATGACGGTTGAAAAGGCTGATATCGTGCCGTTTCTGCCTCCCCAGACATTGCGAGATATTTATGAAAGCGCCGGATTGACGGGCGTCAAGTGCAAGCTGGGAGTCAAGGGGACCATGAATTGGCTGGCGGACCGGCGTGACCAAAATGAGGCGTTCTTTGATCTGCTGATCCGTCATCTGGATGCCGCTTTGATTCACGGGGGCTGGGATGCTGCGGGCGGGTTATCGCGTCCTTTTAGGGATAAATATAAAATTTCGGGGGAAACCATGGATGAGCGGTATGCGGCTGCCATGAAGAAACCGCCAGCCCCGCCCGCAGGCCCATAAATTATTTTTGCCAGGCGGGAAACAGTCCCGTCTGGCGCAGCGCTTCGCCCAGCACCAGCGTGGCGGCGACCGCCACATTAAGCGATCGCAGCTCCGGCATCATCGGGATCAGTACGCGCGCCTCACAGGAGGCATGCACGTCACCCGGCACCCCCGCGCTCTCGCGTCCGGTCAGTAAAATATCATCAGGCCTGAAAATGAAACCCAAAAAGGAAGTTTCGGCTTTGGTGGTGAGCAGGACAAGGCGGGCGGTCTTTTTGGTTTCAATGAATTTTTCCCAGCTGGCGTGGCGGGAGAGGGCAAGATGGTCGAGGTAATCCATGCCGGCACGTTTCAGGTTTTTGTCCGTCAGCAGAAACCCGCAGGGCTCGATAATGTCCAGCGGTACGCCCAGACAGGCGCAGAGTCGCATCAGGGTTCCGGTATTTTGCGGAATATCCGGCTGGTAAAGAGCAAGGCGCATCAGGGTTTAGGGCTGTTGGGCCAGTGGGGCGGTGTCCAGTCCTTTGGCGGTGTAGAGGGCTGGGGCGTA
Source organism: uncultured Rhodospirillaceae bacterium (assembly GCA_964458415.1). Classification (GTDB taxonomy): domain Bacteria; phylum Pseudomonadota; class Alphaproteobacteria; order Micavibrionales; family UBA2020; genus CAYWIT01. The sequence continues at coordinate 19,133 of CAYWIT010000026.1, forward strand.
TTGAATTTCCCTGTGATTTCTGAGGGCATTTTTGTGATGTTCTGGTCGCAGGCAAAAGGCTGTTGGTTTTTTTCGCGTTCTGCTTCCGCTTGTTTCCGGCTCGGTTTGAAAAAGTAATATCCGGCTGTGCCCTTGTTGACGAGCGGGCCGATGACCAGAACCGCCGGCCAGAAAGGTGTACCGATAATGGCAAGCGGTAGTTTCTTGAGCGGTTGTAGCAAGCCTGCTTTGAGGCCTTCCTTTAAAAAACCATATCTGGCGTTTTTCAGGGCGGGTTTTTCAGCGGCGATCTTGCCGACCAGGCCTTGGCAGTGTTTGTCGGCGTCAACAAGCATGCCGAGGCCATTCGCCAGAATGATCGAGGCTCCGATGGCGCCGGCAGTCCAGAGGGCCCAGAGGGGCAAGGCGGCTGCGGTGGTCGCGACAAAAAGTCCGGTGAGGAGGGCGCTCGTGGTCGCAATACGTCCAATATGACGGCCAACAATAAATGATTTGCGGGTTTTCTCCGGTAAAGCCCAATAGGCATTTAGTGAATCAATCCCGTTTTCATCAATATTTTTGTGGGATTTCGAGTTTTCGGATGCTTCTGACATAATACAACCTTTGCACTTACGTAAACTTGTAGGGGGGCTCTGTAAACTTGTCAACATAAAATTTGCACTGGTTTGGGCTTAAAGAATTTCTTTTTGAGCAAATTTTTAATCGGATGCTCTTTTATTTTCAAATAATTAGAGTAATATCGCCAGATGATCCTGAAGAGACGCTCAGGACGTGAATTCGTACGAAAAGGGTACGCATATAATACAACGGGAAGAGAATATGGACGCAGTTAAAGATGGGGCCTCGCGGCGTGATTTTCTGGTTCTGACGGCGGGGGCGATGGGCGCAGTCGGTGCCGGTTCGGCGCTCTGGCCGCTGATTGACAGCATGAATCCGGCGGCGGATACGCTGGCGCTGGCAACAACGGAAGTCGATATCAGCGCTGTCGAGGCGGGGCAGACGATTGTGGCGGTCTGGCGCGGGGCGCCGGTCTTCATTCGCCGTCGCACGGCAGAAGAAATCGCGCAGGCGAAAGCCGATGATGCGGCGGATTTGCGCGATGTGCAGACGGATACGGATCGTGCGGTAAAACCGGAATGGCTGGTTGTCAAAGGGGTCTGCACCCATCTGGGCTGCATTCCGCTGGGCTCGAAGATGGGGCAGCCGCGCGGAGATTTTGGCGGCTGGTTCTGTCCTTGCCACGGGTCGCATTACGATACGTCCGGCCGGATCCGCAAGGGGCCGGCTCCGAAAAACCTGGCTGTGCCAAAATACGAATTCATCACGGATACACTGATCCGCATCGGCTAACGACAATATTCAAGAGAGAAAAACAACGATGGCTTCCTCAAACAGAGAAAAATTCAGCAATCCCGTGATTGAATGGGTGGATCAGCGCCTGCCTTTGTTTACCATGCTGAACAAGGAATACGGGGCTTTTCCGACACCCAGAAATTTCAACTATCTCTGGAATTTCGGCGCGATCGCGATGACGATGCTCGGCATCATGATTCTGAGCGGCATTTTTCTGGCGATGAGCTTTACGCCGCATACGGGCTATGCCTTTGACAGCGTCGAGCGGATCATGCGGGACGTGAATTACGGCTGGCTGCTGCGCTATGTCCATATGAACGGCGCGTCGTTCTTTTTCATCGCCGTTTATATCCACATCGCCCGGGGCCTTTATTACGGTTCGTATAAAAAGCCGCGCGAGCTGCTGTGGATTTTCGGCGTTGTCCTGCTGCTGTTGATGATGGCGACGGCGTTCATGGGCTATGCCCTGCCGTGGAGCCAGATGTCCGGCTGGGGCGTGACCGTTATCACCAGCCTTTTCGCCAAATTCCCGGTGATCGGGGACGGGATGGTGACCTGGCTCTGGGGCGGTTTTTCCGTGGACAATCCGACGCTCAACCGCTTTTTTGCATTGCACTTCCTGCTGCCGTTCGTGATCTGTGGTGTGGTTTTCGTGCATGTCTGGGCTTTGCATGTGACCGGGTCGAATAACCCGACGGGCGTCGAGCCGAAATCCGCCAAGGATACGGTGACGTTTCACCCGTATTACACGACGAAGGACAGCTTCGGTCTGGTCGTGTTTCTGACGGTGTTCTTTGCGGTGGTGTTCTTTGCGCCGCTGGCCCTGACCGAGTTTGACCATTTCCGTCCTTTTGATCCGATGCAGACTCCCGCGCATATCGTGCCGGAATGGTATTTTCTGCCGTTCTACGCCATCCTGCGGTCATTCACGTTTGACCTCCCGCTGCTTTCGGCGGCATTGCAAGGCGTTCTGGCGATGTTCGGATCGATCGTTCTGCTGTTCTTTCTGCCCTGGCTGGATACATCCGCAGTAAAAAGCGCGCGTTATCGCCCGATATACAAATGGTGCCTGCTGCTGTTGCTTGTGACCATGTTTGCACTGGGCTATGCCGGCGCGATGCCTGCGGAAGGGATTCCCATGCGTATCGGCCAAGTTGCGACAGCTTATTATTTCCTGCACTTCCTCGTGCTGGTGCCCTTGCTGGGGCGTAAAGAAAAAACCTGTCCTCTGCCGGACAGCATCAGCGCTGACAGCTGCTGCAAATAAGTCCGTATGACAAAGGAGACTAAAAAATGAAAAAAATCCTCTCTCTGATGGTCGTTGCCGGGACACTGGCCTTCTCGCCGCCGGTGCAGGCCGCTGAAAGCGCTGTGCCGCCGGAAATGCGCTGGCAGCATCAGGGCGTATTTGGCACCTACGACAAGGCGGCTCTGCAGCGCGGTTTTCAGGTTTATAAGGAAGTTTGTGCGGCCTGTCATTCCATGAAGCTGGTATCTTACCGGGATCTTTCCGGCCTCGGTTATAACGAGGACGAGATCAAGGCGGTCGCTGGCGAATATACCGTTATGGATGGCCCGAATGATGACGGCGAGATGTTCGAGCGTAAAGCGCTGCCGTCTGACCGTTTCAAGTCGCCTTTTGCGAACGACAAGGCGGCGCGTGCTGCCAATAACGGGGCTCTGCCGCCGGACATGTCGTTGCTGGTCAAGGCGCGGCATGGCGGCGAAGATTATATTTTCGGGCTTCTGACCGGTTATGAAGAGCCGCCCGCCGGTGTGGATCTGATGTCGGGGATGAGCTGGAACCGGTATTTCCCGGGCAACCAGATCGCCATGGCGCCGCCGCTGATGGCGGGGCAGGTGACTTATTCGGACGGGACTTCTTCCAGTCTGGAGCAGCAGGCACGGGACGTTGCGCAGTTTCTGGCCTGGGCTTCCGAGCCACATATGGAAGAGCGCAAGATGATGGGGATCAAGGTTATCCTGTTCTTGTTGATTTTTGCGGGGATTATGTATGCGACCAAGCGCAGGGTTTGGGCGGACGTGCACTGATCGCAGGACCCGCTGAGAGAAACTGACGGAATATCCGCAGAATAATAAAAACGGCATTGGGGGGTGTGGGTTGAAGCCGGTTTAAAGAAGCGGTGATAATTTTTTTGTTGGAGAACGGCCATTCACGCATCTGAGGTACTGATCCATATCATCGGCGGTGTTTGCCTCCTGCTCTGGGGGGTGAATATGGTCAGTACTGGGTTGAATAGGGCCTTTGGCGCGCCGCTGCGGCGGTTTATTTCCCAGTCAACCAGCAACCGTTTCAAGTCGTGCGGGGCCGGCGTCATCGTTGCAACGGCGCTGCAGTCGAGCACGGCGACAAGCCTGATCGTCAGCTCTTTTGCCGCGCGCGGCATTATTACCATTCCGGCAGCGATCGCGCTGATGCTGGGGGCGGATGTCGGGTCCACGCTGGCGACCCAGCTTATGTCTCTGGACCTGTCATGGCTGGTGCCGGTGATGCTGGCATCGGGGTATATTGTCAACAAGACGATGGAGCAAAGCCAGTATAAACATGTCGGCCGCGCCATGATCGGCATTGGTCTGGCGCTGCTCGCGCTCAAAACGATCACGGTCGTAGCCGAGCCGCTGAAGCATTCCGAAGCGCTGCAGACTTTGATTTTGCCCTTGGCGAAGGAGCCGATTCTGGCCGTTCTGGTTTCCACGCTTTTGACGTGGCTGGTGCATTCCGGTCTGGGCATGGTCCTGCTTTATATGAGCTTTGTGATGTCCGGCACCATTCCCGTTATGCTGGGGCTTTATTTTGTGCTGGGAGCCAATATCGGGAGCGCGCTGGCGCCCGTTATCATGACCCTGCGGGATATTCCGGCCGGACGGCGCGTGCCTTTGGGCAATCTGGTGATCAAGGTTTTGGGGGTTATCCTTGTTATGCCCTTTATGAAGACGCTGATCGTTCCGTTTTTCGATCTCTATCATGCGGATCCGGCCCGTTTGCTGGTGAACTTCCATACGGCATTCAATCTTTTGATGGTTGTTGCTTTTTTGCCTTTTATCGGGCCGCTGACCCGGATCAGCGAGGTTATTCTGCCTGACCGTCCGCGGGAAGAAGATGAAAGCCTGCCGCATTATCTGGATCCGACGGCGATAACGACGCCCCCTGCGGCGCTGGCTTGTGCTGCGCGGGAAACGCTGCGGATCAGCGATATCATCGAAAAAATGATGCATGGCACGCTGGAGGCTTTTCGGACGAACAATCCAAGGCTGGTGCAGGAAATTCGTGACAAGGAACGGATCGTCGATAGCCTTTATGAATCGGTCAAGATCTATCTGACGCGGATTTCCAGTCAGGCGCTGGACGCACAGGAAGGCGCCCGCTACATGCAGATTATGACGTTTTCAACCAATCTGGAACATATCGGCGATATCATCGATAAAAACCTGATGGAGATGGCTTCGAAAAAAATCCGTAATCAGGATAATTTCTCGCGGCAGGGGTTTGCCGAGATCGCAACATTGCACAGCCATGTGATGCAAAATCTGTCCTTGGCGCAAAATGTCTTCATGACCGGTGATATCAAAATGGCGCGGCAGCTGTTTGAGGGCAAGGCGGCCATGCGTACGGAGGAAATGCAGGCGGCGGAAAGCCATTTCCGGCGTTTGAGCGAAGGGGTGGCGGAAACGATTGCGACATCCAGCCTTCATTTGGATATTCTGCGCGACCTGCGGCGCATCAACAGCTACGTTTCGCTGGTGGCTTATACGATTCTCGAGGAAGCCAAAGAGCTGAATCCGACCCGGCTCAAGCCGAGCCGGAAGGCAAAGCCGCGGAGCGGGGTTTCCCGTCCGCGTAAAGCGCCCGCAAAAAAGCGCCCTGTTGCTGAAAAAGAAGAAGGTTAATTCCAGTTCTTAACAAAGTGTGAAGAGGCACCGGAAGAGCGTTAACGGCTCTTTAACCGGTCATGCGGTATTCTGAAACTAGGAATTGATTTGTAACTTTGGTTTGTTGTTTTCATCTGTGCCTCCTCGTGACGTCTTCACCCCGCCCTGCTACAGGGCGGTTTTTTTTGTTGCGTCCGGACGACGCAGGCGTAGACTTCATGAATATGAGCCAAGTATCAGACAACCCGGCAGAGACTGTGCTGCTCTGCCATAGCCCGGAAAATAACCGCGCCGCGCCTTTGGTTGTGGATAGTCCGCATAGTGGTACGGCAATCCCGGCGGATTTTTCCTTTGATTGTCCGCGGGAGTGGATACTGGCGGCAGCCGACAGCCATGTTGCCGATCTTTTTTCTGCCGCGCCGTCTCTGGGCGCGCCGCTGCTGGAGGCGCTGTTCCCCCGGGCCTATATTGATGTCAATCGGGCGGTGGATGATATTGATCCGCATATTCTGGCGGGGGTCTGGCCGGGGCGGCTCAATCCGACGATCCGCTCGGATATGGGTTTCGGGCTGATCCGCCGTTTTTACAAAAGCGACAAGCCGGATCCGCTTTATAAAAGAAAACTGGGTATTGCCGACGTGAAGCACCGGATCAATACATGCTATATCCCCTATCATGACAAGCTGGCGGGGCTTCTTGACAGCGTTCATGGACAGTTTGATGTAGTTTGTCACCTTAACGTGCATTCCATGCCTTCTGCCACAAGGGCGCGCGGCGCAGAGCTGGCCGATATCGTTCTGGGAGATCGTGATGGCGCGACCTGCCCCCGCGCGCTGACGGCTTTTGTTGCTGCGACGCTGGAAGGGATGGGGTATCGTGTCAGCGTTAACGACCCTTATAAGGGGGCGGAGATTATCCGGCGTCACGCGGCTCCCGCAAGAAAGCGGAACAGTCTGCAAGTTGAAATCCGGCGCAATCTTTACATGGATGAAAGAACGCTGGAAAAAACAGAGGGATTTAAGACTGTCCAACGGGACATGACGACGCTTATGGAGCATCTTGTTGATTTTATTAGTGAAAATAATTAACTCCGCAGCCCTGATAAATTTATTTAACATATTTCAATTGACATAGCGTATGACGGGTGATAAAAATATCCAGTTTCTAACGGTGGCTGGCGTTGTCCGATATTGCCCCGAGAATGTGTGCAGGAGATTTAACGATGGATTTTCGTGAGACAGGTTTGCCCTATGATCCGGTTGTCTACAAGGCCTTCATGACCTATATGCAAGCTGTCTCCGGTCTTGAAAAGACGGCCTACAGACAAGAGCGGCATTTCTCATTACTCACGGCGCGCGTTCTGCATGAGGCGAAGATAAACGATCCTGAATTATTGTCGGCGGCGATCCTTGCGGCTCTGCCGCCGCAGACATGGGGCGAGATTCAGCGCCGGATGGGGCAAGGCGTTGCCGACTTGTTGCGCGAGGCGGAAAAGCAGCAACTCTCCGATTTTGAACATCTCAAGCATGCCAGTGACAAGATGAAGCTTCTGGCTTTGGCCAGCGGACTGGCTTCTTTCGAGGAGTTCAAGGGCCTGACCGAGAATTTCGATGCGGGCATGGGCGGTATTGAGCCCGGCGCAAAGGGCGGTGAAATACCGTTGCCGCTCTTTAATAATATTCCTGTTTTCCAGCGTATTCTGGGCGCGGTGACGCGCGGGACATCAAGCCCGGAACTGGAAGATCTTTATGCTGAAAAGCTGGAGGAAGCCCGGCGCCTGCAGCAAGAGCAGATTGTAAAACTGCGGGAGATGGGCGGCGCGCTGCCGCCCGCCTTGCAGGAAGGCGCGATGATGAACTATCCGCCTTTTGAGAAAACCGGATTGATGAATCACAAAAAGGTCAGGGAGGCCTATGCGATTATCACCAGCCACATGAACGTCCTGCCGCTTGATTTTCAGGCGGCGGTGCAGGTCGGACGGTTGCTCGGGGCGTCGCCGGAAACGCAGGATGCTGCGACGATCGCCGCCGCGTTGCTGGACATCAGCTTTCGCGATATTTCGAATGATGACAAGGATATGCTGCAGGGAAAGATGGACTGGGACGTAATGGAGATCATTTATGACCGGAGCGTCTATGCGATCGGGTCTGCGCGCGACTTGCAAACGGCTTCGGTCGAATTCCGCCGGATTGCGCTGGCCAATGCTGTTGTCGTGACGGAAGAGGCGCTGCAGACGGGCCGTGATATCCTTGAGCTGATCCGGCTGGATCAACGGATGCCGCTGGAGGAAAAACAGGAGATGCTGGGGTCTATCAGAACAGTCATGCTTTACAGTGCAGAGCTTTATCTTCCCCTGCGGGCGGAGGCGCCGGATCTGGAGCGGGCTTATGAGGAGGGCCTGGCAAGGCTGCGAAAGTTTGTCGAGAAAAATCCACCTCCGTCTGTGCCGCGCCCACCGTTTCCGCGCAAGCCCAAGGACGGGTTTAGCCCTTAACCGGAATTATTTTAGAAATTGTCCGACAGGTAGCAGGGCGTGCAGCGCATCGGCTGCTGGTTTTCAAATTCGACCAGCATGATGACACCACGCTGGCGGGCGGTGTCGAGAATGCCCTGTCCGACGCCTTCAAAAACGGCGTAATGGTTTTCCGTTCCGGCCACGATGCGGCCATCTTGCACTGTAAACCAGAAGGGGCCTTCCTCCGGATTGTTATCAAGCGAAGGCTGGCGGAAAAAGAAGAAGGCCAGCGCGTTGCGTTCATTCCTGAAAACTTCGTATTCTGCAACGACTGGATTGATATCTGCGCTCATAGCCTACCCCTGTTTTCTCTGTATTTCAGCGCGGCTCGACAAGGTGATCGCCGGCGCCGGTGCCTTTGGGCCTCTGCCCGGGGGCTGCTTCCAAAGCGTTATTTTGCTCCATGCGGGGGCCTGTCGCGACATAGGCCTGAAGAAGTTCACTGGCATCCTCGCCGCCGCGACGGCTGACCGCAACACTATTCAGCAGGTTGGACATCGGAACACCTCCTTGTTCAGGTACTATGATTATAGCCTACAATGCTATTAAACCCCAAGAAAGTTAATTTTCGGTTTACATATGTGCGGTGCGGAGGAATTAGGGTCAGGAGAACGGGCGGCAGGCCGACTTACCGGAGGCTTCGCAGGGGATGTGGCCGTTTTTCCCGCAGGCGGTGGCTTCTTCTACTAGCTTGCGCAGCTCCGCCTGATGCCTGACGGACAGCATGGAGATGAAAACCGGGCGTCTGGTGTCGACGCTTTCGAGATAGTTTCTCCCGCCCGCAATCGCGCCGAATTCGCGCAGATGGCCAACGCTCATCAGCGGCGGCGCATTCTCCGCGCGCTTTCTGTCCTGCAGGGTATTGGCGCGCAGGCCTTGGCGGACGCGCTCGATCTGCTCGCGGGATTCCCGGAGGGCATCGGCATCGTAACTGTTTTTAAGGCCGTCATCCCCGAACCAGGCATGAAAGACGGCGTGCAACGCTTTGCCGCTTTCATCGGCGGCGGGGTCCGTTTCCAGTGCGACAAGGTAGGCCTTTGCAAGGCGGGGCTCCCTTGACTGGTAATTTTTCCATGCGGCGGGATCGACGGCGTGGCGGGCGAGTTCCCACGCGACTTGCGCCTCATAGGCATAGGCATCCGCCTCGCTAAACCGCGTTATGATGAGGTTGTCGTGTATGTTCATCTTCCGGTGCATGGACAGGCCGCGATTTCCCTGATCGACGTGACGTAGTTCGTGCGCCAGCGCCGCCGGGAGCTGTCGTTCCGGACAGGCGGGGGAAATATCGATAAAGCGAGAAGGCCTGTAGACGGCGATGGCATCCGGCGGCACATCGGGGGTAATGCGGATATACAGGCTTTTTTCGCGGGCCATTTTGACAAGAGGTTCCCCAGCCGGGATCAGGCTGAGCTTCAAAAGAGCCTGTTCGACGCGCTCCTTGCGCTCCTCCTGAAGGGCGCTTTCCCGTTTTTCCAGCCAGCCGCTCAAAAACCCCATGGCGCCCTCTGTGAACAAAACACAGCGCATTTTAACATGGCCGTATTTTTATATCAATATGTAAATCATAGCCGGAAGCCGGATGGGTTCTTTGGCGAGGAGGGCTTGGGGGCGGGGGGCGGCGGTTCCGGCGTCGTTTCTTTCCCCTCCAGACGGTCAAAGATGGTTATCAGTTTCCACCGCGTGTCGCTGGAAAGCTGCTCCCGCGCTACGCGGTCAATCCGCGCACCCCGCGAGAGCAGAAGTTCCATCAGCCGGTAATCTTCCTTGGAGGCGGCATTGACAAGCGGCCTGCCTTTGGCTGCATTCGGATCGGCCCCCAGATCCAGCGCGGCCTCCGCAGCGGGCCAGCTTCCATGCAAGACGGATTCACGCAAAACAAGATCATGAAGCGCGGATTTAAAGAAGGCAGAAAGCTCCACGCCCAGAGTTTCCAGCGTTTCTTTCGGGGTATGGGACCTTTCAACCAGAAGCATGGCCGGTCGCGCGACCAGATTGCTGATCCCGTCATCCATTTTGGTGCTGAGAATATCCGTCAGCGACCCATTGTTGCGCTTGAGCTCAAGGTAGCCTTTCACGAAGGCGCGCATCGGTTGCGGTCTTCCGGCGGTGAAGGCCTGCATGCAGCCTTGCAGAAGGGGAATTTTAATATCGTAAGAGGTATTGGCTTGGGCCAGATAATAAATGTCGTCTACGCGGTCGGAAAAGCCAGTGTCAAAAGTTATATCCTTGACCGACAGGGGGTGCGCCTTTTTTTTAAAAATACGATTTAAGAAGTCCATAAGGGGGCTCGTCCAGCGGCGTTATGTTCACTATTAATTTGATTTATGAATAATACACAAGAAAAAGAGCCTGTCAACAGCGGGTTGGCAGGCTCTTTTTCTCTTTAAAATCAGGAAGATCAGGCCGCGTTGAAGACCGTGTCTTCAAAGGCCTCTTCCCAGCTGCCCTGCGTCGAGGCTTTGGAATACTCTGTGGCGCGGTTTTCAAAGAAGTTGGTATGTTCGGCGCCGTTGAGCATGGAATCCATCCAGGGCAGCGGGTTTTTCTCGGAGGCATAAACCGGTTTCAGCCCCAGCTGGCTCAGGCGGCGATCCGCGATATAGCGGATGTAATTCTTGACTTCCTGCGCCGTCAGGCCCTCGATCTGGCCCATTTCGAAAGCAAGATCGATAAAGGCATCTTCGTGCGCGATAATGGTTTTGCAGGCGGCGGTGATCTCGTCTTGCAGGGACTGCGTCCAGACTTCCGGATTTTCCTCGATGAAGGTTTTGAACAAGCGGATAATCGAAAGCGTGTGCAGGGTTTCGTCACGTACCGACCAGGTGATGATCTGTCCCATGCCTTTCATCTTGTTAAAGCGTGGGAAGTTCATCAGCATGGCGAAGGAGGCAAAGAGCTGCATGCCTTCGGTAAAGCCGCCGAACACGGCCATGGTCAGGGCGATGTTGTGCTTGTCGTCCACGTTGAAGTTCTGCATATAGTCGTATTTGTCCTTCATCTCCTTGTATTTGAGGAAGGCGGAATATTCCGTTTCCGGCATGCCGATGGTGTCGAGCAGGTGCGAATAGGCGGCGACATGGATCGTTTCCATGTTTGAAAAGGCTGCCAGCATCATCTGGATCTCGGTCGGCTTGAATACGCGGGTATAATGCCGCATATAGCAGTTGTTTACCTCAACGTCGGCCTGTGTGAAAAAGCGGAAAATCTGGGTCAGCAGGTTGCGCTCGGACGGCGTCAGTTTCTGCTTCCAGTCGCGCACGTCTTCGGCCAGCGGTACTTCCTCGGGCAGCCAGTGGATGCGTTGCTGCGTCAGCCAGGCCTCATAGGCCCAAGGGTAATGGAACGGCTTGTAGACGTGGTTGTTTTCAGCGAGCAGACGGGACATTTATTTTTTCCCCCGGAAAAGAATTTGTTGACCGTTCGACGTCAGGCAGACGCCTTCCGGACAGGGTTCGATCAGGTCGAGGCGCGCGAGTTTTTCCAGATGGCTGCGCGATGGCGCAACGCTCTGGTCACGTTTGGCGATAATTTCCAGCGTTTGCAGTTCGGCGGTATGGAGCATGGCGTTTCCTTCTTACTGGCAGGACAGGCATTCATCGTATTTGGCGGGTGCCGCGGCGGAGCCGGAGGTGCTTTCCGTCCGCTTCAGCTTGCCGTCGCCGCCATGCGCGTTTTCGGCGCGCTGGATGGATTTCGAGCGGCAGTAGTATAGCGACTTGACGCCGTGTTTCCACGCCATCCAATGAATCTGGTGCAGGTCGCGCTTGTGCACGTCGGCGGGCAGGAAGACGTTGAGAGACTGCGCCTGACAGATGTAGGGCGTGCGGTCGGCGGCGTGTTCGATCAGCCAGCGCTGGTCGAGTTCAAAGGCGGTTTTGAAGACGTCTTTTTCATCCTGACTGAGGAAGTCGAGATGCTGGACAGAGCCTTCATGGGTGATGATATTGGTCCAGACCTCTTCGTTGTTGAGGCCTTTTTGCTCCAGCAAAATCTCCAGATGCCGGTTGCGCACGAAATGCGAGCCCGAGAGCGTCTTGTGCGTATAGGCATTGGCGGTATTCGGCTCGATCCCCGGCGAGGCGCCGCCGGTGATGATGGAGATGGACGCGGTGGGCGCAATCGCGATCTTGTTCGAAAACCGTTCCATGATGCCGTATTCCTTGGCATCGGGGCAGGGCCCGCGTTCGTGCGCCAGCTTGACCGAGGCCGCATCGGCCTGAAGCTTCAGGTGCTTGAACATGCGTTTGTTCCAGACTTTGGCCATGACGCCTTCAAGCGGGATCATTTTTGACTGCAGGAAGGAGTGGAAGCCCATGATGCCGAGACCTACCGAGCGTTCGCGCATGGCGGCGTATTTCGCGCGCATCATGCTGTCGGGGGCGCGGCGGATGAAGTCTTCCAGCACGTTGTCGAGGAAGCGCATGCAGTCCTCGATGAAAGTCGGGTGATCTTCCCATTCCTCGAATTTCTCAAGGTTGAGGGAGGACAGGCAGCAGACGGCGGTGCGTTCCTGCCCATGGTGGTCCTTGCCGGTTGGCAGGGTGATTTCGCAGCACAGGTTCGACATTTTCACGTTCAGGCCGGCGAGCTTGTGATGCTCGGGGATGGCGCGGTTGACGTG
>CAYWIT010000027.1:0-24092 GCA_964458415.1 uncultured Rhodospirillaceae bacterium
TAGCGAGGGAGAGATTTGAACCCCCGACCAAAGGATTATGCTTCCTCTGCTCTACCGCTGAGCTACCCCGCCACAAGGCAGGTATTTATGCCTCTGTGCGTGCGTTCTGTCAAGTTTCATTTATTACATTTAACCGTTGCATCTTGCGGCGCGTCTGATACGTTAAGGAAAATAATAAAAAAGAAGGAAAGCCATGGCTTCACCCGTCCTTACGCATTTGACAGACGTTGGCAAGACAAAGGCCATGGGGCTTTTATCGTATCGGGAGATTTGCGCGCTGGGGTCTTCTCCGCAAAGTCTGCGTGCACAGTTTCATGATGCGGCAGAGTATATCGTCAAGGATTTCGGCCCGACGGCGCAGATGTGGGGAGCCCCCGTTTCTGCAGGCATGGAGAGCCTTGCTATCGCTTCCGTTCCCAGATTGCAAGCGCTGCTGGACGAAAACAAGCAATTGCTGGAACGTGCGGGCTGGCCGCTGGAAGCCGCCGATTTCTTTGAAAAAAGTTTTGCGCATTTTGTGTTGCGCAGCGATGTGTCCTGTGGCGCGGAAATTCAGGATCTGATTAAAAAGGCTTACAACCACAAATTCTGATTTCAGGCAGGGGAAGCCTGTGCGGCGCTGTCTGTTCCGGTGATCCAGCCGCCGCCGATGACGCGGTCGCCGCTATAGCAGACGCAGGCCTGCCCGGTGGCAATGCCGAAAGCAGGAGATTTCAGGGCGACATGATCGGGGTAAAGCCTTGCCGGCAGGGGCTCCTGAGCGGAGCGTAGTTTGACGTGGACATCCATTCCCTCTGCAGGAATTTCAGTCAGCCAGTTGCAGTCTTTCAGATAGACCGTGTCGCGGCCAAGCGCTTCATAAGGGCCGACAACGACTTCGTTCCTGTCGGGGCGGAGAGCAACGACAAAGAGCGGGCTGTTGTTTTCGGTATAGCCGCCGCCGATGCCCAATCCCTTGCGCTGGCCGATGGTGTAATTGATAATGCCGTTATGCTGTCCCAGAATGCGGCCGTCAAGATGGACGATATTACCGGGTTTGAGCGCACCGGGGCGCAGTTTCTCGACCACGCGGGCATAGGAGCCGTTCGGCACAAAGCAGATATCCTGACTGTCGGGCTTGTCGGCGACAATCAGCCCCAAGCGCTCGGCATGCTGGCGGGTCAGATCCTTGCTCCACCCGCCAAGCGGGAAGCGCAGGAAATCAAGCTGTTCCTGCGTGGTGGTGAACAGGAAATAGCTTTGGTCCTTGGTGGGGTCAACGGCGCGGTGCAATTCTGCTCCTGCCGGCCCCGTGACGCGCTGGATGTAATGTCCCGTGGCCATGCAGTCCGCGCCGAGATCGCGGGCTGTTGCGAGCAGGTCCTTGAACTTGACGTTCTGGTTGCATTTGACGCAGGGGATGGGGGTCTCGCCGCGCAGGTAGCTTTCGACAAAATCCTCGATGACGCTGTCCTGAAATTTGCTCTGGTAGTTCAGCACGTAATGCTGAAAACCCATTTTTTCAGCGACACGTTTGGCATCATGAATATCCTGTCCGGCGCAGCAGGCGCCTTTTTTCTGGAGGGCCTCGCCGTGATCGTAGAGCTGGAGCGTGATGCCCACGACTTCATAGCCCTGTTCATGCAGCAGGGCAGCGACGACAGAGCTGTCCACGCCGCCGGACATGGCGACGACAACACGGGTATCTTTCGGGTCTTTATGAATGCCGAGTGAGTTCATAATGCTGCTAATATAGCGATTTCTGGAGGAATGGCAACAATTTTTCATATTTATAAATGGATGGCGCTTGCATTGTCCGCGGGGGTATGGTCTAAAAAAAATACACACATACCATATCAATGTTTTGCCCCGCGAAAGGAATCGACATGCCTCAGTTCCCTGAATTCAATGACGATGATGATATTATCGTGTTTGAAGCCAAGAATACCAAAGACGTGGATATCAACAAGCTGGCACCGATGCTGGTCCAGATGATGCAGGACAAAAACATGGATTCCGAGATCGTTCTTTACGATCTTGATCTGACCATCCAGATCGAGCAGTTTTGCACGGTTGAGGAAATCGTGAACGGGTTTAATAGCGCGGTCAAGCAACATGCCGTTGTCCGTGGTCCGGCAGCCCCGGCCAAGCGCAAGCCCAAGGGTCCCAAATTCGGCTGATTTTCACTATATATCAGTGACTTAGGCATATCCGGTATCCCTTTTTGCCCTTTGCGTGTTACAATGGACATGCAGGAGGAGGCATGGCGTCAAAGGGAAAAGGGACGGGCTCTGGCAATGATCAGGGAGACAGCGGCGGTTATATCATCGAGGTAACGCCGGAAGGTGGATTTGACATCCGCAAGGCCGCTCACAGGTTTTCCCGTCTGATGGAGGAGCTGCAGCAGCCATTGGTCATTCATCTCTCCCATGTTTCCGTAGAATTTGAAGCGGGCTGCACGCCCGGGGAAATCGTTGACGGCTATCACCATGCGATGAACCAGCAGATCAAAAGCCGCAGTTCAAACATGAATATACAGCCGTCGAAGAAGAAGTAGGGGGAGACATGAAAACAGATTTTCAAACAGAGAAATACGCTTATGCCATCTATCCGTGGCAGCAGGATGAAAAGGGATATTATTTTCCGGACTTCATTGTCGATGCTGTTTTACGGGCGGCAAAAGACGTCACAGAATCGTCATTTGTAACGTATGTCGCGCTGGATCGGCAGGGGGGCATTCTTTCCCCGTTGAACAAGCACAGGCTGTTGCTGCCAAAACCGGAGCTGTTGTGGGAACAAAGTTGTGATCTGGTTGTCGAGGCTTTTGCAGCTTTTGATCCACGGCTCGGGAACCGGGCGCGTGAGGTGATGATGGATTCTGCAAGGTGGGAAACGGAGAAGGTTATTCCCGGAGAGGCAGGAGGATGCTGCAAACTGGTGAACCAAGAGGGGGATGAACCGCCTTTGGCCGTGATTGAATATCAGTATGATGGAACCATTTGTGATCCGGTTTATATTGCGCATGAGCTGGGGCATCTTTTTGCGGCGGATTTTTCTCAGGTATCCGGAGCTCCGCCCAGACAGCATATGGCCGAGGTACAGGCCTTTTTCATGCAACATGTCCTTTATGATTATTTGATGAAACACGCAAATGAAGATATCCGCGCCGCCGCGACCCGTCATTATATTGGAGAGATCACGCGGGGCTTGTACAACATGCCTCTCGCTTTGGGGGCGCTGGAGGTTGAGCATGCCGCAGATAAAGGGGCCGAGGCTGTTCCGTACGGGCATATCATGACGTCATGGCTGGGCGAAAACTGGGGCTATTTTGAAAGTGCGGACAAACTGGGAAAAAATATTGATCAGGCAGGAGAGCGTGATCAAAGAGGGCTGAGACATCTTCATGGCCACTCTATGGCTTCCATTCTGGCGCGGGGGTTGTTCGCAGCGGCGGCTCAGTCGGCAGGGGCTGCTGACCGGCAGCACATAGCGGATATTGTGCTGGGACGCAACGGGCCGAAAAATATCGTTGACGCGCTGTCGTCTGCAGGGGGCGTTTCGGAGGACAGGCTGGAAAAGTTTTGCAGGGAGGCTGTCGGGCAGGCGATTGCCCCCTTAACGGCTCTGAAAAATTCTATGCGGCCTTGTCCCACGGCGTCTTTGCACCGGGGAGGGCGACGATCAGCCCATCCAGCTCCGGGGTCATGAGGATCTGGCAGCAGAGCCGGGATGTTTTGCGCAGGTCAAAGGCAAGGTCGAGCATGTCTTCTTCTTCCTCTTTCTTTTCCGGCAGTTTATCAACCCAGTCGGGATGCACGATGACGTGACATGTGGCGCAGGCAAGGCAGCCGCCGCAGGCGCCTTCGATGTCGATGCCGTGCTTGTGGGAAATCTCCATGACGGAAAGGCCCAAGGGGGCGTCAACCTCGCGCAGGGTTCCGTCTTTTTCGATGAAGGTTATTTTAGGCATTCTTTTTCCTCTCGTTTATGCGGCGGTACATTTCCAGCCACCGTTGGATAAAGGTATCCACGTCTTCCTCTGTCGTGTTCCATCCAAGGCTGACACGCAGGGCGCAGGCGGCGGCGCTCTCGTCCACCCCCATGGCTTTGAGGACGCGGGAGACCTGAACCGTTCCGCTGGAACAGGCGGCGCCATTGCTGACACAAATGCCGGCAAGATCAAGCGCGATCAGCTGTGTTTCGGCAGGGATGCCCGGGAGGGCCATCATGACGGTATTGGTCACCCGTGGTGCTTGTTGGCCGAAGATGTGCAGTTCGGGGGCGTATTGTTTCAGGGTATTTTCAACTTTGTCGCGGAGGGGGGCAAGCGCCTGAAATATTGCCGGGTCGGCCAGTTCTGCGGCCTTGGCAAAGCCGACAATTCCGGCCAGATTTTCCGTGCCGCCACGCAGGTTTTTTTCCTGCCCGCCGCCGCGGATCAGGGGTTCGACGACGGCGCAATTGGCGATGATCAGGCAGCCAATGCCCTGCGGGCCGCCCATTTTATGGGCGGAAAGAGTCATGAAATCGACCCCCAGCTGTTGCATGTCCAGTTGCAGGCGGCCTGCGGCTTGTACGGCATCGGTATGGACAAGGGCGCCATGTTGGCGGGCAAGCGCCATGATTGCGGCGATGGGTTGAATGATGCCGGTTTCGTTGTTGACCATCATCACGGAAATCAGTGTTTGGGATGTGTTTCCAGCCAGCATTTTTTCCAGCGCGGCAAGATCAATGATACCGTTTGGAAGGACGGGAATGATTTCCTTTTTGACCGGTGTGGCAGACTGTAAAACCGAGGGATGCTCAATGGCGGAAACCAGCAAGCGCTCGACAGAGACTCCCTGGATCACCATGTTGTTGGCCTCTGTTGCGCCCGAGGTGAAAACGATAACGTCACGGGAGCCCGCATTGACAAAACGCCGGATCGTTTCGCGGGAGAGTTCCATGTGCCGCCGCGCTTCCCTCCCGATTTGATGCATCGCCGAGGCGTTGCCG
The DNA here is from genome assembly GCA_964458415.1 of uncultured Rhodospirillaceae bacterium. Taxonomy (GTDB): domain Bacteria; phylum Pseudomonadota; class Alphaproteobacteria; order Micavibrionales; family UBA2020; genus CAYWIT01. The sequence goes on from CAYWIT010000027.1 coordinate 4,975, forward strand.
GGAAAGGCCATGATCGCACGCATGGAATCACACACCGCCGGTTTTATCGGTGTCGTCGCATTGTGATCCAGATATATCGTGTTTTCCGCAGTCATTTTTCCATGCAGTTTGCTTAATAAGGCATTGAAAAGAAAGAAAAATTCAATATTTTTCTTGCCTTCCTGTTTTCGTTATGTATAGTTTCTACTTCAGATAGAGGATGCAATCAATTTAAAAAAACAAACCCCGAACTCACAGGCAACAGGAGGCCTTGATCTGCATGCCAGAAATTATGATTACCGGTCCGGCAGGACGTCTCGAAGGTCGCTATAAACACTCAAAAATCGCAGGGGCACCGATTGCTCTGATACTTCACCCGAATCCGCAGCGTGGCGGGACGATGAATAACAAGATTGCCTACTCCTTGTTTCAGACGTTTGCAGAGCAGGGCTTTTCTACCCTGCGCTTCAATTTTCGCGGTGTTGGACGCTCGCAAGGCGAGTTTGATCATGGCGAAGGCGAATTGGGAGATGCGGCAGCGGCGCTGGACTGGTTGCAAAGCGTTAATCCGAATTCAGCGGGAGTCTGGATGGGCGGATTTTCATTTGGCGCTTGGATCGGCATGCAATTGCTGATGCGACGTCCGGAGATCGACGGTTACGTTTCTATTTCTCCTCCTGCCAATATTTATGATTTCAATTTTCTTGCCCCATGCCCGAACGAAGGTTTGATTGTTCAGGGCGATGCTGACCAGGTTGTAAATATTGAATCCGTTAACAAGCTGGTGACCAAGCTGAAAGAGCAGCGCGGGCCGAATGGTGTGGATTATCGTGTCATTCCGGGCGCTGGTCATTTCTTCAATAATCCCGGTGAAACGGAAGAAATGCTCAAACACGTGAGCAATTATCTGCTTCAGGCGACGACAACGATGCGTAAGGCAGCGTAACACCTTAACTTCATTGAATAAAAGAGCCGCCCCATAGAGGGCGGTTTTTTTATTGACAGGGCACTCGCTTTAACATAAATTTTTTCCAAAGGATTGGATATCATGAGAAAAATGACGTTTTTAAAAGAAAAACTTGCCACCGCCGCGCTCGGCATGCTCCCGCAGAAAATACTGGATGAAAAGCTCGTGGCAGCATTGGAAAAAAGCGCGCCTGTTGCTGAAATCGAAAGGCTGATCAAGGCCGGCGCTGACGTGGATGCGGGACAGGGGCGGCCAGTGGCAGTTGTTGTGAAAAATAATGATGCAGATTATTTACGGCTGCTGGTCAGGCACGGCGCGGATATCAGGATTGCGCATGAAATGCCGCTACGGCTGTCAATAAAACTGGGGCAGATGCCCATGGCCTTTGAGCTGGTGCGTTTCGGTGCCGATACGCGTGCCGCGCTGATCCATGCAGAGCTCAAAGGCGACAAAAGAGAAGCCATGTTTCTGGATCAGTGGGCTCGTCAATTCGGGGATTCAATCCAGCGGCTGGAACAGGTCTGTCGTGACAGTAAAGCGGGCAAATGCAATTGTCCGCAACCGCCGAAATAACCTGTACTTTAAAATTTGCTCGCGATATGGATGGCAGCGATCCCGCCTGTCAGATTGATAACCTTTACATCATCAAAGCCCGCGTCAATCAGGCGCTTGGCGAGGTCCTGTTGTTTGGGGAACTGGCGAATGCTTTCGACCAGATACTGGTAACTGTCGCGGTCCTGCGTCACGAGCGCGCCGATTTCGGGGATGACGCGGAAAGAATATTCATCATAAATTTTGCGGAGAAAATCATTTTTGACGTGGCTGAATTCCAGACAGAAAAATTGTCCGCCGGGTTTCAGTACGCGGAAAGCCTCGGCGAGAGCGTCATCAATATGCGTTACATTGCGCAGGCCGAAGGCGATGGAATAAAGCTCAAAGCTGTTATCCTCGAAGGGAAGTTTTTCGGCATTGCCGACAACCCATTTGAATCCCGAGAGGTAGCCGCGGTCGATAGCGCGGGACTTGCCGACCTTGAGCATCTCGCCATTGAGGTCACAGACGGTAATTTTGACGGTGTCGCCGGCTTTTTCACGATAACGAAAAGCGATATCGCCCGTTCCTCCCGCGACGTCAAGCAGCGCTTTGGACGCTTTGGGATGCATCAGGCGCACGAATTTGTTTTTCCAGAGTCTATGAATGCCGCCTGACATCAAGTCGTTCATCAGGTCATAGCGATTGGCGACCGAGTCAAAGACATCGACCACACGGCGCGTCTTTTCTTCGGGTGGGACCTCCTGATAGCCAAACCAGCGGGATTCCTTGTTTTTTTGCGTCTTTGGTGCCATGCTTCTGCCTTAAAATGATATAAAGCTACCATAGAAAGAGAAGGCAGCAGGGTCAATGTCCTTTTATAAAGCCATTCTTACTGTCGGCGGATTGACTTTGGGGAGTCGGTTTCTCGGGTTTGCCCGCGATATCCTGACGGCGAACTTTCTGGGGGCGGGGCCTTTGGCAGATGCCTTCTTTATTGCTCTTAAATTACCGAATTTTTTCCGGCGGATCACGGCAGAGGGGGCGTTTAGCGTGTCCTTTGTGCCGATGTTCTCACGGAGCATGACGGGCGAGGGAAAGGCCGAGGCGATGAAATTCGCCGAAGAGGCGCAGGCAGTCATGCTCGCGATCCTTATTCCTTTTACCGTTCTCGCGATTGCCGCAATGCCGTGGGTTCTTTACGCTGTCGCTCCCGGCGTGCACGGAGACCCTGTCCGCTATGATGCGGCGCTGGAATTGTCGCGGATTACCTTTCCCTACATTCTGATGATGTCATTGACGGCGTTGCTGGGCGGTGTGCTGAATTCCTTTGACCGTTTCGGGCCCTTTGCGGCAGCCCCGATTTTTTTCAATGCGACGCTGATCGTGTTTCTGGTCGCGGGGGTGCATGTGGCGCCTTCCGGCGGACATGCTCTGGCCTGGGGGGTGGCAGCAGCCGGCGTGATCCAGTTCCTCTGGATGCTTTGGCATTGCAGCCGGATTCATTGTGTTGTGAAACTCAGGCGGCCACGCCTGACACCGCATATTCGCAAGCTGTTCCGGTTGATGGTGCCGGGCATGGTGGGGGCGGGGGCTGCGCAAATCAATCTGTTTATTGATCTGATACTGGCCTCGCTGCTTCCGGCAGGGGCGATTTCATTTCTATACTATGCAGACCGGCTTTATCAGTTGCCGCTGGGAGTGATCGGCATTGCGATTGGCACGGCGCTATTGCCGATGTTGTCGCGTGCGGTCAAGTCCGGTGAAGACGGCGCACCGGAAAAACTGATGGAGCAGGGGGTGGAGACGGGATTAATTCTGGCGGTTCCTGCCGCTGTCGCGCTGACAGGCATTGCGGTGCCGATTATGTCCGTTTTATTCGAGCGTGGTGCTTTTCAAAGCGCGGATAGCCTTGCAGCGGCACAGGCTCTGACGGCCTATGCCATCGGGCTTCCGGCTTATGTGTTGGCCAAGGTCTTCAGTACGGCCTATTTCGCGCGGGAGGATACTTATACCCCTGTCAAATTCGCCATCATCTGCGCATTGATCAACACGGCGCTGGCGCTGGCGCTGATTGGGCCGCTGAAACATGCGGGGATTGCGCTGGCGACCGGAATGACGGCCTGGATAAATCTGGCGTTGCTCTATCGCGGGCTGGACAGGCAGGGTTTGCTGAAAACGTCAAAAGCTTCCGAAAAGAGAATCTACGGGATCATTTTTTCCGGGGCGATTATGGCAGTTGTATTGTTTCTGTTTTATAAATTCCTCCTGTTACCATATTTTCAGGGCGCCCTGTTCGTGAAAATCATGGCTTTGGGGGCACTGATGGCCGCTGGCGGGGTGACATATTTCTTTTTGCTGTATGTTCTCGGGATTTTTAATCTGACGCAGATAAAAGCCCTATTCCCAAAACGGGGAAAAAAAGCCACAATCGAGGAAGTCCAGAGGATGGGGCAATAAAGGAGTTTTCAGATATGCGTAAAATATTCAGTGCGGTTGTTTTGGGGGCCCTGATCGGGGCTTTTGCATCGCAGGCGGAAGCAAGCACCTTTGTCTGGAAGGATGCGCCAAATGGCTATACCGTTTCTTTTCCCGACACGTGGAGGATTCAGACCGAGGACGAGCCCACGACACGGCTGCGCATTGCCGCGCCCATCAAAGAAGATATGGCGACTTGCCGTGTGCAGGTGGAACCCGATGGCCGTTTAAAGGTTTATCCCAAGCGGCTGGTGGACGAGGCTGTTGTCGCAACGTTTGACCGCAGCTTCTGGGAAGGCGAGATTGCGCGTTTTGAAGATGCGGAGATGACGGGTTTTTATGCACCGGCCAGCATCAGCGGCAAGGGCGATGCGACGGCAACATCCTTCTCTTACAATCAGGATATGGGGGATGGTAACAAGGTTGCGATGTACGGCATCATGATCGGCGGCATTTACGGCGACAGCAGATATGTCCTGAACTGCTCTTCAAAGCGGGAGGCCTATGAAAGATGGGTTGATCTTTTTGCCAGTGTCATGGATTCAGTGGAATTCGATGATCGGTATCATCCTTTTGCGACGGGTTATTACCGGGCCTTCCTGAATGATCCGAAGCTGGTTTTACCACGTTCCAAACCTGGTACCATCAGCAAGCGTATGGATGTTTACGCTGTCCCTTATAATAAGTAATGACAGACATTTCTATTTGCGGAACAACGGTTCGGAAACATGATCCGGACCGTTTTCTTTTGTCGATGTTCGCCCCGCCGGAAAAGCGGGAGGCACTGTGGGCGCTCTATGCCTTCAATTACGAAATTGCCCGTACGCGCGATGTGGTGACCGAGCCGCAGCTGGGGCTGATCCGGCTGCAATGGTGGCGTGACAGTCTGGCTGAAATTTATGAAGGCAAGGCTTTGACGCCACATCCCGTGCTTGATCCTTTGGCGGAGGCTATCCGTATGCATGATCTGCCGCACGACTTGTTTGAAACATTGCTGAAGGCTCGAGAGTTGGATTTGCGCAACCATCCTCCCGCGACGATGGAGGAACTGGTTTCCTATGCGGATATGACTTCGACGCCGCTGCTGCAACTTTCTTTAAAAACATACGGGGAAGGTAGCGGCGGGAATGATGTAAAAAATATCGCCACGGCCTATGCCCTGACCGGAATTTTGCGATCCGTAGCGTTTTATCAGGCGAGCGGACGGGCGCTTCTTTCTCCGGATACAGCGACGGCGGAGGTTGTCACAACAGCTTTGACTTTGCTGAAGGAAAACAAAAATTCAGTTAAGTATATGAAACTTCACGCAAAACTGGCGGAAATGTACCTGAAGCAGATAAAAGTAGCGAATTACGATCTGTTCTCTCCACGCCTGCAAATTCCTCCGTTTTTGAGGGAGTTGAGGTTGTTGTGGCAGACAAATTTTATTTGACAGAAATACCTTTTTACACTATAATTACGAAAATTAAATTTCAAAACCAAAGCGGAGAATTGACATGTCAAAATGGAGCAAAATGTCTAAATTGGAAAAGGGATTGACTGCTGCTTTCTACACGGCGGCTTTTGGAATCGTAGGTGTCATCGGCTATGGCTTGTCCGATCAGCAGGGAGCTGAAAAGGCGATCAACGACGATGGACGATTTACCGTTACTTCATATGAAGGGCACAAAGTGCTTGGCTGCGGCAAGGGCGACCTTTATCGCGACGAGTTCAAGGCGGTAAACAAAGACGGCAAGCCGGTGGATATCGTCGTTTGCAAGGGAATTTTCAAGGGCTCTACGGTCCGCACGCTGGACTAAAGCCATCCCGCAAAATCTTTTAACGCACGGGCGGAGAGCGCTTTTTTACGCTCCCGCCCGTGAATTTTTGTATCTTCCAGCGGCGGAAACAAGCCAAAATTCACGTTCATCGGCTGGAAGGTTTCAGCATTGGCGCCTGTTGTGATGTGGTTGAGCAGGGCTCCCATTGCTGTTGTGACAGGCGGCGCGGTAATGTCGCGGCCCAGCCGTTCCGCTGCTGCAAAACGTCCGGCCATCAGTCCGACAGCGGCGCTTTCGACATAGCCCTCGCAACCGGTGACCTGTCCTGCGAAGCGCAGGCGCGGCATGGCTTTGAGCCGTAGCATCGCGTCAAGCAGTTTCGGGCTGTTGAGGAAAGTATTGCGGTGAATGCCGCCAAGCCTTGCGAATTCGGCATTTTCAAGGCCGGGGATCATGCGGAAGATGCGGGTTTGCTCAGCGTATTTCAGCTTGGTCTGAAATCCGACGATGTTGTACAGCGTGCCAAGCGCGTTATCCTGCCGCAATTGGACCACCGCCCAAGGGCGTGGGAACTGCGTGGCGTTGGGATTGGTCAGGCCAATGGCTTTCATCGGCCCCCAGCGCAATGTTTCGGGCCCGCGCTCGGCCATCACTTCGATCGGCAGGCAGGCTTCGAAATAGGGGGTGTCTTTCTCCCATTCCTTGAATTCTGTTTTTTCGCCTGCAAGCAGGGCCTCGACAAAACCATAGTATTCTGGTTTTTCCAGCGGGCAGTTGATGTAATCCTTGCCGTCGCCCTTATCATAGCGCGACTGGTACCATGCCCTGGAAAAGTCGATGCTGTCCTTGAAGACAATCGGGGCAATGGCATCGAAAAAGGACAGGCTTTCGGTGTTGGTCAGCTTGCGCACGGCCTCCGCCAGCGCGGGCGAGGTCAGGGGGCCGGTGGCAATAATCACGCTGTCCCAGTCTTCGGGCGGAATAGTTGCGATTTCGCCATTTTCCACCGTCACCAGCGGATGGGACTTGAGGGTTTCGGTCACTGTGTTCGAAAAGGCGTCGCGGTCCACGGCGAGGGCCGATCCCGCCGGAACTTTATGCCTGTCGCCTGTTGCCATGACAAGGGAATTGGCACGGCGCATTTCTTCATGAATGAGGCCGACGGCGTTATACTCCGCATCGTCCGAGCGGAAAGAATTGGAGCAAACCAGTTCGGCGAAGTTTCCGGACTGGTGCGCATCGGTCATTTTTTGTGGACGCATTTCATGAATGATGACGGGAACACCGGCCTGAGCCAGTTGCCAGGCCGCTTCGCTGCCCGCCATGCCGGCGCCGATGATGTGAACGGGTTTTATATCCATTTTACTTCTTTTTTCTTTGTTGTTGACGGATTTGCGTGGCGGACATTTCATTCAGGGGAATGTGCAAAATGGTCCAGACGGGCGGGGCAGCTGTTTTCAGCAAGGCGGCTTGTTCCTGCGGGAGCAGATTTCTGCGGAAATGTTCGAAAGCAGGGCAGGCGCGCAGGCTGTTGCCGCGGGGGGGTCGATCCAGCACGCAAACGGGAACCAGATTAAAAATATCCTGCCATCTCTCCCAGCGATGGATCTGGCGCAGATTATCTGTTCCCATCAGCCAGACAAAGTTTGTCGTCGGAAAATGTTTCTTAAGCCCTTGCAGGGTATCGTATGTATAGCGGGTATGCAGCTTTGTTTCGATATCGGTAACGATGATGCGCGGGTGGTGGCTGGCGGCTTTGGCGCTGGCAAGACGGTCGGCCAGCGGCGCCATGTCTTTATGAGATTTCAGCGGGTTTTGCGGGCTGACCATCCACCAGACGGCATCAAGCCCCAGCATTTTCAGGGCATAAAGGCTGATATGCCGGTGTCCTTCATGCGCGGGATTGAACGATCCGCCCAGCAGGCCGACGGTGCGTCCGGACCAGAGCGTTCCTTCATAGGGGGAAGGCACCGGTTTTACTCCTCCGCCAGAGAAACAAGCGTGGTGTTGCCGCCCGAGGCCGTGGTGTTGATGGTGATGGTCTTCTCGGTGGCAAAACGGAGCAGATAATGCGGGCCGCCCGCCTTGGGGCCTGTGCCGGAAAGTCCTTGCCCGCCGAAAGGCTGCACGCCGACGACCGCGCCGATCATCGAGCGGTTGACGTAGCAGTTGCCTGCACGCACGCGGTTGCACAAAGTGCGCAGGGTGTGGTCGATGCGCGTATGCACGCCGAAGGTCAGGCCGTAGCCGGTTTCGTTGATCTGGGTGATCACATCGTCGATATCCTCCGCTTTGTAGCGGATAATATGCAGGATAGGGCCGAAAACCTCGCGGGACAGATGCGCCAGAGACGGGATTTCATAGGCACGGGGGGCAAAGAAGGTGCCCTGCTGCGCTTCCGCAGGCAGGGGGACTTCAGCAACTTTTTTGGCTTCCTTGTCCATACGGTCAGCGTGGGCATTCAGGATGTTCAGGGCCGCACGGTCAATGACCGGGCCGATGTCGGTTTCCAGTTTCAGCAGATCTCCCAAGCGCAGCTCCTTGCAGGCGCCCGCCAGCATGGTGATGACTTTATCGGCGATGCCGTCTTGCACAAACAGGACGCGGAGCGCCGAACAGCGCTGCCCCGCCGAGCGGAAAGCGCTGGTAATCACATCATCCACGATTTGCTCGGGCAGCGCGCTGGAATCGACGATCATCGCATTCTGTCCGCCTGTTTCGGCGATCAGGGGGACAATCGCGCCATCACGGGCGGCCAGTGTGCGGTTGATGATCTGCGCCACTTCGGTCGAACCGGTAAAGCAAACGCCCGCAATGCGCTGATCCGGCGTGAGGTATTGCCCTGTCATTTCACCTGTGGCGGGCAGAAGGTGCAAAACGTCTTGCGGAATTCCCGCTTTGTGCAGGATTTCCGTGGCTTTCATGGCGATCAGGCATGTCTGCTCGGCAGGTTTGGCAATCACGGTGTTTCCGGCCATGAGCGCGGCTGCGACCTGTCCCATAAAAATCGCCAGAGGAAAATTCCATGGGCTGATGCAGAGGAATACGCCGCGGCCTTCCAGCAACAGGCGGTTGGATTCCCCGGTGGGGCCGGTCAGTAATTGTCCGTCAGATGCAAAATGCCTGCGGCCTTCGACCGCGTAATAGCGGCAGAAATCGATGGCTTCGCGCACCTCGGCTACGGAATCTGCAAGGGTTTTTCCGGCCTCGCGCACGCAAAGTGCCATCAATTGTGGCATGTTTTCTTCCATCAGGTCGGCAGCGCGTTGCAACGCTGCGGCGCGGATATCTGCCGGTGTCTTGTTCCATTGGGGGAAGGCGATATAGGCCGCGTGCAAGGCTTGATGCATGTCGTCTTTGGTGGCAAAGGTGACGGTGCCTATTTCGCGGCTGTGATCGGCGGGATCGAGGACTTTTTCAGAAATACCAATTCTGGTGACGCCGGAAATGAGCGGTGCCGCGACATATCTTTCTTCCGCAAGCCGTTCGATATCTTTGATCAGGGCATGGCTGACGTCGCCATTGGCGAATTCGATGCCTTGCGAATTTTCACGCTCCGCGCCGTAAAGGTCGCGGGGGAGCGGAATTTTTGGATGCGGTTTGCTTTGCAGTTTTGCCATGTATTCTGCGGGGTCAACCAGCATTTCATCAATCGGCACGGCGTCGTTTTGCAGGCGGTTGACGAAATTGGTATTGGCGCCATTTTCCAGCAGACGACGGACCAGATAGGGCAGCAAATCCTGATGGCTGCCGACGGGAGCATAAACGCGGCAGGGAAATTGTCCGGGAGCGGTGCCGGTGATCTGGTGAAATAAAGGCTCGCCCATGCCGTGCAGTCGCTGGAATTCAAAGCCGCTTTTGTCGTCACCTGCCAGTTCGATGAGAGCCGCAACAGTATAGGCGTTATGCGTTGCGAACATCGGATAAAACACATCGCGCCGTTCCATCAGCTTCCGGGCATTGGCGAGATAGGAAACGTCCGTTGCGTTCTTGCGCGTGAAAACAGGATATCCGGGCAGGCCGTTGACCTGCGCGTATTTGACCTCGCTGTCCCAATAGGCGCCCTTGACAAGGCGGACCATCATTTTTTGCCCTTTTTCCTCTGCCAGCGCGGCAAGGAAAGCGATCACCGGGGAGCAGCGCTTCTGGTAGGCCTGAATGGCAATGCCAAACCCGTCCCAGCCTTTCAGCGTCGGGTCGGTAAAGACGTTTTCGATGATATCGAGAGAAATTTCCAGCCGATGCGCTTCCTCGGCGTCGACGGTCAGTCCAATGCCGTAATGCGCGCATTTTTGGGCCAGCACCAACAGTTTTTTTGAAAGTGCAGGAACGCAGACATCACGCTGTGCGTATTCATAGCGCGGGTGCAGGGCCGAAAGCTTGACCGAGATTCCGGGGGCATCGGCAACGCTGCGTCCGGCGGCGGCCCGGCCAATCGCGTCAATCGCCATTTCATAGCTGGTAAAATAGCGTTCGGCATCTTCTGCCGTGCGGGCCCCTTCGCCCAGCATGTCATAGGAGTGGCGGTATCCGGTTTTTTCAGCGTCCACGGCACGTTTGAGGGCTTCGTCGATCGTGCGACCCATGACGAATTGTTGGCCCATGATTTTCATGGCATGCAGCATGGCCTGACGCACGACGGGCTCGCCCAGCTTGGAAACCATCTTTCCAGTAATGGAAGCAATAGAAAGGCTTTTGTCTTCCTCCACGTCGGCAATAACCTTGCCCGTCAGCATCAGCGCCCAGGTCGAAGCATTGACGAACAGGTCATCCGCTTTGCCCAGATGCTGGTTCCACTCCGCGCCGCCGATCTTGTCGCGGATCAGCTGATCCGCAGTCGCGCTATCAGGAATGCGGAGCAGGGCCTCGGCAAGGCACATCAACGCGATGCCTTCTTTGGTTGTCAGGCCGAATTCCTGCAGGAAGCGGTCCAGTCCGCCAAATTTTTTGCGGTTGTCGCGGACGGTTTGCACCATCTGGCGCGTTTTCTCGCGGATACGGTGGGTTGCGTCTGCATCAAATGTGGCAAGCGGCAGGAGGGTTTCTACCGCTTTATTTTCATCCTGATGATAAGGCGCGTTGAGAGTGGCTTTGATGGCGCTGCTGCCGCTTTGCGTCCGGAGGGCTTGTTTCATGATGCAACCTGCTGATTTCACTTATGAGTCGTTCTCCTAATCTAGCGCTCTTGCTGTGCCTTTGCATGACTTTAAAATCATGAAAAAACAAACGGTTATTAATTTTCATAATAAAAATTCAATTTTTATGATAGGATTAATCCATTAATTTCGCTTTTTATCAAGTTACCTGCGGAGAACGGAAGATGGGTTCAACGATCAGCCAGTCCTTTGACGTGACTGAAGATATGCTGGAAGGCTGGATGGCAGACGACAGACCGGAATTTGCCTTGAATCTGGAGAAGTATTTCGGGTTTGGCCCGTCCCGGGAAGTTTTGAATACGCTTGAAAAACTGCAAATTCCCCTGCCGCAACGAAAAGAGCAGTATGTTTGCGGAACAGACGGGATTTTAATCTTCTCAAACGAGCATGCCGTCGTTGTCAGGATTGAATTGCAGGACGAGCTTTCCGTGCGAAATCAGGCAATTGTAAACAGGAAATGCAAGGGCGCTGCAAAAGACATGAAGCGGATCAGGATAGATGATAGCCCATGGGTTCTGCAGCCACTGGGAAGCATATCAGGCAGCGGGTATAAAATTGAAATCATGCCCGGGGTAAATTTCGAGAGTGATCCTGCCAGAAACAGGCGTGTTTATCGCGGTATGCTGGCGGAAGGCAATCATTACTGGGATTCACGTGTTGATAATATCGGCAGGCTTCCGTTTCTGACACCGGAGTTTCCCGAGGGGGTTCCTGTCGTTATTGACCGTATGGCCGCCGAAAAACTGAGCAAGGGCATCGAGCCTGTTAAAACAGCGCTTTTTGAAATGAAATGCAGATTGCAAAAATCCGGATATAGTGCCTCTGCGATTTTCATGAGGTCTGCGATATTAAGGCAGAAACTGGCGGATTATTTCTATGCAAGCGTTTTTCCGGGTCGGCAGTCATTCAATCTGGATTACGATCCACAGCAAATTTTGTATGGTGCGTTGAAGCGCATTTTCAGGGAGGCCTGGCCGGAAGGAAAGAAGTCGCCAGATCCGGATAAAGTGAAAAAATTCTGGGAGAAGGTTAAAGAAGCGAAACAGGAAAACCGGCTTGTCGCCGGATGGAATGAAGCTTTGCAACCGGATAAAAATAATCAGGGAAAGAAAAGCAAGACAACAGTGGCTGCCATGGCCGCTGCTGCTTATCAGAACAGGAACAGTGCGCCGGATGAGGAGCCGTCCTGTTTAACAAAAAACGATCCGTCGTCAGGGGCGCAAAAATTTTTGCGTCGGTCGGGTGATCGGCCGGGTTGAAGCGGGGGATTCAGGGCTGTATGTAAATTAATTTGCCGTAAGTATGTATATTTTTTCTCCCGTACCAGTATCTATGATGGTATAGGTTGAGCATTCATAACCGGGATAAAAACATGACAGATCAGCATATTCTCTACACAGTTGAAAACAGTATCGCCACCATCACGCTGAACAGGCCGGAGGTGCATAACGCTTTTAATGAAATCGTTATCGGTGATCTGACGGAGACCTTTCAAAAAGCGGGAGAGGACAGAAATGTCCGTGTCGTTGTGTTGCGCGGCAATGGCAAGAGTTTTTCGGCGGGGGGCGACCTGCACTGGATGCGCCGGATGGCGGATTATAATTACCAGCAGAATTTCAATGATGCGTTGCGTTTGGGGACGCTGCTCAAGACGATTAATTTTCTGCCCAAGCCAACCATCGCTCTGGTACAAGGGAGCGCTTTTGGCGGCGGGGTCGGGTTGACCGCCTGCTGCGATATTGCGATTGCGGAGGAAGGCGCGCAGTTTTGCCTTTCCGAGGTGCGCATTGGCCTTATCCCTTCCATTATCGCGCCCTATGTGATGAATGCGATGGGCGAGAGGATGGCACGGCGTTATTTCATGACGGCGGAGAAATTCGACGCCACGATGGCGCACCGGATCGGTTTTGTGCATGAAGTTTGTCCGGCGGGGGGGCTGGATGCCGCCGCCGAAAAGGTCATAGCGGAGTTGATGAAAGGTGCGCCGGGCGCGCAATCCCGCGGCAAGCGGCTGATGCTGGATATCGTGGGGCGGCCTATTGATGACAAACTGATCGAATTGACGGCGAGGCAAATTGCGGAAGCGCGGGCTTCTGACGAGGGCAAGGAGGGTCTGACGGCTTTCCTCACGAAAACAGAACCGGGTTGGCGCAAAAAAGAAGGGTAAGATAAACGTGAAGCTTGTAAACAGCGCAGGAGAGCTGACGCCTGTCCTGAAGATATTGACAGATTATACGCGGGATGATCTGGCGCATGACGAAGTGCATCAGGCGCTGGTCACCGCCTGTGTGCGGCGCGGCGTGCCTTTTGCAAACCTTGATGTCGGCGCAATTCCGGGGCTGGATACGGTGACGGCGGGATTTAAAACGGCGCAGTTGATGCTCAATTCCGGCCTTGGTTACGGTCATATTTTTCATACCAATTGCGCGCCGCGCAAAAATATCGTCAGTGTGCGCAGTCAGGGCGAGAAAGTTGTTCTGGGCATGACGCAAAACGGTACGGTTTTGCTGGCGGTCAATGCGGGTTATACTCTGGCGCCATTTTATGAATCCGTGCAGGCTGGGGACATGGCTTTTTACCAGACTTCCGTGCCTGACTCCGGCTCGCAATTCCGTTCCCGTGATTATTTCCCCGATGCGATGGCGGAGCTGGCGGCGCATCTTGTGACGCAGATGGATGTGTTGGGGCAGGACAGGATCAAGGCATTGCTGCTGGAAAAGAAATTTGACCAGATTTTCAAAGGACTTTCCTATGTCGGTGAGGCGTTGAAAATCTCGGCGCTGCCGCAATTGCCGACGGGGGCGGTGGTCTATGTAGATAATTTTGGCAACATCAAGCTGAATTGCCGACATGCGGAGCTGTTGCAGCATCATCCGGTGGGGACGACGCTGGTGGTGTCGCTGGGCACGACCGTTTCCGATGCCATTGTCGGGGATGTCGGGTTCAGCCAAGGGGAAGGCATTATTGCGCTGACCGCCGGTTCATCCGGTTGGAGCGTTGGCGGCGGTGAAAAAAAGGCATTTACCGAGATATTCCTGCGCGGCGGGCGTGCGGAAAGCATGTTTAAGGGCTTTCGTACTGGAGATCAGGTGCTGGCCGTACGCAAGGATGATCTGGCGCGTGTTATTGATATTTTGCGTGAGGCGAGCCGCGAGGTTTCCGACAAGCTTGACCTTTATAATATATCCGAGGCGCGCATCATCCAGTTGCTGGCCTGGGCACGGCTGATCCGTGATTGTTTTGATACTTCCGAACTTCAAAAGGCTCTGGTCAAGGGAGATCTGTTACAGCGGTTGATGGATTGAGCCTTGACCTTGGCTCTGAGGCTGACGTATATCTCGTAAAAAACAAGAAAGGAAAAAAATATGAAACTCAATGAAATTACACCGGTTGAATTTGCTTGCCCCAGTGGCTGTGGCTGCGGCTGCCCGGCGGTTTTCGAAACAGAGAGCAACTCCTATGTTATCATCGGCAAAAAGCTGGCGGCTTCCGCGGTGGAACAGCTCAAGGGCCGCATTGCCGATGATGAATTCGCCATTGAAGTGCAAAAAGGCATGATTGACGGGCTGAAGTAATTTTTGAGATATAAAAAGGGTGGCTCCGCATTAGCGGTAGCCACCTTTTTTTGCAAGTTCAGGGGCGCGGATCGTTACGCCATGGATTTTTGGGAAGCACGCGGTCTTCTGGCTTCCCCAGAAACTGGTCAAGTTCTTCTTTATCAAGAACGGATTTATATTCGGAAACGACAATTTTTGTCAGGATATCTGCATCTTGTTCATTGCCATCCATATGCTTTTCCTTACCGCGACCATTCATAAAATATCCCGCAACGATTTTGAAGGCCATGGCAATGCGCCCTTTTTCAACCTTCTGGGCAACGTTCCACATTTCTTCACGACGCTCTGGTGGAAAGTCCAGTCCCAGAAGATTGTCAATGCGGAGGTTAAGCTCAGCGCGGCGTATCTGCGCATCCTGCTTTTTGCTCGGGACAGGGGGGAGACCGGCGTAAAGCGCGATAATTTTTTTAGTGTATTCTTCGTCGGTCAGACGCTTGCCGTGCCGATTGAATTCATTTTTCATTAAAATCACCTTTATTTTTTAACTATATGGCTTGAGTTGAAGTTATGCGGTTTCTTGTATAAGAAAGGCCAGATTTTCTGTCAATAATTTTATTTTCGTATTAACGGCGGTTAGGTTGTTTCAAATTGCCAAATCCTGAATTTTACGTTCTATTCAATGGACAAAAAGAAAGGCCGCATCATGAGAAAAGTCCTGATTGCCAACCGTGGGGAAATTGCCTGCCGGATCATGCGCACCTGCCAGCGGTTGGGCGTGGCAACGGTGGCGGTTTATTCCGAGGCGGATGCAGAGGCTCTGCATGTCGCGCTGGCGGATCAGGCTGTTTTGATCGGCCCTGCGGCGGCGCGGGAAAGCTATCTGGATATGGCGAAAATTCTGGAGGCGGCAAAAAAATCCGGTGCGGATGCTATCCACCCCGGCTATGGCTTTTTGTCTGAAAATGAGGATTTCGCCGCAGCGGTGGAAAAAGCCGGATTGATTTTTATCGGCCCGCCGCCAGCCGCGATTGCGGCGATGGGCGGCAAGAGCGAGGCCAAGGCCCTGATGCAAAAGGCGGGCGTGCCGCTGGTGCCGGGTTATCATGGCGATGATCAGGATGAAAAGTTACTGTTGAAAGAAGCCGAGAAAATCGGCTTCCCCGTGTTGATCAAGGCTTCAGCTGGTGGCGGCGGCAAGGGCATGCGCGTGGTGGAAAGCGCGAAAGATTTTGCCGAAGCGCTGGCGGGTGCCAAACGCGAGGCCAAGGCTTCCTTTGGCGATGACAAGGTGCTGATTGAAAAATATTTGACCAGCCCGCGCCATGTCGAAATTCAGGTTTTTGCCGATAAACTGGGCAATTGCGTGTATTTGTTCGAGCGCGACTGTTCGATCCAGCGACGTCACCAGAAGGTGCTGGAAGAAGCGCCAGCACCCGGATTGTCGCAGAAAACGCGTGAAAAAATGGGGGCGGCGGCGGTGGCTGCCGCAAAAGCGATCGGCTATGTCGGCGCAGGCACGGTCGAATTCCTGCTCGATGCGGATGAAAGCTTTTATTTCATGGAAATGAACACGCGCTTGCAGGTCGAACATCCCGTGACCGAGATGATCACGGGGCAGGATCTGGTCGAGTGGCAGATCCGCGTCGCTGAAGGGGCGCGCCTGCCGCTGTTGCAGGAGGATCTGGCGATCAACGGACATGCCATCGAGGTGCGTCTTTACGCTGAGGACCCCGCCAATAATTTCCTTCCCGGCGCGGGGCAGATCGGGTTTTTGCGCTTTCCGATGGAATCCGATTGCGTCCGCGTCGATGCGGGGGTGCGCGAGGCGCCCTATGGCGATGGTGACGTGATTTCCATCCACTATGACCCGATGATCGCAAAGATTATCGCCTGGGGGCCGGATCGCGCGACGGCAATTGCCAATATGGCGCAGGCGCTGGATGAAACGCTGATAGCAGGGCCGAAAACCAATCTGGTCTTCCTCCGCGCTTTGCTGGCGCAGGAAGCTTTCCGCGCCGGAAAACTGACAACGCGCTTTATCGGCCAGCACGAAAAAGAGCTTCTGACGGTTCCGGCGGTCACTACGACAGATCTGGCGCTGGCGGTGGCGGGGCTTTTGCAGACCCGGCCTGTTTCCGAATCCTGCGACCCGTGGAGCGATATATCCGGCTGGCGCATTGGCGGACCTGCTGTGGAAATATTCCGTTTTGCCGAGGTGGGGGACGTAACCGTTTCTTTTAATAAAGGTGTCGAGCATCCGGTGATGGCCGTTAAAGGCAAGGAAATAGCGGTTGAATACGGCTCTTCCGGATATGATCTTGGCTTTGATGCGCGGATCGACGGGCAGCTTTACAACGCTGTTTTGCTGCGCAATGGCAAGCATCTGACGCTGCTTTATAACGGGCGCCAGCTTGAGTTGATCTTCCTTGATCCCTTGTCGTTCGAGACAGGGGAGGAGGATGTCGGAGGCAAGCTGACAGCGCCCATGCCGGGCAAGGTGGTTGCCGTGCGGGTCGAGATCGGCGCCAAAGTGACCAAAGGCCAGCCATTGGTGATTGTTGAGGCGATGAAGATGGAGCATACCATCGTCGCCCCCGCTGACGGCATCGTCGAGGCCGTTCATGCCCGCCCCGGCGATCAGGTGGACGAGAAATACGAACTGGTGGCGTTGAAGTGAGCTCTAAATAAGTCAAGCTGATCAACAAATTCTGTTCCCCTGCGAAAGCAGGGGGCTATGAGTGAAAAATGAACTATTGCGTTTACATCATGGCCAGCCGTAAGAATGGAACTTTATATATCGGTGTTACAAATGATCTTGCAAGAAGGATTTATGAGCATAAGCAGGGGGTCGTTCACGGGTTTATGCGAAAGTATGGCGTCAAGACTTTGGTCTATTTTGAGCAATACGACAGCATCCTGCAGGCGAGGGAGCGGGAGGCACGTATGAAGAAATGGAAACGTGACTGGAAAATTGAATTGATTGAAAAAATGAACCCTGCATGGAGCGATTTGTATGAGAGAATCAACGCTTGATATGGGTCCCAGCTTTCGCAGGGACACGGGCAGGGAATACCCTAAATCCGTCCGTATTGTCGAAGTCGGCCCGCGAGACGGATTGCAGAACGAAAAGACGCTTGTCAGCGCGGAAATGCGGATTGATTTTATCAACCGCCTGTCGGCGGCGGGGCTGAAAACAATCGAGGTCGGCGCGTTTGTTTCCCCCAAATGGGTGCCGCAAATGGCGGATACCGACAAGGTTTTTGCGGGTATCAAGAAGATGCCGGGCGTGTCCTATCCCGTGCTGGTACCGAACATGAAGGGCATGGAAAGCGCTGTGGCGGCAGGCGTCAGTGAAATCGCTGTCTTTGCCGCCGCCTCGGAAACCTTCAGCCAGAAGAATATCAATGGCGGCATTGCTGAAAGCATCGCGCGGTTTGCCCCTGTGATGGAGGAGGCCAAAAGGCACGGCATCAAGGTGCGTGGATATGTGTCCTGTGTGCTGGGTTGCCCCTATGAGGGAGAAATAATGCCCGCAGCCGTTGCGCGTGTGGCCAAGCAATTGTTTGACATGGGCTGCTACGAAATTTCCCTTGGCGACACCATCGGCACGGGAACGCCTGTAAAAACGCAAAATATGATTGCGGCGGTCAAACAAGCAATTCCGGTCACGGCGCTGGCCGCGCATTTTCACGATACCTACGGGCAGGCGCTGGCGAACATCCTGATTGCACTGCAAGAAGGAATCGCCGTGGTGGATAGTTCTGTCGCAGGGTTGGGCGGCTGCCCGTATGCGCAGGGGGCTTCGGGCAATGTCGCAACGGAAGAGGTGCTATACATGCTCAATGGCATGGGAATCGAAACCGGCGTGGATGTTGCGAAACTTGCGGAAACAGGACGCTGGATGTGTGAATTTCTGGGCCGGCCGGTGATGTCGAAAGTTGGCCAGACGTTGTCCGCGCCTACGTAATTTGAATCGGCGATTTTTTTCCGTCTGTATAAAAAAACGTACCACGACAGAGTGATTCTATGTGTCGGTGCAGCGTGGCGCTCTGTTACGGTCATTACCTGTTTCGGCTAGAGGGAAGAATGACGCAAATACTCCGTCTGTGCCGGCGGAAATAATGCGCTGCCGGTAGTTGATTCGTTCTTTTGTTTTCCGTATCTGTATATTTTATTATTTAATATCATATAGTTAACTATTTTTTAAAAACTCTTTGACAAGATAGGGAACTCTGCATATAACAACTCCACTGTCGGATGCGGCGACGCAAACGGCCTAACAGGAAAGAGCAAAATAAAAAATGCAAAATTCCTGTTGACTTAGGAGCCTTGGCTCTGTAGTTTACGGCCTCTGACAGATTCTCTCCGGTTTGTGAAAAACTTAGTTTTCCGATCGGGGGTTTTTTGCGGCAAATTTAAGCTGCAAGCGGTTATTGAACATTGTAGATCGATGAGAAGAGATACGCAGGCAGCGATTTGTGATCGTGTTTGACGTTTACAATAAACCTGCATTGTGTATCTCAGCACAGCCGAAACGGAAGTCTCACGACTTTCGTTTCAATAGTGAATGTAATGAGTAAATACCAAATGCAGGTCTCAAATCGAGATCCTTTGATAATCAAAGGGATCAACTTTAACTTAAGAGTTTGATCCTGGCTCAGAACGAACGCTGGCGGCAGGCCTAAAACAT
>CAYWIT010000028.1:0-19663 GCA_964458415.1 uncultured Rhodospirillaceae bacterium
TGGAACGAGAAAATCGGTGGCCTTGTACTGGTCGCCAAAGGCGTGGCGGCCGACAACAATGGGCTTGGTCCAGGTGGTAACCAGCCGCGGGATGTTCTTGCAAATAATGGGTTCGCGGAACACTGTGCCGTTGAGAATGTTGCGGATGGTGCCGTTGGGCGACTTCCACATTTTTTTCAGTTTGAATTCCTCGACCCGCGCTTCGTCCGGCGTGATTGTCGCGCATTTGATGCCGACGCCGTGCTGCTTGATCGCGTTGGCAGCGTCAATGGTCACCTGATCGTCGGTTTTGTCGCGGTTCTGGATGGAAAGGTCATAAGAGAGCAATTCAACATCCAGAAAAGGGGTAATCATCTTGTCGATGATCATGTCCCAGATAATGCGGGTCATTTCATCGCCGTTCATTTCGACAAGGGGGGTTTTGACTTTGATTTTAGTCATTGTAGCTGTTCTCCTTTTTTGAAGGTGGTTTTTGCGGTTCTTGCTTTTTGGGTTTATTGGTTTTTTCCGGCGCGGGGGCTGCTTGTTCTGTTTTTTTCGGTTTGATGTCGCTTTTTACAGGCGCTTCCTTGCTTTTCTTTTCCCGTGCCTGCTGGTGGGCGGCCTTTGTCCATTGCTCGGCTTCGTCCGTCGCCTCCCTGATCTGGGCAGGCGTCATCTTGTAGTCGGCGGCGACGGCCTGGCGGGCGGCGATAGCGTATTTTTGGGCCTTGCCATAGCTGAAATGCTTGATTGCCAGAGTGTACCACTGATAGGCCGCGACCGGGTTTTTATCGTTTTTTGCGAGGGCGGCCAGCCGGATGAAGCTATTGAAATAACCGTTTTTTGCGCTGGTTTCGAACCAGTGACGGGCCATTTTTTTATTTTTCTGCAAGCCGCCTTTGCCTTTGGCGTAGAGATCTCCGAGAATGAACTGGGCGCGGACATCTCCTTTCTCTGCCAGAAGGAGAAGGTCGCTCATCGGATGATGGTCGTTGGTATTCAGCATTTGATAGGCAGGGTCCTGCTGGTAATCAATGGTGCCGGCGGCAGCGGGAAAAGAGCATGCGAAAAGGACGAGGGCTATTAAAAAAGGGAGGACGCGGATCATGCCATTTCCTCTTCAAATATGCGGAGGACCTCACGCAGCGAGGCGCTCTCTTTCAATGTTTCCTCGCCGGAATAGACAGCGTAGCGTGAGGGCCGCAGGGCGCTGCGGCTGGGAAATTTGGCAATGGCATAGGCCGGGTTCTCGCGGGCCGCGCGGAAGACGGAAAAAACCGCCATATCCGGTTTGCAGTCAATGGCATAGTCGCGCCATTCGCCTTTTTTGACGCGGTCGCCGTAAATGGAAAGAATCAAACTCAATTCCCCTTTGCTGAAAGTGGTTTTTCCTGCCAGTCTGAGTTTGTCACGAAAATAGAGCAGCATACCTTTACGCCCGAGTCAGTGTTGAAAACCCGCGGGGTTATATTAGCCCCGTTAAAGGCAGGAAAAAAAGGGTTTTGTGGCCTCAGGGATAAGTTACGGGAACTTCAGGCGGGGTAACCGCGCCATTTGATGCGTTCCCGTGCAGGGGGCGACAGCGGTTTTTCTGCCGGTTCGGGGGTTCCCTCCGCCTCAAGGCGCAGGCGGCGTAATTTGTTGCCCAGTTTGATGTGAACGTTTTCAAAAGCGTAATCATCCGCTGATTTTCCGCTTTTATCACGGAGTGTGCAATCGGCGCCGGCTTTGAGCAGCAGGGTGACAATGTCATGGTATCCGGCGCTGGCGGCATACATCAGCGCCGTGGCCCCCTCGTCATTGCGGGCATTGACGGAGATCTTTTGTTTCAGCATGAAAGCAACAAGTTCTGTATTTCCACCCATGGCGGCATACATCAGGGTATTGACACCATCATTGTCCCTGTCGTCCATTTTTGCGCCGAGCTGGAGCAGCGTCTTGGCCAGATGCTCCTGACCGCTGCCCAGCGCATGCATAAATGCCGTTGTATTATTGCCAAAACGGCGCAGCGGATCGATGCCTTTTTCCAGCAGTTTGATTGTGACGTCCAGCTGACCGTATTTGATGGCGTAGATCAGGGCGCTGCCGCCATCGTGATTGAGGGTATTGAGGGCCGCGCCCTTTTCAATAAGCCGCAAGGCGTTCGCGGTATCTCCGGTGGCAATGGCATACATCAGCGGCGTATTGCCGGTATTGTCCTGACTGCTGTTATAGATCCCGGCCTCGATCAGTTTTGCGGCGGTCTTCCCGTCCGCTTTGGTAAAGGCAAAGTGAAGCGGGCTGAGGCCATTTGGGTTGTCCGTATTGAATATCTGGGCGATATCGAAAGGCTTTGTCGCGGTGATGCGCTCCGCCGGATGAATGATAGCGCCGGCAGGGGTGCTGGCAAAGGCGAAACCAAGGGCGAGGGATGAAACGGCTTTTTTTATGTTTCTCAATGACATAGTTGCAAGCTTTCGCAAAGTTTAATCAG
Organism: uncultured Rhodospirillaceae bacterium; assembly: GCA_964458415.1. Taxonomy (GTDB): domain Bacteria; phylum Pseudomonadota; class Alphaproteobacteria; order Micavibrionales; family UBA2020; genus CAYWIT01. Next base: position 2,456 of record CAYWIT010000028.1, read on the forward strand.
GGGGATTTAGGAAAACCTATAGATGGGGGCCAGAAAAGTCAATAATAATTTATGAAAAATATTTAAGGCTTATAATACTTTTATTACTTTAATATCTATGGTAAACATATCTCAAGTTAAGTAAAAGAGAATGCCTCTGCATGAAAAACAATCAAAACAACAGCTTGCCCCGCAACCCATCGGCGGCAGTTTTTGCGCCGGAAGACGTCTGGCAACAGCAAGCACAGGCGGATGGGCTGCTGGCGAAAGCTTTTTCCCGGCATCCCGTTGACGTGGAGAAATTGAAGCACGCATTGCAGTCGGGCGCGCACCCTGACCGGATGTTGTATGACGGACTTCCGCCGTTGCATGTGGCGCTGACCCGTGGAGAGCTGCTGGCGGCAGGCTTTTTGCTGGCGGCGGGTGCAAATATTAATGCGATGGATGCGGATGGCACGACGGCGTTGGATCTGGCGGCGCAACGCGGCGATCGGGACAGTGTGCTTCTGCTGCGGGAGTATTTTAAGGCGACGGAAACCGACCCTGCGAAGGAGATATGGGACAAATATTCCTATCAGCGGGAGATGGACGTCGCGTTGATGGAGGCTGCGAGAATAGGGGCAACGGAGCGCGTTCGCGCCGCACTGGCACTGGGGGCCGATCCGGATGCTGTTTCTGTCTATGAACAATTCCGCTATACGCCGTTGCATTGGGCCGTCATGCATTATAGTCGGGACATGGTGGAACTGCTTTTGGAGGCGGGCGCTGATCCATCGCGCAGAAGCGCCTATGGGGAAACCGCGGCGGATTTGATGTGGAACGCGCCTGCCCGGACCCTGTTCACGCCGGAATGGGAAAGGGTATTTTCGCTGCTGCATGAAAAGGCGGGCGGCGACCTCTTTTTCCGTGACCCGTGCCGACTGACGCTCGAAGACCTGCGGCGCCCGGCCCCTTGCGAGCGCCTGAAGAATACCCGCCTGATCCAGGTTCTGGTGGAACAGGGGCATGTCGGCAGGGTGTTCGATATCCTGAAGGCCGATCCGAAGGCGCGGCTGCATGTGGAGGACTTCCTGATCCGCAGTTCCGACTTTTCGCCGCCTGAATCCTTGCTGGAGGCGTTCACGCGGGCGGGGATGTTGCCGCGCGTATTCAGCCCGGAGATCTGGCAGGGCAGGCTGGGGGAAATGCTGGAATTGCAAAAATACGCCGAAAATTCATACGTATGCACGCTTTATGTACGCTCCCAGAAGATCGACTTCGCGGCGGCGGCAAAGGCCGTGCTGGAATACGGGCAAAACGAATTGCGGCAGAGGGCGCGCGGCAAGATTCCCAGATTAAAACCGGGAGGGCCGCAATGATCCACGGAAGGAAATCCCCTGTTCCATCAACGCTGACTGCTGCGTTGACAGCGGATCATCAGGTGGCTTTTGTCACCTTGCTGGATAATTTCAGGACGCAGGGATACGGGATAGATCAGATGCCCGGTTTTCAGGGCGTCCCTCTGTTGCATTTTGCCGTGCTGCAAAAAAGGCTCTGGGCAGTGGAAGAGCTACTGCGGCGCGGGGCCGATCCGAACCTGAAAACAGCGATTGGACGGACGGCGCTGGATATTGCCCTTGATCAGGATTCTCCGGCCCCTCGCGAGATTGCGGCGCTGCTTGCTGCCCATGGGGCCAGTGTGAACGGAAGTTTCCGTGTGGTGCTGCAGGAACGGGCGCGCACGATGAAGAAAAAAGGGTTTTGGGCCCTGAAAGGAACGCCATGAAAGAACAGCCGTCTGATCAGGATATTCTTGCAGCTCTGGAGGGCAAGGATGCGCTCCGCATACAGGCGTGGGTGGAACAGGGACTTTCCCCCGTCTGGAGCGATGCGGCGGGTAACAGCCTGCTGCATTATGCGGCGGCATGGGGAGATGCCGCGCTGGCGGAACTGTTGCTGAAGAAAAAGGCGCGGGCGGATATTGTCAATGCCTTGCAGGAAACGCCGGAAGATACGGCGCGTATTTTTGGCTGGGATGCGCTGGGCGACAGGTTTGCGAAACAGGCCCGCGTCGAAAGACTGTCGGCGCCGCCGGCTTTCCCGTTTCAGTCGCTGGACGAAATCAGGCGAGCCTTTGAAAAGACAGGGACAAATCCGCTGGAAGAGATTATTCGGGTCGGGCACTTCGATAAAGTGGTGGCGCTGGCGTTGAAGGATCCGTCCGGAATTTCATCGGGGGACCTGCTGGTGCGGGGCGCCAATGGAGAAAGCCTGCTGTTAAAGCTCTGCCGGACGGGGCAGCTGCCGGCGTTGATGCTGCCAGCGCTCTGGATAAAGAATGTCGCTGATTTTCATACCCTTTGGGCGGAGGTGCCGGAACATTTCCGCCAGCAGGTGGATTATACCGGCTTTGTCGGCGCCATGCACCGGGCGCGGCTGCAAAATCGCAATCTGCCCAAACTGGACAAGGGGCCGTGAGCTTGGCGGGCCATTTGGCGTGATGCCTTTAAAGCGGAATGCAGAATAAAGAAAGGGCCGGATTGCTCCGGCCCTTCTTTGTTAAGCAGATGATTTAATGCTTCCATGAGGTCGCATCAAATTACATCATGCCGCCCATGTCTCCCATGCCGCCGCCGTGGGAATGTGCTTCCTCTTTCTTCGGCAGTTCGGCAACGGTGGCTTCTGTCGTGATCAGCAGACCGGCGACGGAGGCAGCACCTTGCAGCGCGGTGCGGACAACCTTCACGGGGTCGATGATGCCGGCGGTGACGAGGTCGCAGTATTTATCTTTCTGCGCATCGTAACCAAAGCTGGCATCTTTCTGTTCGGACAGTTTGCCGACAATGATGGAGCCTTCAACGCCGGCGTTATAGGCGATCTGGCGGATCGGGGCTTCAACGGCACGGCCGATGATCTCGATACCGACTTCCTGATCGCGGTTTGCGGGCTTCAGGTTCTTCAGAGCGCGTTTTGCGTAGAGCAGGGCTGCACCGCCACCGGGGACGATACCTTCCTCGACGGCAGCACGTGTGGCGTGCATGGCGTCTTCAACGCGGTCTTTGCGCTCTTTGACTTCAACTTCGGTCGCCCCGCCAACGCGGATAACGGCAACGCCGCCGGCCAGCTTGGCCAGACGTTCCTGCAGTTTTTCCTTGTCGTAGTCGGAAGACGTTTCCTCGATTTGCGCGCGGATCTGCGAAACGCGGGCTTCGATGTCTTTTTTCGCGCCCGAACCGCCGATGATTGTGGTGTCATCCTTGGTGATGCGGACTTTTTTGGCGCGGCCAAGCTGGTTGAGAGAAACATTTTCCAGTTTGATGCCGAGTTCTTCGGAGATCACTTCACCGGCGGTGAGGATCGCCATATCTTCCAGCATTGCCTTGCGACGATCGCCGAAGCCCGGCGCCTTGACTGCCGCTACTTTCAGTCCGCCGCGCAGCTTGTTGACGACGAGCGTGGCCAGAGCTTCGCCTTCGACATCTTCCGCAACGATCAGCAGGGGCTTGCCCGACTGGACGACAGCTTCAAGGATCGGCAGCATGGACTGGAGGTTGGACAGTTTCTTTTCAAAGAAAAGAATATAGGGGCTGTCCATTTCGCAGACCATTTTGTCGGCGTTGGTGATGAAATACGGGCTGAGGTAGCCGCGGTCAAACTGCATGCCCTCAACGACATCCATTTCCGTTTCGAAGGATTTTGCTTCCTCGATGGTGATGACGCCTTCGTTGCCGACGGTTTTCATCGCCTTGGCGATCATGTTGCCGATTTCAGAGTCGCCGTTGGCAGAGATCGTGCCGACCTGCGCGATTTCGCTGTTGGACGAAATGCCCTTGGCGCGTTTTTTGATGTCTTCGACAATGGCTTCGACAGCGAGGTCGATGCCGCGTTTCAGATCCATCGGGTTCATGCCGGCGGCAACCGATTTCACGCCTTCGCGGAAAATCGCCTGTGCCAGAACCGTCGCGGTCGTCGTGCCGTCACCGGCAAGGTCATTCGACTTGCTGGCGACTTCGCGCACCATCTGCGCGCCCATGTTTTCAAAGTTGTCTTCCAGTTCGATTTCCTTGGCAACCGTCACGCCGTCTTTGGTGATGCGGGGCGCGCCGAAAGATTTCTGGATCACGACGTTGCGGCCTTTGGGCCCCAGCGTTACCTTGACGGCGTTGGCCAGCGTGTCCACGCCTTTAAGCATTTTCTGGCGGGCATCTGCCGAGAATTTCACGTCTTTTGCACTCATAGTGGTTCTCCTTTTTGTGTGGATTGGGTCCCCGCCTGCGCGGGGACGGCATAACGCAGTTATGCCGCTTTAGCCTTTTTTTTACCTTCGATAATCCCCATGATGTCGGATTCTTTCACGACGAGCAGCTCTTCGCCGTCGATCGTGACTTCCGTACCGGACCATTTGGAAAACAGAACGATATCGCCATCCTTGACAGCGAGGGAAACCAGTTTGCCCTGTTCGTCGCGAACGCCTGTGCCAACGGCGACAACTTCGCCTTGGGCAGGTTTTTCTTTTGCGGTGTCAGGGATAATGATGCCGCCGGAAGTTTTGGAATCGCTTTCGAGGCGACGGAGCAGTACACGGTCGTGAAGTGGACGGAATTTCATTTTATTCCTCCTTTAAAGGATATAAACGCTCCCCGGTTCCGGATGAGCCTCACCATGAGCACTCTCCTTGGGGAAGTGCTAAAGATGTAGTCCTGATTGCCAATTTTTTCAAGGGAAATCCGGAGGGTAGCGCGGGGAAATATCAATAAAAACAATGATTTTTACCTCTTTTGGCACTCCTGCAAAAAGAGTGCTAACCTGCTGATTTTAAAGTTTTTTAACACAATTCAGGTAATATATGATTAAATGGAAGTATAAGAACGTTACTTCCTTTCTTGGTTATGGCCAGATTCGTAACAGGAGATTAAGGATATGGCAAATTTGCTTTTGCAGCTACGGGACTATCGACTGACAACCGCGGAAATTTTGTATCACATGCCGGATCATCCGCAACTTTTGCAGACTTTTCTCTGGCAGGAATATGATCTGGCGCCGCATTTTCCCGAACTGAAGCGCTTTCTGGATTTCTGGACCCGCGAGATCGAGGGCAAGCTGCATTCCGTGCGGGTCGGATCTAAAAAGCTGATCACGCCGGAAGATATCGGCCAGGCCCGGGCGGAATATCTTTTGAACTGACGGGATAAAAATTACAGCTTTCGCAAGGCATCATGCTCATAGGCGCAGGTGATGTCACCGCCGCGCAGGGCTTCCGGAATATCAAAAGTGCGTTTGATCCCCATAACAAGGTCATCTTCCAGCGCGTAAATGCTGGCGCAGGGGATCCGTTCATCCGGAGCGGCATTGGTGACATAGGGACAGAAAATCATTTTTTGCCCCGGGGCGTCAAAATAGGCGATGAGAGAGGTTTTTCCGCCGCCGCGCTGGGCACGCAGGGGGATGTCCACGCGGTTTGCGCCGGAAAGGGTAAATTCCGTCCGGGAAAAGTCATTCCAGCCTGTGCTAAAACGGGCGCTTCCATTGGCAATCGCGCAGACCAGCGGTTTGCTTTCTTTTTCTGTCGCGGGGGCGGCGGCCAGTGCGGCGACTTCCGGGGAGAGCGGCTTGAAATTCCCCCCGGCGGAATTCAATTCCGGTATCGTGCTACAGGCCGCCAGAGTCAAAACAGCCAGCACTGTTATAAAAAAACGTCCTTGTTTTGCCGGAGTGTTCATCGTCTGTTTCTTTTCATCTTCAGGTTCTGTACAATGGGCAAAAGGAATTCCTTCCTCAACAATGTAAAGAGTATCCCGTGTTTTACAAACGTGCAACCCTGTTCCACTTTTTCGGTTTTAAGGTTCAGGCCGATGCCAGCTGGCTTTTCCTTTCGGTATTGATCAGCTGGATGCTGTCGAGCAGCATCTTTCCGCAAATGTATCCCGGCCATGATCAGGACATTTACCAGCTGATGGGGGTGGCGACACTGGCGGGGCTGATCTTCTCGATTATCGCCCACGAAGTCGCGCATGCGGTCATTGCCGAATACTATCATATGCCGATCGAGAGCATTACGCTTTTTGTCTTTGGCGGCGTGGCGGAAATGCACGGCGAGCCGAGTCACCCGAAAGGGGAGTTTCTAATGGCCGTTGCCGGCCCCGTGATGAGCGGTCTGATGGGGCTGTTCTTCGCGGCCTCCGCGATGTTTTATGCCGAACATATCGAGTCCGGCCCTGTTGCCGAGGTTCTGGGTTATCTGGGGCAGGTCAATTTCTTTCTTGCCGGCTTCAATCTGATACCGGCTTTTCCGCTTGACGGCGGGCGGGCGCTGCGTGCCGTTATCTGGTACATGAAAAACAATCTCGTGCTGGCGACACGGATCGCCTCGGAAGCGGGGGCCATTTTCGCCTATGGGCTGCTGGCTTGGGCCTGCTATAAAATTGTGATTCTGGATGATCTGGTTTCCGGGATCTGGATCGGGTTATTGGGATTTTTCATGCATGGCTCGGGCGCCTATGCCGTCCGGCAGGTGGAAAGCCGGTCTTTGCTGGGACAGGAAAACGTTTCACGGTTCCTGCAGGCGCAGGTCGTGACGGTTTCTCCCGACCTGACGATTACCGATCTGGTGGATAACTACGTTTACAAACATTATCAGCGGATATTTCCTGTTGTTGACAGGGATATTCTGGTGGGGGTGGTTTTTCTGCAGGATGTCCTTTCTCTCGACAGGCATAAATGGCCGTGGCTGCATGTGTCCAGCGTGATGGCGCCGCTGAATGCCAATATCGTCGTTGCTCCGGAAACCAGCGCGGCCGATGCGCTGGAGCTGATGCAACGGCAGCAAAGCGAGAGCCTGATGGTGGCCAAAGAGCGCAAATTCATCGGGATTGTCGCTTTTCGCGATCTGGCGGCCTATCTTGCCGTTTCCATGCGGGTCGATCATAACCGTCCCGTCAGCGCGGGCCGCCGCGGCCGCTGATTTGAATCAGGGCAAGGGGGGCGGTGGTACGTCCTTGTGGAGCCGTTGATGGCGGTTCACGAATTTTTCCGGCAGGGAAAAAAGCGCGGGTCTGGCGTCATGGGCGAGAAGCGCGTGAATAGCGTCCTCGCATTCGGCCAGCTTTCCTGCTGCCTTGTTAAAAGCCCAAGGAAGGCGCAGCTTGCGCGATTCCTGCTTGGCGAGAGCCGTTTCAAAATAAGCATGGCTTAAAAGAGCGCAGTCAAGCGGCGTTTGGCCCGCGCTGTTCCTGGCGTTGGCATCGGCGCCCTGTTTCAACAGCAGGGTGACGATTTTGGCGCGCCCCTGCAGGGCCGCGACATGCAGCGGCGTCGATTCCACGGGGTAGGGAATTTCCAGCACAATTTCCGATGCCCGCGAACGGGGCTGGGTACGGAAGTGAACATCGGCCCCTTGTTCCAGCATGGCCATGACCAGCCCTGTTTCCCCTTTTTCAATGGCGCGGAGAAATTTGTTGGTGCCGTGGTAATTGGCGCCGTTGATTTCCTGCATCCGTTCCTGTGTTCTTTTCTGCTTTGACTCGCCGCTCATGGCGTTTTGACTCCTGGGTCTTCTGAGACTGTTTTAATTATGTCTTTTTCCTAACATTTATGGGGGCAGACGTCAACCGTCCTTATGTCAATTATGGGCGGAAAAGCGGCGGGTGTGGGTTTTCCTTGACCGCCACGCCCCTATTGCAGATTATGTCCTTGATTCTCTACGCATATGCAGTTTTTCAATTTGTGGACAAAGAGCCATGGCAGATAACCTGATTGATGAAGTAAATGACGACCTTCGGCGGCAGAAACTGGAGCAGTTCTGGCGGGAAAACGGCAGCTGGATTATTGCCGGAGCGGTTCTGGCGGTTCTGGCCACGGCGGCGCTGACTTTCTGGCGCGGCTATGAATACCGGCGCGATCTGGCGGCCACGCAGGCGTTCAGCGCGGTTGTCAAAAGCGCGGATGCGATGAAGATTGCGGCCTTTGCCGAAGAAACGGACAGAAAACATGCGCTGCAGGCAAGATTTGCGGCGGCGGCTTTGCATGTGACCCGCGATGAAAATGATGCCGCAGTATTGATTTACGACAAGATCGCGAAAACACGGGGGATTGACCGGGATTACCGCGATCTGGCGCGTCTTTTTGCAATCAGTTTGCGGCTGGATCATGCTGCGCCGGAAACATTGCGCAAAGAGCTTGAGCACCTGACTGGCGAGAAAAGCATCTGGCGCTTTCCCGCGCTGGAGCTGAAGGCTTTGCTGGCCGCCCGTGAGGGCAATAAAAAAGAGGCGGCGGAGATTCTGATGCGGATTTCCGGCAGCCCGGAGGCGCCGCAGGATGTCCGGACGCGGGCCTTTACGTTGCACGAGCTGTATATGGCGGATCTGGCCGCTGCCGGAAAATAAGGTGGATAAGGGGTTTTGATATGCGGTTGCTGATGAACAAACGGCTCTCACTCGTCGTCCTCGCCGTCCTGCTGTTATCCGGGTGTGCCGACAGCGGCCTGTTTTCCGATGAGGATAAGGCGCCGCTGGAAGGGGAACGCATTTCCGTGCTGCAGCTGCAACGGGAGCTGGTGCCGGATCCGGCGCTGGAGAACAGCCCTGTCGCGCTGCCCGAAGTCTGGGCAAATCAGTACTGGCCGCAAGTCGGCGGCTATCCCAGTCATGCGATGGGCCATCTGGCCTTGGGGGCAAAGCTGCAGGAGGCCTGGCAGGTTTCAATCGGCTCCGGCGGCGATCGGCGGACGCCTCTGACGACGGCACCGGTTGTGGCGGAATCCGCTGTTTTTACGCTCGACACCAAGGGTATCGTTTCTGCGTTTGATATCGCCACCGGTGCGCGCAAGTGGAAGCAATCTGTCGTGCCGCGCGGGGAGGAAGATTCCGGCGCGGTTGGTGGCGGGATCGCCTGGTCCTCCGGCAAGCTCTTTGTGACCGGCGGTTATAAATACATCTCGGCGCTTAACCCCGATAACGGGGCTTTGGTCTGGAAGGCGGAAATTCAGGCGCCCGCCCGCGCGGCGCCAACGGTGATGGATGACAGGGTTTATCTGATCACGCTGGACAGCCGTTTGCTGGTTTTGTCGGCGGCGGACGGGTCGTTGCTCTGGACGCGGGAAGGCGTCGGCGAAACGACAAATCTTCTGGGGTCGGCTGCCCCGGCGGTGGATTCGAGCCTTGTGGTGATGCCGATGTCCTCGGGGGAAATTTATGGCTTGCGGCCTGAAAACGGCCAGACGGTCTGGCAGGACAATCTTTCCGCCGTGCGGCGGGTGGGGGCGATGTCGTCAATCGCCGATATCCGTGCCCTGCCGGTGATCGACCAGAATGTTGTTTATGCCGTTGGATACAGCGGACGCATGGTCGCGATTGATCCTGTTTCCGGACGCCGGTACTGGCAACGGGAACTGGGGAGCGCTGAAACGCCCTGGGCTGCCGGAGATGTTGTTTTTGTGATGAGCACGGAGCAGCAGCTGACGGCGCTGACAAGGCAGGGCGGCGCGGCGCATTGGGTTGTGCAGCTGCCGCGGTTTGAGGACGGAAACAAGGAAAAACCGACGGTCTGGTCAGGCCCTGTGCTGGCAGGGGGGCGTCTGTTCACCGTCAGCAGCGCTGGCGAAATGCTGGAAATCGCGGCGCAGGACGGAAAGATTCTGAGAAAATATAAACTGGGCCATGGCGCAACGCGTTCTCCGGTCGTGGCGAATGGAACACTTCTTGTCCTGACCGAAGACGGAAAGCTGATGGCCTGGCGCTAGAGCATTTTCCGGCGAAGTGGATTCCGGTTCGCCTTAGAAAATGCGAGAAGATAAATAACCTTGGAAAGAATGCTTAAATGACTTTTACCGTCGCTATTGTCGGGCGCCCGAATGTCGGAAAATCCACTTTGTTCAACCGGCTGGCTGGAAAGAAGCTGGCGCTGGTGCATGACACGCCGGGGCTGACGCGTGACTGGCGCGCCGCCGAGGCCTCGCTGATGGGGCTTAACTTCCGCGTCATCGATACGGCAGGGCTGGAGGAAAGTTTCGATACTTCGATCGAGGGCCGGATGCGCAAGCAGACGGAGCGCGCGCTGGCCGAAGCGGACATGGCCTTGCTGGTGGTGGATGTACGGACCGGCATTACGCCGATGGACCGGCATTTTGCCGATTGGCTTCGCAAGCAGGGCATTCCGGCGGCGTTGATCGTCAACAAGTGCGAGAGCCGCAAGGCGATGGAGGGGCTTTACGAGGCCTATGAACTGGGGCTGGGCGAGCCTGTGCCGATTTCCGCCGAGCATGGCGAAGGCATGGAGGATCTTTATGCCCTGTTGCGTCCGCATGTCGATGCGGCAACGCCATCCGTCGAAGATGCGGTTGTTGAAGAGAATATCGAGAAGTATTTCGAGAAATATGCTGAAGGCGCCGGGATCGGTTTCGGGGATGAGGATATCAACGAAGCGGCGGAGGAGGAACATCCGATCAAGATCGCCATTGCCGGACGTCCGAATGTCGGCAAATCGACCTTGCTTAATGCTCTGTTGGGGGAAGAGCGGTCGATGACGGGGCCGGAAGCGGGAATTACCCGCGATGCCGTGCATGTGGACTGGGAGTTCCATGGCCGGAAATTGCGGCTGGTCGATACGGCGGGTCTGCGCCGCCGTGCCAAGGTGATTACGACCATCGAAAAAATGTCGGTGGAAGACAGCATGCGCGCGATCCGGCTGGCGCAGGTGGTTGTTTTTGTGATTGATGCGGCGCAACTGTTCGAGCATCAGGACCTGACGATTGCCAGCCATATTATCGAGGAAGGTCGCGCTCTTGTTATTGCGGTGAACAAGTGGGATACCGTGCCGAACAAGGAGGAGGTTCTCGACGAGCTGAAACACCAGATGGAGAAATCCCTGCCGCAAATCCGTGACGTGCCGCTGGTGACAATTTCGGCGCTGAACGGGCAGCGGCTGGACCGTTTGATGCAATCTGTGCTCGATGTCTACAAACTTTGGAACAAGCGGGTGCCGACTGGAAAGCTGAATCGCTGGCTGGAGAGCATGGAATCACAAAATCCGCCGCCTCTGGTGGGAGGGCGGCCGAACCGTATGCGCTACATGACGCAGATCAAAGTGCGGCCGCCGACTTTCGCGCTCTGGGTTTCCCGTGCGGCGGATTACCCCGAGACACACAAGCGGTATCTGATCAATGCGCTGCGGCGCGATTTCGAGATGCCCGCCACGCCGATCCGTTTTATTGTGAAATCCAGCAAAAATCCTTATGCGGACTGACTGGGGGCCGGCTGGTTGTCTTTTTCCGGTTTGTGGGTGTATTGCAAAGGCTTCAGGATCTTGATCTTTCCGGCTTTGGCGAAGTCGTCGGAAAATTTTTTGTTCAGCGCGCTGAAAAGGCCGGCGCGGTCTTCATCGGAAAGTTTTTCTATTTCGGCCACGAGTGCTGGAACCGCGGAAGGCGGTGCCGCCTGCTGTGTTTGTGGCACTGAAGCAGGAGCGCCACCGGCACTGTGCTTTTTCTGGGCCTCTTCCAGAAGCTTGATAATGTCGGGGTAATTTTTATCGCGTGCATCTTGCAGGATATCAATGGAGTGGGCATGGCCGTAGGATGTATATTGATATTGCAAGGGAGCCCCCGCCTCAAGGAGCTGCCGGACAATCGGTGTGTTTCCGTTCCAGACTGCCTGACGCAGGGGGCTGACATGGTCGTAAATGACAGTCAGATCGGCTTTTGCCTCCAGAAGCAGCGCAACCATTTTTGGGTTTTTTGTTTTTATCGCTGCAGGCAAGGGGGAGAAATAGCTACGGCTGCCGTTCGGATCTGCTTTCAGGGCGAGCAATGTTTTCAGCGATCTTTCCGCATAATTGACAACGGCATAATAAACTGAATCGTTCCTATCCGGCGAAATGCCGGCGGCGACAGCCTTGTGGATAACTCCCGGCCAGTCGTTTTTGACGGCTTTCTCGAACCTCTCCCCCCAGACTTTGGAGGTGGGCGGCGTTATGGCGTCGTTAATTGCATATTTGACATGTACAAACGGTTCAAGAAGCGCTTTCAGTTTCATAGAGATAGCCCTTGCAGAGTTATAGGTTAACTATACCAATACATAATAATTATGTCAATAATTTTTTACTATCTTATTGATTTTTGTTGCTTATTTTATGATCAAGCCGGTGATCGTCCAGTCCGGCAGGTTCCTGGTGGATCAGCACCTCGGATTTCGGGAAGGCCTCGTAAAGGATTTTTTCGATCTCCTCGGTGACGTCATGGGCGCGGTCAAGCGTCATGCTGCCGTCAAGTTCCAGATGAAACTCGATAAAAATCCGCTCGCCGGTATTGCGCGTGCGCAGGTCATGCACAGCGGCTGCGGCGGGATGCGCGGTGACCAGCGTCATGATTTTCTGGCGCTCTTCATCGCTGATTTCCTTGTCGAGCAGAATGCCGAAGGATTCCACGCTGATGGCGCGTGCGCCGTAAAGCAGGGCCGCCGAGATGATAACGGCCATCAGCGGATCAAAATAGGGCCAGGAACTATAGCGGCTCAGGACCAGCGCTGCGAAAACGCTGAGATTCATCAGCAAGTCTCCCTTGTAGTGCAGGTGATCGGCGCTGATGGCAACCGAGCTGGTTTTGCGGATAACGTATTGTTGGAAAGCGATCAGGAACCCCGTCAGGACGATGGAGAGCACCATTACGGCGATACCGATATCGACGCGTTCGACGGGTTGCGGGTCGATAAAACGGCGCACGGCCTCGAAACAAAGAAAGGCGGAAGAGCCAAAGATGAAAACCGCCTGCCCCAGCGCCGCGAGAGCCTCGATCTTGCCGTGGCCGAAACGGTGTTCTTCATCGGCAGGGGTGGCGGCGTGGATGACGCTCAGCATGGTGACAAGGGAAGCCAGCGCGTCAAAGGTCGAATCCATCAGGGAGGACAGCAGGCTGACCGAATCCGTCAGGAGAAAGGCGATGAATTTTGTCGCAATCAGGATGGTGGCGACAGACAGGCTGGCGACGGTCGCCCAGCGCTTGAGCTTCTGGGTCTTGCCGTTTTCCGGGTTCTTGTCGTGCAGATAGGGGTTGGCGATGCTCATGACACGTCCTAGGCGGCGGCAGAAATAATTTGTCCGGTTTCGGCGCAGGCGGCCTCCGCCAGCGTGATAAACCTTTCCGTCAGCGTTTCCGGGGCGGGCAGCGTCAGCGGATCCTCGGCAGGGAAAGCGGCGGCCCGCATTGTTGTGCGGGTGGCGCCCGGGTTGACCAGATTGACCCGCAGCGGGCTATAGGCGACTTCTGCGGCATAGGTGATGGCCATGGCTTCCAGCGCGGCCTTGCTGGCGGCATAGGCGGACCAGAAAGGGTGGTGGCCGCGGGCGGCGCCGGAGGTCACGAAAATCGCGCGTCCCGCATCGCTGCCGCGCAAGAGCGGATCCAGCGTGCGGATGAGATGGTAGTTCGCCAGAAAATTGACGCGCATTACGGTTTCAAACATTTGCGGGTCGGAATGCGCGACGGGGCTCAGGGCGCCCAGCATGGCGGCGTTGCCGACAAGAATATCCAGCCGTTTGAAGCGTTCGGCGATGGTGGGGCCAATGGCGGAGATTTTATCCGTTTGCTCCAGATCGAACGGCAGCAGGGTTGCCTTGCCGCCGGCTTTTTGAATGTTGTCATCGATTTCCTCCAGCGCGCCGGTGGTGCGGGCGAGCAGGATGACATGTGCGCCTTCCCGCGCGTAGGCTTGGGCTATGGCGCTGCCGATGCCGCGGGAGGCCCCCGTGATCAGGGCGACGCGGCCTTCAAGGCGGCGGGCGGTATTTTTTTTCGCGAAGGGATTTTTCATTGTCTTGCCTCGTTCTCGATCAGCTTGTCCAGTTTCTCACGATCGGTATGGGTATAGCCCTGCTGCTTTGGCAGAGAAGGTTCAGCGCCAGACTTTTTCAGGGCGCGTTGCGTGGCCGTAACGATACGTGTTTTTGCGTCATACAGGGCTATTATGACCGGATGTTTTTCAAGGGCGGGAGGGAGCGACTTTTGCGGAACAAAAAATACCGTCCCGCCCGTGGCGGTCATCGCGAGCAAGAGCACGACAAGAAATATCCGCACCGGATGATGCGGCGGCTTTGCGTTTTGCCGCGGGTGTGGTGACGGAGACTTTTTTCGGGTCACGGCAGCACGCGTTCATCATCGTTCAGCCCGCCTTCATAGCTGGCGGGGGGGACTGCTGAATCGGCGGGTTGATCCTCTGCCGGTGTCTCTTCTTCGTTCATGACATCGGACATCTTTTTGAACTTGCCCTCAAGGCTGTTCGGGTCAGCAGGTTCTTCCGGCGCGGTTTCGGTACCCGGCCCTTTTTCCTTTTCCTTCAGATGTTCATTGCCCCAGTTATAGGTTTTTTCCAGTACCGAGACGCTGATAGAATGTTTGGCCCAGTTCGGGTATTCCTCCGGATGCATGAAATAGCCAAACGGCAGATAGACCAGAAAGACAAGAAGAAAGCCGCGGGCGGCGCCGAACAGCGCGCCCAGCGTCTTGTCGGCGGGGCCAAGCCCCAAGGCCTTGACGCTGCCGGAGATATAAAGTCCGGCCAGCATTAAAATGATAAAGACGCCGAAAAAGATTGTGGCGTAAGACAGGAAACTGGCCATGACCTCGGGCGGGACAACGCCCCAGATGGCTTTGGCTTTTTCGCCGTTTTCCTGCGGGGCGGCCAGCCAGCCGGTAAAGGCGGGTTTCAGCAGGGGGCCCAGAAACCAGGCACCGGCAGCGCCGCCTGCAAGATTGACAATGGTCAGCATTTCCTTGACGAAGCCGCGGAAGAGCGCGATGACGGTGGAAAGAATGATGACGATGGCGATGATACTGTCGAGCAGAATGGGAGTCATGGGCTGTCCTTTATCCTTCTTCGGTGAAAAGCGGTAGAATGTCTTTGAGATGGTTGATTTGCGTCAGGCGGATATCCGTGGCGCCGGGCGGTTTTTTGCCGGCAAGACCGGGGATCATGGCATGTTTGAAACCCAGCTTGGCCGCCTCTTTCAGGCGGTGTTCGATTTGTCCGACATGGCGCACCTCGCCGGACAGGCCGATTTCGCCGAAGATAACCATATCGGAGGGAACCGGAACGCCGGAAAGCGAGCTGGCGAGGGCGGCGGCGACGGCCAGATCGGCGGCGGGTTCATTGATGCGCAATCCGCCGGCGACATTGAGGTAGACGTCGTTGGGGCCGATCTGGATACCGCAGCGGGCCTCCAGCACGGCCAGCACCATCGACAGGCGGCTCTGGTCCCAGCCGATGACGGCGCGTCTTGGCGTGCCGAGCGGCGAGGGGGCGACAAGCGCCTGAATTTCCACCAGCACGGGGCGGGTGCCTTCCATTCCGGCAAAGACGGCGCTGCCCGAGGTTTCTTGCTGGCGTTGCGAGAGAAAAAGCTCGGATGGATTCTTGACCTCCATCAGTCCCTGCTCGGCCATCTCGAAGACGCCGATTTCATCGGTGGGGCCGAAGCGGTTCTTGACGGCGCGGAGAATGCGGAAGCTATGGCCGCGGTCGCCTTCGAAATAAAGCACGGTATCGACCATATGCTCAAGCACGCGGGGGCCCGCGATCTGGCCCTCCTTGGTAACGTGGCCGACCAGCAGCAGGCAGGTGCCGCGCCGTTTGGCCGCCCGGATCAGTTCCTGCGCCGCGGCCCGAACCTGCGCCACGGTGCCGGGCGCGGAGTCAAGATTGTCGAGATACATCGTCTGGATGGAATCGATCACCGCGACGTCAAAGGATTTTGTGTCCATGCTGGCGATGATGTCGCGGACGTTTGTCGCGGCGGCCAGATCGACGGCGGCATCTGCGACGCCAAGGCGCTGGGCGCGCATGCGGACCTGATCGATGGCCTCCTCGCCGGAGATATAGGCGCATTTGGCGTTTTTTGAAAGCAGGGCCGCGGCCTGCAGCAGAATGGTCGATTTGCCGATGCCGGGGTCGCCGCCGATGAGGATGGCCGAACCCGCGACAAGGCCGCCGCCGGTGACACGGTCGAATTCCTCGATGCCCGATTTGCGGCGCGGTTTGGCCGCGGAGACGCCCGAGAGCGGGGCGAATTCAATCACACGGCCCTTGGCCCGGCCCAGACCCTGTGGCGGCCTTTCCTGCGTTGTTTCCTCGACAATGCAGTTCCATTCGCCACAAGCTTCGCACTTGCCCGCCCATTTGTTGTGGGCGGTACCGCAGGACTGGCAGACGTAGACATTGGCGGGACGTGCCATTGAAAACCTCGTATAAAAAATACCCCCTGCTTTTAGCATGTTTATGCAGGAAAAACCAAATTTCTCTTGCCTTTACCTGTTGACATATAAATTTTTCAGGCCATTTTATAATGCAAACAGGGATGCGCGGGAGAGGAGGAGAGAGAAAAAGAGATGAAAGACGTCAAAAAACGACTTCTAAAAATTGCAGTTTTTTCGGCGGCGCTGGCTTCGGCTTTTGCGAATGCGGCCGCCTCGCCGGAAGAGCGCAGCTTGTCGTTCGACAATCTGCATACCGGTGAAAAAATCAGCGTTACCTACTGGCGTAATGGCCAGTATGACGCCGCGGCCTTGAAATCCATGGCGCATTTTCTGCGCGATCGGCTGAACGGGGAACAGCACGCCATCGCCCCGCAATTGTTTGATATCCTTTACGCGATCAAGACAGATATTCAGGCGCAAAAAACGGGGCTTGATCCGGTTTTCGAAGTGATTTCGGGCTATCGCGCGGCTGACACGAACGAGAGCTTTCGCAAAGCAGGTTCGCGCGTCGCCAAAAAATCACAGCATATGCAGGGGCAGGCGATTGATTTCCGCGTGAACGGCGTTCCGTTGGAAACTTTGCGCGACATGGCGTGGTGTCAGCAAAAAGGAGGCGTCGGCTATTACCCGGAAGCGCACAACAACTTCGTTCATATCGATACCGGCCGCGTCCGTTTCTGGCCCGCACAAAAGACCAAGTGGAAATGCATGGATTGAACGTACTGTGACAGGGTGTCCAAATAAAAAAGCCCCCTTGCGGGGGCTTTTTCAAGAAAGATCAGAAGCTCACGCGGCTTTTTTTGCCAGCGCTGCTTTGGCCTGCTCGGCGATTTTGCCGAAGCCGGCGGCATCGCGAATGGCGATATCCGACAGGACCTTGCGGTCCAGCGTGATGCCGGCAAGTTTCAGGCCGCCCATCATTTTCGAATAGGTCAGGCCGTGCAGACGTGCGCCGGCGTTGATACGCTGGATCCACAGACCGCGGAAGTCGCGCTTCTTATTGCGACGAT
>CAYWIT010000029.1:0-16743 GCA_964458415.1 uncultured Rhodospirillaceae bacterium
TTTTCACGTTCAGGCCGGCGAGCTTGTGATGCTCGGGGATGGCGCGGTTGACGTGATCGGAGAAAAGCAGATAGGGCTCGCCGGTTTCAATGCGCGCCGTCAGGATACGGATCCACAGGGCCCGCGCCGAAATGCGGTCGATGACGCTGTTGTCCTTGGGCGAAAGCAGAGCCCATTCCTCGTCTTTTTCGACCGCGCGCATGAAAGCGTCGCTGATGACGATGCCATGGTGCAGGTTCAGCGCCTTGCGGTTCGGATCGCCGCCGGTCGGGCGGCGCAGTTCGACGAATTCCTCGATTTCAGGATGATGCACGGGCAGATAGACTGCGGCGGAGCCCCGGCGCAGGCTGCCTTGCGAGATCGCCAGCGTCAGGCTGTCCTGCACGCGGATGAAAGGGATGATGCCCGAGGTTTTGCCGTTGCGGCCGACTTTTTCGCCGATCGAGCGCAGGTTGCCCCAGTAGGAGCCGATGCCACCGCCGCGCGACGCGAGCCAGACGTTTTCGTTCCACAGGTCGACAATCCCGTTCAGGCTGTCATCGGACTCATTGAGGAAGCAGGAAATGGGCAGGCCGCGATCCGTGCCGCCGTTGGAAAGAACGGGAGTGGCGGGCATGAACCAGAGCTTCGAGATATAGTCGTAGAGACGTTGCGCGTGGGCGGAGTCATCTCCGTAAAACATCGCGACCCGGGCGAAAAGATCCTGAAAGGATTCGCCGGGAAGCAGGTAACGGTCCAGCAGGGTCGCCTTACCGAATTCTGTTAAATTGGAATCGCGCGCACGGTCAATCTGGACCTTGGCGCCTTTCTCAAGCTGCGCAACATCAAACATGGATCGAGCCTCCCCGTAATACGTCATTGTTTTTTCTTTTTTTGTTTTTTATCGCTTCGAATTTCCCCAGGAACTTTCAAAAACCCGCCCAAAATCCGGTAGTTAGCGCCTGTGGAAAGTGGGGATAAAGACACCAGACCTTGTACCCCACAGCGATCATCATACCAAATCTTGTGGCCCTGTCCACAAAATCGCCGTTAAAAAATTTTTAACCATGTCCCAGTTTTGGCTTGACGGCGGATGAATCCAAACAAATCCAGAGGCTTCACAAATCTCCCTCACACGAAAAAAAATTCATGGAGGTTGGCTTCTGTATATCCGCGCAAATACAGGTATAAATTTTGATTTTCTCTTATAAAGATATGGCAACGCATGAACGAAAACAAACGTACAAAACAGAATGCATAAGGGATATTTTTTTTCGTTTTGGGCGCGGGGTTATAAAAAAACTTTCAAATGTAATATTATTACGATTTTGTTTGACTTTTGTGCGTCGCGTCATATATATTAGCTTACGTTCAAAAAACAAAAACAACAGTGAACGTAGAGAGTGTATCATGAAAAATATCAATAATAATCAAAAGCTTCCCTTCGGGAAGCTGGTCGCGGCGTTCGTTCTTGCCACATTGGCAAACGAGTCGGTGCATTTCCACGAAACCCACAACCCGCATGGCAACCGGCGCGAAAGGATCGAAGAAATCCGTGCGCGTCTTTTCGAGAGCCGCCATCAGGACAGGTTTTCGACGCGGCGTCTGAACAGCGGGGGCGGGACGCCGGCACCGGCAGCAGGGCAGCATGCGGAAACGCTGGGCCGCCGCCGTATCGGGGCTGCGGATCATCACGGGTTATTGGCACGCCGCTGAAAAACCGTCGTTTTGCTGTTGCGTTGCCGCAAGTTTTCCTGCTTCTATGGGGAAAATTTTTCCAAGAGGGTGAAAAGACGCAATGTCCCTGTTCAAACGCAACCGCAAGACCAAAATCGTCGCCACGTTGGGGCCGGCCTCCTCTTCGCCGGAAATGATCCGCAAGCTGTACGAGACGGGGGTGGATGTATTCCGCCTCAATTTCAGCCATGGCACGCATGAAGACCACGCCAAGAGACTGGCGGCGATCCGCGAGCTCGAGAAAGAAGTGGGACGGCCGATCGGCGTCTTCGCTGATTTGCAGGGCCCGAAGCTGCGGCTGGGGACTTTTAAAGACGGTTTTATCGATGTTGAAAAAGGCCTGCGCCTCACGCTGGACTCCAACCCGGCGCCGGGCAACCTGCAACGGGTTTGCCTGCCGCATCCCGAAGTGCTGGAGGCGCTGGAGGTCGGTGCCGATGTGTTGCTCGACGACGGTAAAGTGCATCTGCACGTGGTTAAAAAAGGCGATGGCTTTGTCGAAGCGGAAGTTGTCGCGGGCAAACGCCTGTCCGACCGCAAGGGCTTCAATCTGCCCAACGTATTGCTGAAATCCTCGGTGCTGACAGCGAAGGACCGGATCGATCTGGAAGCGGCCATCAAAATGGGCGTTGACTGGATCGCGTTGTCGTTTGTGCAGCGTCCCGAAGATGTGGCGGAAGCGCGCAAACTGATTGATGGCCGCGCCAAGGTGATCGTTAAAATCGAAAAGCCTTCGGCGATCGAGCATTTGCAGGCGCTGGTCGATATGACCGATGCGCTGATGCTGGCGCGCGGGGATCTGGGCGTCGAAATTCCGGCCGAACGCGTGCCGAGCGTGCAAAAACACGTCGTGCGCATGGCGCGGCAATCGGGCAAGCCGGTGATTATCGCCACCCAGATGCTGGAATCGATGATTACCTCGCCGCGCCCGACACGGGCCGAGGCTTCGGATGTGGCGACGGCTATTTATGACGGCGCGGATGCCGTCATGCTTTCGGCCGAGACGGCTTCGGGCGAATACCCGCTGGAGGCGGTGTCGATCATGGGCCGCATCGCAGCCGACGTCGAGCATGACGACCTTTACCGCAAGATTATGGATGCCGAGCATCCCGATCCGGACCAGACATCGCCCGACGCCATTACCTCGGCGGCGTCCTGGGTGGCGCAAACGGTTTCCGCGGCGGCGATTGTTAACTATACAACGTCCGGATCAACCACCTTGCGTACCGTGCGTGAACGTCCGGCGGTACCTATTCTCTGCCTGACGGAAAAACCGGATGTCGCGCGGCGATTGCAGCTGTCCTACGGCGTTTATCCCGTGCATACGCAGGATGTCGATAATTTTCAGGATATGGTTGACAAGGCCGTGCGGCTGGCGGGAGAACACGGTCTGGCGCAAAAAGGCCAGCGGCTGGTGATTACGGCCGGTGTCCCTTTCGGCACGCCGGGCTCGACCAATATCCTGCGGGTTGCGTGGGTGGAATAACTTTTACGCTTTGTGCAGCCACCAGTTGGTGCTGTTGATCGAGAAAATCGGCTTGTAGCGGTTGACGTCCTGCGCATAGCGGGCGCGCTTGTCCTGATTGTCGAGGACAAAGGTGCCGTCTTCGGTATAGACGATCAGGATGGCGTGCGGAATATTCTTGATTTTGTCTTGCACGATCGCAATGCGCATCTGGTCGGCGGAGAAGCCGAGCGCGCGCAGCGAGGCGAATTTGGCAATCGCGAAATCCTCGCAATCGCCGCCCTTGCTGAAGAATTCGATCGGCGTCGCCCAGTAGTCAGACTTGCCGTAGTTGCGGTTGTCTTCGATATAACGCACCGAATTGATGTATTCGTTGACCCCCGCCACCTGATCGCGGACGGACAGTTTCTTCAGGCTCTGGATTTCTGTTTTCCAGACCTGTACGCGGGGGGAAGAAGATTGCGTGACCATCTGGTCTTCGAACTTCTTCATGACCGCTGTCCATTTTTTGAATGCGCTGATGTCGTTGGAACGGATTTCGGTCGTGCCAAATAGCTCGGGATAGGCAATAGACTGTTTTGACGGCTTGACAGCTGCCGGGGACATCGCCGCCGCCAGTTTGAATTGCGCGGTAACCCCGCCATCATCGGCGCGGGCCATGACCGGTGTCATGGTTTGCATCATCAGGGTCATGCCAGCCATCGAGGCTTTCAGGCACCACTGTTCCGCCAGTTTGCGGTAAAGCTGGACGGCGGTCAGCGCGCCTTCGCGGATCAGGATTTTACCGAGGGGGTCCTTTGTCGTTTTCTGGATGTCGAGCGCTTTGTCGAGCTGGGGCTGGCTGATGACGCCGCTGGCCAGAAGGATATCGCCAAGGCGGGTGCTGCGGAAATTCTGGCCGATGCTGCGCATGAAACTGGCGGTCGCGCTGTTTTCGGCTATTTCTTTACTATGGTGCATCTGTCGCCGTCCTTGCCGTTCAAAGATAGCTTTATTATTATCCATAATGGTTAACAACTCGTGAATAAGGCCATCTTTTGGGGTTGTTTTTTTTTGCCCTTGAAAAAAATGAAGCAATATGTTAATAAAATAAACTTCCGTAACCTCCTGCGCAAGAAGTTTCTAAATGTCTGAAAATGAAAAGCTTTTTGATATTCTGACGCGTTTCCCGACAGCCAGCGTGCTCTGTATCGGTGATGTCATGCTGGACCGCTTTGTTTATGGCGCGGTCGAGCGGATTTCGCCGGAGGCGCCTATTCCCGTTTTGCACGTAGAGCGTGAAAAAGCCATGCTGGGCGGGGCCGGTAACGTTGTGGCGAATATTGCCGCTCTGGGCGCGCAGGCTGTTTTGCTTTCGGTTGTGGGGCAGGATGCGGCGGGGCAGGATGTTTCCCGGCTCTTGTCCGCGGCCGGAATTACGGCGGCGTTGATTGACACGCCGGAGCGGCAGACAACGGTTAAAAGCCGTTTTGTCTGTGGCACGCAACAGGTTTTACGTGTGGATCGGGAAAAAACAGAGGCCATCACGGCTGACGTTAGGGAGGCGCTGCTTGCCCGCGCGGCGGCGCTGATTCCGGCGGCAGGGGCTGTCATCCTTTCCGACTACGGCAAGGGCGTTCTGACGGATGAGGTGATTGCCGCCATCATCGCCTTGGCGCAAAAAGCGGGCAAGCGCGTGATTGTCGATCCCAAGGGAACTGATTTCTCCCGCTATCGCGGGGCTGCGGCCGTGACGCCGAACCGTAAAGAGCTCGAACTGGCCACGGGAATGAAGGCGGCGACGGATGATGCCGTCCGGGCGGCGGCGATGAAGGTCATCGTCAACTGCGGTATTGAAAATGTTCTGGCCACGCGGAGCAAGGATGGCATGGCGTTGATTTCCACCGCGATGCCGCCGCTTTATATTCCCGCGCATGTTCATGAAATCTACGATGTCTCCGGTGCGGGCGATACGGTTATTGCGACGTTTTCCACGGCGCTGGCGGCAGGGGCGGAGATGCCGGTTGCGGCCTGGCTGTCGAATATTGCCGCGGGCATTGTTGTCGGCAAACCGGGGACGGCGACGGCGCGGCCCGATGAAATTGAAAAAGTATTGCATGAGGGCCTGATGTCCGCCGCGCCCGGAAAAAAGGGGTTGCCGCAGGTGGCTTCCCGCGAGACGGCGGCGGAGCAATCCGAACGCTGGAAGATTCAAGGGCTGAAAGTCGGCTTTACCAACGGCTGTTTCGATCTGCTGCACCCCGGGCATTTGTCGGTTCTGCGTCAGGCCAAGGCCGCTTGTGACCGTTTGATCGTTGCGGTCAACAGTGATGCCTCGGTCCGACGGCTCAAGGGGCCGACGCGGCCCGTACAGGATGAAGTGGCGCGGGCGACGATTCTTTCCGCGCTGGAAATGGTGGATATGGTTGTCGTTTTTGACGAAGACACACCGATAGAATTACTGAAAGCCATTCGTCCCGATGTGCTGGTCAAGGGCGGGCAGTATAAACTGGAAGAAGTGGTGGGCTATGACATCGTCATGGCTTCTGGCGGCAAGATCGTCCGCGCCGATATGGAAGAGGGCTTCAGCACGACGAACACCATTGCAAAGATGGCCGGCTAGGAATTATTTCTTCTGGTGGCTGCAGGGCGTGCAGCGCACGACATCCTCGTCTTCCGTTTCATAGAACATGATCATCCCGCGCGCGATGGCCGCATCCAGATGCTCTTTCTTCATGCCTTTGAGAATGGCAGAACGGTCTGCCGCCATGATGATGACGTCGCGGGGGTTTTCAGGGCTGATTTTGAAAAATGCGGGGATTTCGACGCCGCAATCAAAGGCGGCCAGCTTGGGAACGAGAATCGTTATGCCGGTTCTGACCGCAAATAAAACATCGTATTCACTAATAATTTCAGGGGCTTGCTGTTGCATAAGGTCTCCCTCTTCCTCTTTACTGTATCCGAGTCTGTCTTAATAAATCCTTTTCATGTAAAATAAACACATGGAGCAAAGCTGGAAGATATGGACGGAGGGTCTCCCGCAGGCGGTTGTCAGCGCTCTGGCGGAGCAATTGGGCGCGGAGGCAGGCTTTGCCGGCGCACCGGAGGCGGCGGATGTTTTCCTGACCCTGCCGGGGGAAGAAGCCGTGCGGTTGCGGCAGCTGCATCCGGCGGTACCGCAGCTGGAATTGACCTTTGCGCGCCCGCTGCGGCTGGGGCTGTTGCTGCGCCAGATCGGAAACATCGTTTCCGATCCCGGCCTCTGGCTGGAAGAGGTGCCTGTGTGCGGGTATATCCTGCATCCTCAGGATAAGGTTATAACCGATCCTGCCGGTGCGGATATTCCGCTGACGGACAAGGAAGTGGAAATTCTGATTTTTCTGGCGCGGCACCATCGCCGGGCTGTCGGGCGCGATGAATTGTTGCGGCATGTCTGGCGTTATCAGCAGGGCGTCGATACGCATACGCTGGAAACGCATATTTACCGTCTGCGGCAGAAACTGGGCGATGCGGCGGAAAATGCACAGCTGTTGCTGACGGAAGAGGGCGGCTACCGGCTGAATCTGGAAGGGGCGCAAGGAAAGTCATGAAGGTGGAAAAATCGCGCGAAAGCGGCAGTATCATCGTTTATATCCTGATCGCCATATTCCTGACGGGGGTCCTGATTTTTACCGCGACAAGCGGGGCGAAAAAAAGCGCGCAGACGCAGCAGCTTGAAGAAGCGGGGATCGCCTTTGATGCCGATATCAAGACCATTGAAAACGGGATCACCGACTGCGTTTTGAACCATCCGGATCCGGATATCAACGGCGATGGCGCCGTGGATGCCACGGACGGGGATAATCCGCCCTTTCCGGTTTACGGCGATCTTTCCAGCGGCGGGACAACGGGGGACGCAATCACGGATATCCGCTGTCCCGGCGCGAATGGGCAGCCGGTTATTTTTAACGATCTGGACATCGGGCGTTCGTTCCATGCCCTGAGGGATACGACGCTTTATACGACGACCTACGTGAACGACGCGACGGAAGGGGTCTATGTTTTTATCGTCCGGTCCAGTGCCAACGCGCTGTGGGATGAAACCATCAGCCGGCTCAACGACAAATTTTCCACCTGCAAGGCGGCGGTCTCGACGACGGAACTTGGGTGTGCCAACGGCTGCCTGTTTTACTGGATCAAGCGTCCGGCAACAAGCACCATCGCTGTTGAAGCAGGATGTCCGTAAGCCGTTGTTTTCAAATATAGAATTTTACTGAAAAGTCCTTCCTTTTTTGTCGCTTGAGACTTGGGGAGCGCTGTGCTATTGAATCTTCAGTTTATGGAATAGAGGGTGGCCGAAGAGTGTTGCGTTCTCACAAGAGAGCGCCCAACAAACAAGGAGCTATTCTATGAATGAAAACAATAAACCGGCACAGCCGGAAGTGCACAAAGGCCTCGTTGGCGTCTATGTTGATGACAGCAAAGTGTCGAGTATTGTGCAGGAAACGAATTCCCTGACCTATCGCGGCTACGCGGTGCAGGATCTGGCCGAGCATTGCAAATTCGAGGAAGTCGCCTACTTGATGTGGAATGGCGAGCTGCCGAATGCCGCCCAGCTGGCCGCTTTTGAAAAATCCGAGCGGGCCTTGCGTACGCTGGATGCGGATTTGCTGGCGGTGCTGAAACAGCTGCGTCCCGAGGCGCATCCGATGGATGTCTTGCGCACGGCGATCAGTTTCATGGGCGCACAGGACCCGAAATGGGCCGATGAAAGCCGTGAAGCCAATATGGAGAAATCGCTGGCGATGATGGCCAAGCTGCCGACAATCGTTTGCGCCTGGTCCCGCCTGCGCGAGGGCAAGGAGCCGATTGCGCCGCGTGCCGATCTGTCCTATTCGGAAAACTTCTTTCACATGATGAGCGGCAAGGTGCCGGAACCCGCTGTCGTCAGGGCCTTTGACATGACGATGACCCTTTATGCCGAGCATAGTTTCAATGTTTCGACCTTCACGGCGCGGACGATCACCTCTTCGCTGTCGGATATATATTCCGCAGTGACGGGCGCGATTGGCTCGCTCAAGGGCCGCCTGCATGGCGGCGCCAACGAAGCGGTGCTGGACGTGATTCAGGAGATTGGTACGCCTGACAAGGCCGCGCAGTGGCTTGAAGACGCGCTGGCAAGCAAGAAAGTCATCATGGGCTTTGGCCACCGCGTTTATAAAAACGGCGATTCCCGCGTGCCGACGCTCAAGAAAGTATTCAATGAAGTGGCCCAGTTGTGCGGCGATACCAAAATCGGGCAGATCATGGATACGCTGGAGACTGGCATGCTCGAAAAGAAAAACATCAAGCCGAACGTCGATTTCCCGACGGCGGGTCTTTATCACCTGATGGGGATCGACAAGGACATCTACACGCCGCTCTTTGTCATGGCGCGTGTGACGGGCTGGACGGCGCATGTCATGGAGCAGCTGGAAGGAAACAAGCTGATCCGTCCGCTTTGCACCTATAGCGGGGAAGAGCAGCGCCCCGTGCCGCCGCTGGAGCAGCGCAGCCCCAAACCGGCGGCCGCGCAGCCCAAGCCGCCGAAACGCTGGGGCGAGTGATTTTTTCCTGAAGGATGCCGAAGATGCGTGAAAAATTCAATGCAGCAGCCCCTTATACCAACATCAGCAAGATGAAGGACGGGGAGATCGTCCATTTGCCGACGGGCGTCGGCGTGACAAAAGACCAGATGATGAAGGCGGTGGAAAACGCGCGGGTGATCTATATCACGGAACAGCACGATAATATCGCCGCCCATGAAGCACAGCTGGAGGTGATCAGGGATCTTTACGAGAAGCGCCCCGGCAAAATCGCGGTCGGCATGGAGATGTTCCGCCGTTCCGTGCAGCCCGCGCTGGATCTGCTGGAGCAGGGGAGCTTGCCGCTGGAGGATTTCAACGCACTGTTCGATCATCAGTGGACGGCCGACTGGCGCGCGGCTTATCAGGGCGTTTTGGATTATATTCACGAGAAATCAATTCTTGTTGTCGGCCTGAAACCGACGCGGGAAACGGAGGCCGTTGTCCGCAGCGGCAAAACATGGGCCGATGATATAGATGTGCCGGAGCTTGACGTGGATGACCCGCATCATCGCGCGCGTTATCTGCCTTTTTTCAGTCAGGCGGGCGTCAGCCCCGAAGATGCGGAAAAAAGATATCGCATGATGGTCTTGTGGGACGAAGCGATGGCCGAAACCGTCGCGGAATTTTTGCAAAATCCGGACAATGCCGATAAACAACTGGTGGTGATCGCGGGCGTGGGGCATATCGGCCATGGCTTCGGCATCCCCAAGCGCGCTTTCCGGCGCGCGCCGCACGCCTACGCGATTATTGCGCCGACGACGGGCTATGACATGGATTCCGACGTGCCGTTGCCCTTCTGCGACTATGCGTGGAAGGTGCCTTACGATCAGTTGGGCGCGGAGCCGAAACCGGATGCCGGAACGGTCGTGAAGCCGCCCAAGCCTTAAAGAGCTGATTTATTTCAACGGGAGGAGGGGTGGTGGGCAATACAAGACTCGAACTTGTGACCTCTACCATGTCAAGATAGCGCTCTAACCAACTGAGCTAATTGCCCTCACGCAGAAAATCGCCTTTTTATTAGCATAAAATTTTATCCCCCTGCAAGGAAAAAGAATGCCCGAGCCACAGGGGAATGGCTCGGGCAGGGGTTACGGAGAGGAAGAAGGGAGGTTAAGCCCTTGAATCTTCTTTGGGGTTCTCCGTTGGGGTATCAGGGAAGAAACATTCTCGGGGAACCTCTTTAAGCCTGTTGCTGGTGATGACGCGGGGCGTCACTGCCGAAATCGGCGTAAATAACGTTATCATCGTCCATGCCTTCCGTTGCGGCACGCAGCGGCAGCCCGCCCTGACCCATCAGGTAACGGACACGCGATGCCAGCTCTTTCAGGTGGAAAGGACGGGTGGTGATCGGTGCGGGGGCATAATTTGGCGTCGCGATGGTATCCATGGCAACGGCGGCAAAGCCGGTGATGAAAATGACTTGCAGCGCAGGGTTATCCTGCAAGGCCTTCTGGGCGAGGATAAAGCCGTCAATTCCGGGCATAACAACATTGACGAGCAGAACATCATAGTCCTCGTGCGAGGAGGCGCGCCATGCATCAAGGCAATTGTCGACCAGATCAACGCTATTGCCGGCCTTGCGCAGGGATTGCGCCATGTAATTTGCAGTTGTTTCGTTGTGTTCTGCGATCAGGATGCGTGTCATTTGGTCTCTCCCCCTTATTTTCTGCCCGTAACGTCAGAGCGGCTGTTTATTTTGTTAACTCTTTGTTAATGTCTTATGTTAATAGTAAAACATCTTACGGAAACAAAATCAAGAAAATTTATGAACAGAAAGTTAATGTTTTAAGAAATTTAATTATAAAAATACGCGAGAAACGAAGAATATCAAATATTTATGAAAAACATTTGAGAGTCAAAATTCTTTACAAAATCTTAAAAAATGAGGGGAAAGCTTCGTCTGAAGGGGAGGAGCGGGGGCTGTGAGGGGGGCGACTCGCTGAGGCGCAGGACTTATGGCTTGAAATTATCCTTACCTTTTTTGGGACCGGATTTTTTGTGGTTAGGTTTTTTGGATGGTGGGGGCGAATTGTCGTTGGCGGCCTTTTTATCGCGGCGTTTCTGGACCCGCCAGGCGGCATAACCGATAAACCCGCCGGGAATCACGGCCCCACCCAGCAGCAGGGCAATTTCCCTCGGCTCCCGCAGGTCCTGAAGGGTATCAATGATAATTTCCCGCCATTCCTCTTTGGAAACATCGGGGAGGGCTTCGTTAAAGCGCTCGCGCAGGGTTTTCTTGCGCTTTTTATCAGGTTTCTTGTCAGGATTCTTGTTCATCGGGGTCCAGTGCCTCCGGTTCCGCGGCGTTTGAAATTGATAGAGAGTGCAAAATCCTTCTTATCGTCCGCAGTGATGGCTTGTCGCAATGTCTCCTGCCATGATGCCCTGTTTTGATGCAGGAGAGAAAGGTATTTTTTCGGGTCAGTATTTCCCATGATAATCTGCGCCATGAATTCGGTATAGGGATAGTGCTTGTCAGAAGGCGGTATCACGATTTCCATTTTTCCGCCGTTGCGTTTTCTGATGGCGTGAAGGTCAAAATTTTCGGCCTTGACGATTTCCAGATCCAGCAGGATTTTGGCAAGCCCCGGTTCTTTTTTGCCGAGATATTTCATGGGATCGACAGTGCTGAAATCGGCGCCGCTGTTTTTCAGGGCGGCGACAAGAGGGAAAACAAAGTCGCGCGGGGAAACATATTTCCCGGCCGTCATATCAAGCATGCTGGTGTCATTTTTCATGAGGTCCTGAAAAAAGTCGAGGATCAGATGGGTGGTATTCGCACTCGCAGGAAAATGAACAACGCGGTAGCTTTCGATAAGTTCATGAATACGGAATTGGTTCAGGAAGGTTTCAACATCGCTGGTCTTAATCAGCGTCAGGTGCGCCCGTTTGTTGAAGGCATCAATGAGCGGTGAGGACATCGGGTGCTGTTTTTTCAGCGTGATGAGTTTGTCCGGCGTCCAGGCGGGCGCGTCAAAAAAGCCGCGGGTGGCGAGGAGATTAAGCAATTCATCGAGAACTTTCAGATCCTTCGCGGCAGAGGCTTTGTGAAATGAAAGAAAGGCCTCCACTTCTGTTTCAGTGGTGGAGATATCCTTGTTAAACAGGTGGAGTAGCGCCATATCGTGGTCATGTTTCTTGTAGCGGGAGACGAAAAATGCCGATCTGAGAAAGTCGATGCGTCCGGCATACATCTTTTTGCCGATCAGGCCGTGATTACCGAGGTAATTTACCCAGCGTGGTTCAAAGATATAATCCATCACCTCCAGATTGACCGGTTTTATCTTGGCGGGAGCCTCCTCGCGCGTGAAGGTATTGAACAAGGCGAGGGCGGGAGTTATGTCCGGATAATTCTCTTGTAAAAGCCGGCGGAGGGGGGCTGTGATATCGATGCCCTCCTGTGTGTCTTGCCCTGCCAGCCGCAGGACGCGGAGGGCGGATTTGATGTCATCCTTTTCAACATAGTCAAGGAAGGCCGTGCAGACCATGTCGTCCATATCCTGGAGGATTTTCTTTTTGCTGTCCGCGCTGAAAGTGTCGCTTGATTCCTGAATCAGCCGTCGAAGGGTTTCCACGATAACCAGCCCCTCTGGTATTTGTCCTGCGGGAAGGGGGACGATGCCATGTGTCGCGAGCAAGGGCGTTATATCGGACAGTGTCGTTTCGGGTATGATGGAAGCGCAGAAAGTTACCTGCGCGGGCGTCATCTTTGCGCCATAGGCCAGAAGCAGGTTGAGCATTTTGCGATCTTCCTGCTGGAGCGCGAGCAGAAGATGGAACCAGTCCGGCTCGAAACCGGTGTTGCTCCAGAAAGCGCGTTCCATGACCTCCCGCGCCTTGGGCACCAGACGGTTTGTAATGGCCAGCGTCAGGTCTTGGGAAAGCTGTTGTCTGCTTTCCTTTACGGGGGGCGGGGGTGGCGTGGTTGCGGGAATTCCAGCACCGCCGGGCCAAAAGGGAGGGTGGACCATGTCTTTCCCTGATTCTGAATAATTAAATATTAGGGAAATTTATAACAGCTTCAGGCCAACCCGTCAAGCGGGATCAAAGATCATATGTATTTGAAAATAATGATTTTATATATCCGCCAGTTTCAGGCGAAGCTTTCCAGCGTTTTGCGCAGCCGGTCAGAGGTCTGGTTCACCCGCTCAATTCCGGCGTGGATGGCGCCCAGCCGTGTTTCGATATCGGCTTCGCTGGCGGCATCCTGTCCGGCCAGCACGGCGGAATTGAAAAGAAAGAGCTCTGTTTTATTCTCCAGCGTGCGCAGGATATTCTGGCCGATTTTGCGATCCTGAACAGAAGGCGCCGTGCCGGACTCGGCTTTCTGGTGCAGCGTGGCGATGAAGGCCTCGGCCTTTTCAAGATGTCTTTGCGGGAGTACTGCTTTTTTGCTGAAGTGCGCGCGCAATGTTTCTGGCGCCGATCCGGTTGTCTGAACTGTCGGAATCATGTCTGCCATGCACATTCTCCTGCTGATCTGTCTGACCTTAACATTTCCAAGTTATCAGGAGAACGTTAATAGAGGATTAAGAAAACTTTTGAGAGGCATAAAATCAGTAATGCGGTGGATAATAGTAGGGGGAATGGCCGGAAATGCCCGGTTTTGACGGGTTTTTGGCCTTTTCCATTTCCTGCAGCCACTGGCGGATGCGCATCTCGACAATCTTGTCGGTGGCGGTGGGTCCGTTGCCGGGAGAGGGAGGCAGGGCGCGGTCTGTTTTGGCGGCGGCGCGGTTGTGCAGCTCCGTCAGGGGAGACAGGCCTGCCGGTGCTACGGCGCGCAGGAAATCATGCGCAGCCTGCGGGAGCGGCGGTGGAGGCGCGCCTTCATTTTCAGGCGCGTTTTTCTTGCGACCAAATATCATGAGCGCAGTATAGACGCATTTTTTTATTTGATCCAGCCCCGCAGACGGGCATAAAGGGCGAGTCCTGCCAGCAGGTTCTGGCGGGCACAGCCGCTGCGCATGCGGCGCTCGCTGTCAACCTTGCGGCAACTGAAACCGAAAACAAGAATATCGATGATCATGGCATGGCTGACCTTTTCCTTGTGGCAGGATTTGGTCCAGTCGATGTAATTATTGATCAGGCGGCTGTGCATTTCCGTGGCGTGCGAAACGCCGCGGCAGCCGGGAATGCGCTGCCAGTCGGATTGCACATAGCCAAGTCCCTTGCCCATGGTTTCAGAGGCCAGCGCAATTTCCAGCGCGGCTTCCTGTTCCGGCGCGCTCATGGCCTCCCATAAGCGGCTGTCAACAATGCGGCGATGGCATTTTTCTACGCTTCTTTCCGCAGTCAGGCGGACGGTTACTTTCTTGCTGGGGGCGATTTTTTCTTGAAAATCATGGGGTGTTTTTCCTTTTCCTGTCCATGCGGGTTTCCATTCGGCCCAAGGATCAAACAGGGATTCGAGCGGGGAAGAAGGCGGGAGGGGCGGGTGGGAACCGTTATCGCGTTTTTCGTCAATAATAATGAACATATGTATACTCCTTTGGGGTTGCAAAAAATATTGCGATATTCGCAATTCAAAGTCCAGATAAATTTCGTTTAAATTAATTTTAAATATCAAAACATAATATTGTTATTTTTTTCAAATGGATATATATTGCTATTCTAGCAACTAAAAAATGCGATATAGCGCAAGACAGGGAGAGGTCATAAAATCATGAGACGCATTCATAACAGGATTAAAGAAATTCTCGAAAAAACACCGGGCCTGACCCAGCGGGGGCTGGCGCTCAAGATGGGGCTGAACCCCGCTGCCGTTAACCGCATGCTTTATGGCCGCCGCGCTATCAAGGCGGAGGAAATTCCGGTTATCGAGGATTATATCGGCGTCAGGCTGGATGTTTCCGGCGCGGCGCAGAATTTTGAATACCGGCAGGAGTCACCGGCCCCGGTGCGTCCGGGGGAGGCAGAGATTTCCGCCCCGCCGGAGGTACGCGCAGTGCCGCTTGTTCCCGTCTATGGGGATGCTACGGGCGGGCTGGATAAAGGGCTTGGTCTGGTGCAGGGCAAGGTGGTGGACTGGGTGCAGCGTCATCCGGCACAGATGGGGATCCGTGATGCTTTCGCCGTTTATGTTACCTCAGATTCGATGGCGCCGCGTTATTACCGTGGCGAATTGCTTTATATCCATCCCGGTCGGCCTGCGGAGCAGGGCAAGGATTGCGTGATCGCGATGAAAAACGGCGATGCCCGCATCTGGCGGCTTGTCAGACAGGGAGAGGATTGCGTCCGGGTCGGGCAGTTTACCCCCCCGCTGGAACAGGATATCCTTCCGGCGGAAATCAAGGCGATTTATACGATCGTTGGCCGCGGCTGATTGATCAAAACTGCGGGCGCTGCGCTTTTCTGTTGCGGGCGCGGATCTCCGCGGCTTTTTTCTGTTCTTCGCTCAGAGCCCTTTTTTGCGGCGCGTTGTCTTGCGCCGGAGCTGTTTCGCTGAAGGCTTTTGACGCTTCCGGTGCTGTCTTGGCGGCGGGGGCTGTGGCATTTTGCGGGACGGGTTTTGCCAGACGGCTTTTCAGCGTCGGGCGGGCTCCGGCCGGGGTTTTATGGGCGATGAAATTTTTTTTCAGGCTTTGTGACAGGCTCCGGCAGACTTTGCCAAGACCCAGGCCGACGGGGATAGCGATGACGGCCAAAACGGCTGTGCCCGTCATGGCAACGCCGGCGGAAACGCCAAGAGCAGCTCCCAGTTTTGCGACACCTGCCGCGAATGAAACTTGTGGCGTTCCGGTCAATTGCAGTGCGGCGAGGGCAGAAACGCCAAGGCCAAGCAAAGCTGTGCCATAGCCGCCCCATTTTCCGGCGAGCGCAAAGGGCAGCGCGGCGCGCCCGAACAGGCGCTTGCCAAGGGCGGCGGCACGTGTCGTCAGCGATGGGCGTGATTTTTTCTGGACCCAGGCGTCTTCCTGCTTGCGGATATAGCCATGCACGGTGTCGGAATTTTTAAGCAGCTTTACTTTTTGCCAGGCTTTCCAGCCGAAATAGCCGCCAACGACAGCTCCCGCCAAGGGAACAAGTGTGGGAACGAGCGGAATAAAAAAAAGATAATTGCCAGCCAGCCCCGAGGCAACAAGGCTGCCTGCGGCATAGCCGCCGTTGCGGGCCATTTTTTTGGCGTCCTTCTCGGTCCGCTTGTCCTTCAGGCAATGCATATAGGCCTTGGTGCGCTGCAACGCATACCACAGGCGGCTGGGGGACTGGCCTTCATATTTAGCGGACATAGTGATTCTCCTGTCGATGAGTGGGGATAAATTATTACCATAAAAATAATATGTCAAGTATTAATGCGCCTGAAGCATCAAATCCCCTTTGCCGCTTGATAAATCCAGAAAATATGATAAAAAGACCCCCACTGTTCCCTGGTAGCTCAGTGGTAGAGCAAGCGACTGTTAATCGCTTGGCCGTAGGTTCGAATCCTACCCAGGGAGCCATTCTTTATGCTGCGGCAAATTCAATAGTAGATTAAACGGTTTTCTCAAGGAATAGCAAAGGGTGGACCCTTTAAGTTCCAAGTTCGAAAACATATATAGCTGAAACTGAAATTATCCGGACATGCCATCCCGGAGATTTGGCGCGGACGAAACCCGTATTGACCTGTGTTGCCAACCAGCTTGACCAGATTATTGTGCGGCAGTCGCGACTGGAATAGGATAATCGCAGGGAGGGGCCGGAATTGCCTTGGACCGTTTATATTCTGGAGTGTGCGGACAAGACCCTTTATACCGGGATCACCAATGATATGGCGGCGCGTCTGGAGAAACATGCGCGGGGCACGGGGGCCAAATACACCCGTGGCCGCGGGCCTTACAAGGTTATCTATACCGCATTGTACGAAACCAGAAGCGCCGCTTCAAAGCGCGAGGCGGAAATCAAGGCGCTGGATAAGAATGCAAAACGGGGTTTAGCCGCGCTGTAGCCAGACAAGAACCCCCTGTGCCGCGCGGACAGCCGTGCTGAACGTCGCTT
>CAYWIT010000030.1:0-9990 GCA_964458415.1 uncultured Rhodospirillaceae bacterium
CCAAGCTCTATGAAATCGGCGCCGGCACCAGCGAAATCCGCCGCATGCTGATCGGACGGGAACTGTTCAAAGAGACGGCCTGAACCTGACACCCCGCCGAAAGCCCGGTCTGTCCCATTTAAGGAATTTTTTTTAGCAGGTAACCAAGCGCACAGGGCGGCAGCTAAGACGAACGTCGTCCTTACGACCCCAAACACCGTTGCCGAACGACAGCCGGACAACCCACACGAAGGACAGGTCGTCACGGTTCTCCGTGGACGACCAGTACCAGTCGGGAAAGTCAGAACCGCTAGACGCGGCTGTTTTAAAGGCGTGTTTCGCCTCTTTGAACGCGCCTTTATCTTTATGTGCGAGAATGTTGTCAGGCGTGGTGTCCTTGCCGTCAACGTCTTTGCCGTCCAGAATATCGCGTGTCGGGATAATCCAGCCGCCGTTATATGTGCCGCTCTTGATAGCAGCATAAAGCTCTTTATCCGTCGCATAGTTCGTGCCATCGTAGCCGTTCCATTTCTTCAGCTTGGCAATATGCTTCACAGCATCGACGTATTTCATCGTTTCCGGCAGATCTTCCGGCGCAGCATAGACATTGAAGGTTTTGCTCAGGGATTTGCCGTCGCGGTCTTTCGGGCTGTACTGGCCGAGGTAAATGGTGCCGTCCGGCATCTTCTGGCCGGATTCGGGCGCGGGCGCGACATATCCGGCGCTCGATAGTGTGGCTTTGGCAATCGCCTTCAGCTGCGCTTCGGACAGCCGGTTCGGATTCAACTGAAACTTTTTTTGCCCTGCGGTCATGGTTTTTCCTGATAATACACAGATATGCTAGCGCATTATTATAATTATGTCAAATTATATTTTATGAGCTTGCGCGGCAACGATAGCTGCATAAAGCGGGTAGAGATATTCTGTATATATATTATGTTGACTGCCCTCTTTTTAATATGGTATCTATTGCGCATTCCTATGCTTATGCAAATCCTATTGTAAATCCATTGTGGTATAAATCGCATGCCCGCAACACCTGAAACACTCCTCCCCATCCTTGATTTTGCGGTGAGCTCCTATCCCGAAAAATCAGCTTTCGATTTCATGGGGAAAAAAGCCACTTATCGCGAATTCGGCCGCCTGATCGACAAGGCGGCGGCCGGTCTGCAGGAAATCGGTCTTGGCAAGGGATCAAGGATCGGGCTGCTGATGCCGAACACGCCCTACTACCTGATCATGTTCTTTGCCGCCATGAAGGTGGGAGCCACAGTCGTCAATTACGATGCAACAGCCACAGAAACGGAAATCGGACAGCAGCTGCAAAAAAGCAAAACGGACCTGCTGGTCACGCTGAATGTGAAGCCGTTCTGCGACAAAGCGAAAAAGCAGGTTGATGACAATCTGGTCGGCAGAGTTATCGTCTGCGATATCGGCGACATGGTTCCCTTTGTGCACAAGCTTGCGCTGAAAACCCTGAAGCGGAAGATGCTGGCAAAGCCCGACAAACGTAACGATAAAATCATCAGTTTCAGGAATTTGACCCGTCACAAGGCGGCACCCCGCCCGGTTTCTGTTGGTCCGGACGATATCGCCGTCATGCAGTTTACGGGCGGCACGACAGGCGTCAGCAAGGGCGTCGCGCTCAGTCATTTTAATCTGGCATCAAGTTTCCGGCAGATTTCCGAATCTCTCGGCGGCGACATGAACGCGCCGTACAATGCTGCCGCGCTCAGGAACGGACAGGAGCGGTTTTTGTCCGCCCTGCCCTTTTCCCACATCTTCGGTACCGCCGTCCTGATGGTCACGGCAACCGGCATGGGGGCGGAACAGGTTATCGTGGCAGACCCCCGCAATGCAGATGCCCTTGCCAGACTGGTGCAGAAAAAGCAAATCACCGTTCTTCCCGCAATTCCCCGCACCCTGCGCCTGATAGCAGATCGCCTGACGCAAAAGCTGCCCGCGCTGCGGCTGGTCATTACCGGCGGCAGCGCTCTGCCGCACAAGATAAAAGAAGATTTTGAGAACGCCGCCGGAAAGCCGGGGGTTATTATTCAGGCCTACGGCATGACGGAAAGCAGCGCGTGCCTGACAAGCAATTCCGTCATCGGCGGGAAAAACCGCCCCGGTTCCGTGGGCCTGCCGCTGGCCGGAACGAAAATTGAGATTCGCGACCTGACTGACCCTGAAAAAAAGCTGGCCCCGCTGCAAACAGGCGAAATAGTCGCGCAAGGGCCGCAAATCATGCGCGGCTATCTCGACGATCCGGAGACGACGGCAACCGCCCTGCAAAAAGGCTGGCTACGCACCGGCGACATCGGCTATCTGGACGATGACGGCTACCTCTGTCTGGCAGGCCGCGCCAAGGAGATCATCAAGATCAAGGGAAAGACCGTTTTTCCGCTGGAGATCGAGGACGCCTTGCTGAAGCACGATGCCGTTCTTGAATGCGCCGTGGTTGGCATAGAGGACGCCGATACCGGCGAAGCGGCAAAGGCCTTCGTCCGGCTCAACCCCGACCCTGCGAAGCCGGTTCCCGATGAAAGCGAGCTGCGCCATTTTCTTGCGGAAAACCTCAGCAAGGTCAAGATCCCCAAATATTTTGAATTCAGGAGCGAGGCCCTGCCCGTCACGAAATTCGGAAAGCCCGACAAAAA
Source organism: uncultured Rhodospirillaceae bacterium (assembly GCA_964458415.1). GTDB lineage: Bacteria > Pseudomonadota > Alphaproteobacteria > Micavibrionales > UBA2020 > CAYWIT01. The sequence goes on from CAYWIT010000030.1 coordinate 2,637, forward strand.
AGCGCTGCAACAGCCCACCCCCGTTCAGAATAAAATCCCCAGGAGCGCGCCATGATGAGTCAAGAATATCCGGGAATAGCCGAAAGATTCAAGAAACCGGACGGCTTTGAATTTTTGACGTTTGAAAGCGAGCGCGGCACCACTATCCGCGCCGGACGCCTTGAGCACCCCCACGCCAGAGGAGCCGTCTATATCCTGCAGGGCCAACGCGAATTTATCGAAGGCTGGTACGAATTCATCTCGGACCTCTACAAACGCGGATTATCCGTCTATATTTGCGAGCGCGACGGAGAAGGCGGGTCTTCAAAAAACCCGCTGAATCCGCAATTTCCGCCCTCCTTGCCACATACAGAACACCTGAAAGACATGGACTTGTTTTTCAGGAAAATCTGTCCGCGCCCGAAACATATGCCTGCCGTTTTGCTAGGCAACAGCTTGGGCGGCTTGTACGGCCTGCATTACCTCAAGCAAAACCCGCACGCCTTCGATCAGGCCGTATTCTGCGCGCCGCCGTTCGGCAAAAAGGTGAAATGCAAGCGCGATCTGATTATCGCCTTTGCCGCGGTCTGCACGTCAAAGTTCCTGAAAAAGGACAAATACACGCCTGGCGCAGGCGACTGGTCCCTGGAAAAGAAATCAGGACGCCCCTCGCAGTCCACGCATGATCCGGAACGCGCCGGAAACCTGTTTGAATGGCAGCGTCACAATCCGGATTTGCGCATGGGCGGCCCCACATACGGCAACCTTCTGGCCATTTCCCAAGCCATGAAAACGGCGAAAAGCAAAGGCTTCGCAGAGGATATTACAACGCCGTGCACCATTCTTTCCGCCGCCGGAGATTTCATGGTCAGCGATACCAGCCATCACGTTATGGCGGCGCGCCTGCCAGATTGCAAGGTGATTACATTACAAGGCGCCAAGCATAACATGATCATGGAAACGGATGAATGGCGCAACAAAGTACTGGACACCGTCTCGGAAAGCGTCCGTCATGCAACGGCAAGATATGCACGCCCTGTTGAGATCTTCATGGATACGCGCCGCGCGCTGGCTCTGGCATTCAGCCTGAAGCCGACAGAACATTGCTTTAGAAAAAGCGCCGCCGCAATTGTGCCCCCCGCCAAAGCTGCGCTCAATTTCAGACGCTTTATGGCGGGATAAAGGCTTATTGTTTCCTGAACATCGAATACAAGGATGCGCCACATGGCCAAGCTTTGGAAAAGAGAACTAGACGGGTGCGGCAAAGCGCGCATTCAGGAAGTTGACCTGTCCACTTTGGCCATTACCTCCCCGACCATTATCTATATGGCCGGAATCGCGACAAAAGACACCTCTGCGCGCCAAATATCCGGCGGCCTCAAGCGCGTGAGGGAGATTCTAGGCGATGGGCCGGAATCCTTTCCGCAACCGCAAATCTACGCTTGGTCCTTGACCGGCGCGCGCTATGTTTTCAACCAGATCGCTTATAACCTCCGTCCGGAGAAGGCCTTTAGCGCAGACGCAAAAAGACTGGCACGGAGCGTTATCCTTCCTCTGGTCAGCGAAAATAACGCACCATTGCCTGTGGAAGAAGCTGAAAAACGGCTGCGTAACCTGACGCTGTTTGGCTACAGCTCCGGCACCATCGTGGCACAGGAGGTTTTCAACGCGTCAACGCAGGTGATGCAGGAACTGGGGTTCAGGGAAGCGGAAGCACGCAGGCTGCTGCAGGAAGTCGTTTTGATATCGGCAGGAAATATCTCGCGGCCGGAGCGGGAGAAAAACCGTTTTACGACGTTATATCTTGTCGCCAGCAATGACCGCGTCGTCCGGCTGAACCATCTTCTGTGGAATCCCCTGCGCGTCTTTTTTGCCAAGCATGCCCGCAAACTGGACATCCGGCCCCTCTCGAAAACGAGTGTCCTGATAACGGCCACCGTTGAAAAAAGGACTTGGGAATGGCGCAAAACCCCTGATGGCAAGCAAAAAAGAAAGGCGATCCACCCGGTGTTTCCGCGTTGGACAGGCCTGCACGCCTACCATGAACCGGCGCACTATATCACGAACGATGACAGCCACAGCCCTTTTTCCAAGCTTGTCCTCTACGCCCTTCTCAATGCTGTGAACAGAAACGATGTGCCGGATGCCCTGAAATTGCTGGAACCGGTAAAAGCCCCGCTCCGGTTCAATGTTCTTAAACCTTGACGCCCTCGGCCTGCAGCAGCGCCTTCTTGAGCGCGGGTCCCCAGCCATAGCTGACCTTGTCCGATGACTTGTTCACCACGCGGTGGCAGGGCACGACAACAGATACAGGATTGGCGCCCGTGGCACTGCCGACGGCCCGCACGGCTCCCGGCGCGCCCAGCTTTTTCGCGATAGCGGCATAAGTCGTCGTTGTCCCTGATTTGATCTTTAAAATTTCCCGCCAGACCCCAAGCTGAAATTCCGTACCGGACAACACGACGGGAACAGACAACGCTGCCATTTTTTGCGGCCAGCATTTTACAATTTCACGCGCCACTTTTGCCGTGGCTTTGCGGTCTTCGATAAAATTCGCGCCGGGCCAGTTTTTTTCCAGCGTCTTGAGGCCGCAATCCAGCCCCAGCCAGCACAGGCCTTCATGGCTCAAGGCGATCAGGATTTTTCCGGTCGGAAAATCATGCACCCCCCAGAGCAGGGTCATATTGCGCCCGCGGCTTGCTTTTGGCATGTTTTTGAATATAACTTTCATGGAAGAGAGAATATAGATGACTCCGGGAAAAATCGAAGAATTTTTTGCAAGATTGCAAAAACAAAACCCCGAACCTGTGGGCGAGCTGGAATATACCAACGCCTATACCCTGCTGGTTGCCGTGGTTCTCTCGGCACAGGCGACGGATACCGGCGTCAACAAAGCCACGCACAAGCTCTTTAAAATCGTCGAAACGCCGGAAGACATGCTGAAACTGGGCGAGGACGGGCTGAAAAAACATATCCGTACCATTGGCCTGTTCAATACCAAGGCCAAAAACATCATTGCGCTCTCTGAAAAGCTGATTGCCGAATACGGATCGGAAGTCCCGCAAACACGGGAAGAGCTGGTCAATCTGCCCGGCGTCGGGCGCAAAACGGCGAACGTCGTGCTCAATATCGCCTTTGGCCAGCCGACAATTGCCGTGGATACCCATCTGTTTCGCGTCAGTAACCGCACGGGGCTGGCCTCCGGCAAAACACCGGAAGACGTCGAGCGCAAGCTGGAAAAAGCCATTCCTGAAAAATATCTCCGCCATGCGCATCACTGGCTGATTTTACATGGTCGCTACGTCTGCAAGGCGCGCAAGCCGGATTGTCCGAGTTGTATTGTGCGCGACCTCTGCGGCTGGAAAGAAAAAACCGCCTAAAGCTTACAGTTTATGATCTGCCGGTTTATCCGGACGCGGCTTGCTTTCCGCCACCGGCGTTTTGGCCGGCTGGACATCAATCGCTTTTCTGAAGTCCTTTGACGCCTTCTTATCGAATTTCAAGGCGCTGGTCGCTGCCGCGCCCATTTTCGCGACCATGCCGCGCAGGCAGGAAACAATCTGCGTATCCGGACGGGCAAGCCCCGCCTTGCTGCGCGCCGCATCCAGTAGCCCCAACCCGATCCCGCCGGTTATCGTTGCCAATGCCAGCCAGACAACGCCCACCGCCGCGGTAACGACAGCGGTCAACGGCGCCGATGTCACCGCCATGGCTGCCCCGATAACACTGGCAACCGTGCCAAGAGCGGAAGAAGCGGCAAAAAGCGTCAGACCTCCGCCAGCCACAACATCAAAAATCCCGCCACCGACGCGGGCCCCGCGCGGACTGGCCTCCAGCCTTGCGGAAATATGATCCGACAGACCACGCCCAAAATGAAAACCGGCACGCACCCAGTCTTTAAACAAGTCTTTGATTTTTCCTGGCTGCATCAGAAACTCCCTAATATTTTACAAGGTTAACGAAAAACTCTTTTCATCCCCGATCACGCGCCGCAGACATTGTGACTGCTCCGCGGCATGGCCGTCAATCGGCTGGTCCTTGAGACGAACATCGACATAGGAAACGCGGCTTTTGCCTTTATCAGCGAACGAGTTGTTATAAAAGAAAAAATCCACGACGCAGGCTTTGGCCTTGTATTGCCAGACCTCGGCCTCGGCATCATGCCGCCTTGCCGTGGGCGTACCGAAAAGATAGGTGATTTCTTCCCCCGTCAGCATCAGCAGGGATTGCGGATCGCTGGCGACGAATTTCTGTGCCCGCGAAATATAACCTTCGGCAGGATAATAGCTGACCCCTTTAAAATTAACCCGGTCGGGAAACAGCGCGGTGCGGAACTGGTCCGGCCCGGCATTGCTGCCATAGGCCGCCGGCAACTGCGAGGTCTTGCAACTGCCGACCAGCAGCACGATCAGCGGCAAAAGCACGACCGCCAGACGCGTCATCCGCCGCGCGTTTTTTCGCATATGCGCATAAAACGACATCAACAGCCCGTCCAGCAAGCTGATAATCGTCATAAACACATCACTATGGAAGCTGCGTTTTTTCACCTAGTATGCCGCCGCCCGCCGGAAAACCCGGGGACCGTCCTTTGTTTCATCCTGTTCGCCGAAAAGGCTTTCAACATTATTATTGCTGCTCTCTTCCGGAAGGGCCGCTGCAACAGACCCCTCCTCCGGAACCTGAACCTCTTCCATAACGGGCGGGGGAAGCATTGTGGCACGGCCTTCCAGACGGGCACCGGCCTCGACCTCCAGTGCACCATATTGAATTTCACCACACAGACTGCCCGTTGCACGTACCATCAACCGGCCCAGAACCGTAATTTTTCCCTCAAACCTTCCGGAAATAACGGCATCCTGCACCAAGGCCGTTCCGGCAAAAACGCCGGATTCCAGAACATCCAGATGACCTCCTTCAAAAGTTTCAGCCTCGACAACGCCCTCCACAACCAGATGCGCGCAGAAGGAAATGCGCCCATTGAGCGCAATATCGCGTCCAACGACCAGACGGCGGGCTTCCTCCGGTGTTGCGGCAGCCGCCTGCACGGAAAGGCCATTCATATAAGAATGATGTCCGGGGATGTCATTGCGAATGGCTTTTCTATCAATCGTCATATCCGGCCCTGCCTTATTGTTCTTCATAAGCGCTCCTGCCGTGGCATCGTTGTCGTGCGATGCACCATTATGTATTCAAAACTGGAGACAGGAATCCGTACCATGGCATACCGTCCCCGTCCAGAGATTACCTGTTGTTATACATAACTATATAAATTTTTAAAAAAACTCGACGCAGAGTCAGGGGGTTACGCCCCTTGCCGGAAAGTTATATATTTTTCATATACTGTGGAAAAATAAATTTAAAAGCCGCTTTTCCGAATCAAGGCCGCCTTTTCACGCCCGAACGAGCGGGGCCACGCCTGCCGCGGCTGCCTCTTTTACCTGTGCCGCAGTCGAAGAGACAACACGGTTGCGTCCGTTGTTTTTGGCACACCGCAGCGCCAGCTCCGCTGCACGCAGCATGTCATCGGGGCTCTTGTGTTTCTCCTGTATCTCCGCCATGCCGAGACTGACACGCAGAAGAATAACGCTGTCCTGCGCAGCGAAAGGAACGTCCTCGACCGCGGCACGAAGCTTTTCGGCCACATAACCCGCCTGATTTTCATCGGTGGCCGGAAGGAAAACACCGAATTCACCGCCGCCGACACGGCCCATAACGTCGCTGTTGCGCAAAACGCCAGCCAATGTTTTCGCCACTGTCCGGATAGCGGCATCCCCCGCCGCCCGTCCATACTTGTTATTTATCTTTTCCAGCTCATCGATATCTATGGCCAGCGCCGTCATCGCCTGCTTGTAACGCTTGGCGCTCCCGATCAGCATGGCCGCAATTTTAAACAAGGTGGCGCGGTTATAAGACCCTGTCAACATATCCACCGCCGCCATTTTCTCGACATATTCGCGCTGACGGGCAACCATCTGCAGCGTCGGCCCGACCAGAAAAAAAGACTCGTAAATCAGAATAGCCAGCATCAGGGCATAAAGATTGATCGAGATTTTGACAAAAATATCAATCTGCCGCTGCCCCGCCGCCAGCAGCGCCATGATATCCGCATTCTGCTGCTCGATATCCCCCGGCCGCGCCTTCAGGGCGACCATTTCCTCCAGCAGGCTTTTCTGCTGGTCAACAATGGCGTAATGCGTCCCGGCCGCGCCCAGGATCAGCGCGATCATCAAAACCATCAACACACGATGCAACCGCCCCGCCTTTTCTTCGGAAAAGGAAGAATTATTCGGTTTTCCTGCCATAAATCATACTCCTCATAAAAACGACTATTCCGCCTTGCGGATAAAACTATCGACTACCTTTTTCCATCCCGCCTTATCAAATTTAATATCCAGTTTGTCTCCGTCCGTCGTCACCACCGTGCCCGGCCCGAATTTCTCGTGGAAAACGCGATCCCCCGGCCCAAAGCCGGATTCCGACTGCAGATGCGCGGAAACAACAGCCATATCTTCTTCCATCAGCTGACTCCGCCGCCCCTGATATACCACCGGCTGCGGACGATAAAGCCCCGTTTCGCTGATAACCTCGACATGATCCGCGGGCAGTTCGTCGATAAAGCGCGACGGCAGGCAGTTTGTCCAGCTCCCGTAAATCACGCGGTTGGCGGCAAACAGGATACAGGCCCACTTCCGCGCCCGCGTTATGCCGACATAGGCCAGACGGCGCTCTTCCTCCAGACCGGCGGCGCCACTTTCATCCATCGTGCGCTGGTTGGGAAAAACACCCTCTTCCCAGCCCGGCAGGAACACGGCATCGAACTCCAGACCCTTGGCCGCGTGCAGCGTCATGACAAAGACCATGTCGCCGCCCTCTTTTTCCTGATTTTCCATGACCAGCGCGACGTGTTCGAGAAAGCTGTCAATGCCTTCAAATTCGTTCAGCGCGACCACGAATTCCTTTAGGTTCTCCAGCCGCCCTGCCGCTTCCGGCGTTTTGTCTTTCTGCCACATGTCGGTATAGCCGGATTCCTCCAGCATGACCTGCGTCAGCTCGGTATGCGACATTTCCCGCAGCTGTTCGCGCCAGCGCGTGAAGTCACGCTCCAGATTGCGCAGCGTCTCGCGCACCTTGGGCCGGAACTCCTCCGTTTCCAGCAAGGTCAGCAAAGCCCGATATAGCGATGTGCCGCGCGCGCGCGCCTGACGGTGCAGAAGTTGCAGCGTGGCGTCCCCAAGCCCGCGCTTGGGCACGTTGAGAATCCGCTCGAAAGCCAGATCATCATCAGGCTGGACGATCACGCGGAGATAGGCGATGACGTCGCGGATTTCCTGCCGTTCATAAAAACGCAGCCCCCCCAGCACTTTATAGGGAATGC
>CAYWIT010000031.1:0-2077 GCA_964458415.1 uncultured Rhodospirillaceae bacterium
CATTTTTCTGCCAAATCTTAAAAAACATGGAAGTGAATTCATGAAAAAACAAAGGCACTCCATTTCGTCTGTTGAAATGTGCGCCGGCGCTGGCGGACAAGCTCTGGGTTTGGAGATGGCAGGTTTTGATCATGAAGCCCTTGTCGAATACGAGCGTCCGATGTGCGATACTCTTAGTTTTAATAGGCCGGGGTGGAACATCGTCCACGGTGACCTTCGTGAATTTGACGGGCGTAAATACAAGGGTGTGGAACTGTTGGCGGGGGGCTTACCTTGCCCTCCGTTTTCTATTGCAGGTAAACAGCTCGGGCCAGATGACGAACGAGACCTTTTTCCAGCAGGTCTCCGCCTGATCGATGAAATACGCCCCCGTGCGGTAATGATCGAAAATGTCAAAGGTTTAATGAGTGGACCCTTCGGAGAATACAGAGAATATATCCTTGGCAGTCTCAATAAGATGGGTTACTGCGCCGAGTGGCGTCTACTGAACGCTTCGTCCTATGGCGTGCCTCAGCTGCGCCCACGTGCCCTCCTTGTCGGCGTGAAGAAAAACATCGCCGAGTTCTTTGAATGGCCAGAGACGCTAAAAAAGCCCCCGCCATCTGTCGGCGAAACTCTCTACGACTTAATGGCCGCGCGCGGCTGGAAAGATGTCCGCGCATGGACTAAAGTCGCTAATACCATCGCTCCCACTGTTGTGGGCGGATCAAAGAAACACGGCGGGCCCGATCTCGGCCCCACCAGAGCAAAGCAGGCATGGGCGGAGCTTGGCGTTGATGGCATAGGGATCGCGGACGAAGCTCCTGAAAAAGAATTCAAGGGGATGCCGCGTCTGACTGTCAAAATGGTCGCCCGCATCCAGGGCTTCCCTGATAGCTGGCATATTACTGGCAAAAAGACTAACGCCTACCGCCAGGTAGGGAACGCGTTCCCGCCGCCTGTAGCGTATGCAGTTGCGGAGAAAATTGCTAAATGCTTATCTGCGGCACGTACAATCAAAATGGCCGGATAATCTCTTAAACCTTCTATTCTTGATCTCGCGTCTGTGCAAGAATGTAGGATGGGTTTCGATTCTGCTGTCAACACAAAAATCATCAAAAGCATCGAACGCGCCATTCTCAAGAATGTCGGTGGACTTGAGGCGTTAGCGGAAGAGTTTCCAAAACTGATCCGCCGGGCCATTGATGAAGTCATCGATACACCGCGCACCGGACGACTGACCCTCGATCAGATCGAGAAAACGGAAAAGACCTACATCGGGACAAAAATTGAAATTCTATTTAGGAGCTTCATTGGTTTCCCCAAGGGATTTCTGGATTTGAATATCAATGGCGTGGATGTTGATATCAAAAATACAGTGACAGGGAACTGGATGATTCCCAATGAAGCAATAAATAAGCCTTGTATCTTGATTGAAGCCGATGAAAAACGCGCTCTTTGCGGTCTCGGCATTATTGTCGCCCATCCTAACTACCTGACCAAGGGCGCAAACCGTGACCAGAAGCGCTCCATCTCCAGCACGGGACGGTCACATATTCACTGGCTGCTCAACAAGCAGCCGTATCCTGTTAATTTCTGGCAAGACTTCCTGCCTCAGCAGGCATGGGAGATATTCCGGCATGAGCATGCCAACGAACGCCTGGTGACGTTGTTTAAAATTTTGATCGGTAAGCCCATTCCCCGTACCGTTGTCGAAGGCGTCGCCCGACAGAAAGACTATATGAAACGTCTTCGTAAAAATGGTGGCGCACGTGACGCGCTTGCCAAAGCTGGGATTGCCCTGTTATCTGGCATGTATGACAAGCCTCTCATTCAACAGCTAACCAATCGTCCCCGCAGGGACAGTGTCAGCGAGAAAACTTTTCCCATTGAAACAATTTTTCATGCTTTCATGGGCACGGACTTGACCTTAATCAAGCCCCGCTAAACGTTTACGAGCAGCATCGCCGATAAAAACCGCCGTGTGCGTGGATATTTTTGATAAAGGCAGAGTGTCCTTCTGCGGCCTTCCAGCTCATTATTCCCATATATTACAAGATTGACGACCGGCCTGCCGTCCGTCTACAATCAGACAAGA
>CAYWIT010000031.1:2087-5234 GCA_964458415.1 uncultured Rhodospirillaceae bacterium
TCTGCAAGAAAGACGAATTTATTTCTTATCGTGCCGATACAGCGGAGAAGAAAAAGGCTCTATTCGACAAGATCTCCTGATTCTAGAAGAGATGGCCCAGTCGTTCATACGCGATAGCTTAACCGTGATACCCCCCAAGCTTCAGAGGATTGATCTGTAAATGATCAGAACTGTGAATTCTCAACGATATAAAGAGGTTATCTCAAAAGTAGATGGAATATTAACGAAACTTTGCTACAATGGTCATCATGGTATTGAAGCGTCTCATATGCGCCTTTATCGCGCTGAGTTTTGTCTTTGCTGGAACGCCCGTTCCGGCAGCGGCGAAGGAAGCTCCGTGCCCGATGGAGAAAATGCAGACAGAGATGCAAAAATCCTCAGCGCAACACGATATGCAGAGTATGAAAATGGGCATGAAGGATTGTGACAAATGCCCGAAATCGGCGGAAAAGAAGCAAGCCGATAAAACCAAAAAGAGCGGCTGCTGCGATGATCAGGCATGCAATGCCAAATGTGCTGCCCTGAGCAGCGCCGGTGGGCAATTATTTATCTCCCATGATATTCAATGGAATGGGCCGAACACGAAGGAAAAAGTGACGTTCTTGCCGTACCTTTTGCCGCCGTCCCATCTCCTGAAAACACCCGAAAAACCACCCAAATATCTCTCGTAAAGGGCGAAGTGTGTCCGGATTTTGCGTTGATGTAAGCATCGCGCGCTGAAAATCCTGATATCCAGCCCTCTTTGCACTGCGGCTTTACGATCTTTCGTAGGGCCGCCCGAACGCATACGAGAGGTTTATCATGGTTAGAATTTTAATACTTATTGCGCTGATTGGTTTCAGCATTATGGCTCCCGCTCAGGCAGCGGAAAAAGCCAAGCCACCTGTGTCAGAGGCGCAGGAGAAAAATGAAGACCGTTTTGGGTTTCTGCTGGAACAACTGAAACAACACCCTGAAATCCAAGCCTATGTCAGCCGTGCGGAATCTTCCGGCTACAATGCGACAGGCGAGTTGGGCTTGCCTGATCCGATGCTTTTTATCCAGGAGCAGGATTATCCCATCGGTACCAGCATGTCGCGGGGTGAAGAGCAGAAGATGATCGGCTTCAAACAGGTCATTCCGGCTTTTGGAACGCGCGGGGCCAAATCAGACCGTTTAGGTGTTGAATCCCATAAAAACAAACTGCTCGGTGATTACGCCTACGCCGCGATGAAGTCACAACTCATTACCGCCCTTGCCAATTTGGCGCGCATCGATGAGCAGGATAAATTACTAGCGCAGCAAGCCGCTCTATTTGGCTCCGAACGCACAAGCCTAAAGGGGCGGATCGCTGCCAACCAGGCATCGCAAAGCCAGCTTGCCATGAGCGAGGCCGATAGCACGGATGTTGGCTTGATGCGCGCCGATCTCGACGAAGAAAAACATGAGATCATAGCGATGCTTGTCAACATGGTTGGTAGGACGCCGGATGTGCCGCTGCCTGCGATCAACAAAGTCACCTGGGATCAGAATGTTGAGAAAACCTATCCCGTTCAGGTTGCCGCACAGGATGTTGAGATGGCACGCAAGGACGTTGATCTGCGGGAATCGGAGTTCAATCCTAATTTTGAGGTGCAGGCAAGTTATGGGCGCATGAACGGTGGCGATAACGCCGGAACGATTATGGTAGGAATGAGCATTCCACTCTGGGCTACGCAAAACCAGCAGCCCAAACTCTCCGGCGCGAAGTCGGGCGTGCGCGCGGCGGAATCCGATCTGGAAAACATCAAGCGTCAAACGCTACAAAAATTGACCCATCTCGAAGCGCAGATCGATGTCAGTGATCGCAAGATCGAGTTGCTCAAACATAAGGTGTCCCTTTTAAACACATCACGCGGTGCGCAAACCAGGGAATATGAGGCAGGAAAAAACGATCTTTCCATGCCTCTCAAGACGCGGCGCGACATGGTGTCCGTCCGTTACCAACTGGCAGCAGAACAGGCGAAACGCACCGCGCTGATCGCTGATTTCAACCACTATTTCATCGCAGGAGAAGAAAGATGAAAAAACCACTGCCACTTCTGATCGGATCAATCCTTTGCGTTAATGCTGTGTTGAATGGCGTAAACTTGGACGTGCTATCCGCCCGTCATAACAACGGAATTCAAAAAGTCTTCGGAATCAGCGTCGCCCACGCCGAGGAAGCGGCAGCGGTTAAATATACCTGTCCCATGCATCCGCAAATTATTTCCGATACGCCTGGAAAATGTCCGATCTGCGGTATGGATTTGGTACAAGTTACCGTTTCTGGCGGAGGGAATGCGCATGAAGAAAAAATAGATGAGAGTGCCCGCGCCATCGATCAGAAAGACCGGAAGGTTCTTTACTGGTATGACCCGATGGTACCGGAAAAGCGTTTTGACAAGCCAGGCAAATCGCCCTTCATGGATATGGAGTTGGTGCCTAAATACGCCGACGAGATGCAAAGCGATAAATCCGGCAAGCCTGTCATCTCGATTAATGCCGATACTATTCAAAAAATGGGTGTGCGCACGGAGAAGGCAACCAAAGGCAGATTCGCCCAGACCGTTCGTGTAACGGCCATTGTCAGGGAAAATGAACGCAGCCGTTGGGATATGTTCAGCCAAGTCGAGGGCCGTGTTGGGGATTTACATTACAGCGCCGTCGGTGATCGCGTGAAAAAGGGCGATCTTTTTTACACGCTCTACAGTCCAGAGCTTTTATCTCTGCAAAACGACTTTATCGCCGCCCGCAAGGCAGGCTTGCATGATCTGGCGCAAGCCGCCAAGAAAAGAATAAAGCTCTTAGGCGTCGATGAAAAAGTCATTTCTGATCTTTTAAAAAGTGGCAAGGCTTTTGAGAAAGTGCCGTTTTATATTCCGGCAGACGGCATTCTCGCCCGCCTTGAAATCCGCAACGGACATTATTTGAAAATGAATGACGAAATCGGCCACATCCAAGACCTCTCCACTGTATGGCTGGAAGCGGCGGTGCCGGAGAAGGATGTGGCGATGATCAAGGAAGGTGACATTGCCGAGATCACGGTCGGGCCTCAAAAATACCAGGGCAAGGTCGATTATATCTATCCGACAATTGACGCCGAAGCGCGTACCGGAAAGGTGCGTTTGATCATGGACAACAAGGATG
>CAYWIT010000031.1:5244-9223 GCA_964458415.1 uncultured Rhodospirillaceae bacterium
TATGCCGCCGTGACCTTTGCAACAGGGGCGGTGGCCGAGCGACTGACGGTTCCAAGCGAGGCCGTTTTGCGAAATACCGAGGGCGAGCATGTAATTGTGGCTTTAGGAAACGGCAAATTCCAGGCGCGCGGGGTGACAACGGGCGCTATCAGCGCGGGCCGGACGGAAATCCTTTCCGGCCTTGAGGACGGCGATGATGTTGTTGTCAGCGCGCAGTTCCTGATCGACTCGGAATCCTCGCTCCAAGAGTCGCTTGGTAAATTGTCCGGAGGTCAGTAATGGCTGATATTTCACACGACCCTACACAATCCGTCGTCGCGCGCGTTATCGACTGGTCGGTCAACAACCCGTTGATAATCTCCATTCTGGCGTGTCTCATCCTTGTCGGAGGCATCTTTGCCGTACAACGTATGCCGCTCGATGCCGTCCCCGATCTTTCCGATACTCAAGTGATCGTGCGAACGGATTTCGAAGGGCAAGCACCGCAGATCATTGAAAATCTGGTGACCTATCCGCTTTCAAGCGCCATGCTGGGGTTGCCCCGCACCAAAATCGTGCGCGGGTTTTCGATGTTTGGCGCGTCTTTTGTTTATGTGATCTTCAAGGATGGGACCGATCAGTATTGGGCACGCTCCCGCGTTCTGGAGGCGCTCTCGAAGGTTCAATCCACGCTGCCGTCCGCTGCCAAGGTGCAGATCGGCCCTGACGCCACGGGCGTAGGCTGGGTCTATCAATACGCTCTTGTCGATAAAAGCGGAAAACATGATCTCTCGCAGTTGCGCAGCCTTCAGGACTGGTTCCTCAAATTCGAGCTAGCAACCGTTCCTGGCGTATCCGAAGTGGCCAGCGTCGGCGGTTTTGTCAAAGAGTATCAGGTTCTGGTCGATCCGGTGAAATTACGCGCCTTTGGCATTCCGTTGATGCGGATTCAAGAGGCGCTTGAAGCCTCCAGCCAAGAAGCTGGTGGACGTGTTATTGAGCAGGCCGAAACCGAATTCGTGATCCGTTCCAAAGGCTATGTCACAGGGATTGCCGATCTTGAAAAAATAGCGCTGGAAGCCAAAAACGGCACACCTGTCCGTCTTGCAGACGTGGCACGGATTATCGAAGGGCCGGAATTGCGGCGCGGCGTTACGGAGCTGAACGGTGAAGGCGAAGTCGTCTCCGGTATTATTATCATGCGGCCAGGCGGCAACGCGCTGGACGTCAGTAAAGCCGTCAAACAAAAGATCGAAGCCCTGAAGCCAGGATTGCCGGAAGGCGTCGAGATCGTGTCTGTTTATGATCGCGCTCCGCTGATCGAGGGGTCAGTTGAATATTTGAGCCACAAGCTGATCGAAGAAGCGATTGTCGTATCTCTGGTTTGTTTGATATTTTTGCTGCATATCCGTTCATCCTTTGTGGCGATTATCACCTTGCCGCTCGGCGTATTGGCGGCGTTTATCGTCATGTCGGCACAAGGGATCACCGCCAATATCATGTCGCTGGGCGGGATTGCCATTGCCATCGGCGCGATGGTGGATGCCTCCATCGTCATGGTTGAGAACGCGCACCGCAAGCTTTCGGAGCTTCCAAAGGACACAAAAGCTGAAGAAAAACGAGCGGCCTTGTTGCTGGCAGCGAAGGAAGTCGGCCCTGGGTTGTTTTTCTCGTTACTCATTATCACGGTGTCGTTTTTGCCTGTCTTTGCCTTAACGGGGCAATCCGAACGGCTGTTCAGCCCGCTGGCTTTCACCAAGACATACTCGATGGCAGCGGCAGCCATTCTTTCGATCACGGTTGTACCTCTGCTCATGCTGTGGCTTATCCGAGGGAAAATTCTACACGAAGAACGCAATCCACTTAATCGGTTCTTTATTGCGATTTACAAGCCCGTGCTAGCGTTGGCTCTGCGTGCTAAATGGTTCACTCTCGCTTTGGCGGGTTTGTTACTGCTCAGTATGGCGTGGCCGATCATGCGCACAGGCAGTGAATTTATGCCTGCGCTTTACGAAGGCGATTTGCTCTATATGCCAACAACGCTGCCTGGCGTATCCGTTACCAAAGCCAAAGAACTCGTCGCCACGACCAACCGCCTGATCAAAACCGTGCCGGAGGTGGAAACCGTCTTCGGCAAGGCGGGGCAAGCTGAAACGGCGACCGATCCGGCTCCTATTTCCATGATCGAAACCTGGGTGCATCTGAAACCGCGTGAACAATGGCGCGAAGGATTGACCACCGAAATGCTCATCAAGGAAATGGATGCCCTGACCAAAATGCCTGGGCTGGTGAATAGCTGGGGTTATCCGATAAAAATTCGCATGGATATGGTGACGACGGGTATTCGCACACCTGTGGGTATTAAGGTCTCTGGCGCAGATCTAAATACGATCGGGCAAATCGCGGTTAAGGTGGAACAGGCAGTCAAGAATGTTCCAGGTACGCGTTCGGCTTTTGCCGACCGTGTTGTCGGGGCTAAATATCTTGAAATCGAACCGGATCGTGACGCTCTGGCCCGCTACAACGTCGATTTGGGAACGGTGCAGGACGTGATCGCCACGGCTTTGGGCGGCATGAAACTCTCAGAATCCGTGCAAGGACGGGAGCGCTATGGCATCATGCTACGCTATGATCGACCCTTCCGCGAGAACGCGGGTGATCTTCAAAATATCCTTGTTGATACGCCCGATGGGGCGCAAGTGCCGCTGGGGACGCTGGCGATGATTAAATTCGCGCCTGGGCCGCAAATGATCGTCTCGGAAAATGCGCGCCTGAATGGCTGGGTGTTTGTCGATATCGCCGGACGGGATATCGGCGGCTATGTTCAAGACGCGCAGCGTATCGTTGCCGCTAAAATTAAACTGCCTGCCGGATATTCCATCGGCTGGTCGGGGCAATTCGAGCAGATGCTGGAGGCACAGGCACGTCTTGATATCGCCATTCCGGCAACGATCGGTATCATATTCCTGCTGCTGATCATGCATTTTGGCAGGCTGGATCGCACCTTGATGGTGATGCTGTCCTTGCCATTCGGTCTGGTGGGCGGCGTCTGGACGCTGTATTTGGCGAATTATAATTTTTCGGTCGCAGTTGCCGTCGGTTTTATCGCCCTTGCGGGCATCGCCGTGGAAACAGCCGTCGTCATGCTGATTTATATCGATCAGCGGGTACGGCATCATCCGCCGCGAAATAGGGTAGATCTGCTTGAGGCCGTTATGCATGGCGCGGCGTTGCGGGTGCGCCCCAAGCTGATGACCGTCTCGGTGATCATTGCGGGATTGCTGCCGATCTTTTTTACCGAAGGATTAGGATCGGATGTGATGCGCCGGATCGCCTTGCCGATGGTCGGCGGCATGGTGACGACCACGCTGTTGACGCTGATCGTTATTCCCGTGGTTTACTTTGTTTACCAGTCGCGGTGTCTCAAGGAAGCGCGGTTTTATTGATAGTAGGCCATTTAAAGAGAATCATCTTCATAGCCTATATCAATTGCCGCATTCAGATATTTGACGGTGCCGACGATCCAGATCCCAAGCCCCGTGCCGATAATGAGCAAGCCGCCTTTAGCGAATTGAACCGGATCCTGGTTTACACCAGTAATAAACATTGTCATGCAGTATACGGCGATCCCAAGCATCGCAATAGCCGTGCCGATTGCAATAAGGGTTTTACCGCGCCTTAAGCGCGTTGCGGCGGGTATCGGCTTCTTAGCCTGTGTTGCCAGAACGGTTTTGTAAGATACGATGGTGCTGTCACTGTATTCACGTCTCATTGTTTTCTCCTCTTTTGGCTGTTGCGGGTGTCGAAAGTGAGCTGAGCTGCGGCACTGCTGAAAACCCTTTCCGCGCCATAAGCAAGGCGGCGTAGAGGGGGCGCATGAGCAGGTTCATGAACGTCAAAAACCATGCGATAATTCCAGCCACCAGAAATACGCGTGCGATAATCAAAAGAGGCGCAATGCCGAACAGCAGGTTCATTTTGTAGGTGCATACAGAATACA
>CAYWIT010000032.1:0-6325 GCA_964458415.1 uncultured Rhodospirillaceae bacterium
GGGAAATTTCCCGGCCGGCCTCCATCGACAGGGATGTGGCGATTCCCCGAATATCTTCCGGAAATTCTTCCTGTTTCCAGTTGACATTTACACCGATGCCCACCACGACGAAATCGACGGCGCCGGCCGCCGTTTTCATCTGCGTCAGAATGCCGCAGACCTTCTTTCCGCCGATCTGCACGTCATTGGGCCACTTCAGGGAAACGCGGCCCGGACAATAGGGCTCAAGCGTTTTTGCAACGGCCACGCCCGCGGCAAGCGAAATCTGCGGCGCGAAACTCGGTGAAAAACGAGGACGCAAAAGGACGGACGTGTAAATATTGGCGCCGGACGGGGAATGCCACGTCCGCTGCATTCTGCCCTTCCCCGCGCTCTGACGCTCCGCGATCAGCGCCGTCCCTTCCGGCGCGCCCTTCACGCCCAGACGAAAAGCTTCATCATTGGTCGAGCCGATTTTTTCGTAATAATACAGAGTGTGACCGATGACGTGACCGGCAAGACTTTGTTTCAGAGATGCTTTATTCAGGTTCATATCGTTTCGAAGACTTCTAGGCAACCTTTTCCAGGCGCTCCGCCACCCATATCTTGATGATGGATTGACGCGGAACACCCAGGCGCTTTGCCTCCCTGTCCAGTAACTGGATCATCCAAAGGGGGAAATCCACATTGACCCTCTTTTGTTCCTGTTCCGGACGTCTCGCTTTTGACAAATCGAGATGGTCGACAATATTTTCTCTCCTATCAAATTTTTTATCAAAGTCATTTGCTTTCATATAATGCAACCTCTTCTTTTCTGGAGCGTCTCATGGAAATAATCCTTATCTTGTCTGACCGGTAAGTGATGACGCCCGACCAATGTTTTCCATCAATCATGCCAACAACGAGAAACCTTTCTTCATCACTCGTTTTCACAGGAACTTCCAAAAGGTCAAGATCCTTCCACAAAGACTGAGCTTCTTGAAAGTCAATACCGTGCTTTGCTTTATTGCTTGCACTCTTTCCCGGATCAAATTCAAATTCCATGGTATAATTATTATATCTTTTCTATACATATTGTCAATGAGCTTTTGGGTATCACCGGATTTCCCTTGCACCACTATCTAATGCCTCTAAGAAAATCAGAAGACCATCGTAAAATTGAGTTAAAATCATTTTTACTTGATAAACGGTATAGTATTTACCATCGCACTCAATATAGATACCAGGACCTGTTGATGTAAAAAAATACTGATACCAGTCCTTAATCTGCGGGTTTTCTTCAATCGTTGAAATCCCACTAGAGCTTCTCCAATGATAATGTTTACTGGCGTTCGCTGTTCCCCAACAAATACGCATTGCCTCAGAAATATGCAGGCGTACATCGCAGCCTTTGTTCGGCAAGCTTTCTTTATCTACAACCCAAGAGGAAGACTCAATCGGCAACCCCTCCGCATCTTCTCCCCGCAACGCCTTACTTAATTCTGGGGTAATTACATCACTGTAGTATTTCCTTATCCATTCGTTTAACACTGCAGCAGTGACAAAAAAGTTAAATAAATCATATTTATGAGGATTGGCGCCGACCTTATCTCCATCATGCTTAAGCTTTTCTAACAAATCCTGTGGCCTGCTAATGCCATAGGATATATCTGTCATAGTATTTGCAACCATATCATAACCTCAGAAAACATACGAACATCTCTAATATCATCAAGGAAAACGATTTATACGGGAATGAACCCAGTTCTCTCATTCGACGCAATAACGATTGCACCTTACGCGAGCTTATCCGCCTTTCGCGGACTACGGGCATGGTCACCCCTCAAAGAAAAACCTGACCGGTGTGTCAACTGACTCTCTAAGCTGTCGGATTGGGAACTTGTGCGAATAACAGTCAATATATTGGTTGCCGGCTTCAGCCATGCTGATAACGATCCGATGAAAGATATTCTTGAGCAAATGAATATCTCGAATCAGTTCAACAGAATCGCCAGGACTTCTTGTGTTGCCATGGGCAGCGTCGTTTCGCCTTTTCCACGCCTTTTTTTCCTTGTCACCCATGCCAAGCAGCAAGCTCGCAAAGAATCGTTTATTCAGTATATCTTGCGATGGTTTATTCAAATCTGAAGCCTTTTTTATCAACTCTCTCTTTTCTTCCGTATCTTCCGGGAACATTGCATCAACGGTTTTTAGAAATTCTTTTCTTAACTGTTTTGACTTTGGTTTGTCTAATAGTGTGGTTTTGTACTGAGGCTTGTCCAGTTTTCTGTACGCTGCCTGGAGCGCCTCGATACCTGCGCCAAACTGAACTGGCTGGGTGTGCATCGGCGAGCACACGGCATGCCAATAAATCCAACTAACGTGTTGAAAGTTAAGTTTGTCGAAGTGGGTAAAGAGGGCGTTCACCGTCCGAGAAAACACCTTTGGATCGATAAGATTCGTATATTGGCTGCCTACTGGTGCTGGTGGCAACGCAGGCAAGGAATAAGCTCTTTCATCAATGATGTAGGGGGTTACCGCTTTAAATCCAATAAGCTTAAACTCTTCCGAAAGCAGGGTGTATCCAAGGTAAACCAACGGCAAGCCGAAAGCGAACGACAGGCATTCGCGAATTTTCCTGCGGATATCTTCGCAGGGGAATTTTTTATACAGGATGAACCCAGGGCCGCTTGGCCGTTCCTTTTTATGGTTCTGAAAAGGCGCGATGTAAATCTCATGACCAGCGATGTTCAGCGATAGGCAAGCCCTCAACGACGAAGTTCTTTCTTTTGCACATTGTGTAAGAGGTTCGTCACCGCCACTGAGCGTCCTGATTACTATAGTCTCCAGTTTTTCTTCCAGATTGTGTGGCCATTGATAAAAAGCTGCGTCGACATTATCGACCCATTCAATTAATTGGTGTACCCGCGCAACATCCTCTGGAACGGCTTCAAGCGAATTAAGCCACGCTTTTTCTGTCTGCTCATAGGTTCTGCTAGCGGGATTTTGACGAGAGAGTCGGTCAAACGGCATTACCCCATTGGCAACCACGGTCATATCGGAACTGGAAAAAATAACACGGGCAGTGTTTGAATGCACAGTCCCAGCTGGCAAATCGGGATACTTGATCTTATTTTTCTTGGAGTTTTTGTTAGAGAGCGTCATCAAAAGCAATCTTTGTTTATCGTCGCGCCTTATTTCAAAGTTATTTATAGGCGAGCACAAAGGCCCGCAATCAGTTATTTGAAACATTCCATTGTTTAATAAAATTTCGAAAGTTTCTTCTTCCCATACTTTTAGATTCATATGACATCCTACATTAGGCAATGTTACGCCAGCGACCCTTCAAATCGCCAACCCCGGCAGGCTTCTGACGATCTTGATCGTTTCCAGGCTGACCGTGATGACGCGCTGGAATAGATCCAGCGGATAACGGGGATTTTGCATGGTTTCCAGCGCCCAGTCGTTGGCGTCGTTGACGATGCCGCTGTCCTTATCGGTTTTAACGCACTGGCGCTCCACCACCCAATCCAGTGCCGGTTTGCCGTTGACGATGTAGTCGTAGGCCTCCAGCGGAATGCCGGTGAGGGTAATGCTTTCGTTGTAATGGAGCGTGGTGAGGTCTTTGTCCTTCCCCTGTTTGCCGTATTTCATCTTCGTTACCCGGTAGTCGGCGGCGGTCAGTTTCTTCTTGCCACTGTCGATTGTAACGGGACAGGGCGCTACTGTTTCGTAGTTCAGGTGCAGTTCAGCCAGTTCCCGCCCCGCCTTGCTAAACGCCCAAAAATCGGCGGCGGCTTTCACGCAGGGGATGCGCGGCAGCTCCTTGCTCAGATTGTCTGCATAGCGTTCGCGGTACTCAGGCGAATGGAGCAAACCATAGACATAATAGAAGACATCTTCCTTGCCGATGGTCTCGCCGAGATAGGCCGTCTGAAAATGCGCCAGCCCCCCGTCGGTGATGGCGTCGCGGCGTTTTCTTTCTCTGGAACTGGCAAACGATGGCAAAAACTGCTCTGATGTTTCTGGTTCCGGTTCGTCGTACAGGTAGAGCGGGAAGCATTGGCCTTTCTCAATACTGTCCAGACAAGGCAAGGTGTCGGTGATTAGTGCCGAAAAGGTTCTTGATCCAATGCCAGATACGCAAATCACAATATTTTTTGCCTTCGCATCCGGGAAAATACGCGGCATTTGACCTACACGATGATTAAATACGCCGTTGTAATACACCCATTGTCTGGTAAAGGGGCGGTAAAGGCTAGGTGTCAGGCTATCTGGCTCAAACTCAACATGTCGATTTCTTACTAATTCTTGCTTAAGACTACTTGTCCAGCTGATCTGTGCAGAGTCGGCGTTGATGAAGTCGTCCACTATTTCTTCCAGCGCTCTTCTTTCCAGTCCGGCATGGGCGACTTTAAAGCGTTTTACCTCGGCGTTGTAGAAGGTGATTGTCCGAGTCATATTGTTTGTTACAGTCTCTTGGGAAGAGTTGTAACACCAAGCATCCCGGCCTGTTTCCAAACCCCTGGAGAAACTTGCAAATAGTGTTTTTGACTCCTTGCCACTCTTATCCCCCAACACAATGTAGTCACTAAAGGCGTCATCGCGCTGATTCAGCCAGTCGCTGTGCTGATCGGGGGTGAGGGGCTGCCAACCATCGGCTTCGCTGATTCCGGCAATACTGGCAAAGGCGGCAACCTTTTCGAGCTTTTCTTCCCGGCTCAGATAGTCGCCGATGTCATGGAAATAAATCTGGCCGTGTTCGGTGGCATTCGGATTTTTGACCAGCAGAGAGATGGCAATCGGGGCGCGGCTGCCACTGCCAAATATCTTGCCGCCTTCCTTGCGTGATAGCTCGCCGGAGGTGCGTTGATTGCCGCGCAGATGGAAGACATAGATGCTGGAAAACTCCTCGGCCAGGCACTGGCGCAGACCGTCGGCAGTGTTGGCTTCCAGAAATCCCGCATTAGTGACAAAACCAATCACACCACTGTTGCCGATGCGGTCGCTGGCCCAGCGGATGGCGCGGATGTAACTGTCGTAAAGAGCATTCTTATTGGTGACCGTGGAACGATCAGCATAGGTACTGCGAATGCGTTCATCCAGAGTGGGATAGGCTACATTCTGGTTGTTATCGTTGGCGCTGGTTTGCCCTGCGGAATACGGCGGATTGCCGATGATGACGCGGATATCCAGCTTCTTCTGCCGCTTGCGGCGGGCGCTGTTGTCCACCAGCAGCTGGTCAATCAAGTCTTCCTTTTCGTAAAGCTGGAAGGTGTCGGTAAGACAAATGCCCTCGAACGGCTGGTACTTGCCGCCGACAATGCCGTGATACGCCGCTTCGATGTTGATGGCGGCGATGTAGTAGGCCAAAAGGACGATTTCGTTGGCATGGATTTCATTTTTATATTTGTAGGGGAGTTGCTCGGGGGCAATCAGGCCGCTTTGCAACAGGCGGGTGATGAAGGTGCCGGTGCCGGTGAAGGGGTCGAGAATATGCACCCCCTTGCTCCCCAGCGTCTGGCCGAACTCGGTTTGCAGGATATGATTGACACTGTTGATGATAAAGTCCACCACCTCCACCGGCGTATAGACGATGCCCAGCCGCTCGGTCATCTTCGGGAAGGCATTGCGGAAGAATTTGTCGTAAAGCTCGACGATAATCTTCTGCTTGCCCGCGGCATTGTCGATCCCTTGGGCGCGCATTTTCACGCTGTCGTAAAAGGCTTGCAGCGTGTCCGCTTCCTTGTTGAGATGGTGTTCTTGCAAAACATCCAGCACATCCTGCATGGCTTGCGACATGGGGTTGTGCTTGGCAAAACTGTAGCTTTCAAAGAGGGCGTCGAAGACCGGCTTGGTGATGAGATGCTGTGCGAGCATTTCAATAATTTCGTTATCTGTGATGCTGTCGTTCAGGTCGTCACGCAGCTCACGGGCAAAGGCTTTAAAGGCTTCGCGTTCTTTGGTGTTGGATTCGTTATCCAGAATGCCGGTGATGCGGTCGATGTGGGTGCGGGCGATTTTGGCAATGTCATTGGCCCAATCTTCCCAGTGGTGGCGATTGCCGCATTTTTGCACAAGCTTGGCGTAGATGGCTTTCTCTATTTCGCCTATTTCGAATTGCAGGCCTAATTGATCTTCCTTGGTGGGGCGCTGGACCGCTTCCCCAATAGTGAAGCCACCTTTTCCGGCGTCTTTGTTTTTGATGCCTTTTGTCTTTTCTTTCTTCTTGGAAATCTTGTCGGTAATGGCGATGACTTCCATCTTGCTGGTGTCTTTGCCGATCAGATCGAGCTTGTTCACCATCGCGTCGAAGCGGTCGTCGTGCGAGCGGAGCGCCTGGAGCACCTGCCACACGACGGCGTAG
>CAYWIT010000033.1:0-6243 GCA_964458415.1 uncultured Rhodospirillaceae bacterium
GTCCACCGACCACCGCTGCATCGATGGCGCGGTTGGCGCGGAATACCTGCAAGTGTTCAAAAAACTGATCGAGAACCCGATGGGGTTGTTGCTTTAACGAGCGTCATGCCGGACCTGTTCCGGCATCCAGAGACGCCGCAATAGATGCGGCGTGACAAAGAGGTGCGTTATGACAGAACAAAATTTTGATATCGTCATCATCGGTGGCGGGCCGGGCGGCTATGTGGCGGCAATTCGCGCGGCACAGCTGGGCTTTAATACCGCTCTGGTGGAAAAGGCGCATCTGGGTGGCATCTGCCTTAACTGGGGCTGCATCCCGACCAAGGCGCTGTTGCGTTCGTCCGAGATTCATCATCTGCTGCACCACCTCGATGAATATGGGCTGAAGGCAGAAAATATTTCCTTTGATTTCAAGAAAGTTATCGAACGTTCGCGCAAGGTCGCGGCTCAGCTTTCGGGCGGCATCAAGCACCTGATGAAGAAGAACAAGGTCACGGTATTCGAAGGCCACGGCAAACTGCTCGGCAAGGGCAAGATTGCCGTTGAGGGCAATCCCGCGATGGTGCTCTCCGCAAAACATATCATCATCGCCACAGGTGCCCGCGCGCGCGTGCTGCCGGGGCTGGAGCCGGATGGAAAACTGGTCTGGAGCTATCGCGAAGCGATGACGCCGGACGCCATGCCGAAATCCGTTCTGGTCGTCGGTTCCGGCGCGATTGGCGTCGAATTCGCCAGCTTCTACCGCAACATGGGCGCCGAGGTGACGATTGCCGAGGTGATGGACCGCATCGTGCCGGTGGAAGATGCCGATATCTCCGCCTTTGCCCGCAAGCAGTTTGAAAAACAGGGCATGAAAATCCTCACCTCCGCCAAGGTTGTGAAGCTGGACAAAGCCGCGAACAACGTCACCGCGCATGTCGAAGTCGGCGGCAAGGTCGAAAAAATTACGGTGGACTGCGTGATTTCCGCCGTGGGGATCACCGCAAACACTGAAAACATCGGCCTTGAGAATACCAAGGTGAAGCTGGATCGCGGTCATATCGTCGTGAACCAGTGGCTGCAAACGGACGAGCCCGGCGTTTACGCTATCGGTGACGTCGCAGGCGCGCCGTGGCTGGCGCACAAGGCCAGCCATGAAGGCGTGATCTGTGTCGAGAAAATCAAAGGCCTGCCGGATGTGCACCCGATGAAAGTTGAAAACATTCCGGGCTGCACCTATTGCACGCCGCAGATCGCCTCGGTTGGCCTGACGGAAGCGAAAGCCAAAGAAAAAGGCCATCAGGTCAAAGTCGGGAAATTCCCCTTCATCGGCAACGGCAAGGCCATCGCGTTGGGCGAGCCGGAGGGCTTTGTCAAAACCGTATTCGATGCCAAAACCGGCGAGCTGCTGGGCGCGCATATGGTCGGCGCCGAAGTGACGGAAATGATTCAGGGCTATGGTATCGCCAAAACGCTGGAATCAACCGAGACAGAATTGATGCACACCGTTTTTCCGCATCCGACGCTCAGCGAAATGATGCACGAAAGCGTGCTCGACGCTTACGGCCGCGTCATTCATATGTGAGGAAACAGACTTGTTTTAAAGCTTGGCTGACGGAATGCTCTTTTTGACATCCAAAAACGCTTCCATTTTCTTGACAGTCTTGTCATAGGTTTCGTAGTCAGCCTCGCCCCAAACCTTGAAAGGCCCAAGAAAATCGACCGCCCGTTTCAGGCTTTGATAGGTTTCGTCATTGCTGAAGTGTTTTCCGGCTTCATTGAAGGCTTTGACCACGTCTTCACTGGTTTTGAATGTGCTCATTATTTCTTTCCCTGTCTTCTTGAATGATCAGAGTATGATATTTCAATATTTTAATTATGTCAACTAATATCGGCCGTATAATATATATAGAAAATGATTTGAAATCACAGCAGGTTAGCGCTAGATTCCCTTGCATGGAAGACATCGAAACAAAAAAGCCGCGCCACCCTGAAAAGCAGCACAAGCCGGACAATCCGGTGCAGCGCAAGCCGGAGTGGATTCGCGTCAGGGCGCCGACCTCCCCTGAGTATCATGAAACGCACAAGCTGATGCGCAACCTCAATCTGGCGACGGTATGCGAAGAAGCCGCCTGCCCGAATATCGGCGAGTGCTGGAAGCAGAAGCACGCTACTTTCATGATTTTGGGCGCGACTTGCACACGCGCCTGCGCCTTTTGCAACGTGGCAACGGGCATTCCTGACAAGCTGGACCCGTTCGAACCCGCGCGCGTGGCGATTGCCGTGCAAAAGCTGGGGCTGCGCCATGTGGTCATCACTTCCGTTGATCGCGACGATCTGGATGACGGTGGCGCGGAACAGTTTGTCAAGGTCATCGCTGAAATTCGCCGCCTGTCCCCGGAAACCACCATCGAAATTCTGACACCGGACTTCAAAGGCAAGCACGCCGCGATTGAAACCGTGGCTGCGGCGCGTCCCGATGTGTTCAACCACAATCTAGAAACAGCACCAAGGCTCTATCCGACCATCCGCCCTGGGGCCCGTTACTTCACCTCGCTGGAACTGCTGAGCCGTGTCAAAAAGATTGATCCGACAATTTTCACCAAATCCGGCATCATGGTCGGCTTGGGCGAAGACAAAGGCGAAGTGATGCAGGTCATGGACGATCTGCGCGCGGCTGATGTGGACTTCCTGACCATCGGCCAGTATTTGCAGCCGACGCCGAAACATGCCGCTGTTGATCGTTTTGTCACGCCGGGGGAATTCAAATCCTATGAAACTATCGCCCGGGCCAAAGGGTTCCTGATGGTTTCCGCCACGCCGCTGACGCGATCCTCCTATCATGCGGATTCAGACTTTGACAAGCTCCGCGCCGCACGGGAAGAAAAGCTGGCGGCAGCGAAAAAATAATCCATGCCCGCGCATCAGGAAAAACGCATCGTCCCTTGGTCTTCCGAACAATTGTTCGAGCTGGTCATGGATATCGAGAAATATCCGGAATTTCTGCCATGGTGCGCGGATGCCGCCATTCTTGGCCGCGGGCGGGATCATCTGGAAGCAGACGTGATCATCGGCTACAAACTTCTCCGCGAGAGATTTTCCTCCCGCGTGCGCTTTATCAAGGGCCGGGAAATCGAAGTCGAATACCTCAAAGGCCCCATGCGCCATCTGCATAACAAATGGCTCTTTCGTGACCTCAAGGCCGGACAATGCGAAGTGGACTTCTACGTCGATTTTTCCCTCAAAACACGGGTTTTTGAGCGGATCGTCGACCAGTTTTTTCAAATCGCCCTCGTCCGTATGATCAATGCCTTTGAAATGCGCGCCCTGCAGCTCTACGGCGGTGAGCGGCATTAACTAATTATTAACCAACACAATGTTATTCTGTCAAACATAGAGCACAATTGACAGAGGCTCCCATGCAAAACAAGTATTTTGACAATAACGAAGAAATTACACAGATCCTTCCGTTGCGTGAAGTACCAAAAAACGCACCCTCTATATCACAGAAAATACGCTCTTTTGCCACTTCTGCTTCAGACATAGCTTTGGCGGTCGCCTTTTCACCCATTATAGTTTGTGAATACATCGCGCAAGGCACCCTTTTGGGATTATTTAAAGGCCTGACTCTCGCGGATGAGCTTTTACACAACGCAAGAGTCGCCTTTAACAAAGCGAGCGCTGCCTTCAGACCCATTAAAGATGTCAACGAGGTGAGCGAACACTATCAACATGAAGACGTCCTGAGCGCCATCCGGCGTAGTGATTATATATCCTTAAAACGGCTGCTTGAAGCGGGATATACGCCCAATGGCGCAAACAAGGATGGCCATACGGCATTAATGGAAGCCGCCTTGTTGGACGATAAAGAAAGCATATCTTTATTGCTGGAGCACGGAGCAAAAATTGATGCCACAGACAGTCATGGACGCACCGCTCTTTTCCTTGGCGTTGAGAGAAAAAGCAACGCAGCGGTAGATACACTGCTCAAGCTCGGGGCAGACCCCAGAGCGGGAAATACACTTGTATACAGTCCATTGCATCAAGCCACATCAGATGGCGATGTCAAAACCGTAGAATCCCTCATCGCCGCCGGGGCAGACCCAAACAGCAAAAGCGGCAATCGCAGAGAAACAGCATTAGCCTTGACCAGAATAGCCTCATTCTACAATCCGCAAGAAAGCATGGAAATTGCAAAGATACTGGTGCAGGCGGGAGCGCACACATCTGCCATATTGGACAGAACCTACATCGGCGTAAGCACCCCACCGGACAGAGCCGAATGGATCAAGGAATTTAAAAATCTTCTGGAAGGAAAAGAAGAAGCTCCGGCCTTACAAAGCGCGGGATTTAAACAGAATGCACCGCAACCAAAAAGATAATTTTTAAAACAACCGCCTAAAGCGCCACAGCGCAATCTGCAACAACCGGCTTTTCTTCTGCCAAAGAAGCCAGATAAATCCGCGCGCTGGCCTCGGCATCGCTGGCCGGATCATGGTGCCGCAAAGCTATCCCCAGATGCGCTGATACCGTCGGCAATTTATGGTTCATCAGCCCCGGCCATTGCGCGCGGGAAATATTGACGGTACATTTCCACTGGTAATGCGGCAGGGCAATCCCATAATGCGCGGCCACGGCATGAAGAACAGTGCGGTCAAATCCGGCGTTATGCGCGATCAGCGTGGCCCCTTCCGGCATATACGCCGCCATTTCCGGCCAGAGCGTATCGAACCACGGCTTGTCTTTCAGATCCTGCGGGCGAATGCCGTGAATATCAATAAAATCAGGCCGGATATAGATACGGTTGCCCGGCGGCCGAAAAAGCCATGACCGCGTTTCCGCAACGATGCCCGCCTCGATCACCGAAATGCCAAGAGCAATCGCGCTTTCCCGCGGATAATTCGCGGTTTCAAAATCTATCGCGACAATCTTCTCCACCTACACCAGCCTGCTTTTTTCCATCGCCGCGCGGATAAAGGCGGTGAACAGCGGATGCGGCGCAAAGGGTTTCGATTTCAGCTCGGGATGGAACTGCACGCCGACAAACCACGGATGCTCTTTCAGCTCGACGATCTCCGGCAGCTTTTCGTCCGGCGAAAGCCCGCTGAAAACAAGCCCCGCATCTTCCAGCTGCTTTTTATAGGTTGTATTCACTTCATAACGATGACGGTGACGCTCGGAAATTGTTTCCGCCCCGTATATGTCGCGCACGCGCGACCCCGTCGCTAGTTTCGCCGGATAGGCTCCCAGACGCATCGTCCCGCCCAGATTGCCCGCCTCGTTCCGACGCTCGACATCCGCACCCTTCGCCCATTCGGTCATCAGGCCCACAACAGGATTGCCATACTTGCCAAATTCGCTCGAGCCAACGTCATTCAGCCCCGCCGCGTGACGGGCAACTTCAATAACAGCCATCTGCATGCCAAGACAAATGCCGAAATAGGGGATCTTGCGTTCCCGCGCGAATTGCACAGCGCGGATCTTGCCCTCGGTGCCGCGCTCGCCAAAGCCGCCTGGAACCAGAATGCCATCGACCCCTTCCAGCAAATGGCCGCTCTCGGCTTTCTCCATGTCTTCGGCGTTCAGCCAGTTCAGATTCACCTTGACGTTATTGGCGATACCGCCATGGGTCAGCGCCTCGCCCAAAGATTTGTAACTGTCGAGGAAGGTCGTGTATTTTCCGACGATGCCAATCGTCACCTGACCTTCGGGATGCTCGATGCGGTGAACGATTTCCTGCCACTTCGACAAATTCGGCATGGGGGCCGCCATGTCGAAATATTTCAGCACCTGCTCGTCCAGCCCCTCGTTGTGATAGCTGATCGGCACCTGATAAATGCTGGAAACATCCAGCGCGGAAATGACCCGCTCCTGCTGGATAT
Source organism: uncultured Rhodospirillaceae bacterium (assembly GCA_964458415.1). Lineage (GTDB taxonomy): Bacteria > Pseudomonadota > Alphaproteobacteria > Micavibrionales > UBA2020 > CAYWIT01. The sequence continues at coordinate 5,862 of CAYWIT010000033.1, forward strand.
TGCAGAACAGCGCAATTTTCCGCTTCTCCTCAATCGGAATTTCGCGGTCCGCGCGCACCAGCAGGATAGCCGGCTGAATCCCGACGGAGAGCAGCTCTTTCACCGAATGCTGCGTAGGCTTGGTCTTGAGTTCGCCCGCTGTTTTGATATAAGGCATCAGCGTCACATGGATGAACAGCGCGTTCTTCAGGCCAACTTCATTGCCGAACTGGCGGATAGCCTCCAGAAACGGCAGACTCTCGATATCGCCGACAGTGCCGCCGATTTCGCAGATGATGAAATCCGCGTCGCCGTTATCGGAAGCGATGAATTCCTTGATCTCGTTGGTGATATGCGGAATGACCTGCACGGTGGCGCCGAGATAATCGCCGCGCCGCTCCTT
>CAYWIT010000034.1:0-5986 GCA_964458415.1 uncultured Rhodospirillaceae bacterium
GAACTACCTAACCGTTCTACTGACGGAGCCCTCTAAAAATGGGGGGATTACAAGATTTTAATTTAGTAAATTCAAAACTGTTAGAAAAAACAGATTTATCTGGTAGGGCTTTTATTCTTGCAACAACTTTAATTAATAGTTTTTCTACCTTAAAAAGCGTGATACATGCACGTCACGAAGCCTTAGAATTGATAAAAAATATGTCTCATAAATATCAACTTGATGATCACGACACGGCTTGCTTATATTTTGGCGTAAAATTCTCTCATCCTGTTCTGGGAGATATTATGGAGCAAAGATACTTTGATACCATGATGGCAATCAAAAACTTTAACGAAGATTGCACATGGTTTTCTAAAGAGCTTACACAGGCGCTTATTGATGAGGCAAAAAAAATTGCTAAATCTCTAACATTCAGAAGACCAAAAATTGGAGATGTTGATTACTCTGATGTCGATCTCAATCTCTTACCTCCTGATGCTCAGTATAAAGACTGGCGAGATAAATTTAGACCAAAGAACGCAAAATAAGTACATTCTGTATTAACTTAGCATTTCGCGTGATATGAGGTACGGCGGGCTCTGTCTCAACCACCGTCACCGCTCCAATGTTCACTGTGATATTCGCCAGCGCTTAGCTATTCTCCCATTTCAGCACATTGGTGGTAACTGGGAGCCACCACCCCGCAGTATAAAACAAAATCAGCACCGTTTTACGGTGCTGATTTTGTTTTAAGCGACGCTAAAAGCATGGCGCAGAAGGCTTTAAAGCCCGTTTTCTGCGAAGAACCGTTTGAATGTTCTCAAGTGTAATCATCGTCAATGGGCAACTCATCGCTGATATGTTGCGACGGACGCAGTCAGCGATAATGCCGTGGTAAATCTCCCGCAATTGCGCTTCTGTCAGGTGTTCGAGTTCTTCCTTGCTGATGATAAACATTGTCCGCTCCTGTCTTCCTGACCGCGACATCGCGGCCTTCATGCGGCAGACAGGGCAGCGCGTTCGACTGGACGCACTCGATGGAACGAAGTGGAGAAGCCTTTACGGCTTGCGGCTATCGGGACGAACCGCTGCTAAGGTCAAGATGAAAAGGACGTAGATCGCGGACAGGCGCGGGAGAAAGTGTCGCCGTCAGAACAAAACAATCGTCTCGGAATACCTGACAGCATAAATCCCCTTTTTCTGCCTCAATGCGCTATCAGAACATAGCAAAGTAAAATATCAGCAAAACACTACGGTCTGCATTCAGCGTGGCCAGACGTATTTCTCCTTAAAGGATTTGCATCCCTCCTTCGTGCAATCTTTAGCCCCCTGCCATACACTTGCGCTTGTTGCGTCAACAAGAAAATCGGTTCCCCCATCCTGATTGCAGGCGGAGCCTGCGGAAGGTCTCCCCCAATTTTCAGGTGTGACGCCGCGCCAGCTTCATGGCGGACGGGAGGCGTCGCCCGAAAGGGTCATGCAAATTAAGGAGAAACGGCCATGACACAACTGCACGCTCAACCCTACGACATTTCCGCGACAGGATTTTACTTCGACAGCGCAGAAGAATACGCGCAAAAATCTGCCAAAAACTTCAACAGCTACGGCGCTCCGGTCGAGGAATACGAAATTCAGTTCATCGACGGTGAGAACATCAACGCCGCCCTGTTTAAGGCGCTCAGCATTAGCCAGTGCAATTTCGACAAGTTTCTTGACGCTTGCGACAGCTGGGATGAAGACCAGAAACGCAAAGTCATCATTGCCGTTGGAGAATGCGGTTACAGCTTCGACTTGAATTCCGGAGATCCGGATAGTTTCGATATCGACATCTATCAGCTAGACAGCCTGAAGGCCCTTGCCGAGCAATTCGTGGACGAAGGCCTGTTTGGGGAAATCCCCGCATCTATCCAGAACTATCTGGACTACGACGCCATCGCTCACGACCTCGGCATGGACTACTGCGAAGTCACCATTGCGGGGGAGCGGCTCATCTACCGCTGCTCCTGACGGAGCAACGGCCTCAAGCTAAGCGAAAACTGTTTTCGCCAAAACGCGCACCGCTTCGAGCGCTGCAGCATATGGCGGTGTTTTACCCGTAGCTGCATAGGACAGCGTACCGACAAGTTCATCATATTCTGCTGCATACCCCGCATCTTCCAACAGGATTTTCAGCGTCAAGTCAACCCGTTCCCGTGCGGACATATCTGCCAGTTCCGGCCTGTTTTTCGGGCGGGAGGAATCTTCGCTCATCGAGGCTGCCACCAGAGCAACGAATTTATCGTGCGATAAAGCTGTGTCTTTCAGCATGGCAAGATCGTGAACATGGCGGATGATATGCGGGTCGTCGTATTTTCCGCCGCGTATCCTGTCAGGTATGCGCCATGCCAAGGCGCTAAGTTTATCGGCAGCACTTTCCACGGGATTGATACAAGCGATTTTGGCAACTTCCGGCGGTTGTTTAGCGATGGATGAAACAAATGAGCCCACAGGCTTATAAATATGCGGCAGTTGGGTATTCCGCGTCATCACTTCAATCTGAATATGTGGGCGCAGCGCGATCGCTTTGGTGAAGTGGCTTTCATAGGGAAGCAAGACAGAGAAGAAGCTGTTTTCAGCTCTTGAGCGCACTTGCTCGTCGGTAAAGAGAAAGCCGCCATCGCGCAAGGCGGCGACCACGGCTTTCCTGAAGTCGGACAGGGCTTTGCGGTTTCGCAATTCTTCTGGTGCTTGCACACGGAAATCAACGTCCTCGGAAAACCGTTCCAACAGGCCGTGCGCCTTTGAAAGGGCCGTTCCACCCGTAAACACAATTTCAAAGCCGGAGACATCGACGCTGGCGATAAGGTCGATCACTTGCGTGACAAACCAGTCTTTTTCGACATAGGACGCGGGGATTTGCAGATAGGTTGCGGTTTCTTCAAAAAGGACTTTATCAGGGGGCTGCTTCATAACTGACATAGACTCCGTTGTAGCCGATTTTCCGGTTGATGCGCCCCTTGACCGCAATGCGGCGGCCTGTAGGTACTTGGGTTGTCCGCCCTGCGTTGTACTCTCTTTCCAAATAAGAAGGAACGGTTTTCAAACCTAGCCTTTCGAGAGCCTCCCGTGCGAGTTCGGGCAGGTTTTTAATGGGAATAGTTTCACCTGTCAGAACGGACTTTTTTGTCTTGGCATAGAGTCCGTAGCCGAGCTTGATGAGCTTCCCTTCACGCGCAAGCTCACGCAGGATGCGCCCGATCTGGTCGTATCCACCCAAGTCCTCGAAATCTTCCCGCACGAAGACGTTAAAATTCTTCCTCGCTATACGAGCTGAAATCTTATACACCAATGTTCCGTACTTTTTCATTTTATACCAGATAGTTAGATATCAAAAACACGACATATCATATCTGCAAATATACGACATTCTTATAGAAAATTCAAGCCTTTTGATATTTCACAATGGAATCAAGGGGATTGGGGGTGCGTCAGAAGTACCGCCCTTACATCTTCTTCGCTTCTTTAATGCGGTAGGAGTCAATAGGTTTTTTAGCTCATAACTTCTTCCTTCGGCTTCAAGATATTCTTTGAAAGGGCCTTTGGCAGGGATCACGCTTCTTTCCGGGGTCAGCGCCAACACTGTGTGCCTGTTTTAAACGCTGCCACAATAGACTATTCATTCGAAGAGAGAGGGGAACTATCTCCACATCGCAATGGCGAATATCTATCGCCTTGTCGGCGAGGAAGCCGTTCTCACCTCTGTCTCTTCCCGTCCTGCCGGACGACCACGCCTTGCGGCGAAGAATATCTGACTCCTTCTTGTTCCTGTTTTACTAAATTCCTGAAATTAGACCGCTGCTGCTGCGGTTTCTTTGTTAAATTCGAATACTGTTCCGTCGCGCCACATGGCGTGCATGATCACTGCCAGCCTGCGCGCGACAGCCACGCAAGCCTTCTTTTTTGAACTACGTTTGGCGAGTCGAAGACCCCAAGCCTTAAGATCGTTTGGCTTACCCCTGCTCAACATACATTTGGCAGCTTCAAAGAGGTGCGAGCGAAGAAATGTATCGCCGCACTTTGTGATATGGCCGTCATAGTCAACCTCACCGGAAGCGTACTTGCGTGGTGTCAGTCCCACGGCGGCACCGACAGCCTTGGAATGTCGGAACCTCTCGGGACGATCTACAAACGTCTTGAAGGCAAGGGCGGTCAGCGACCCGACACCGGGGATCGTCATGAATAGTTTGCAAATCTGGTCTTTCTTCACACAGTCCAAAACCATCTTTTCTAGTGTGTTGCACTGAAGCATAAGGTGGCGGCGCACCTCCAGCATCGGGAAGATATAAGCCTGCAATTCTTCATCACCCGCGACGAGCTCCCGGATGCGATGCTCATACGTTGCCGGAGTCACCTTGCCGGTTTTATGACCGAAAACTTTCAGTGTGCCCCTGATCTGGCTGTCAATATCAAGGCGTTTGTCCAAAAGGCAGCGCCGGTTGCTTAGCAGCACCCGGAGTTTCTGGCTTTGATGGCTTTTGACATGGACTTCACGGAACCAGCCGGTGCGCATGATATGCGCTATACCTCGCGCATCGTTGCGGTCCGTCTTTACCTGCTGGGCTTTCATAGCTGCCGCTGCGTGACGAGATTCGATACAGATAGCAGGCCAGTTCGCAGCCAGCAGTTCGTGGCAAAGCCACGGAGTTAAGCCACCGGCCTCCAGACCGATACGCTCCATCGGCAATCCAGCGGCCTTCAGCCACTGATCAATAGCCGCAGGCTCTGTGGGCACTTCGCCTTCACGGATGATCTCACCCTCCTGATTAACAATACAGGCTGATGTGTTATTTAAAGAAACATCTAAACCACAGTAATACTTCATAGCCGTTCTCCGTTGTTAGGATTGTTGTCGATAACTGCTTTTACATCGTGAACGGCTTCTTTTACAGCCTTACATCACGATCTATATACAGTACGACTGTCGCAAGCCGCATTACAGTATCTCCACAATAACCTTTCCGGTTCTCCACGCAGAAGAGTTGAGCGTTTCTTGGTGATGGTGGAGCCGACCTTGTGGGGCTTGAGGTCAGACCCGATAATATTTTCCGTGATGGCAGATTTCAGAATTATGAGCTTGATAAAATCTCCGTCTGTCGCGGTGATTTGTGCGACGATCTTTTGCTTTCCCCATGGACGGGATTTTTTGCGGCGGCGGTTATGACTGGGCGGCCATATGGCTTCTGTCCATTCCACAACGTCGGATTCAACGAAGCTCTCGCCTGATTTTTCCCATGTCATGCTATTGCCTCCGTTGTGCGTTAAATTTTATGGATGCTTTGTTGATATTGATTTGCTCCGGCTTGATATTGCGAAGTCCGCTATCATCCGGACGCAACCCAGCCCGCCGCAGGACTTCCTTCACCTCAAGGACGCTGCTGCGGAGATTGACCGTCGCCATCGCCGGGTCAATAGGCGGACGGCGATAAGTTTTTATGATGCTGGACAGTAATGCTCTATTGCTTTGTTGACGCAATGTCGCGGTGAAAGCTTTTTCATCCAGCCGTTTTTCCAGTGGCGGCGACATGACAGTAATTGGCCAACGCGGAACGCCGTTGAGGGCATAGCTCATGTTCATGACGATGGAGTAGAATTGCCTATTGGCCTCAATTTTGCGTTTTTCTTCCTTTTGCTTGACCTGCAATTCAGCGTAACGTCGGATATATTCGTTAAGCTGGGCTTGTTTCTCGACAACTTTCTTTTCCCGCGCTTTTTCTTGGTATTCTTTTTCCTCGACGGTCTTGATATGGAGGGTTTCAAGGGTGCGCTCGATCATCCTGCGGATGACAACGCGCATATCATCGGAGATAAGATTGCTTTCAAGCGCGGATTGCAGCATGGTAACACTGCCGGAGAGTAAGGCGATTTTAGTTTCAACCTCGGCCATTTGTTGAACAATCGGCACAGTTTCAAGTGTAATACCCCCTAAGAATAGAGGTGTTCAGAAGTAGAATTTTCCATTAACTTG
>CAYWIT010000035.1:0-5820 GCA_964458415.1 uncultured Rhodospirillaceae bacterium
GCTGCAAAACGGACATCGAGCCGATGGTGTCCAAACAGTGGTTTGTCAAAATCAAGCCGCTGGCCGCCAAGGCCATCGCCGCCGTCACGAAAAAGAAAACGCGCATTGTGCCCGCCACCTGGGAGGCCACGTATTTTGACTGGATGAACAACATCCGCGACTGGTGCATCTCTCGACAGTTGTGGTGGGGGCACCGCATTCCGGTCTGGTATTGCGGCGACTGCGGCAAGGTCATCGTTTCCACGGTGGACCCCGAAAAATGCCCCGTTTGCGACGGATCTTCGCTCCGGCAGGACGAGGATGTGCTCGATACCTGGTTCAGTTCCGCCCTGTGGCCGTTCACGACACTGGGATGGCCCAAGCGAACAGAGGCCCTCAAAACCTTTTATCCGACCTCGCTGCTCATCACCGGGTTCGACATTCTCTTTTTCTGGGTGGCCCGCATGATGATGATGGGCCTTTACGTGATGAAGGATGTGCCGTTTCAGGACGTCTATCTTCACGCGCTGGTGCGCGATGAAAAAGGCGACAAGATGAGCAAATCCTCGGGAAACAGCATCGACCCGCTCTTGATGATCGACCAGTACGGCACGGATGCGTTTCGCTTTACCCTGGCCGCCTATACGGCGCAGGGTCGCGATGTCCGCATGTCGCCGGAGCGCATTGAGGGCTATAAATTTTTCGTCAACAAAATCTGGAACGCGGCCAAACTGACGCTTGCCCATCTGGCGGATTACGAGGAAGACGCAATCCTGAACGAACCCGACGCGCTGCCGGAAAAATGGATCAAGGCAAAACTGAGCGAAACCATAGAAGATGTGACCAAAAGCCTCGACGAATACCGGTTCAACGACGCGGCGGCCGCCATCTATAATTTCATCTGGCATGAATACTGCGACTGGTATCTGGAAGTGAGCAAACCCGCTCTCTACGGTAAACTCAGCCCCGAGCGCAAGCGGGTGACCCAGCGGACCCTCAAAGAAGTTTTCGCCGCCATGCTGCAGCTGCTGCACCCCTTCATGCCTTTTGTTACGGAGGAACTCTGGCAGACGCTCCACGGCAGCGACGAAAATTCGATCATGGTCAGCCGGTTTCCCGTGGTCAACGAGGCCTGGAAAGAAAAGGATGCCGAGCAGGAAATGGAAACGCTCATGGAGATCATTACCTCGATCCGCAATATTCGCGGGGAAATGCGGATTCCGCCCTCCGTGAAGCTCACCGTGATGATTTCTGCGGCGGACGAGGCAACCAGAGTCTGTGTGGAAAACGGATCCGGCTATATCGTCAACCTGGCCGCCCTGGAATCCCTTGCGGTGGATGTGAATCTGGCGGAGCCCAGGGGCGTGGCCACCGGCGTGGTCGGCAAAACGAAAGTTTTCGTTCCGCTGGCCGGCATTGTGAATATTTCCGGCGAAAAAGCGCGGCTGGAAAAAGAGCTTGCCAAAGTATCCAAAGACCTGGAACAAAGCTCCCGGAAACTGGACAACCAGGATTTCCGCGACAAGGCCGCTCCGGAAATCATTGAGAAGGAAGAAGGCAAACTGAAAAGCTTCCAGGAAAAATTTTCCGCTCTGGAGAGCGCCCTGAAGAAATTAAAAGAGATTGCCGTGTAATGGTTTCGCCGCAAATAAAAAAAATCATCAAAGCCGCGCTGGCCGAGGACATCGGCACCGGGGATATTACCACGCAGGCCACCGTCAGCCCGAAAAAGAAGGGCAGGGCGATTGCGGTGGCCAAGGAGAATTTTGTTGTTGCCGGCCTGGATGTTTTTGAAGCGGCGTTTCAATGCCTGGATCCGTCTGTCACCGTCAACAAAATGGCCGTCGACGGCAGCCGGGTCCGAAAAGGCGATGTGATTGCTGAAGTTGCGGGCAGTCTGGCCAGTATCCTGCAGGCGGAACGCGTCGCGCTGAATCTGCTGCAAAGGATGTGCGGCATTGCCACGCTGACGGCACGGTACATGGAAGTCGTGCAAGGCACAAAAGTAAAAATTCTGGATACCAGAAAGACGGTTCCCGGCCTGCGCGTTCTGGATAAGATGGCCGTGCGGCTCGGCGGCGGGACCAATCACCGTGCGGGTCTTTATGACGCCGTGCTCATCAAGGACAACCATATCGAAGCCGCAGGCGGCATTACCGCCGCCGTCTTGGCGCAGCGGCAGCATTTGAAGAAACCGCTGAAAATCGAGGTGGAAACGAAAAACATGCGGGAAGTCCGGGAAGCCCTGGCCTGCGGCGTCGATATTATTATGCTGGATAATATGACCCTTGCCGCCATGAAAAAAGCCGTCTTGTTCATCTCCGGCAGAGCCCTTACCGAAGCCTCGGGCAATGTCAATCTTAAGCGCGTTCGCAAAATCGCCACGACCGGCGTCGATATGATTTCCGTGGGCGAACTCACCCACTCCGTCCGAGCCGCCGATATATCGCTGAAAGTTCAAGGTTCAAGGTTCAAGGTTCAAGATTAACCGCGTCGTAATTTATTTTGTTAATTGCTCCTAAAGTTTGCAGTTCAATCGAAGGACGATTAAGTCAGTACAGAGATTTCTTGAGAGCGAATTCCTACACGAAAGACCTTCTGACGCCGCTTATCGCATATGACTTGGCCTGCTTTCAGCAGGTGTTGCCAGTTTCTCGATCATCATTTGTCCCCACTCGTGGATCTTCAGATCAACATAGGTTTTGAAAATTTCCCCTTCTTTTGTACGGAAAAGTTTCTTCGGATCCCGATTGTCAATAGAATTGTCGTAACCGTAGGCTCTGTCAACCATAGACATCGCTATTGTGCCGTTAGCGATGGAGCGGTTGTAGCGTGAGATGATCTTGCTGATGGGAACATCGTGCCCGCCATCCATAACCCTTCTGACAACACGGGCTGCATTGATGTGCGGACCAGTCATGCCGGAGCACCTGGTTTGTGAATGTTGTTTTGCCGGAACCGTTTGGTCCGGCTATCACAATCAGCTTTGGTCTAAGTTCTTTTTTTGTCATTGGAAATAAATGTTGTGTGCGCGGATTCAATCGCCTTTAGCAGGCTGGTTTTCATTCTTTCCTTCTGTTCGACTGTCTGTGCCCTTGCCCGGTCTCCAACAGCGCTGGTAATTTCGTTCAATTCTTTCTCGGATAATTCGCGAAAGCGCCGGGAATCTTTAACAGGTTTTTGTTTTGATAACATTTCTATATCAACCTCGATCTTTTTGATGACACTGTTTGCTTGCAGTCAAACTATAAGAATTTCGATTCTGTATGTCAAGAATATCTTTGTTGCTGCTTTCAGACACCTTTTTCGCTTTTTGTACGCCCCTTCAACTGCCGGTTTATTGTCGTTTTATCTGAATCGGTATATTGACATTCCAGTCAATCCTATTGGTTCGTTTTTATGTAGTGCGGGTCTTTAGACCCGCCAATAAGAGCGGACACAAATGTCCGCACTACGTTATTCTGTGCAATGACCCATGACAAAACCACGTTGACTTTCCCGTGCAAATCCTGATAATTACGGCATACGTTACGGATAAAATTGAAAAGTACACAAAGGGGGTAACGTAAAATGAGAAAGCATTAGAGCCAGGCTGCCGATGCCATCTATATCCGCTTAAAAGAAAATCCTATTCATAACACAAATAAAGTGACGTCCGATATCATCATGGATTACTATGAACCTGAATAAAGCATCCCTGAAACAAAGTCTTGCCGGTCACGTCATCGGTCACACTCTGTATTATTACGAAGAAATCGGCTCGACCAATGATGAAGCGTTTCGTCTGGGTGTGAAGGGCTCGCCGGAAGGAACGGCCCTGATCGCCGAAACACAGAGCGCGGGAAAGGGTGTCTGCCGCCCGATGAGCTTTCCGTTTTGGTGATATGGAGAAATTCTGAGGAATTAAACAAGATGACAATAATCAAAAACCTGCTGGATAGTTTCCGTAATGCCGCTGTCACCGAGCGTGAAAAAGGCACCTATTTTGAAGAGCTGATTTGTACATACCTGCGCAACGAGGCTATCTACCGCGATTTATACAGTGATGTGTGGACGTATGCTGACTGGGCAATCCAGCAAGGGCTGGACAAGCGCGATACCGGCATTGACCTTGTTGCCAGAACCAACGGCACAGGCGAGTTTCATGCCATACAGTGCAAGTTTTACGCGGAAGATTACCATGTCCAAAAGAGTGACATTGACAGTTTCTTTACGGCATCGGGCAAAAAGCATTTCACCTATCGCCTTATCGTCAGCACCACCAACCACTGGAGCGAGCACGCCGAGGATGCCCTGTGCAACCAGCAACCTCCGGTCAGCAAGATAGACCTGCATGATCTGGAAAACAGCCAGATCGACTGGAACCAGTATCAGCCCAAGAGCCCGGCAGTACTTAAATCCAAAAAGAAACTGCGTCCGCACCAGACAACCGCACTGACCGAAGTCAAAAACGGCCTGGCGCAAGCCGACCGGGGCAAGCTCATCATGGCCTGCGGCACCGGCAAGACCTTTGTCAGCCTGAAGATTGCAGAGAACTTAGCAGGAGCGGGCAAGCGTGTCCTGTTTCTGGTGCCCAGCCTGGCCCTGATGTCGCAAACACTCACCGAATGGACACAGGAAAGCGATACGCCGCTGCACAGTTTTGCCGTCTGTTCGGACATCGACGTAGGTAAAAAACGCAAGAAGGACGACGACGCGGTTCAGACCTTCACCCACGAATTACGTTACCCTGCGACAACCGAAGCCAACAAGCTCACGGCGGAAATGACCAAGCGCCATGATGCGTTGCACATGAGCGTGGTCTTTTCCACCTACCACTCCATTTCCGTCATCAGCCGTGCCCAGCAAAAATACGGACTGGCCGATTTTGATCTTATCGTTTGCGACGAGGCGCACCGCACCACCGGCGCGACATTTGACAGCGACGACGAAAGCGCTTTCGTCAAAGTCCATGACGCCAATTTTATCCGTGCCGCCAAGCGCATGTACATGACAGCCACGCCGCGCATTTATGGCGACAGCGCCAAGGCCAGCGCCGAAAAAGATAATGTGGCACTTTGCTCGATGGATGACGAAAGTCTGTATGGCAAAGAGCTGCACGTTATCACCTTCTCCGCAGCCGTCAAGCTCGAACTACTCGTCGATTACAAGGTCATTGTGCTGGCGATTGAAGAAGCCCATGTCAGCCGCCGTATTCAATCTTTGCTCAAAGACGAAAACAACCAACTCAAGGTGGACGACGCCGCCAAAATCATCGGCTGCTGGAAAGCGCTCTCCAAGCAAGGGCTGACTTGCGACCTGCCGGGCGACGATGCGGCTATGCGGCGCGCCGTGGCTTTTTGTCAGGTCATCGAAATCTCCAAAGGCGCTAAAACGCACAAGGTCAGCTCCAAACAGATCGCCGGTATGTTTCAGAAAGTGGTCGAAGCCTATCAGGAAGAAGAGTCAGAGCAAACCGCCAGCCTTTCCTGCGAGGCCGAACACGTTGATGGCAGCATGAACGCCAGCGAGAAGGAAACCAAACTCGTCTGGCTCAAGGCCGATCCGCCGGAAAACACCTGCCGGATACTGAGCAACGTGCGTTGTCTCTCCGAAGGGGTGGATGTGCCCGCTCTGGACGCAGTGCTTTTTCTCACTCCCCGCAATTCGCAAGTGGACGTGGTGCAATCCGTTGGCCGCGTCATGCGCATCACGCCGGACGGGAAGAAAAAACGCGGTTACGTCATTCTGCCGGTGGTCATTCCGGCAGGCATGGAGCCCCACGAAGCGCTGAACGACAACAAAACCTACGCCGTCGTGTGGCAGGTGCTCCAGGCGCTCCGCTCGCACGACGACCGCTTC
>CAYWIT010000036.1:0-4548 GCA_964458415.1 uncultured Rhodospirillaceae bacterium
CCCCGTGGTGCGCGCTATCAGATGAGCTAAGCATGCACGCGATTCGAAAAATTTGCAAGTGTTTTCATGTGGTTACACTCGGATCGTTATATTTATACTCCAAATTTTTGACATCAAAATCTATGAGGAGTTGAAGAAAAAATCCAACGTTTTTCGGGAGATCGTCGCACCTCGTCGGCACAGGCTTTGTTGCTTAATAAAGTCATCAGACTGCTGTTTTTTAGCTACAAGCACACCAAAATTGCACCATGAATGCACCATTTTTTGGTTAGATTTGCTGACTTAATTACAATACTGTACAGCGGTTCCATGTTTCTCTTATTGGCAATTTATTTGGAGGCCCCTCTTCTCATGAGAAAAATACCTCATAACATCGCAATGCTTATATTGTTTTCTGCGCTTTTGTTCTCTGCATGTACAAATACAGATGCGAGATATTTGAAAGAAATAGATAAACGCTATGGTCCATTATCACTAACCCCGCTTGGATGGGCTCAGGCTGCCTTAGCGGGTGATACGCAAGCGCAACAGCATGAATGTCTTGAGTACGGCATTGATAAAAAAGGCATTGCTCAGAGTTACTACGAAGAGGTTGTTCGCTGGTGCAGAAACGAAGCAAATAAGGGCGACCTTGCTGCAATGGATGTATTGGGGCATGTATATGAGAAAGGTGATGCTGGGTTTTCTCAAAGCTGGGTGGATGCCTATTTCTGGTATTCAGCCCGTCGAATATCCGAGAAGGATTCTATGTTTGAAATAAATCGAGTAGAAAAATATTTAACCAAAGAACAGCTTAGCCAAGCAGATGAGCGCGTTAAGGCTTGGAAGAAAGATATATGCAAAACACATCCAGCGAGCCGTAGGGAAAGAACTATGCGTGATTGGCATTGCGCAGCAACAATCAAATAGATGGCTTTAAATTTTTTTGAATCCGTGATCGTTTTCAAATAGCCCTTTGCCGACCTGAAACGGCGATTTTTTTCTGACAATATCATGGGCATTTTTGTCATTTCATGATCTTTGCACGCTCGGATGAATTCCCTGCATGGGCGCGAAAAAATCCCTGCTTTTTCCACGGGAATTTTATGGTGATGTGCCGTAATGTCCTTTGATTTTCAAAGCTATGTGCGGAGTCGCACGTGAAAAACATCCCCCAAAATCAACGAAATTCCCTGTTATTTCCCTGCAAAGCAGGGAATTGCCCGAAAGACTGGTTCTCGGTAGACTGCACCCACCACCAAACTTTCCACCCTCCAGAGACTATCCACGTCGCCCGCGCAGAAATGCGCGCTGTTGGCGCATACTTCGCGATACGACGTGCGCGCCAAAGTACAGAGACGCTCGATCAAGAACAGAAACGGCCTTTTCTCTCTAAACCGCAAAAACAGGTTTGGCGCCCTAAAATTGCTCCAACCGCTTGAGTTGAATCGATAAATTAGAAAATATGTTTTTAAAACGTCCACAGAATGGTAGAGTTAAAGTATGAAAAAGCTACTTAGTAAAAAAAAGGGGCGGTAACCTTCCACCCGTCTGCGGCTAATCCAACACCTTCTTCACGAACTCAGATTTCAGCCCCATGGGGCCGATGCCCGGAACCTTGCAGTCGATGTCGTGGTCTCCCTCGACCAGATGGATATTCTTGACCTTTGTGCCGACCTTCACCACCGTTGACGATCCCTTGACCTTCAGATCCTTGATCACTGTTACGGTGTCGCCATCCTTCAGCTCTGTTCCGTTGGCATCGCGCACGACTTTACCGCTGGCGCCGCTGTCTCCGGCTCCTGCCGTGGCCGACCATTCATGGCCGCATTCCGGACAGACATAAAGGCCCCGGTCCTCGTAAGCATAGGATGACTGGCATTTCGGGCAAGGCGGCAGCGCGTTCATATCATTCCACTCTCTGAATTTGATCCTGACATTCTCTATACGCCAGCCCGGCCGGTTTGGCAATTTTTATGGCGGGAAGCCCCTGTCCGCGGCAGCACAAAACAACACCGCCCCCGCAGGAAATACAGCCCTTACATGAAAAAAGGCTTGTCAACACCACCTCGATCTTTATATTTTTCACATGGAATACACATTGATCAGCACGATTATTGCCAGCATCGTCACCGCCTTCTTCTTCGGCATTATCGCAAAAAAGCTCAAACTCCCCTCCATATTCGGCTACCTGTTGGCCGGCATAGTGATCGGCCCCTATACCCCCGGTTTTGTCGCTGACATTTCCCTGGCAAAACAGCTTGCCGAAATCGGCATTATTCTTCTGATGTTCGGCGTCGGCCTGCACTTCTCAATAGAGGACCTTCTCAACAGCAGAAAAATAGCATTACCCGGCGCCCTGACCCAAATGCTGTCCGCCACGATCATTGGCGCGCTCCTCGCCCTGACCCTCGGACATGAGGTGGTGCCTGCGCTTATATTTGGCTTTTCCCTCTCCGTAGCCAGCACAATTGTATTGTTACGCTCTCTGGAACAGCGGGGGTTGCTCCAGAGCAACGGGGGGAAAATCGCCATAGGCTGGCTGATCATCGAGGATATTGCCATGGTTATTGCGCTGGTCATGATCCCCGTCATTGCCGAATCCATGAATGATCATCAGGGGGACTCCACCGCCCTGATCCTGAAAAACGCTCTGGCAACCCTGTTTAAAATAGGCGGTTTTTTTGTATTTATGTTTCTGATTGGACGGCGTTTTCTGCCCTGGCTTTTGGTGCAGATTGCCAAAATCCGTTCTGCGGAACTTAACACGCTGGGCATACTGGCAATTGCTTTGGGCTTCGCTTCTATTGCCTATGTTGTTTTTGACGCCTCTCTGGCGCTGGGAGCCTTCCTCGCCGGCGTCATGCTCGGCGAAAGCGAAACAGGGAAAAAATCTGCCGAAAGCACGCTTTCCATGCGCGATACTTTTTCCGTGCTTTTCTTTGTCTCGGTCGGCATGCTGTTCGATCCGTCAACACTTTTAAAACAGCCTTTGGCCGTACTCCTGACCGTTCTGGTTATTATAATGGCGAAAAGTCTCGCCGCCATCGCGATTGCCGCCCTGTTCAAACAGCCCGGGGAAACAAGCTTTGCTATCGCGGCCGGACTGGCGCAGATCGGCGAGTTTTCCTTTATTCTGGGCGGACTCGCTCTCGACAAAGGGCTATTGACGCAAGACCTTTATAATCTGATTCTTGCCGGCGCATTGCTGTCGATTGTCATCAATCCATTTTTATTTAAATACTATGACCTTAAATTTGGCGGCACCAAACGGTAGAAGGGCAAAACCGCCACGTTTGAAAACACAATGATGCCGCTTGATAGTTGCGGCGTCAGGCCTGTTTATCCGGCTTGTTCAGGAATAACATGAATTTTGCGAGCGGGCGCCTGAAAAGCAGCAAATAGCTGGCATGCATCACCACAAACAGAAGCAGCAGATTGGCAAACAGCTCGTGCCCCTCTTCAAGAGCTTCCTCATAAAAGCTTTCACTCTTTTGGCCGCGTTCTCCGTCATCATCGGCATAGGCGACAGCCATCAATTCCGTATTGGCAAGTCCGATAGCACCGCCTTGATCAAGGGCGATCCCCGTGGCTGTTACAACGAGAAGGCTGAGCGCAATTCCAAGCATGAATACTTTGGTAATCGACGGGTGCGTTAAGACGTTGGCGAGATGAAGCCCTTCAAATGACGGATAGAAGCGCATCAACCCGACATGCGGATTGCCGCTTAACGCCCAGAGCAAGCGGAACACCATGATCGCCGCAACGCCATATCCGAGCCAGGAATGAATAATGCCCCACTCGCCCGTCACATAAGACAGGAGAGACAAGATAGCCAGCGCGGCATGATAAGCGCGGATTTTCTGCATAATAGGCATGAGGGCAGCCTAGCATTTCACGCAGGGATTTACTTGATAAAGATCAAGCGGCCGGAATCAGGACATGCGCGCCCAAAAATACGTCCCACGTAGCTGCTTGCGCGTAAAGACGGTGAGATTGCAAGAACAGGCTTCGGCCTGTTTTTGACCCTCGCTTTCGCTCAGGCCTCGCGGGGCCTCTGCCCGCTCGCCTGAAAGGCCTTTGGCCTTTCATCGAACGGCGGTCCGTCCCCCGCACCGTCCCCCGCACATACAAAAATACCCCCTTGCGGGGGTGCTTTTGTGGACGGTGAAGGGGAAGGTGGCGGTGGATCTAGTCTATCGATAAAAGCTCTTGCCCACAATTCCCTGTTTTGCAGGGAAATAACAGGGAACTTCGGTGGTTTTGGTCGATTGCCGTTGTGGGCAGCTCCGCACATAGCTTTGAAAATCAAAGGACATTACGGCACATCGTCATAAAATTCCCGTGGTAAAAGCAGGGATTTTTTTGCGCACATGCAGGGAATTTGCGATGCGTTGCAACGATCATGTAATGACAGAAAACGCCGCAACATTGTTATAAAACAATCCACTTAAGAGAGCGTTATACTTAATGGCTAAGAATCTAAAAACTTAGCCATTAATGTTACAGTTGCAAATTTTTCGAATCAGCATCAAGATGAATGCATCTGATAGCGCGCACCCACGGGGT
>CAYWIT010000037.1:0-3643 GCA_964458415.1 uncultured Rhodospirillaceae bacterium
AACTGCGGCATGAAAAGGAAGGCTGCGACAGAGGAGGCTTTGATTTTTCTGGAATCACTCATGATGTACCCCGACAAGAAATGCACACACCTTTTCAGGCTTATTCTTTAATAGTACCCCTTTTTCTTAAAACCGTCAAATTTACGATGATTTATGAAAAATTTTAGGAAAATTGAAGGCACCTGACTGTTGAGTTTAACCCCTTGATTATTAATATCTTATTAAGGCGTTTACCAAAACAGTCTGGAAGTGACGTAATTCGGGCGATAAGGATATTTTTTGAAAAAATCCTGCAAACGATTCTCATTTGTCGCGCTTTCCTCCCCCTCCCCCAGCTCCTCACGATGAATACCGGAAGTCACCAGAATAGAATCGAGCCCTGCTCCGGTCGCGCCCGCAATATCCGTGATCATGCTGTCTCCCACGGCGGCCACACGCTGCGACCCCATGGCCATGAGACAGTGGCTGTATACAGCCCGATAAGGTTTGCCAAACCATGCGACTTTCCCCTCCATCCCCTCGTACATCTCCGCCAGCGTTCCGGCACAAACAACCAGCTGCGCGCCGACATGCACAATACGGTCCGGATTGGCGCAGATCATCGGCAAACCCAGCGCAGCGCATTTCTCCAGCACGGCACGATACTGATTGGCCGTATCGGTAAACTCCACCACGCCGCTGTTGAGCACAAAATCCGCTTCCTCCGGCGTCGCGACTTTTTCAGCATCAATCTCCTCATAAAGGCTCCGGTCAGCCTCCTTGCGTCCCAGATGAAAAAATTTCCGGCCATATTCCTCCAGATAGCGGTCCCGCAAAGCCTGCCACGTTGCCTCGCCCGAAGTCAGCAGGCCGTCGTAGAGCCCCGCATCAATCCCCATCTGCGCGAGCTTGTCCGCCACCACCCAGGCGCGGCGGGGCGCATTCGACAACAGCCAGATTCTCCGTTTCGCCCGTTTCATCTCGCGCAGCGTCGCGATCACGTCCGGATAAGGCCTTTCGCCGTCATGCACGACACCCCAGAGATCAAGGATAAACCCGTCATAGCGCCCTGCGATATCTGAAAGATGCCGGATATACATTACGCCCTAGACCTTCCCGTAGAGCTGCGGATGGCCGAAAAGATAACCCTGGCCATAGTCGATCTCGACATCCAGCAAGTCTCGCAGCTGGCTTTCCGTTTCAATCTTCTCGACGATCAAGTCGATGCCGTTGCGATCCATTTCAGATTTCAACCTTCTCATGCGCTGCAAGCCGCCAGGCTCGCGCAATTCCTGTATCATGGCCGCAGCCGACACCTTGACAAAGCGGATATGACGCTCCTCCAGATAGGAAAAATCAAAAGACAGCGCCCGCACCTTGTCCATCGAGAAACGGCACCCCAGCCGCGCCAGCCCCTTCAGTACCGGCAGGATATCCGCGCTCATCGCCGCCAGATCCTGCTGGGAAAGCTCGAACACCAGCCGCGGCGCCAGCGTACGGTTCTGGGCGATAAACTCCACCAGATCGCCCATAAACTTGGGATCATTCAGGGTGAGGCTGGTAATGTTGCAGAAAAAGGCCCGGTTAAAGTTTTCCTCCTCGGTGTCGCGCAGCATCTGCAGCCCGCGCAGCAACAGCAGATTGTCGATCACCGGCAAAAGATCATGCCGCAGGGCAACGGCGATATAACGTTCCGCCGGAAGATAGACTTCCGGCTTGATGCGGATCCGCGACAGCATCTCGTAAAAGCGCAGCTTGCGCTGCGGCAGTCCGACCACCGGCTGGAGAAACAAATCGATCCTGTCCCGATTGACCGCGGCATGCACCAGCTGTATGACCTGTTCGTCCGTCAAACGGTTGCCAATCAACCGCTCGTCTGCCGGGGTCAGCGGCGCGTCTTTCTCCAGCGTCGCCAGAATCGCCGGCGAAACTTCCTCCCTCTGATCCGATGACGGGATCGCGGGAACTTCCCCCATGCGCGAAAACTGGTCTGCCAGCGCCTTCATCATGCGTTGCCCGACGTCCTCACCTGCTGTTTTGCCATAGCTGCGAACCAGCGCGCCCGCATCGACCAGACTTTTCTTGAGGACCGCCATCTCATTCCGGTTGCGCGCCACCTCTCGCACCAGACGGTCATAGTCATCAGCGGCACGGCGCAGCTGCTCGATCACGCCGGTTTCCCATTTACGCCGCCCCATAACCTCGAAAAAGAAGATACCTGCCAAAGCCAGCAGCGCCGCGAAAAGAAAAGCGATACGCGCCGAAACAGCACTGCCCAGAAAAATCAGGAAAGTCGCCACGCCAAGACCGAGGACAATATTTTTAAACGTCAGGTATGACGCCAATGATGGCCGCTGGTGCATGCCGCCCACCGACCGCTCGAACAATGGCACGACATTTTCCGGTTTCTCAATTTTTTTCATCTGCACCATCCGTAGCATCCGTTTTTACGAGTTTACCGTTTTTTGCGCAGCCTGACCAGAGGCCATATCCGCGCCAACCGCCGCTGCCACCGTGGGAAACCCGTCCCGTTCGAGCAGAGCCGGCAGCCCGCGCAAAATATCGACGACCAGCCGCGGCCCCTGATAAATCAGCCCTGTGTAAAGCTGGACCAGCGCGGCCCCGGCCCGGATCTTCTCATAAGCCTCCGCCGCCGAGGCAATCCCGCCCACGCCGATAATCGGCAGTTGTCCCGCCGACAGCCGGTAAAAATCGCGGATGGCCGCCGTTGATATCTCCCGCAGCAAAACGCCGCTCAGCCCGCCCTTCTCCGCCTGCAGCGCCGCCGCCAGCGCTGCCGGTCGCGAAACCGTCGTATTGGAAACAATCAGCCCGTCGATGCCATGCTTCAGGGCCAGCGCCACGATATCCTGCCGTTCCTCGCCCGTCAGGTCCGGAGACAGCTTCAACAACAGCGGCACGCCGTATTTTTCACGCCCGAGCCCTGACAATAACTTGTCCAGCGCCGCCTTCGCCTGCAGATCCCGCAGCCCCGGCGTATTCGGGGAGGAAATATTGATCGCGATATAATCAGCCAAGGGCGCCAGCGCCCGCAACCCCGTCAGGTAATCCTCCAGCGGGACCGGCGTATCTTTGTTTACACCGATATTCAGGCCAAGGACGCCCCTGTTGTTTTGGCGAAACCGCAATACATTATTTTTAAAATTTTCCAGACCGCCTCCCGGGAAGCCCATCCGGTTGAGGATCGACTTGTTGTCAGGATCACGAAAAACACGCGGGCGCGGATTGCCGGATTGCGGCAGCGGCGTCACCGTTCCCGCTTCGACAAAGCCGAACCCCATGGCCAGCATGGGGGCAAGCACTTCCGCATCCTTGTCGAAACCGGCGGCCAACCCAAGAGGATTGGGAAATGTCTTGCCGAAAACCCTTGTTTCCAGCGCAGGATGACTGTCATGATGGCGCGGGCCCGCCCCCGCCTTTAGCGCCTGAATCGTCATCCGGTGCGCAAGCTCCGGATCCATTCTCATTAAACAAGGCCGCGCCAGCGCATAAAAATCCATTATATCCCTGCCCCCGCATTTTGGCGGATAAACTCCTGCACGCTGCCAAGGTCATTCGCCAGCGTCACGCATCTCTCTTCACGCGTATGCAGATCCGCCAGTTGCGGCGGCAGTTCCGGCACGACGCCGATTGCTTTTTGTAC
>CAYWIT010000038.1:0-1137 GCA_964458415.1 uncultured Rhodospirillaceae bacterium
GTTCGACGGAAATTCAACGGTTCAATCGTGAGAAAAGTTTCGATACCCAACAGATGCTCATGTAAGCAGGCGGTAACAAAAACAGGCCTGATTATTAGGTGTATATACTAACAAAACACCTTAGACCGGCAAATTTCACGAATATTGCTGACCGTGAATTCAGTTTATTACGCGCGAGCATTCCCCACTATGCTGTGAGGAAACAATCCGCATGAAAAACTAGCGTTTATCCGAGAAATGATTTCAGGCGGCTTTTCGATCCAATTCCTGACGCGGGCCAAAAAATTCAAAATGCACCTGTGCAGGTGGCAATCCCCAAGTTAGCAGTTGATGATAAATCTCGACCATGAAAGGCTTGGGGCCGCAGAAGTAATAATCAGCGTCTCTATCCGGTACAAACGATTCAATGAGACTCGCGTTCACAAGACCCGTAACATCGCCCGCCGCGCGGGTGATGCCCGTAGGGGGCGCTTCGCTGTAACAGTGGCTGACAGTCAGGTTGGGGTGTTGAGCGGCCATTTCGTCCAATGTCTTTCTAAATGCCTGAACCCCCTCATGTAAGCTCGCATGGATACAGACGATCTTCCTGTCAGGCATCGTTTCAAGTGCAGACTGCAGGATACTTATAATCGGGGTGATACCAACGCCCGCCGCGAGCAAGACCAAAGGCCGGCTATGCTTTGCCTCAACATCAAGGAAGAATTCTCCACAAGGCGGCGCAATAGAAAGGTTGTCACCCACTTGGATGGCTTCATGCAGAAAATTGGAGACATAGCCTTTTGGCGTATCGGCTTTTGGACCTGTTTCCCGCTTAACACTGATGCGAAAATAATCACGTCCAGGCTTGTCTGACAGACTGTAGTTGCGCATTGTCGTGTGTCCGCAAGGGCTTGGAACCTGCACGGTGATATATTGGCCGGGCTTGAACGTAGGGAGAGCATCGCCGGCCGCTGGCTTCAAATAAAACGATGTGATGATATCGCTTTCCTGCTCCTTGCGGAGTACTGTGAAGGGCTTAAAGCCTTCCCATCCGCCGGGGACAGATACTTGCTCTTTATAAATCTGGGCTTCGCGTCCAATGAGAATACCGGATAACAGGCCGTAGGCCTCACCCCAAGCGTTGATAACCTCATCTGT
>CAYWIT010000038.1:1237-2590 GCA_964458415.1 uncultured Rhodospirillaceae bacterium
TTATGGGCGAACATGCGTTTGTAAAAATGACGTGTTAGCGTTTCACCGTGCTCTTGCAAAATAGGGGCCGTGGACTTCACGATTTGAACTGTTTTTTCGCTCAGCATGGGTGATTCTCCTAAATATGTACCTAATGCACATATTATAAGATATGATATTCAAGTCAATCGAATTAAGAGGGTGTTGATTCACGTATGCAACTCACAATTTTTACAGACTATGGCCTGCGGAGCCTCATGTATATGGCGGCCCACCCTGACCGTCTTTGCAGCGTAAAGGAGATTTCCGAGCATTACGCGATCTCGCGTAATCATCTGGTCAAGATCGTTCATCGGCTTTCCCAGCTCGGCTATATCGTCAGCAGTAAAGGCAAGGGCGGCGGTATAAAGCTTAATGGCGATCCGAAAAAGCTTCGCCTGGGCGATCTGGTGCGGAGCCTTGAGCCGCATATGAACATGGTTGAATGCTTCAGTGCGGATAGAAACACATGCCGGATTGCTGCTTCTTGCCAACTTAAGCACTTTTTGCACGATGCAACCTTAGCGTTCGTGGATACGTTGAACAAACAGACACTAGCAGATTGTGTGGTCAACAAAAGGCTATTTAAACTTGCGAGCAAACAGGGTCTTTAAAAATACCTCCAGCCATTTACAGGAAAACAAAATGTTCGTTAAAGATATTCTGGATGCAGCACGAGAAAAACTTGTAACGATTGCGGATAGTGCGCCACTAATCGACGCCGCGAAGCTCTTAATTTCAGGGACTGACCTTGTCGTTGTCTGTGACAGTGCGGGCATTCTACAGGGCATCATCACCAAAACAGATGTCGTAAGGCAGATGAGCGTCTGTCAGGGCTCCAGCTGCATGTGTGCAGCATCGCTGGTGACGCGAAACGATGTTGTCGTGTGCCGCGCAGAAGACCAGCTGCAAGACGTGTCCCAATTAATGAGGGCGCGGCATCTAAAGAATATTCCCGTAGTTGATGGAGAAAACCGGCCTATTGGCGTGGTAACGGCGCGGGCTGTTCTACGTGTCTTGTTAAGCGATGCCGAGTTTGAGGAAGCGCAACTGATTGGGTACGTGAAGGGAGTAGGTTATCGATGATAAACCGTATCTGGCCTTTTGCGATGGTGCTGTCATGACGAATGCGCCCTTGCCCTACAGATCCACGCCAATTTTCGATGAAAATACTTTGCCCGCCGGTCTGCGCAAAGAACATCGTACCAAAGCCGGTGTATGGGCGGTTATTAGGCTGTTAGAAGGGCGGCTCCGCTATCGGACCCTCGATCCAGATAGTGAAACGGTCCTCGACCCTGAGCGCTCCGGTCTTATCCTCCCCGAGCAGGCCCATTT
>CAYWIT010000039.1:0-1518 GCA_964458415.1 uncultured Rhodospirillaceae bacterium
TATCGTAGCACTAATGATTTTTGAAGGGGATTTTCGTCATGGCCGCGCCGGATGTGAACAGCAGTTTTAGCAAAAGCGCAAAAGCAGGCTTGCTCGCCCTCGCCATGGCAACCATGCCCTTCGCCGCCGCCAACGACGCACAGGCCCAGCAACCTGTAGAGATCGCCCAATCTGTGCAATTTGCTGCCAATCCGGCACGGGGCGATAACATTGCCACCCGGGCTGGCGGTTATTCCAAAGGGCGTGAAGTGGTCGGCATCGCTATTTCCGCTGGCGCAGATATTCCATCACATGTGACACTCCAGCAGGTAGGAGAGAGGGTCAAACAGGAACTTGCGAAATTTGGCGTTGATTCCGAATATTTTGTACATAAAAATCCCAGACCGGACGCCGGAACTTCACTAATGTATTTTGTCAATGGAAGCGCTTGGTCCAACGCCATGAACTACAGGGAAGGCATCAATAAAGCAGAAACAGTCGCTGCCGAAGCTCGGTTAACATTCATGTACAATAAAAAAGATTCTATAGCATCTGCACCGCAAGCCGCTTTACAACATTAACCAAAAGGTTTTCCTCCCGGTTTCGGTTGCACGCTACTGTTAGTGGCAAACAAGTCATCCAGATTTTGCCCTTTTGAACTAGAGGCATCTAAAGCATTCACAACCGACGAGGCAAATGCTTGCGATAAGCTATCTTCCTTCACCACCTTATTCGCTTCATACGCAACTTGCTCACTAACTTCTACTTTCTTACCAGCTTTAATATCAGCAATCGCTTCCTGCGCCTGTAATTTCAAAATATCGGCTTTTTCTTTATTCAGCTTTAACCATTCCTCAACACGTGGCTCTTCATATAGCTCTGATTCAGAAATTTCACCTTTATCAACGCCCTTTATAATCTCTAGAGCGATCCGATGTCTGCGCTCTTCTTCATTTTCAATGGCCATTAGGCGAGCGACCACATCTTTATCCAGATAGCGCTTGGCCAAATCTTCCGCGAAGTTTTTGCCGTATTTCGCTGCCAGCCCATCCTCGATCCCGCGCAGGCGATCCTGAATATCCTGTAGCGTCCTGATAAACCGCAGGTTTTCATCCTGCTTGCGTCGTTCTTCTTTTTCCTTATCAGCCGTGGCCCGCACGGTGTCAGCCACTGACCCAAGCTGCACGCTGACCTGATTTGTGCCGAGAGTTCCATCCTGCACCGCCGCCGCGAAATTATGCCGCAGAAGATTTCCATCGCTGTTCGCTAGATCAAAAACGGCGGCATCCGCATTGATAACGGGCCGCGCCTCGGCATCAAGGCCTCTCAGGTTCTCCAAAACGGCGGCCTCCGGCCATTGCGCCTTGAGGCTGCCTTTCTGCGTCAAATCCGTCCCTGTCGTCGTCCCCGGCCCGAAAGCCATGGCCGTTCCCCCTTTATGTGTTCCGGAAGCCAGTCTCCCCCTGTGTGGAGGGGTGACCGGCTCCTGCTTCAATCCCCTGTTTGGTCAGGTTGAATTATTTTGTTATGCGCTTTTAT
>CAYWIT010000040.1:0-1508 GCA_964458415.1 uncultured Rhodospirillaceae bacterium
GTCGGCCCTGAAAAAGCCTAAATTTTAAAATAAAGTTTGTTATGTTGGCAGTAACACAAGCCCACTCTGTGAAAGCGCCCAAAAGCGATGGAGCCCTTGCCAAAGTTCAGGCCAAAAAATCCTCAACTGCCTGAGGATCAAACGGATATTGTGACCGGCGCCGCACAAGACGGCATGCAGGGCATCGCCCAGCGAGCCTTTGAGGTGGTTACGGCGCAGAAGTCCGTCGTTCTTCAGGTGGCCGATAATCGGTTCAATCGCATTGCGCCGTTTCAAGGCGCGCTTCAGCCGACGCGTGTTCACTCCCCGCTTTTGCCGCGCCTTGTAAATGTGGACGCCCGGAATCTCAACGCCGCGATAGCCCAGATCAACAAAGGCTTCCTCGGCTTTGACGCCGGACAGGATTTCCGCCTGTTCCAGGCAGGAGTACAGGGTATGTCCGTCGTAAGGGTTGCCCGGAAAACTGCGGGCGCCGAGTACGAAGTTGCTTCGGTTGGTCACTGTGACGCCGACTTTGACGCCGAACTCGTACTTTTTATGGACTTTGCCCTTGGCAATGCACTCGGTTTCCGGCGCATGGAAGCTGTAGAGCTTGTTTTTATCGTGGGGCTGTTGCGCCAGAATCCGCCGGGTTTTGTGCAGGGCGTCCTGAAATGCCGTCTGAACTTCGACCGGCCGCGCTGGCAATTGCCGTTCAATATCTCGGACCACGCGCCCGACCAGGGTCTTTAACTGCTTGAGCGCTTTGCGTTTGCGCTGCATCTGCCGGGCATGCTGATAACGATTCACCAACAAGAGCAAGAACGGTGCTTTGCGGTTGTAATTCTGGCGCAGCGGAATCCGATGCGTATCAGCCAGGCGGACCAGATGTTGCCGGCACCGCTCGTACAGTTTGCCATCGGTCGGATAGGTGATCGCTTTTTCCTGCACCGTGCTGTCCACGGTGACCGATTTGAAGTGGCTGGGCTTGACGGTTTTACTGTCCACGCCCGCCTGAATGGTCACCGACAGCAGCCACTCGCAGCCGGCTTCGCCGATCCTTTGCCGCCATTTCGTCAACGAGGTCGGATGGCAGGGCCATTCATGCCGGAAGAACTCTTCCCCGCAAAAATACTGCCAGTACGGATTCTCTACCCAGCGCGCAACCATCTCTTCATCAGAGTGTGCGAACGCGTGTTTCAAATAGTGCAGCCCCGCAATGAGGCGGGTGGGTAAAGCCGGGGCGCCGGTATCAGCCATAAAATACTGGCCTAATTCCTGATCCAAAACCCGCCAATCGATCAGATCGGCTAATCGATACAGCTCATGCCGAGGATCCAACAAGTCTGTCAAACGTATCCGGAACAGATCGTCTTGACCGCTGCTTTCGGATGATTTCGGCTTCATGGCTCAATCCATAATTGCAAGAAATTAAGGCTCATTTTAACGCTTTCTTGCAATTTTTGCCTCACCTATTGCTTGTTTTACATTTCTATTTCAATGGGTTGTAAATTATTCAGGAACGACTA